>JAUXVT010000003.1 GCA_030680405.1 Thiobacillus sp. | reverse complement strand
CTCGACGAAGCGCAGCACCGTGCTGCGCAACTGGTCGTGCTCGGTGGTGATGAACATGGTGCAGCTCCCGGGGTTCGGCAGAGCCGTTCAGGGGTGAAAGACGGCAATGCCAGCGCGACGCTCTTGGCAATGGCCTTGGGTCCTAATCTACCGAACGGTTAACAGTTTGTCCATATGGACAATTCCCTGATCGCCTGTTAGAAATGGGCGCCTGCCGGGCGCGCACCAGGCGCGCCGCGCCGCAGCGGCCGGCGCCGGGCGGGGCAGGGCGGGGCAGGGCGTTTTGTGAAGCAGGCAGGGGGCGTGATGGCAGTTCGGGGTCGGAATGGCAAGCAAGGCAGGTGATCCGGGCGTCTGGAAGTCGGCGCTGCCCGGCCTGGAGCAGCGCCGCCAGATCAAGCTCGACGTGCTGGTGCGCGAAGCTGCGCATGCCTTCGGCCGTGCCGGCTACCACGGCACCTCGCTGGACGCGATCGCGCGCAACCTGGGCCTGACCAAGGCGGCGCTGTACTACTACGTCAAGGACAAGCGCGAACTGCTCTACCGCTGCCACGAACTGGCGATGACGGTCTCGCTGGAGGGGCTGGCGCTGGGTGCGCGCAGCGGGCGCAACGGGCGCGAAAAGGCGGTGCTGGCGCTGCGCCACTACCTGCTGTGGCTGATCGGCGACCACGGCTCGGCGGTGGTGCTGCTCGAAGAAGGCGCGATGCGCCCCGCGGACCGCGCCCGGATCGTGAAGCAGCGCGACGAGTTCGAGCGTGGCCTGCGCGCCCTGGTCGAGGAAGGCATCGCCGACGGCAGCGTCGTCGCCTGCTCGCCCAAGCTGGTGATCTTCGCCGCCATGGGCATGGCGAACTGGGTGCAGAAGTGGTTCGACCCCGGCCAGGCCTGGACCGGCGCGCAGGTCGCGGTCGCGATCACCGAGATGCTCGATCGCGCGCTGTCCTCGACCCCGGCTGCGGCCCTGACGCGCGACCCCGGCACATTGCCTGCCGACACGCCCGCTCCGATGGCGATTGCCGACCCGCCCGTTGCGCCACGGGTGCGTGCGGCGAGGGCCGGCAAGAACCCCAAACCTGATCGCCCCTTCTGATTCGAAAGGAGC
>JAUXVT010000002.1 GCA_030680405.1 Thiobacillus sp. | reverse complement strand
CGGCGCCGGCTACCACATCATCCAGTCGACCATCGCGATCGGCTCGGGCGGCCTGTTCGGCAAGGGCTGGATGCAGGGCACGCAAGCCCAGCTCGACTTCATTCCCGAACGCACGACCGATTTCGTGTTTGCGGTGTTCGGCGAGGAATTCGGTTACGTCGGCGCGATTTTCCTGGTGGTGCTGTATCTGGCGATCGTTGCACGCGGGCTGGTGATCGCGGCGCGCGCACCGACGTTGTTCGGACGGTTGATGGCGGCCACACTGAGCCTCAATCTGTTCACCTATGCATTCGTCAACATGGGCATGGTGTCGGGCATTCTGCCGGTGGTGGGCGTGCCGTTGCCGCTGATGAGCTACGGGGGAACCGCGCTCATCACGCTGCTGTTGGGGATGGGCATCCTGATGAGCGTGGCGACGCATCGCCAGCTCAATAAATCGTGACGCGATAAAATGTTGCCATGAATATAACATCGATACCGATCCTGGGCATGCTTGCCGTCGTTCTGGCGCTCGCCGGTTGCGGCAGCACGCCGCCCGCCAAGCAGGCCTCCACCGCACCGAAAGGCGGCGGCTATTACCTCGACGACGGCCCGCAGGCCAGTCCGCCGGCGAATCTGGACGCCATTCCCGACGCGGTGCCGCGCAATGAACCGCTGCACCGCTTCGCCAACCGCACCTATATCGTGCTGGGCAACACCTACACGCCGCAGACTACGCGCCGCGGATACAGCGAGGAAGGGCTGGCCTCGTGGTATGGCCGCCGCTTCCACGGCAAAAAAACCGCGTCGGGCGAGTTGTACGACATGTATGCCATGACCGCTGCGCATCCCACCCTGCCGATCCCGAGTTATGCGCGGGTCACTGCGCTCGGCAACGGTAAGTCCGTGGTGGTGCGCATCAACGATCGCGGGCCGTTTCACAGCAAGCGCGTCATCGACCTGTCGTATACCGCCGCGCACAAGCTGGGCTATCTGGGGAGCGGCAGCGCGCGGGTGCGGGTGGAAAGCCTTGACCCCGCCGCCTACGACACCCAGGGCGAAGCGCTCAAGGAGGGGGTCTACCTGCAGGTGGGCGCGTTTTCGCGCGCCGACAATGCACGGCAACTGCTCGACCGCCTGACTCGTGCGCTTGAACTCGACGCCAGCCGCACGCGCGTGGTGCTCAACGGCACCCAGCATCGCGTGCAGCTTGGACCCTATCCCGGCGACGACGCGGCGCATGCGGAACGTGCGCGGGTGCGGGAACGTCTCGACCTGAATGCAGTCCTGGTCAGACGCGATTGATTAAGAGGGTAAGCATGAAAATAGTCTGGTTGGGGCTGGCGTTGTTGCTTTCTGCCTCTGCGTGGGCGGCGCCTGCCGGCATCACGGCACGCGCTTGGGTGTTGATCGACCAGGCCAGCGGACGCGAACTGGCCGCGTATCAGGCCGACCTGCCGCTGGCGCCGGCTTCGCTGACGCAGCTGATGACGGCCTACGTGCTGCTGGGTGACATCCGTAAGAACAAGCTGAGCCTGGGCGAGACCGTGACTGTGCCGGAAGCCGCCACTCAGGCAGACGGCGCGCGCGTATTCCTCGAGACGGGCGACCAGGTGAGCGTCGACACCCTGCTGCAGGCGATGCTGGTGCAGTCGGCCAGCGACGCCACGCTCACGCTGGTGACGGCGACCGACGGCAGCGAAGCGGCGTTTGTCGAACGCATGAACCGCGAAGCCAGGCGGCTCGGCATGACAAAAACCCGTTTCATGAACGCCACCGGATTGACCGAGCCGGGGCACGAATCGAGCGCACGCGACCTCGCCCTGCTGTCGCGCGCGCTGGCGCGCGATTTCCCCGACCGGCAGGATTTTTTCACCCAAAAGGAACTGGCCTTCAAGGGCATCACGTATTACAACGGCAATCGTCTGTTGTGGCGTGACAGCACGGTGAACGGCTTCAAGGTCGGGCGCACCATCGAGGCCGGCTTCTGCATGGCGGCGTCGGCCCAGCGCGGCGACCAGCGCCGCATCGCCGTGGTGCTGGGCGGGCGTTCCGATGCGCAGCGCACCCAGGATGCCCTGCGCTTGCTGAATTACGGCTTCGAGAATTTCGACAGCGTGCTGCTTTACCGCGCGCAACAGGCGGTCAAGGTGGCGCCCCTCTACCGCGGCACACGCACGACGGTGAGCATGGGGTTTGCACAGGATTTCCATTTGCTGGTCCCCGCAGGCAGCGCCGTTCGCGTCAAGGCCGAAGTCATTACCCAGCAGCCGATCGTGGCGCCGGTGCGCAAGGGCCAACGCATGGGTGCGCTGCGGCTGACGCTCGACGGCAAGCCGATCGGCGACTACCCCCTGGTCGCCCTGCACGACGTCACCGTGGCCGGCATCTTTGGCCGCGGCTGGGATTCGATCCGGCTCTTCTTCGGTCAATGAGCGTTTATCTGAACGGCCAGTTCCTGCCGCTTGCCGAAGCGAAGATTTCGGTGCTCGACCGCGGCTTTGTCTTCGGCGACGGCGTCTATGAGTTGGTGCCGGTGTATTCGAAGAAGCCATTCCGGCTCGACGAGCATCTGCGCCGCCTGCAGGGCAGCCTCGACGGCATCCGCCTGGCCAGCCCGCACGGGCTGGACGGGTGGCGTGAACTGATCCTGCAGTTGATCGAACTGCAGGACTTCGCCGACCAGTCGCTCTACATCCAGGTCACGCGTGGTGTCGCGCCGCGCGACCACGCCTTCCCCAAGGGCGTGCCGCCTACCGTCTTCATGTTTGCGCAGCCGCTGGTGACCACCACGCCTGCGCAAAAGGCCGCCGGGGTGTGCGCCGTCAGCGCCGTCGACAACCGCTGGCTGCGCTGCAACATCAAGGCCATCTCGCTGCTGGCCAACATCTTGCTGCGGCAGCAGGCGGTCGATGTCGGCTGCGCCGAGACCGTGATGCTGCGCGACGGCTTTTTAACCGAGGGCGCCGCGAGCAATATCTTCGTGGTGAAAGACGGTGTGCTGCTGGTACCGCCGCCATCGAACCTGATGTTGACCGGCATCACCTACGACGTGGTGCTGGAACTCGCCGCGACGCACGGCATACCGCACCAGGTGCGGGCGATTTCCGAGGCCGAGCTGCGTGCCGCCGACGAGCTGTGGATGACCTCGTCCACCAAGGAAATCATGGCCATCGTGAAACTCGACGGCGCCCCAGTCGGCGCCGGCGTGCCGGGGCCGCTGGCGCAGCAGATGGACGGGCTGTATCAAACCTTCAAACAACAGGTCATGCGCGCATGAGCGAAGAAGACACCCTGCTGCAATTCCCCACCGATTTCCCGATCAAGATCATGGGCGAGCGGCGTGATGACTTCGCGCAGACCATGGTCGAGCTGGTGTTGCGCCACGCGCCTGATTTCAGGGCCGAAACCGTCGAAATGCGGATGTCCAGCAGCGGCAACTACCTCTCGGTGACCTGCGTGGTGCGCGCCACCTCCAAGGCCCAACTCGACGCGCTGTACCGCGAGATCAGCGCCCATCCGTGGGTGAAGATGGCATTGTGAGGGGTCAGGATTCAGGGGTCAGGGGCCAGGGGGAGGAGGCGATCGTTCGGGAGTTGGGGCGGGTCGAATACGAGCCGACCTGGCGGGCGATGCAGGATTTCACCGCACGGCGTACGGTCGACACACCGGATGAGCTCTGGCTGCTGGAGCACCCGCCGGTCTACACCCTGGGGCAGGCTGGCAAGCCCGAGCATTTGATCGCCGAAACCGCGATTCCCGTTATCCCCATCGACCGTGGCGGGCAGATTACCTATCATGGCCCGGGGCAGGGGGTGGTCTATGTGCTGGTCGATTTGCGGCGGCGCGGCTACGGCATCCGCGAACTGGTCAGTCGCATGGAGCAGGCCGTCATCGACCTGCTGGCGGGGCAGGGCGTCGCCGCCGCGCTGCTGGACGGCGCGCCCGGCGTGTATGTCGACGGCGCGAAAATCGCCGCGCTGGGCCTGCGCGTCAAGCACGGCTGCACCTATCACGGGCTGGCGCTCAACGTCGATATGGACCTGGCGCCCTTTGCCGCGATCAACCCCTGCGGCTACGCCGGCATGCGGGTGACGCAATGCCGCGATCTCGGCGTGAAGCTGTCGCTGCCGCAGGTCGAGCAGGCACTTGCCCGCGCCCTGCTGGGCGCGATCTATTTTTGACTGGTTTGCTGGTTTATTAGTATTCTTCTAACTTCTAATGGAGTTATTCATGAGCACCGACACCCTGCCGTCCGATCCCAAGCTTCTGATGCGTTCGATCATCCAGCGCATCGCCACCGGGCCGGATCTGTCCAAGGACATCAGCCGCACCGAGGCGCATCTGGGCACCAAGGCCATCATTGACAACATGATCGACCCGGTGCAAGTGGGCATTTACTTCATCGCCCTGCGCATGAAGCGCGAGACGATGGACGAAAACCGCGGGGTGCTGGATGCGGTGCTGGAAACCACTCGGCGCGTCACCGCCGAGGTCGACGAAGTGGTCGATATCGGCGATCCCTACGACGGCTACACCCGCTGTCTGCCTGCCGCACCTTTCCTCGGCCCGCTGCTGGCCGAATTCGGGGTGCACGTGGTCTGCCACGGTCTCGACAAGGTCGGCCCCAAATACGGCGTGACCGCGCGCCACGTGCTGGAAGCCGCCGGCGTGCCGGTTGATCTGTCACCTGCCGAAGCGGCCGCGCGTCTGGCCGACCCCGCGCTGGGCTGGGCCTATGTCGACCAGGCGCAGTCCAATCCCGGCATGCACAAGCTCATCCCGCTGCGCACGCAGATGATCAAGCGTCAGGTACTGACCACGGTGGAAGTGCTGTCCAAGCCCATCGCCGGCAGAAAGCTTACCCATTTCGTCACCGGCTACGTGCACAAGCCCTATCCGCCGGTGTATGCCGATCTCGCGCGCGAAGCCGGGTTCGACAGCGCCTGCATCGTGCGCGGCGTCGAAGGCGGGGTGATCCCGAGCCTGCGCCAGACCGGCAAGTACTTTCACTACCACGACAAGGACACCGAAGTCGAGGCGACGGTCGATCCGGTGGCGCTGGGCATCAGCCAGCCCGTGCGCGCGGCGCCGCTGCCCGGCGCGGTCGCCGCCGAAGCGGGCGAGGACGAAATCGTCGCCGCCATCGACATCAAGGCCACCGCCCACGCCGCCGCCGAAGCCGGCATCCTGGCACTGAAGGGTGACCACGGCGCGACCTACGATTCGCTGGTGCTGGCCGGTTCCGTCATCCTGCACCATGTGGGCAAGGCGGCCAGCATTCCTGATGCCGCCGCGCAAATACGCGCGGTGCTGGATTCCGGCCGCGCCGTCGCCAGGGTCAAGTGATGAGCGAGTTCGTAGCCATCGCCGCCGCCGACGAACTCAAGCCGGCGCAGATGAAGCGCGTCGTCGTCGACGGCCGCCGCCTGTTGCTGTGCAATTCCGGCGGCACCCATTACGTCGTCGACGAAATGTGCAGTCACGAGGATTACTCGCTGTATCTGGGGTGCATCAAGGACGGCAAGATCAAGTGCTCGCTGCACGGCAGCTACTTCGACCTCACCACCGGCCAGCCCACCTGCGAACCCGCCGACGAACCGATCAGAACCTACCCGGTAAAGGTCGAGGCCGGCCAAGTGTGGGTCAGGGTTTAGGATACAGGGACCAGGATTCAGGATTCAGGGAATGAGCGGCCGAAGGCCGCGAGTTTCAAAAACCTGACCCCCTAACCCCTGACCCCTATTTTCCCAGAAGTTCGCGTATCGTCTTGACGGTTTCGGGGTGATCAAACTCGCGCCCGCCGATGGCGCTGGCGACGATGCGCCCCTGCCTGTCGACTAGGAAGGTGGTCGGCAGCCCCGCCACTTTCCAAGCCTGCAGGGTATGGCTGCGGGTGTCAAGCAGGATGGGGAAGGTCGGCGCGGTGTCGAGCTGGCTGGTGAAGGCGCCGATGGTGTCGGCATCCTCGCCCACGTCCACCGCCAGCACGCTGAAGGCTTCGCCCTTGAGCGCCTGCGACAGGCGCTCCATCGACGGCATTTCGCGGCGGCACGGCGGGCACCAGGTGGCCCAGAAGTTGATCAGCACAACACGGCCCCTGAGCCGGGCAAGATCATGGGTCCGGCCGTCGAAATCCTTGAGCTTCAGCGCCGGAGCGGGTTTCGGCGCCTGCAGGGTCAGGCTGTGCGACAAGGGCGGAAGGTCGGCGGCGTGGGCCGCAAGCGGCACGCCAAACACACAGCAAGCGGCCAGCGCCGCGCCCGATACGCGTCTATGAATGTTCATTTGCACACCTCAACTGTTCGAGTTTTCCTGAATGGGTTTTTGCACCCGCGCGCCAGACAAAACGCAGGTCGAGCAGGCCGCCGCGCGGCACGCTGTAGGTCGTCATGCCCTGGTTCCAGTCGCCCGGCGCAAAGGTCTGCGTGGCGGGAAACTGCGCCCAGGTGAAGGCGATGCGCGCAGCCTCGGGAACGCCCTGCTGCTTCCAGAGGCGCTCCCACGCGGCCTTGCTGCGAATGGAGCGCGGCGGCTGGCCTGCCGAAAAATAGCGCCAGTCGGCCAGGCGGTGCTGAATCGGCGCGTCGCCAATATTGCGCACTACGGTCATGAAGACGCACTCGCTGGTATAGCGTTCCGCCGCCTGCACAGAAAACCCGCGTGCCTGATAAAAGCCGCGTACCTGGTCCGGGCTGATCTGGGTCAGCCGCACCTGGATGTTGCTCGTTTCGGTTTGCCAGGTGGCCAGCCCGGTTTCCGCATCCACGCTGGTGTCGGTGCCGGCGCTTGCCGCTGCACTCCACACAGTCAGCAGGGTCAGGGTCAGGATGCGCATAGGCTAAAATCCGGTTTCAATGTTGTTCCGAGCAGATTATGGCAGACCCCCTCCAGCATAAAGGCGCAGCGAAAACCGCGCGCATCCCAATCAAGATCGTGCCGCAACCCAGAATGAGGTTGCCGTCGTGGATCCGCGCCAAATCGCCCAACGTGCCGAACGTGGCGCGGCTGAAAGGCATCCTGCGCGAAGCGAAACTGCACACGGTATGCGAGGAAGCCTCGTGTCCGAACCTGGGCGAATGCTTCGGCCACGGCACCGCCACCTTCATGATCCTGGGCGACCTGTGCACCCGGCGCTGCCCGTTCTGCGACGTCGGCCACGGCACCCCGCTGCCGCCGGACGTCGACGAGCCGCGTCATCTGGCCGAGACGATTGCGCTGATGGTGCTGAAATACGTGGTGATCACCAGCGTCGACCGCGATGACCTGCGCGATGGCGGCGCCGATCATTTCGCGCAGTGCATTGCGGCGGTGCGCGAAAAATCACCGGCGACGCGGATCGAAATCCTCACCCCGGATTTTCGCGGACGGCTCGACAAGGCACTGGAAAAACTCGACGCCGCGCCGCCCGACGTGATGAACCACAACCTGGAAACCGTGCCGCGTCTGTACAAGGCGGCGCGCCCCGGCGCCGACTACGCGCATTCGCTGAAGCTCTTGAAGGATTTCAAGGCGCGCCACCCGGGCATTCCGACCAAATCCGGCCTGATGCTGGGCTTGGGCGAGGAAGACGACGAGATCCTGCAGGTGATGCGCGACCTGCGCACGCACGATGTCGACATGCTGACCTTGGGTCAGTATCTGCAGCCTTCGCAGCACCATCTACCGGTGCTGCGTTTTGTGACGCCTGAACGTTTTTCCCAGTTCGAGCAGGAAGCGCTGGCGATGGGCTTCAAGCACGCCGCCTGCGGCCCGATGGTGCGATCAAGCTACCACGCCGACCAGCAGGCGGCGGGCATCGGCGGCTAGGCAAGCCGGAGCGGGTTAGCCCGACGGCGCCCTGCCCAGGCCAGCCCGGCCAAACCCAGCAGCATCAAGGCAATCATCGACGGTTCCGGCACCGCGTTTGGCTGTGCAGTTACCTCCTTGTCCGATGGCGGCGTCAGCGGGCCGAAAGGTTCGCCGGCCAGGGGCGGCGTCAGCGTATCGGGAGTGGAGGCGGGCAACGTGCCCTGGGGCATGCCGTGGAGCGGTTGCGTTGGTTCGTGGGGAGTGTCCCCGTGCGGGGCATTTCCGTTCGGGGGCTGCGAAGTTTCCTGGGGCATGCCACCGTGCGGCGGTTGCGTTGTTTCGTGGGGGGACGCCGGGGCGCCCGCCTCGCCGGTCGGCTGTGCCGGCGCACCGTTGCCCGCGGGCGCGTGAGGGGCGCCGGCGTGGGTCGGGGCGGGCTGAGTGCTCGGCGAGGCGCCGGAAGGCGGTGAGCCCGTCGGGAGCGTCGCGACGGTGGGGGGCGTGCCATTCGGCCCGGCGGGCTGCCGTGAGGGCGGCGTGTTGGCTGGCGGTGAACCAGCCGGGGACGACCCGGCACCGGGCGGTGCGCCAATCGGTCCGGCGAACGACGGCGAATTCGATGTCGGGCCAGTGGGCGAGTGAGCGCCGCCGGGCATGGTGCCTCCACTGGGCGCGGCGCCTCCGCCGGGCGTGGACGTGCCCGGCGAAGCATGGGGCGGCATGTCCCCCGGTGCGGTGCGCTGCGCCGGGCCGTCGCCGGCCAGAGCGGCGAACAGCGGGCCGGCCGGATCGAACGTGCCCGCACTGCCACCGCCCGCAAGTTCGTCTTCGGTCATTACAAGGGATACGGTTTTTCCGTCACGCTCGATGGTGAGGTACTGCGGGTTGCCAGCCTTCGCGGAAATGGACTGCGCGGGGGTGGACGGTGCTGCAGGCGCGGCGCGATCCAGATGGAATGCGAGGCCGCCGATCAGGGCGGCGGCGGTGACCGTGCCCACCATGATGCCGGCTGGGGTGAGTGCCGTGGTGAGCAGCAAGCCGAGCAGGCCGATACGACGGGTTCGTGCGCGCGAAGCTGAGGATTTGCGTGGCATGGCAGAGGTCCGGGTGCGGTTGATGCGGACAATGCCGCAATTCTCGTTCCAGCCGCCAGGACGGACGCAGGCTACATCGCGCCGTGCATGGAGTCGATTTCGCAGCGCCCGCTGCGTCCAATGATCGACGCCATCGTCGACGCTTCAACGCCCGTTTATTTCAGAAGCCGTCTGCGGGTGAGTGCCAGCGCGATGATGTAGCCGACGAAGCCATACGCGTACAGCGCGGCGCCATGCAGGACGATATCGTCGGGCGACTTGCCCAGCACCAGCGGGCGCGCCAGATTGACCGCGTGAGTGAGCGGCAGCCAGGCCGACACGCTTTGCAGCAGTGGCGGCAACTGCGACACCGGGAAGAACACGCCGCACAGCAGCACCATCGGCGTGATCACCAGCGTGAAGTAATAGAGGAAAAAGTCGAAGCTGGGCGACACTGCGTTCATCACCAGCCCCATGCCGCCGAAGCAGAAACCGACCAGCGCCACCACCGGGATGATCCACAGTGTCATCCAGAAGTTGCCATAGAGCTCCAGCCCCCAGATCACCGCCAGGATCGCCAGCCCCGAGAGCAGGCTCTTCGACACCGCCCAGGTCAGTTCGCCCAGCATCACGTCGTCGAGCGTGAGCGGGGCGTTGAGAATGGCGTCCCAGGTGCGCTGCACGTGCATGCGCGAAAAGCTCGAATATAGCACCTCGAAGGTGGCGGCGTTCATCGTGCTGTAGGCCACCGTGCCGGCGGCGAGGAAGGTGAGGTAGGGCATGCCGCCGACATCGGGCAGCAGGCTGCCGAGGCCGTAACCCAGCCCCAGCATGTACAGCATCGGGTCGGCCAGGTTGCCGAGGATGGACGGAATGGCGAGCTTTTTCCACACCAGGTAATTGCGCTGCCACACCGGGATGAAGCGCCAGGAAAGACGGGGGAGTCGAAGGTGGGAACGCATTGTGTTTATCCGCGAAGGACGCGAAGGGACGCGAAGTTTATTTCGATGCGGTGTTGGTGTGCCGCCAGGCCGCATCCGGCAGCAAACCCGCATTTGCCAAGGGTTTCTTCGCGCTTCTTCGCGTCCTTCGCGGATGAAAAGGGTGTTTTCATCTTCTAATCCCGCAAATCTCGCCCGGTGAGTTTTAGAAACACGTCCTCGAGGCTGGACGGCCGGTGCAGATAGCGCAGCGCGGGCGCCTGCTTCAGCGCGTCGATCGCGCGCGCGGCGTTGTCGGTGTAGCAGAACAGGGTTTCGCCGATGGTCTCGAAACGCAGGCAGACCTGGTCGGCGTAATCACGCGTCCAGGTTTCCAGCCCTTCGCCGTAGACTTCGACCACCGCTGGTTCGATGTGCGATTCGATCAGCGCGCGCGGCGCACCTTCGGCGACGACACGGCCATGGTCGAGGATGACCAGCCGGTCGGCAAGTCGCTCGGCTTCGTCCATGAAATGCGTGGTCAGCACGATGGTCTTGCCCGCATTGAGCAGCCGCCGCAGTCCCTGCCAGATCAGGTGGCGCGCCTGCGGGTCGAGCCCGGTGGTGGGCTCGTCGAGAAACAGGATGTCGGGATCGTGCACCAGCGCGCGGGCGAGCGTGAGGCGCCGCTTCATGCCGCCCGACAACTGGGCGATCTGCGCGTCGGCCTTGCTGGCCAGCCCGGCAAACTCCAGCAGTTCGGGCACGCGCGCGGCGATGGCAGCCTTGTCCATGCCGAAATAGCGGCCGTAGGCGAGCAGGTTTTCGCGTACGGAAAAATCCGGGTCGAGGTTGTCCAACTGCGGCACCACGCCGACCTTCATCCGCGCTTCTCGCGCATGCTGCGGCACCGCGATGCCGGCCAGTTCGATGCTGCCGCTGTCGGGCTCGATCAGGCCCAGCAACAGCCGCAGCGTGGTGGTCTTGCCGGCGCCGTTGGGGCCGAGCAGGCCGAAGCATTCGCCGCGCCGGACGGTCAGATCAAGGCCGTGCACCACGTCGGTGTCGCCGTACCGCTTGGTGAGGCCGCGCACCTTCAGCACGGGCAGGCCTCCATGAAGGCCTGTTTCAGCTCCTTCAGCTTGCCATGAAAGAAATGCCCGGCCCCCGGAATGGTTTTCACGGCAAGCTGTTGCTGCTCCGCCCACAGGCGCATGGCGGCGGGCGGAATCAGTTCGTCGGCGTCGCCGAAGATCACCACGGTGTCCGCAGGCACCGGGTCAAATTCGTATAGGGTGACCGCCGGCGCGACCAGGATCAGCCGGCGCGCGTCGAGTTGCTGGCGCAACCGGTGCTGGACGAAGGCGCCGAACGAGAACCCGGCCAGGGCCCAGGGCAGGCCGGGGTAGCTGGCTTCGACGAAGCGGGCGATCGCGAGCAGGTCATCGGTCTCGCCCACCCCGGCGTCATACGCGCCGTCGCTCATGCCGACACCGCGGAAATTCGGCCGCACGCTGACCCAGCCGGCTTCATTGGCGGCGCGGGCCAGGGTCGTCACCACCTTGTTGTCCAGGCTGCCGCCATGCAGCGGGTGCGGATGGGCGACCAGCAACAGGCCACGGCGTTCGGTTTCGGGGTCGTCGATCACGGTTTCCAGCTTGCCTGCCGGCACCGGAATGCGCAGCTTGTAGCGTTTCACTCAGGCGGTGTTCACTTCAGCTGCAAGCGTTCGACGATACGCCCCTCTTTGAGGTGGACCTCGAAGATTTCATCGATGTCGGATTCGTCCACATAGGTGTACCAGACGCCTTCGGGATACACGACCAGCAGCGGGCCTTCGTCACAGCGGTCTAGGCAGCCGGCGCTGTTGATGCGGCATTTGCCCTCGCCATTGAGGTTGGCATGCTTGATCTTTTTCTTCAGGTAGTCGCGCATCTGCTGGCCGCCTGATGCGCCGCAGCATTTGGCGCCGTCGTCGCGCAGGTTGGTGCAGAAAAAGACGTGGTGTTTGTAATATAAGTCAGTCATTCGAAAAGTCCGTAGATTTGAGGGCGTTGCCGTACGCTTTTTCGACCGGGTACTTGCGCGCATTGAGCGCCAGCTTGTCGGCGGCGGCATCGAGCAGATCGATGTCCAGCAGGTCGGCCAGGCGGGTCAGATAAATCAGCACGTCGGCAATTTCCTGGCGCACCGCTTCGTGCTGGTCGGCGCTCAGGTGTTGGCTCTGTTCAGCTGTCAGCCACTGGAAGGGTTCCAGCAGCTCCGCCGCTTCCACACTCAAGGCCATGACCAGGTTCTTGGGGGTGTGGTAGCGTTCCCATGCGCGCGCCTGGGCAAATTCGCGGATGCGCAGTCGCAGGGTATCGAGGTTGTCGATTTTATGAGGGTCCATGGGCGGTATGATACCGCGGCAGACGACGGGCTTACGACGCCTGTGTCGGGTTGCCGACGTTTCGGCCAGCGCGCGGCGGGACGGTGCCGTTGCTGACCAAAGGCGCCGGGGTGTCTATAGTTTGGCCTGAGGCTTGCTTACGGTCTTTGGTGATGAAATCGGATTTTTAATCTGCTCTGGCATAATGCCAGCGGATTAACTGCATATAAGGGAGGGTGGACATGTTTACGATCAAGAAGCATATCGCACGCGCCGGCGTGGTGCTGGCCGTTGCTGCCATGGCAGGCTGCTCCGGCACGCCGACCTATCCGCCTGCTCCCGAGCGCACCGGGCAGTTCGACTGGAATTATCTGATCGGTCCGGGCGATTCGGTCAATGTGTTTGTCTGGCGCAATCCCGAGGTGTCCGGCAGCTTCCCGGTGCGCCCCGATGGCAAGATGACCATGAACCTGATCGAGGACCTCCAGGCCTCCGGCAAGACCCCCACCCAGCTGGCGCGCGATATCGAAAAGGCGCTGGCCAAATACATCCAGGAACCTATCGTCACCGTCATCGTCGCCGGCGGCACCGGTCCGTTCGACCAGCAGCTCCGCGTGATCGGCGAGGCGGCTAAACCGCAGGCGCTGAACTATCGTGAAAAGATGAGCCTGATCGACCTGATGATTGCGGTCGGCGGCATCACCGATTTTGCCGCGGGCAACAAGGCCTACATTCTGCGAACCGAAAACGGCAAGCAGGAACGCCTCGGCGTGCGCCTGGAAGACCTGCTGAAAGGTGGCGACATTTCAGCCAACGTCGACGTGCGTCCGGGCGATGTGCTGGTGGTGCCTGAAAGCCTGTTCTAAGTATGTCTGCGCCGCCTTCTGCGGCGCTTTTTGATGGAACGTCCTTATGGATCAAGTGCTGCAACAAATTCTGGGTTATGCCAAGGCCGCCTGGCGGCGTCGCTGGTGGGGCGTGGTGGTGGCCTGGCTGGTGTGCATCGTCGGCTGGACCTGGGTGATGATGATCCCCGACCGTTATCAGGCGTCGGCGCGCGTCTATGTGGATACGCAAACCCTGCTGAAGCCGCTGCTGGCGGGGCTGGCGGCCGAGCCCAATGTGCAGCAGCAGATCAAGATGATGACGCGTCAGCTGGTCAGCCGCCCGACGCTGGAGAAGGTGGCGCGCATGACCGACCTGGACGTGAAGGCGAAAACGCCGGAGCAGACCGAAACGATGCTGGACGGCCTGGCCAGCCAGATTTCCATCGCCGACGCCGGCCGCGAAAATCTCTACACCATCAGCTACCAGGATGCCAATGGCGACCTGGCGAAGAAAGTGGTGCAGTCGCTGCTGACCATTTTTGTGGAAACCAGCCTCGGCAAGACCCGTCAGGATATTTCCAGCTCGCAGCGCTTCATCGAGGAGCAGCTACAGCAGTACCAGCAGAAGCTCACCGACGCCGAAAACGCGCTCAAAGAATTCAAGCAGACGCACATCGGCATGATGCCGGGGCAGGGCGGCGACTATTACTCCAAGCTGGCCGAAACCTCGGCGCAACTGCGCCAGGCGCAGCTGGACCAGCAGGAAGCCGTTAACCGCCGCAATCAGCTCAAGCGCCAGCTGGCAGACGAAGAACCCGAGCTCACCGCAGCGGCAGCAGCCGTGTCGACCCACAGCGAGATCGATGGCCGTGTTCAGGCGCTGGAAAAGCAGATGGATCAGCTGCGCCTGAAATACACCGATCTGCACCCCGATATCCAGTCGACCAAGCGCCTGATCGAAAAACTGGAAGCGCAGAAGAAAATTGACCTGTCGCAGCGCAAGGCCGACCCTGCTGGCGCCCGGATCCAGAACCCGGTGTATCAGCAACTGACCATTGCCATCGCCGAAGCGGACGCCACCGTGGCTTCGTTACAGGCGCGGGTGGCGGAATATCAGCGCCGCTACGGCGCACTGCGCAACGCGTCCAACATGATTCCGCAGGTGGAGCAGGATTACACCCAACTGATGCGCGACTACGGCATCTATCGCCAGAACTACGACGCCCTGCTGAAACGCCGCGAGTCGGTCACCATGTCGGGCGAGGTCGAGAGCAAGACCGATACCGTCGACTTTCGCGTGATCGATCCGCCCTTCGTGCCGAGCCAGCCGGCGTGGCCGAACCGTCCGCTGTTGCTGTCGATGGTGACCCTGGGTGGCCTCGCTGCCGGTGTGGCAGTGGCCTTCCTGCTGAGCCAGCTGCGCCGCACCGTGACCGACCGCCGTGCCTTGCGTGAGCTGACCGGACTGCCGCTGCTGGGCGCGGTGGCGCGGGTGGAAACCGATGAGTCCCGCCGCCGCAAGCGCAAGGGCCTGCTGACCTATCTGGCCGCATTGGGCAGCCTGATTGCCGCCTATGGCGCCGTGATGATCCTGCAACTGGTTGTGTCGCGCGCAGGCTAGGAGAAACCATGAGCATTATTGAAAAAGCAGCCGGCAAGATTGGCGCGGGCGCACCCCGCCCGGCGCCCCAGGGCGGCAACAGCGATTCCAGCCACGACGCCAGCCTGATCGAAAATGCGCTCAACAGGCAGCGTAGCGGCCATGCCGCGCCCTTTGTCGCCACGCCAGTCGAACCGATGTTCAATGCGCCGGGTGCCGACGATGTGCTGGAAGGCAATAGCCAGGTGCAGTCGATCAATCTGGCGCGCCTGCGCCGCATGGGCGTGGTGGCGCCGGATGCTGAAAAAAGCCAGGTTGCCGAAGAGTTCCGCATCATCAAGCGTCCGCTCATCGCCAATGCCTTTGGCCAGGGCACCGCGCGGGTCAAGAACGGCAACCTCATCATGATTACCAGTTCGCTGCCGGGTGAAGGCAAGAGCTTCTGCGCCATCAACCTCGCCATTTCGATGGCGATGGAAATGGATCGCACCGTGCTGCTGATCGACGCCGACGTTGCCAAGCCGCGCATCCCCGAGTATCTCGGCATCCACGCCGACAAGGGCTTGCTCGACGTGCTGCAGGACAAGGATCTGAAACTGTCTGACGTGCTGATCCGGACCGATATCGCCAAGCTGACCGTGCTGCCCGCCGGCCGCACCTACAAGCGCGCGACCGAGCTGCTGGCGAGCGCCGCCATGACCCGCCTGGTCGAGGATATCGGGAATCGCTACCCGGACCGTATCATCCTGTTCGATTCGCCGCCGCTGCTGGCAACCAGCGAAGCCAGCGTGCTGGCGACCCACATGGGGCAGATCGTCATGGTGGTGGAGGCCGAGAAAACCTCGCAGGAGGCAGTGCGTGAAGCCTTGAGCCACATCCAGTCATGTGAAGTGGTGGGCATGTTGCTGAACAAAACCACGCCGACCCCGGGTGCGGATTACTACTATGGTTACTATGGCAGTTACGGTAAATAAGCCCCGCCCCCGCTGCGCAAAAGCAGGGCCGCACAGCCAGGCCACCCTGGCAGGCGCTTTATCTGTATTCATGGCGATGGCATTTGCATTGCCTGCACACGCCCGCGACTGGCTTTTTGAACCCAGCGTCGGCGCGTCGGCCACCTATTCCGACAATGCCAATCAAAGCGCAACCAACCCGCAAGATGCGCTGATTCTCAGCGTGACGCCGGGTTTCACCCTGCGTTCCCAGGGCTCGCGCCGGGTGCGGGCCAGCGTGAGCTATGGCTTGACCGGGGTAGCGCGCTTCAGCGACGACAACAGCACCGATCTCAATCACCACCTGAGCGCTACCGGCACAGCCGAACTGATCGAGGATTTCCTGTTCATCGACGGCAACGCCAGCATTTCGCAGGAACTGATTTCGCTGCTGGGTTCGCCCGCCGATGCCGAAATCAACGACAGCAACCGCGCCACCGTCGGCACCTATTCGATCAGTCCCTACATCAAGAAACGCCTCGGCACCTTTGCCAATGCGCAGGCGCGCTACACTACCGGCGGTGCGATTTTCGAGAATGACGTTGCCTCCGATTCCAGCGTGCATTCGTTTACGGCGGGGCTGACCAGCGGCACCCAATTCAACGATCTCAGCTGGGGGCTGAATTATTCCATCCGCAAGGCGAATAACCGCGATGTCGCCGATACCACCTTCGAGCGTGCCAGCGCCACCGTCGGTTATGCGCTGACCCGCAAATTCCGCGTGTTCGGCACCGTCGGGGAGGAATGGAACGATTTCCCGAGCGTCATCGAAATCGACGGCACTTTCTGGAACGCGGGTTTCGGCTGGTCGCCCTCGCGCCGTACCAGCATCGAAGCCTCGATGGGCGAACGATTCTTCGGCCGCACCTACAGCTTTTCCGGCAGCCATCGCACCCGGTTGTCACGCTGGACGGTGCGCTATTCGGAAGACGTCAGTGATATCACGCAACAGTTTCTGGAAGCAAGCAGCCGTATTTTCTGGGTATGCAATGGAACAACTCTGTTTGAAACCCCAGACATCAACCCGCCTCCAGGTCAGTCAAGCTGTGTGGGGCCGATTACCGCAGGCCAACTGGCGCTCTTTTTCAGCAATTCCGGCATTTCGACCTCGGATTTGATTGCGGCAGGTTTGCTCAATGTCGCAAGCGCCAATGGCATTTACGTCATCAAGAGCCTGAGTGCGGGCGTGTCGTGGTCGTTGAGCAAGCTCAATTTCGGCTTGTCGGTGTTTGATACCAGGCGTATTTATCAAGTGTTGGCTAATACGGAAGATCGCACACAGGGCATTACCGGATCGGTCGGCTACCGCCTGGCGCCCAATACCAGCGTCAACGGCAGCCTGGGGCTGACCCGGAATGAGGTGCCCGCCATCCTCTCCGGTGGCACGGATCGGGAAGACAATCTTTACACCCTCACCCTGGGTATGAACCATCAATTCGCCTCCAAGTTAAGCGGCGCGTTGATTTTCCGCCATACCCAGCGGGATTCGAACGTGGCGGATGCCGACTACGAGGAAAACAGGCTCACGGCCTCGGTCAACATGCGCTTCTGACCAGTTTTCCGGAATGGCCAGCCGTTGCTTCGCATTCTGCACGCACACGGGCTGTGCCCCACTCAGACAACGGATCGTTCATGTACGAAGATTATTACCGCTTCAGCGCCAAACCCTTTCAGCTCAACCCCGACCCGCGTTTTTTCTACGGTTCCAAGGGGCACAAGCGGGCGATGGCGTATCTGGATTACGGCCTGTCGCTGGGTGAGGGCTTCATTGTCATCACCGGTGAAGTCGGCGCGGGCAAGACCACGCTGATGCGCAACCTGTTTCGCCAGCTCGAGGCCCACAACCTGATCGCCGCGCAACTGGTTTCGACCCAACTGGATGCCGAAGACACCTTGCGCAGCGTGGCCGCCTCGTTCGGGCTGGAGCACGAAGGGTTGACCAAGTCGGCACTGCTGAAAAATCTGGAAGACTTTCTGGTGGCGGCCACCCGCCAGGGCAAGCGTGCGCTGCTGGTGGTCGACGAGGCGCAGAACCTGACGCCGCGTGCGGTCGAGGAACTGCGGATGCTGTCCAACTACCAGAACAACGAACGTTCACTGATCCAGACCTTCTTGCTGGGCCAGCCGGAGTTTCGCGGCATCCTGCAAAGCCCCGACATGCAGCAATTGCGCCAGCGCGTGGTGGCGTCGTATCACCTGGGGCCGATCGATGCGGACGAGACCCGCGGCTACATCGAACACCGCCTGCGCACCGTCGGCTGGCAGGGTAATCCCACTATCGATGCGGAAGCCTTTGCCGCGCTGCACCGTTTTACCGGCGGTATCCCGCGTCGCATCAACACCACCTGCGACCGCCTGCTGCTGTTCGGCTTTCTTGAGGAAAAAAGCCATCTCGGCGAAGCCGAGGTCAACGAAGTCATCGCCGACCTGAAGAACGAGGTCGCGCATCAGGATTTCCATGGGACCACCGGCATCAACAACCACGGGCCTGCAGGCGGCGTCGTACACAATGAAGATACCGCGCTGCTGACCCGGCGGGTCGAGCAGATGGAACGCTCGGTCAACCGCATCCTGCCCATCGTGCGCAAGATTCTTTATACCGTGAGCGAGCGCAACGCGGCAGCGGATGATGGTGCGCCGCCAGACAGCCGCGACAGCACGCACTAAACCATGACCCAGGTTTTATGTGTCGCGGGCGCGCGTCCGAATTTCATGAAAATCGCCCCGGTGATGGCCGCGCTGGCCGAGACCGGGATTGCCGCACAACTGCTGCACACCGGCCAGCATTACGACGCGGCGATGAGTGACAGCTTCTTTGCCGATCTCGGCATTCCGCGTCCCGACCATCACCTGGAGGTCGGTTCCGGCAGCCATGCGGTGCAGACCGCCGAAGTGATGAAGCGCTTCGAGCCGGTGCTGGAAAGCGTGCAGCCGCGGGCGGTGCTGGTGGTGGGTGACGTGAATTCCACCCTCGCCTGCGCCCTGGTGGCGGCCAAACGCGGTGTGCGCGTGATCCACGTCGAAGCGGGCCTGCGCAGTTACGACCGCAGCATGCCGGAAGAAATCAACCGCGTGCTCACCGACCAGATTTCCGATCTGCTGTTTATCACGGAAAAGACTGCGCTCGCCAATCTGCAGCGCGAAGGCATCGACCCCACGCGTGTCGAGTTCGTCGGCAACGTGATGATCGACACCCTGCACCGCAACCTCGAGCGCGCGGTGCCGTCGAGCCAAACCCTCGGCACCGCGCTGCCGCAGTATGCGGTGCTGACGCTGCATCGGCCGTCCAACGTCGACGACCCCGCCACGCTTGCCGCGCTGCTTGATGTGGTCGGCGAAATCAACCGCGCCCTGCCGGTGGTGATTCCGCTGCATCCGCGCACGCGCGGCAATATCGAGAAGTACGGCTTCACTGCCAGGCTCGACGGCCTGCATATCCTGCCGCCGGTGGGTTATCTGGAAATGCTCGGCCTGATGCGCGATGCCAAGCTGGTGCTCACCGATTCCGGCGGCATCCAGGAAGAAACCACCGCGCTCGGTGTGCCTTGCCTCACCCTGCGTGAAAACACCGAACGTCCGATCACGCTCATGGAGGGCACCAATACCCTGGTCGGGCCCGATCCCGATGCAATTCGGGCGGCGTTCAACGACGTCATGACAAACGGCGGCAAGGCCGGGCGCATCCCCGAATACTGGGATGGCCGCGCGGCGATGCGCATCGCGCAGTCGCTGAAAGGCTGGCTGCCGTTGCAGAAGGGGACGCGGGTGGCCTGAATGAAGAACGCCATGTCGATCGATGTCGAGGACTACTTCCAGGTCTCGGCGTTCGCCCCGCACATTCGGCGCGAAGACTGGGACAGCCTGCCCTGCCGGGTCGAGCGTAACGTCGACGTGATTCTCGGCCTGCTCGACGAGACCGACGCCAAGGCGACCTTCTTCACCCTCGGCTGGATCGCCGAACGCTATCCGCAGGTGGTGCGGCGCATCGTCGAAAACGGCCACGAACTCGCCAGCCACGGCTACGGCCACCAGCGCGCGTCGGACCTCACGCCGGCCGAATTTCGCGACGATATCACCCGCGCCAAGCGTCTCCTCGAAGACCTCGGCGGCGTCGCCGTCCGCGGCTATCGCGCACCGAGCTTTTCCATCAACCAAAAGAACTGGTGGGCGGTCAAGGAACTGGAAAACGCCGGCTACGTATACAGCTCCAGCATTTATCCGGTGCGCCACGACCATTACGGCATGCCCGACGCGCCGCGCTTCCCGCACCGGCCTAACGGCGAATCCGGCATCCTCGAACTTCCGCCGACCACGCTGCCGCTGTTCGGCCGCAACCTGCCCGCTGCCGGCGGCGGCTGGTTCCGCCTGCTGCCGTATGAACTGTCGCGCTGGATGCTGCGGCGCGTCAACGCACGGGATCAGGCGCCGTGCATGTTTTATTTCCACCCTTGGGAAATCGACGCCGGGCAGCCGCGCCAGCCTGGCCTGTCGGCCAAAACGCGTTTCCGCCATTACGTCAATTTGCAACGTATGCCGGGCAGACTGCGCCAATTGCTGAACGACTTTGAATGGGATCGCGTCGACAGCGTATTCCTCCCCGACCATTGAACATGGAAAAGCAATTCACCACAGAGACACAGAGGCGCAGAGTTGAAAAACAGAGAGGAGTCCTGTACGCATCATTCACCGGTTTAGGGGCTGCAAGTTTTTCTGCAACATTCTGTTTTCTTTGTGTCTCTGTGGTGAATGAACTGAGATTTTTAGTTTGAATATGCAAGCCGAACCCCTCGCTGTGACCGCCGATTCGATGGCTGAAGTCACGATACGCCGGCTGGAAGCGAACGACGCTGCGCGCTGGGATGCCTATGTGAATGCGCATCCGGACGCGACGTTTTTTCATCGCGCCGGCTGGAGGCGCGTTATCGAGGACGCGTTCGGCCATCGCACGCATTTTCTGCTGGCCGAACGTGGCGGCGAGGTGGTGGGCGTGCTGCCGCTGGCCGAAATCAACAGCCACCTGTTTGGCCACAGCCTGGGTTCGCTGCCGTTCTGCGCCTACGGCGGCATTCTGGCCGATCACGACGCCGCCTGGCGTGCGCTCGACGAAGCCGCACAGTCACTCGCCAGGAAGCTCAAGGTCGGCGCGCTCGAATACCGCAACCAGGTCGCGCAGCATGCCCACTGGCCGACCAAGGATCTGTACGTCACCTTCAAGAAAGCCATCGAACCCGAAATCGAAGCCAACATGAACGCCATCCCGCGCAAGCAGCGGGCGATGGTGCGCAAGGGCATCAAGGCCGGGCTCATGGGCGAGATCGACGCCGACACCACGCGCTTCTTCCAGGCGTACTCGGCGAGCGTGCATCGTTTGGGAACGCCGGTTTTTTCGCGCAAATTTTTCCGTTTGCTGAAAGACGAGTTCGGCGACGACTGTGAAGTGCTGACCATTACGCTGGATGGGAACGTGATTTCCAGCGTGATGTCGTTCTACTTCCGGGACGAAGTGCTGCCGTATTACGGCGGCGGCGTCGACGCCTCGCGCGCAGTGGCCGGCAACGACTTCATGTACTGGGATCTGATGCGGCGCGCCTGCGAGCGCGGGCTCAAGGTGTTCGACTTTGGCCGCAGCAAGTGTGGCACCGGCTCGTTCGATTTCAAGAAAAACTGGGGCTTCGAGCCGACACCGTTGTATTACGAGTATTTTCTGGTGACGGACACGGAAGTCCCCGAGATCAACCCGCTCAACCCAAAATACCGCCTGTTCATCCAGGCTTGGAAAAAAATGCCGCTGGCGCTCGCCAACGTGATTGGTCCGCACATTGTGAGAAATCTGGGATGAATCAAATGCTTTTCACCACAGAGGCACTAAGGCACCGAGAAGACCACATTCTTCGTCCCGCTTACCGGAAACGGTTTTTCTCTGTGCCTCTGTGCCTCTGTGGTTGCGATTTTTTTCCGGTTTGATCCATGGAAGGGCTGCTGTTTCTTGCGCATCGCATCCCGTTTCCGCCCAACAAGGGCGACAAGATCCGCTCGTTCCATTTGCTGCGGCACCTGAGCACGCGTTATGAAATCCACCTCGGCGCATTCGTCGACGATCCCGACGATTGGCAGTACCGGGACGCGTTGAAGCCCTGGTGCGCATCGATCAAGCTGTTGCCGCTGCACCCGCGCCGCGCCAGGCTGGCGAGCCTGACGGGCTTGCTGACCGGCCAGGCGCTGACGCTGCCGTATTACAGCAGCCGCGAACTCAGCCGCTGGGCAGATGAACTGGCCGCCTCCGGGGCAGTGACACGCGGTCTGGCGTTTTCCTCGGCGATGGCGCAGTTCATGCCGGCCAGCCTTGCGCGGCGCGTGCTCGACATGGTCGACGTCGATTCCGACAAATGGACGCAATACGCGCCGACGCAACGCTGGCCGCTGTCGTGGGTGTACGCGCGCGAAGGCCGCAAGCTGGCCGAATGGGAAGCGCGGGTGGCGCAGGATTTCGACGCCACCCTGCTGGTGTCGCGCGACGAGGCGGCACTGCTGCAAGCGCGCGCACCGCACGCGCGCCACAAGATCGGCGCGTTCGAGAACGGCGTTGACGCCGAGTATTTCTCCCCGGCGCGCGACTACCCGAACCCCTATCCACCCGATGTGCAGGGCGTGGTGTTCACCGGCGCCATGGATTACTGGCCGAACGTCGACGCCGTCGGCTGGTTTGCCGAACGGATTTTCCCGGCCGTCCGTGAGGCGGTGCCGGCTGCGCAGTTCACCATCGTCGGCAGCCGTCCCGGCGGGGCGGTGCAGGCGCTGGCGCGTCAGCCCGGCGTGGTGGTCACTGGCAGCGTGCCAGACGTACGGCCCTACCTGGCCCACGCCGCCTGCGCGGTGGCCCCCCTGCGCATCACGCGCGGCGTGCAGAACAAGGTGCTCGAAGCGATGGCGATGGCGCGCCCCGTCGTCGCCAGCGCCCAGGCCGCCGAAGGCATTCGCGCCGAAGCCGGGCGCGACTTCATCCTGGCGCAGGGCGAGGCCGAGTTCGCCCACGCCGTCGTGGCCCAATTGCGGACCGCCTCTTCCGCTGCACCAGCGCGTGACTGCGTCCTCGCTCATTACGACTGGGCCCGCAATTTGTCGGCAATCGATCCCCTGTTTGAAGCGGCGCCTGCCGCAGCCACCGTTCTGGAGACTTGCCCCGCATGAGCGCACTGCCCGATTCCCTTCCCGCCGTCCCACGCAGCAACTGGCTGCTGCCGGGCGCGTTGACCCTCGGCGTCCTGCTGATTCTGGCCGGCGTGTTCTGGCCAACGTTCTACTCGATGGTCGAAGTGTGGGAACGCTCGGAAACCTTCACCCACGGCTATCTCATTTTTCCCATCAGCGCCTGGCTCATCTGGCGCAAGCGCGATGTGCTGGCACAGATTCGGCCGCGCCCCGACCTGCGCGGGCTGATCCTGCTGGCCGCCGCCGGTGCCGGCTGGTTGCTGGCCGACGCGGGCAGCGTCAACGTCGTCGCCCAATACGCGTTCATTGTCATGCTGATTGCGATGATGTGGACGCTGCTCGGCTGGGCGTTCGTGTGGACGGCATTCTTTCCCCTGATGTTCCTGTTTTTCGCGGTGCCGGTGGGCGAGTTCCTGATCCAGCCGCTGATGGGGGTGACCGCCGATTTCACCGTGGCGATGCTACAGGCCACCGGCATCCCGGTGTACCGCGAAGGCACGTTCTTCAGCATTCCCAGCGGCGACTGGTCGGTGGTCGAGGGCTGCTCCGGGCTGCGCTATCTGATCGCCTCGGTCACGCTTGGTGTGTTGTACGCCTATCTCACCTACCGTTCGTGGAAGCGGCGCCTGCTGTTTTCCATCGCCGCTATCGTCGTGCCGGTTTTCGCTAACAGCGGGCGTGCCTACATGATCGTGATGATTGCCCATCTGTCCGATAACAATCTGGCGCACGGCATCGATCACTTTATTTACGGCTGGGTATTTTTCGGTCTGGTCATGTTGCTGTTGTTCTGGATCGGCAGCTTCTGGCGCGAAGATGATCAACCAAAGCCTGACACTGGCCAGCCGGTTGCAGCGGCCGCAGGCAGTGCGCAGGCGCGGCCTATCCTGCCGGTGGCAATCGTTGCGCTGGTGGTTGCAGGCCTGTGGCCGGCTTACGCCAGCTGGCTCAACACGCGCCCGCTGCCGGCCATGCCCGCGCTGCGGGTCGAGGCACAGGGCGGCTGGCAGCCGCGCGAGGCCTTCACCACCTGGGTGCCGCACTGGGTCGGAGCCGACCGCCAGCTGCGCCACCCCTATACCCAGGCCGGGCGCAACGTGTTGCTGGAGCTCAATTACTACGTGACCCAGCGGCAGGATGCCGAGCTCATCAACTCGCAGAATTTCATGATCAGGCAGAAGGATCCGGCGTGGTCGAACATCGGCGAAAGCCTTGCCACGGTGCAGATCGGCGGCGAATCGCGTCCGGTGCGGCAGGCTAAACTGCGCGGCAGCAACGGTCAGCGCCTGCTGGTGTGGCAGTGGAACCTGATCAACCAGCGCCCCGTCGTCAACGACCAGGTCGCCAAGCTGGTCCTGGCGCTCGACCAGGTGCGGCTGAAACGCGACGACGGCCTGTCGGTGCTGATCGCCACCCCGTATGAGGAGTCGAAACTCGAGGCTGCGGCCGCCACGCTGGCGCGTTTTGCCGCCGACATGGAGCCCGCGATCGGGCGCACCCTCGACCAGGTTGATGGGCGGTGACCGCACACATCGTGCATATCGTCCACCGCTTCGACACCGGCGGGATGGAAAACGGCATGGTCAACCTGTTCAACACCCTGTCGCCGGAACGTTACCGGCACACCGTGGTGGCGTTGACCGATTTCAGCGATTTCCGCCAGCGAATTACCGCGCAGCCGGTCGCCTTTCACGCGCTGCATCGTGCGCCGGGACATGGCTTAGGCTGGACGGTACGCTTATGGAAACTGCTGCGCCGCCTCAAGCCCGATCTGGTGCACACCCGCAATCTGGCCGCGCTGGAAGCGCAGTTCGTGGCCGCGGCCGCCGGCATCCGTGCCACCGTGCACGGCGAACATGGGCGCGACGTGTTCGACCTCTATGGCAAGAACTGGAAATACAATCTGCTGCGCCGTGCCGCCCGGCCTTTTGTGTCGAACTACATTGCAGTGAGCCGGGATATCGAAACCTGGCTGCGCCTGGTCATCCGCGTGCCGCCGCGCAAGCTGCACCAGATCTACAACGGCGTCGACAGCGCAAAATTCCATCCGCGCGAAGGTGCGCGGCCGGCGTTTGCCCATCCCGAGAGCATTGTTTTTGGCTCGGTTGGGCGCATGGTCGAGGTCAAGGATTACCCCACGCTCACGCGGGCCTTCATCCAGCTTGTACATCAGCAGCCCGAGCGCGCAGCGCGCGCGCGGCTGGTCATCGTCGGCGAGGGCCCGGCACGCGCGACCTGTCTTGACCTGCTGCAGGCCGCCGGCCTTGCGCATCTGGCCTGGCTGCCGGGCGAGCGCCACGACATTTTGGACATCATGCAGGCGCTTGACGTATTCGTGCTGCCTTCCAAAAATGAGGGCATCTCCAATACCATCCTGGAAGCGCTGGCGAGCGGCCTGCCGGTGATTGCCACTGCAGTGGGCGGCAATGTCGAACTGGTGGAAACAGGCGTCAACGGCGTGCTGGTTCGGCCGGGCGATGTGGCCGGCATGGCACAGGCCTTGCTCGGTTATCTGGACGCGCCGGGGCGCATTGCCGAACACGGGGCCAACGCGCGGCGCATTGCCGAACAGCGTTTCAGCATCCCAGCCATGGCAGCGGCGTATAGCGCGGTCTACGAACAGACGTTGGGGAGAAAATGATGACGGCTCACCGTCAACAGAACCGGGATGTCGACATGAGGATCAGGCAATGAATACGTCATTCCTGCTCAGGCGGGGAACTGGAAAAATGATCGAGCCGGCGTCCAGCCTCAACATCGTCGCCTCTTGTAGGGTGCGCCGTGCGCACCAGTCTGTAAACGAATGGTGCGCACGGCGCACTCTACAAACCCACTGCATTCGCGACCGCAGCGCAAATACGCCCGCCCCCTCGAGGGGGGTGGGCTGGGGATTACCAGCGACTCGCCCGCTTGAGGTCTTAGTCGAATGGTTAGTCGTTCTATCAGGGGGTGTACCGCTGTCCGTAGCCAGGGCGCAGGCCCGCCGCCCCTCCACCCCAAACCAGACAAACCTGAACCTATGTGCGGCATAACCGGCATTTTCGATACTCGCGGCGTGGACGAGATTTCACGCGAGCTGCTGCATCGCATGAACGAAACCCAGTTCCACCGCGGCCCCGACGAAGGCGGTCTGCATCTGGAGCCCGGGGTGGGGCTGGGGCACCGGCGGCTGTCGATCATCGACCTGTCGACCGGCCAGCAGCCGCTGTTCAACGAGGACGGCAGTGTCGTGGTCGTGTTCAACGGCGAAATCTACAACTTCCAGGAACTGGTGCCTGAACTGGTGGCGCTCGGCCATACCTTCCGCACGCACTCCGACACCGAAGTCATCGTCCACGCCTGGGAAGCCTGGGGCGAAGCCTGCGTCGCGCGCTTTCGCGGCATGTTCGCGTTTGCGCTGTGGGACCGCAAGCAGGAAACGCTGTTCGTGGTGCGCGACCGTTTCGGCGTCAAGCCGCTGTATTACGCCTTCCTCGACAGCGGTGAATTCATTTTCGGTTCGGAGCTGAAGTCGCTGATGGTGCACCCTAGCCTGTCGCGCGACATCGACCCGCTGGCGGTCGAGGAATATTTTGCCTACGGCTACGTGCCGGAGCCGCGCACCATTTTCAAGCGCGCGTACAAGCTGCCGCCGGGTTTCACGCTCACCCTCAAACGCGGCCAGGCGCGCGCGCTGCCGAAGCAGTATTGGGACATGCCGTTCACGCCGGTGGTGGTGAAAGACGAGGCCAGCGCAATGGACGAGCTGATCGAGCGCATGAAGGAATCGGTCCGCCTGCGCATGATTGCCGACGTGCCGCTCGGTGCGTTTCTGTCGGGGGGCGTCGATTCCAGTGCGGTGGTGGCGATGATGGCGACGCAATCTGAGACCCCGGTGAACACCTGTTCGATCGGTTTCGACGATCCGGCATTCAACGAGATCGAGTTCGCCCAGCAGGTGGCCGATCGCTATCACACCCGGCATCACGTCGAGACCGTTGCCGCCGACGATTTCGGTCTGGTCGACAAACTGGCGAACGTGTATGACGAACCGTATGCGGACTCGTCCGCGCTGCCGACTTACCGGGTCTGCGAACTGGCGCGCAAGCACGTGAAAGTGGCACTTTCGGGCGACGGCGGCGACGAACATTTTGCCGGCTATCGGCGCTATCGCTGGTTCCGCTATGAAGAGCGGATGCGTGCGGTGATGCCGCTGGCAGTACGCCGCCCCTTGTTCGGCGTACTCGGCAAGCTCTACCCCAAAGCCGACTGGGCGCCGAAAGTCTTCCGCGCCAAAACCACTTTCGAAGCGCTGGCGCGCGATACCGTCGAGGGCTATTTTCACGGCGTGTCGATGCTGTCGGACGCGCAAAGAAAGCAGTTGTTTTCGCCGTCGTTCAAGCGCGAACTGCAAG
>JAUXVT010000001.1 GCA_030680405.1 Thiobacillus sp. | reverse complement strand
TGCCGCCCGGCTTCACCCTTACGCTGAAGCGCGGCGCCGCGCGCGCGTTGCCCAGGCAGTACTGGGACATGCCGTTCACCCCGGTGGCGGTCAAGGACGAAGCGACTGCGCTCGACGAGCTGGTCGAGCGCATGAAGGAATCGGTGCGCCTGCGCATGATCGCCGACGTGCCGCTGGGCGCCTTTCTCTCCGGCGGCGTCGACTCCAGCGCGGTGGTGGCGATGATGGCCACGCAGTCCGCTACGCCGGTGATTACCTGCTCGATCGGCTTCGACGACCCGGCGTTCAACGAAATCGAATTCGCCCAGCAGGTGGCCGACCGCTACCACACACATCACCACGTCGAAACCGTTGCCTCCAACGATTTCAGCCTGGTCGACAAGCTCGCCCAGGTGTACGACGAGCCCTATGCCGATTCGTCCGCGCTGCCGACCTACCGGGTGTGCGAACTGGCGCGCAAGCACGTGAAGGTCGCCTTGTCGGGCGACGGCGGCGACGAACATTTTGCCGGCTACCGACGCTATCGCTGGTTCCGCTACGAAGAGCGGATGCGCACGGTGATGCCGCTCGCGCTGCGCCGCCCGCTGTTCGGCGCGCTCGGCAAGCTGTATCCCAAGGCCGACTGGGCGCCCAAGGTGTTCCGCGCCAAGACCACCTTCGAGGCGCTGGCGCGCGATACCGTCGAAGGCTATTTCCACGGCGTTTCGCTGCTGTCCGATGCGCAGCGCAAACAGCTGTTTTCGCCGTCTTTCAGGCGCGAACTGCAAGGCTATCAGGCGGTGGAAGTGCTGCGCCGCCATGCGTCGGTGGCGCCCACCGACGACCCGTTGTCGCTGGTGCAATATCTCGACATGAAAACCTACCTGGTCGGCGACATCCTCACCAAGGTCGACCGCGCCAGCATGGCGCATGCGCTCGAAGTGCGCGAGCCGCTGCTCGACCACGAACTGATGGGCTGGGTGTCGGGCCTGCCGATCGATCTCAAGCTGCGCGGCACCGAGGGCAAGTACCTGCTAAAAAAGTCGATGGAACCCTATCTGCCGCACGACGTGCTGTACCGCAAGAAAATGGGCTTCTCGGTGCCGTTGGCGGCGTGGTTCCGCGGCCCGCTGGCGGCCACCATCCGCGGCGTGGTGCTGGGCGAGCGGCTGGCGTCCACCAGCCTGTTCAACCAGGATTTCCTGCGCGAGGTGGTCGAGGCGCACCAATCCGGCCGGCGTGATTATTCGGTGATCCTGTGGACGGTGCTGATGTTCGATGCCTTCCTGGGTCAGGTGCTGGGCATGGACGAAACGGAAAGGCAGGCAGCATGATGCTGGCCCTTATGTTCCGTCATTGCGAGCAACGCGAAGCAATCCAGACTGCACGCATACCCGCAGCCCTGTTTCAGGGATGCATACGTCATTGCGACCGCGATCGAAACGCGGCGCGAAGCACGATATTCAGATTTCCGGTTTGCGTGCAATCTGGATTGCTGCGGCTACGCTTCGCAATGACAACGTTGTAACAAGCTTCGTTTGACACGTCATGAAAATCCTTCACGTATTCGACCACACCCTGCCGCTGCACTCGGGCTACACTTTCCGCAGCGCGGCGATTCTGCGCAACCAGAGAAAGCTGGGCTGGGACACCTATCACCTGTCCGGCCCCAAGCAGTTGAATTACAGCATGCTGGAAGAGGACGCCGACGGCCTGCATTTTTACCGCACCCCCAAGCCGACTGGTTTGCTTGCCAGGCTGCCGGGCGGCGACCCCTTCGCAGTCATGGGGGCGATTGAGAAGCGCCTGCTTGGTCTGGCGAAACAACTGCAGCCCGACGTGATCCATGCGCATTCGCCGGTGCTCGATGCGGTGCCGGCGATACGCGTCGGGCGCAAACTCGGTATCCCCGTGGTCTATGAAATCCGCGCTTTCTGGGAGGATGCTGCAGTCGATCACGGCAGCACCAAAGAAGGCAGCCTGCGCTACAAGCTCACCCGCGCGCTTGAAACCTGGGCGGTGAAAAACGCCGACGCCGTCACCGTCATTTGCGAAGGCCTGCGCAACGATCTCGTTACGCGCGGCATCCCGCCGAACAAGATCACCGTCATTCCCAACGCGGTCGACATCGACAAATTCGCCGTCGGCGGCAAACCCGACGCCGAACTGAAACTCAAGCTCGGCCTGGGCAACAGCCGCGTGCTCGGCTTCATCGGTTCGTTCTACGCCTACGAAGGGCTGGATCTGCTGATCGCCGCGCTGCCGACCATCCACAAGCAGATGCCTGACGTGAAGGTGCTTCTGGTCGGCGGCGGACCGCAGGATGCGGCCTTGAAGCAGCAGGTGATGGCGCTCGATCTGAAAGACCGCGTGGTTTTCACCGGGCGCGTGCCGCACGCCGAAGTGAACCGCTATTATGACCTGATCGACGTGCTGGTTTATGCGCGCCACCCGATGCGGCTGACCAACCTGGTTACGCCGCTGAAGCCGCTGGAAGCGATGGCGCAGGGACGATTGATGGTGGCGTCCGATGTCGGCGGCCATAAGGAACTGATCCAGGACGGCAAGACCGGCGTGTTGTTCCATGCGGGCAATGTGGGCGATCTCGCCAGCAAGGTGGTGGCGTTGCTGAAATACGAGCAGGGCTGGGACAGCATGAAGAAAAATGGCCGCCAGTTCGTCGAAGCCGAGCGCAACTGGGTCGCCAGCGTGGCGCGCTACCGCAGCGTGTACGGCAGGCTCGTCAAACCGGGAATGGAGGCCGCGCTTGGCTGAGCATCGCACTGCTGAATCGAACCGCATCGACCTGGTCGTGTTCAGCGCGCTCTTCCCCAGCGCGGCACGTCCCGGCGCCGGTCTGTTCATCCGCGAGCGCATGTTCCGCGTCGCGCAGCATCGGCCGCTTGCCGTCGTCTCGCCGCAGCCGTGGTTTCCCGGGCAGTCGCTGATCCGAAGACTGCGTCCCGGCTACCGTCCGCAAGTGCCGGCGCTGGAAATGCAGCAGGGCATCCGCGTCTATCACCCGCGTTTTCTGTCAGTGCCGGTCCTGCTGCGCCAGTTCGACGGCTGGTCGATGGCGCTGGCGAGTTTCTGGTTGTTGCGGCGGCTGAAGCGGCAGGGCGCGCAACTGATCGATGCCCACTTTGCCTACCCCGACGGCGAAGCCGCGACCCGACTGGGGCGCTGGCTCGGCCTGCCGGTGACCATCACCCTGCGCGGCACCGAAGTGCCGCACAGCAGAAATCCCGCGCTGCGCCCGCGGCTGTCGCGCACCCTTGAAGCGGCCGCCCGGGTGTTCTCCGTCTCCGATTCCCTGCGCCGGCTGGCGATCGAACTCGGCGCGGCCATGGACAAAACCGAAGTCGTCGGCAACGGTGTGGATATGGAATGTTTTCATCCGGTCGATCGCATTGCTGCGCGAAGCCGATATGGCCTGCCGGAAAACGCGCGCGTGCTGGTCTCGGTGGGCGCGCTGGTCGAGCGCAAGGGCATGCACCGCGTTATCGACTGCCTGCCGGCGCTGATCAAACGCCACCCCGACCTGCATTACGTCATCGTCGGCGGCGGCAGTCCAGAAGGCGACATTCGCGCCGAGCTCGACGCTCAGGTGGCGCGGCTTGGATTAGGGGATCGCGTGCATTTTCTCGGCACGCTGCCGCCCGACGAACTCAAATGGGCGCTGTCCGCATCCGACGTCTTCGTGCTCGCCACCCGCAACGAAGGCTGGGCCAATGTGTTTCTCGAGGCGATGGCCTGCGGCCTGCCGGTGGTGACCACCGACGTCGGCGGCAACGCCGAAGTGGTGTGCCGCGACGAACTCGGCAGCATCGTGCCGTTCGGCGATGCGGCTGCCTTGCAGCAGGCGCTGGACGCCGCACTCAACAAGGATTGGAGCCGCATCGAGATCCTCGAGTACGCCCAGGCCAACCAGTGGGACAAGCGCGTGGCGCAGCTGCTGCGCGCATACGATCGCATCATCAATAGCGCGATGGTGCAGCCGGAGCTTGTCGCCAAATGAGCGTGCCCGCCTGGTTTGCCCGCAGCGTTTACCGCGCCCAGGAAGCGGCGATGCATCGCCCCACCTTTGCGATGCTCGCCGAACTCGAACGCACGCAGTGGCTGTCGCGCGAGGGCATCGAGGCCTATCAGGCGCAGCGCCTGAATCGGCTGCTGGCCAGTGCGCTGGCCCACAGCCCCTGGCACGCCGACCGTCTGCGTGCGGCGTCGCTGGATGACGCGATAGGAGTGGGCCGCGTGACACTGGCTGACCTCGCCCGCCTGCCGACGATGAACAAGCGCGACGCCCGCGACAACGTCGAGACGCTGGTCTGGCGCGGCGCGCCCGGCGGGGTGTTTCCGTACACCACCGGCGGTTCCAGCGGTGAACCGCTGATCCTCTACTTTGGCCGCACCCGCCAGGCCTCGGACGCGGCGGGGCGCATGCGCGCGCGGCGCTGGTGGGGGGTGGAGCCGGGCGAGCGCGAGGCCTATCTGTGGGGCGCGCCGGTGGAACTCAACAAGACCGACCGCATCAAGACCCTGCGCGACCGGCTGGTGAACCAGCTGGTGCTGAATGCCTTCGCCATGTCGCCCGAACGCATGGATGACTATCTCGACGCGCTGCAGGCGTGGCAGCCCAGGTGCCTGTATGGATACGCTTCGAGTGTCGCGTTGCTGGCTGCGCATGCCGAGGCGCGGCAACGCACGCTGCATTTGCCGAAGCTGCGCGTCGTGTGTACGACCGGCGAGCCGCTTTACCCGCACCAGCGCGATCTCATCGCACGGATATTCGGCGCCCCCGTGGCGAATGAATTTGGCAGCCGCGACATCGGTTTCACCGCGCACGAGGCGCCGGGCGGGCAGATGCTGCTGATGAGCGAAAGCCACATCATCGAAGTGCTGAATGAGGCCGGACAGCCGGTGGCGCCGGGCCAGGCGGGCGAGGCCGTGATTACCGGCCTGGCTTCAGAGGCCCAGCCCTTTATCCGCTATCGAACCGGCGATGTGCTGCGGCTTTCCAGCGAGCCGGTCGCCGGCGGGCAGGGCCTGCATGTCATCGCCGAGGTCACGGGGCGGCAGACCGATTTTGTCATCGCCGCCGATGGCCGTGTCATGCATGCGCTGGCCGTGATTTATGTCCTGCGCGCCGTGCCGGGTATTGCCCAGTTCAAGTGCATTCAGCATGCGCTTGACCGCATGGAAGTGCAGATTGTGCCGGATGCCAACTGGAACGAGGCCGCCCGGAATGCCGTGGTGGCTGGGCTGCACGTCCGTCTGGGTGAAGCGCTCCAGGTGGAATTGCGCATGCTGGACGAGATCCCGCCCGAAGCTTCCGGCAAGCATCGCTATGTGGTGAGCCACGTGCCGCTCACCGAAGCCTTGAAACAGGCTGCGGCGTAAACTGGAATTGATCTGAACCGGATTATGAAACCTTCATCACTGTTACAACTTCCCCTGCGATACAAGCCATGGCAAGGGCGCCATCTGCGCCTGGTGATGCAGGACATAGCTGGGACCGCCCGGCAGCCCGAGCAGGACCACCGCACCCATTTGCGGGGCGCCATCGACTGGCTGTGCCGCGCGCAGGATGTGCGCAAGAAAAAGCCCGATGCGGGCGGGGTCGCCGCCGGCTGGAGCTTCGAGGACGGCTGGCTGCCCAGCTATCCCGAGACCACCGGCTACATCATCGAGACTTTCATTGCCGCTGCGGAATACCTCGACCGGCCGGAACTGATCGAGCGCGCACAGAAAATGATCGACTGGGAGCTCTCGCTGCAAACCGCCGATGGCGCATTTCCAGGGCATTTTGGCGAGGCGGGCAGCCACCCGGTGATCTTCAACCAGGGCCAGATCATGCATGGCCTGGTGGCGGGCTCCACATCGCTGAATCGACCGGACTGTCTGGAAGCGGGGGTACGGGCCGGCCACTGGTTGGTGGCGCAGCAGGATGAAGATGGGTGCTATCGCAAGCATGAGCACAACGGCGTGCCGCATGTCTACAACACGCGCGCCATCTGGGCGCTGGCGGCCATGGGCGTAGTGGCGAACGAAGCCGGTTTCCTGGCGGCAGCGCGGCGCAATCTCGACTGGGCGCTCGGCCAGCAGACACCCAGTGGCTGGTTTGCCACTAATGCCTTTGTACCGGGCAGGCACCCCTTCACCCACACCATCGCCTATGCCATACGGGGTTTCATCGAAGTGGCGGTGCTGCTGGGCGAGGAACGCTATCTCCGGGCAGCCGAAATCGCAGCCCGTGGACTGATGGAAAAACAGCGCAGCGATGGCTGGCTTGCCGGAACCTTTGACGATGGCTGGACGCCGACGGCAAGCTACGCCTGCGTCACCGGCGTCGCGCAAATGGCGCTGTGCTGGCTGCGGCTGGCGCAGATCAGCGGGGACAAAAACTACCGCGATGCCGCCTGGCGGGCGATTGCCTACGTCAAGCGCACCCAGCAGATGGGAGACCACGATCCCGTCGTGCGCGGCGCCATTCCCGGATCGGCGCCGATCTGGGGGGCATATTCGCGTTTCGAATTTCCCAACTGGGCGGCCAAGTTCTTTGCCGATGCATTGATCATGGACATGGCCAATGTGGCTGTGCCCCCCGTCCCTGCCGTGGCCAAGGGGCTGCCGCGATGAGCCGGCTGCGGCTCATGATTCTGTGCGGGCGCAGCGCCCGGCACCTGCACGTCGCCAATACCCTGTGCCGCGCAGGCGAAGCGCTGGCCATCGTGCAGGAAACCAGCGGCGAGTGGAACCTTAAAAAAACCCTGAAAAAGCTGCGTCCCGAGAATCTTTTCCGCAAAACCTGGCGCTGGTTGCGCGACCGTCGCCGCTACAAAGGCAACCCCGAGGCGAAGTTCTTTTTTTCGGATAGAGAACCCCGGCTCGATCATCCCGAGCTCGTGCGCGAAGTTCCGCACATCAATCACCCCGAGGTGGTTAAACTGGCGCGCGAACTCCAGCCCGACCTGATTTGCGTGTTTGGCACCTCGCTGATCCGCGGCGATCTGCTCAAGGAAGGCCGCCTCGGCATCATCAACCTCCATGGCGGGCTGTCGCCGGAATATCGCGGCGCCGACTGCACCTTCTGGGCGTTGTATAACGGCGAACCGGAAAAGGTCGGCTGCACATTGCATTACATCGATTCCGGCATCGACACCGGCCGCCTGATTGCCCACATCAGCCCCGAAGTGAGCGAGGGCGACAGTGAACTGGTGCTGTTCTGGCGCGCGGTGCAGGATAGTGCTGAGGTCTACGCCGAAGCCATTGCACGGCTTGAACAGGGCGAAACGCTTGGCATGATGCAACCGGGCAAGGGTCGTTTGTATCAAGTCAAGGACCGCGGCCTGCGTCACGAGCGTGCACTGGTTGCGAGGCTGGCTTCCGGTATGCTGGCGAGCATGGCTTTGCCCCGGCGTATCCGGTGGTTTACGCCTGAAACGGTTCAGGAAAGGAACACATGAGAGACCTGCTTGTCACCGGTATTATTTTTGGCCTGATTCCCTTCATCTTCAAGCGGCCCTGGGTCGGCATCCTGCTGTGGTCATGGCTGGGCTACATGAATCCGCACCGGCTGGCGTGGGGATTTGCATACGACTTCCCCTTTGCCATGATTGTCGGCCTCGTCACCATCGTGGCCTTCATGGCATCTAAGGAAAAAAAGGAGATGCCGTGGACGCGTGAAACGATCGTTCTGCTGATCTTTGTCGGCTGGATGCTGTTCACTACCTTTTTTGCGTTTTATCCCGACGCGGCCTGGTTCCAGTGGAACAAGGTATGGAAGATTCAGTTGATGATTTTCCTCACTGCACTCATTCTCAAAGAGCGTCAGCATTTACATTGGTTGATCTGGGTGATTGCACTGTCATTGGGGTTTTATGGTGTTAAGGGGGGTATTTTCACCATCGTCAACGGTGGCGCTTACCGTGTGCAGGGGCCTGCCGGCACCTTTATTGGCGGCAACAACGAAATGGCGTTGGCGCTGGTGATGACGATTCCGCTCATCCGCTATCTGCATTTGCAGGAAACCCGCCATTGGATCAAGATCGGGCTGGCCAGCGCCATGGTGCTGACGGGGGTCGCGGCCATCGGCAGCCAGTCGCGAGGCGGTTTGGTGGCGATGGTGGCAATGGGGCTGTTTCTGTGGCTGAAAAGCCGAAACAAAATTGTCACCGCCATCTACATGGCAATTGCTGTCGGCATCTTGGCCTCGGTGATGCCCCAAGAATGGTATGACCGCATGAGCACGATTAATACCTATCAGGAAGACCAGTCGGCGCAAGGCCGGATCAACGCCTGGCACACCGCGTTCAATGTGGCGAAAGATCGCATCACCGGCGGGGGGTTTGAAATGTGGCAGCCACCCGTTTTCCGCCAGTACGCACCTGATCCGTTTAACGTCCGCGACGTACACAGTATTTATTTCGAAGTCATGGGTGAGCAGGGGTTTATCGGTTTCGCCTTGTTCATGCTGTTGGGGTTGATGGCTTGGATTCGTGCGCAGCAGATCATCAAGCGATACAAAAAGGACCCCGACAACAAATGGGCGTCCGATCTGTCGGCCATGATTCAGGTGAGTTTGGTTGGCTATGCCACGGGTGGCGTCTTCCTTGGGATGGCGTATTTCGATCTGCCATACCACCTGATGATCATTCTGGTGTTGGCCGCCAAGTTTTCTGGGGTTCTGGAAAAACAGCCCGCGCCTATCTTGGCCTTTGCCCGCAAGGAAAGGCTGCCCGCCAATTCAACCGAGCCTCGTCATGCAAACCGGATTTGAAACCATCGGTAATGCCATCCTGACCCTGTACGATAACGGGAATCCAGTTCTCGTCACCGATCCGTGGTTCACCCCGCAGGCCTACTTTGGTAGCTGGGGTCAGTCGCACGAGATTCCCCCGACCCAGATGCAGGGCATTCTCGGTGCTGAATATGTGTGGCTGTCGCATGGGCATCCCGATCATCTCAATCCGGAGTCGATGCCGCAGCTGATTGGCAAGAAGATACTGCTGCCCGATCATGTCGGCAAGCGCATCCACGATGACCTAAAGGGGCAGGGCTTTGACGTGCATGTGATGCAGGATCGTCGCTGGTACCCGCTGTCAGAACATGTCCGGGTCTACTGTATTTCTGATCTGAATCAAGACGGAGTGTTGCTCGCTGATATCAACGGCAGGCTGGTGTTCAACCGCACCGATGCCTCAGATCACGGTTGGGAAAACCATGTTCGCAGCATAATCAAGCGTTATCCGGTGTCGTTCATGATGGGGCTCTCCAGCCGCTATGGAGACGCCGACATGATCAATTTTTTTAATGAGGACGGCAGCCACATTGCGCCATCCGAAGTCACACCCGCTATCGGAAAGCGCAACGCCAATCGCACCGAAACCGTTGGCGCCAAATACTTCATCCCATTCAGCTCGATGCATACCTACCAGCGCGAGGACTCGGCGTGGGCCAATATCTTTCACACTTCACTGGACGACTACCGCAACGGCTTTGAATCAGACAAATGCCAGATGCTGCCGGCCTATGTCCGTTATGACTGCATGGACGATAGTTGGGAGGAAATACGCCCGCGCGAATTGCCAGTGACGATCCTGCCTGCGACAGATTTTGGTGATGACTGGAACGACAAGCTTGATGCCGAAGAGCGTGAATTGGCCGACCGCTATTTCAAGGCAATTGAACACCTTGCCACGCATCTGGATTACGTTAACTTGCGCGTCGGCGGACAGGACCACTATATCAAGATCAGCGATCGCAATTTCAATCGCGGCGTCACCTTCGAAGCGCCGCGAAATTCGCTAATGACGGCGATCCGCTACGAAGTCTTCGACGACATGCTGATCGCCAACTTCATGAAGACAACTCTGCACGGCGACTGGGGAGCATCGCGGCTGTATCCCGATTTCTCGCCGTATGTCGCCAAGTACGCTGATAACGGTCAGGCCCACTCACGCGACGAACTCGATGCCTATTTCAAGGCCTATCGTAATCGTGCCGTACTGGACTATCTGAAGTGGACGTTCGAAAAGCGGGCCGAAGGCATATACCGCAAATACATTTCAGACGAAAGCATGCTGCACAAAGCGGCTAAAGGCATGTACTGGCACTATAAGAAAAAAATGCGCTGAACGACGCAGGGGCAGTGGACGAACATGTCAACGCTCGTTGACGCTGTAGAAAAACCCCTTTTCAGTCTGATTTTCGATGCAAAAAAATGGCGTGGAATTTCCACGCCATTTTCAATTCATCTTTTGTAATTTAGCGCACCGTTTCGGTGGGCTATCACGACCCAGTCATGGCTTGCCTGATGGGAGCGATGGATGTTCTATCCCCTTGCCGCTACTACGCATACCCGTGATGCGCCAGCTTCTCGATGTGTGCACCAGGCAGTATAGCTTCCATTGCGCATCCACTTTCTTCTGCCCTCTCAAGGTGAAGCGGTTGAGCTGTTTGTTATGCCGCAGGTTGCCGAACACCGGTTCCACGGTGGCAAAGCGTCGCCCGTATCTCGCGCGTCCTTCGGCACTGTCGATGCGGGCTTTCACTTTGTCGGTGAAGCTCTCTTTCTGCCCCGCCGCCTTGCCCTGGAAGAAAGCGACCTGACGGGTCTTGGTTTTGTCAGGTGTGCGCAGGCATTTGTCTCGATGGGTGCACGGCACGCAGTCGCGCTGCGCGCCCTGAAATTTGACGGCGGTATACCCATTGTGGAGGCAGTTCTTGCCGTTGCCATAGAGCGTCTTGCCCGCAGGGCAGACGCAGGTTTGCGTGTCAGGGTCATAGCGGAAGTCTTCAGGACGATAAACGGCGGACGCCTTCTTTCTGCTCGATTTGTCGTGCAGCGGATCGGGCTGCTGTTTGTGTTTGCCTTGATCTTTGAAACGTTCGTCGCGTTGCCGCATGCCATTGTCGGCAATCAGGGCATCGACTTCCAGATTGGCGAGTTGCTTGAGGTTGGTCTCGGAGTGGTAACCGGCATCGGCGGTGATGAGACTGGTCTGGGTGATGAGTGAATGCGCGTCGTCCATTGCGCCCTTGATCGCCTTGACGACGGGCACCAGCAGCTCCTGTTCGCTGCCAGTGCCGTGCGCCTGGGCGTCGACGATGATCTGGTGTTTGGCATCGACGGCGGCGACGCCGGTATAGCCCTGGATGACGCCTTTGTTGGTTGCCATCTTGGTGGATTCGTTGTCGGTGCGATTGCTCTTTCTGATCGAGCCTTTGCTGCCTTGGCGGTCTTCGGGGTGTGCGGCTAGCCACTGGCGGAGTTGGGTGGCGTCACGTTGCAGGCGGATGATGCGTTGTGCCTCTTTCGCTTTGAGGTCGGGTTCTATTGCTTGCTGGTCTGCTTCGCGATGCCGTTCGAGCATGACGCGAGCCGCAGCTTCGAGTTTGGCAGCCTGGTGTTCGAAGTCGGCGCGGGTGCCGCTCTTATGCTTGCTGGCGTTGCTCGGCAGCTTGACGCCATCGATGGCAAACATCTCGCGTCCGATCAAACCCTGGCGGTCGCATAGGTAGAGGATCTGAGTGAAGACGCGGGCGATGTCGTCATTCAGCGTCGAGACAAATCCGGCGAGGGTGGTGAAGTGGGGCTGGCTGTCGCCGGACAGGGCGATGAAGGTGACGTGGTCGCGGCAGGCACGTTCGATGCCCCCTGCTGGAAACAATGCCCTGGCTGTAGGCGAAGAGGACGACCTTGAGCAGTATGGCGGGCGGATAGGCGGTAGCGCCGGTAGCATCGTTCTTGAACCGGGCATCGAAGCCGGATAAATCCAGTTCGTGATCGATGAGGTGGTTGAGTGCGTGCTCGAAGGTGCCGGGCAACAGTTGCCGTTGCAGATCAACGGCAATGAAATGGGGCCTGGTGTCGATAAGCTTGTAGCGCGCCATGCGCTTCCTCCTGCGCGTGTTCTTGAGTCCGCAGTTCGAGGCTTGATGGGCGCCAGGGTTCCGGATAGGCTGGAGTTTTTATACAGCCTCGTTAGCCTGCAGCCACTGCTCCAGCATCATCACCACCCAGATCATCACGCCATAGTAATTGGCGTGCGGGCCGCGCTGCATGGCCAGCATGTGGTCAAGATACGCGGGCTGGATCCAGCCGCGCTGTTTGAAGTCCGACAGACTGTCGCCGACGATGTCGCCGAGCGGAGCGTATTGCGTGCTCCATACGCCGAACGGCAGGCCGAAGCCATGCTTGCTCTTGTTGATGATCTTTTCCGGCAGCAGGTCGGTCAGTGCTTCCTTGAAGAACCAGCGCAGTTTATGGCCGCGCACCTTGTAATCCACCGGCAGGGCGTTGGCAAATGCGACCATGCGATCGTCGAGCAGCGGGTAATGTACCTCGATACCCGCGGCTTCGGTCATGGTGCCGACCTTACGCAGGTCGTTGTCGGCAAGGGTGAACTTGAGGTCCAGATGCATCATGCGGTTGAGGTAATGGTCCGACGCAGTGCGTTCGTACACGTCGGTGAGTGCAGCATCCGCTGACGAAGGATCGACGACATGGATGAAACCCGCTGCAAAAATCTGGTCGAGCGGGGTGCGGTGGAGGAAGTTGTAGCTTTCCAGGCGCAGCGGCAGCCCGACCCTGGCTTGGGCGACGTAGCTTTTCAGTTTGGCGAGCGGGAAACGGTCCGACAGGCCCGGCAACTGCGCAACCGGCTCGATCAGCCCACGCCGAAGCAGGGCGGGCAGGTGGGCATAGGCTTCGAACAGGCGTTGCTTGGCGTAACGCGCGTTGCCGCCAAAGATCTCGTCGCCGCCGTCGCCAGCCAGCATGCGCTTGAACCCTGCTTCGCGCGCGGCCTTTGCGCAGAAATAGGTCGGCACAGCCGAATCGTTGCCGAACGGTTCATCGTATTCACGCGCGATGAGGGGGATCGCGGTCACGATATCGGCGGGCTTCAGGTAATACTCGTGGGGGCGGCTGCCGTAACGCTCGGCGGCGCAGCGCGCATATTCCATCTCGTCGAACCCGGCGGCGTCGAAGCCGATGGAAAAGGTGTCGACCGGTGCGCCGCGCGCGGCGGTGAGGGCGCCGACCACGGTCGAACTGTCCGTGCCGCCGGAGAGAAACGCGGCGGTGGCGGGGGCGTCGGCATCGCGTACGGCCTGGTCCAGCACACTGCGGAAATTGTGTCGGTGGCTGCCGAAGTCAGCATCGACCGGGGTGTAATCCGCTTGCCAGTAAAACCCGGTATTGACCTGGCCGTTTTTCAGGGTGAGGTATTGCCCCGGCAGCAGCTTGTGCACGCCCTGGTATAGGCTGCGCGGTGCGGGAATGGTGTGGAAATAGAGATAGTCGTAGATCGCCTGCGGATCAATGACACGACCCACGGCGGGGTGCGCGGCCACGCTTTGCACGCTGCTGCCGAACACCAGGCGGCCGCTGCGATGCACGTAGCACAGGCGCTCGGCACCGACCCGGTCGAGCGCCAGAAAGGCTTTTTTCTTCAACGGTTCAAGTACGGCGAAGGCAAAGTTGCCGTGCATCAGGGTCGGCAGTTTTTCGCCAAAACGCACCCAGCCGTGCGCCACCGCCACGGCGGGATTCTGGTCGCGCGCGATGAACGCCAGGCCGTCATCCAGAAAGCGTGGGCGCCCGTACAGCGCGGCAGCCAGCCCATTTTCAACGTGAATCTCGGCCTTGCCGAAGTGTGAACAGCCCGCCACCCCCAGCATCTGGCTGCTGTGTTCGTGCAGCAGCCCTTCCGGCGACAGGCAGGCCGCGCGCCCCATGTGCTTGATTAAATCCTGATGCGCGCCGTGGTCGCCCAGCCAGCCAAAAATGCCATCCATGGTGTTGTATTTTAGAGTGATACAGAATAATTAAGCCGATATTAACGGGCTTGTTGGTTTGGCATGAATTCTGTTAGTCCGCTTACGATCGTCATCGTGTCAGAAAGATAAGTTAGTTGAGTGATTTCTGGTTATTAAAGTAAGCAAAATACTTACCTATCAGGCGTAGCCTATTCAGAGGAGTGTAAGCTGGGATCCGGGCGCCAGCTTTCATCTTGCTTATTATCATTGTTGGATATTCACACGCTGGCATGACATTCAAGCGGCTTTTACAAATATATCGAAATCGCCAGCCTGCACCACAAGCCATACGACTGGAACGATTGGTACGATTTGACATGACGTGCTGCAGATATTTGAATTTTGGCGTGCAAGGATGAACGGGTTCTGGCTATTGCCCTTGGCATGGTTGAGCATAGTCGGGAGCCTTCTGCTTCATTACAGGCGCGATTTGTGGGCAGTCTGGCGGGAGCCGGTATTGCGCTACCCTGTGATGATTGTCGAGAGCGACGATTGGGGCGCCGGCCCGGTGGAAACGCAGGCTTCGGCGCTCAATCGGTTGGTGGATGTCCTATCCCATTATCAGGACCAAAATGGCCGCCATCCCGTGATGACTCTTGCCTTGGTGCTGGCGGTGCCGGATGGTCCGGCGATACGCCGGGATGGTCAATATCATCGGCGCCTGCTGGACGACCTGCTATTCGAGCCTGTGCGGCAAGCTATCGAGCGAGGACGCGCGGCTGGCGTATTTGCCTTGCAGTTGCATGGCCTGGAGCATTACTGGCCGGCCGCTCTATTGCGCGCGGCCGAAACGGATGAGCGGGTGCGCGCTTGGCTGGCCTCACCTTCGCGCACCGAAAATCTACCCTCCCCTTTGCAGAGTCGCTGGATCGATGCCTCCACGCTGCCCTCCCGCCCCCTGCCGGAGGCCGAGATTCAGCGGGCAACAGCGGAGGAAGTGGCCGTCTACGAGCGGGTGTTGGGACAATCCCCGCGTGTCGTCGTCCCACCCACTTTCGTCTGGGATGAACGGGTGGAGATGGCTTGGGCGGCGCGGGGCGTGGAGTTCGTTGTGACGCCGGGTCTGCGGAATACTTGCCGGGATGCGGACGGCCAGCCGAGTTGTGCGGCTGGCCCAATCCGTAATGGGGAACGCGGTAAGTGCGTGACTTACATCGTGCGCAATGACTACTTCGAACCGGAAAAAGGTCATACTTTTGTAGACGGGCTCGCGGCCTTGCGGAGTCGGTCTGAGCAGGGACGCCCATGTCTACTAGAGACGCATCGCTCAAACTTCATTGGTCTTGAGGCAGAATGCAGCAACGCAGAACTGCATCGCCTCATAGCCCAGGCATTGCGAAAGTATCCCGACCTCAGGTTCATGAGCACACTCGAGCTGGGTCGGGCCATGCGTGATCATTCTCCCCTGCTGTTGGAGGTTCGCGCGAGCCGCCGCCTTACGGCATGGGTGAACCGGTTGACGGAATTGCCGCGATTCTGGAAACTCGGACGCTTGATCGGGATTGCTGCTGTTCTATGCTTGATTGCGACGAAGATCAAAAGGGACCGAAGATCCCAAGATCAGTGAGATTTTTTATATACGCACTGCAGCTGGGCTTACGCCACACAAGGCTCTGTTGTGGTCGTGTACGTCCATCCCGAGTTTGGATTGCCTGTTCGAATTCAGCAGTCGACAGGCTGACATCAGGGGTACCTGGACGGCGAAAGTATCTGGCTTCTATATTTGTGCTTAAGGGACGGAGATGCTTATGTCTAACTTGTCAGGATTCTTGATGAGGAATCGATTAATTTTAGCTTGCGCTGCGGATCGCCAAATCTTTGCCGACAAACTCCGGCGATACCCGTTTGTCAAGGCGTTCTTGTTGGCTGCTGTCCTGGCAATATCATTTGTCCAAGGTAATGCCGTCTATGCTGTGCAGGGCGGGGGGGTATATGAGGCTATGCTCCCGCCCTACTGTCAGGGAGGGAAAAGGCTTTTCCATTACTGTGAATCGCTCATATACCTTTATCGTGCTGAATCGTCTTATGGCCGCAGCGGGAGCAGGCAAAAAGAAGCAAGGCATGCTCTTAACGGCATAGAGTACACGCTTCGATATCTATATCCATCCCATCCATACGTGATGGACGTGCGTCTCAGCTTGGTTAAGGCCTTGTTTCTGAGTGATGATTATGGAAGGGCGATCACTGAAGCGCAAAAAATCCTGGAAATCAATCCAAACCATGCACAGGCTTATAGCCTCTTGATTGACTCCTATATAAAGATAAACCTGAAAAATAAAGCACTCAAGGTTGCGGAAGAGGGCTTGAGGCATGTTCCTGATTCCAAAAGGTTACAGAGAAACTATCTGGAGCTCGGCGGCAAGACGCCGTTCCCGGCACCTCATGTCGCCGCGCCCGGAGAAGTGGATGCCGCACCACCTGCAGCGGTTATCGCGCCAGACACACCTGCCGAAGCCAGCGGCCCGATGGCCGCGCCGTCCGTTGCTGACAGGAAGGTAACTCCGGCCATCCCAGAGAGCGCCACGCCCGCAGGCAGCGAAGAGGCCAAACCAAAGAACCCTTGGTGTCGCTTCTGTCCCTGATGGTCCCAAAGGGGTTTCATGACGACAGCCCGTAGCTCAGCTGTATTGCACTCGATCCCAAGCCCCGCAACCTGTTGTAGGAGCGGCTTTGGCCGCAAATCTGCGCGCCTGAAGGCGCTCCTACACCACGTAATATTCAGCTTGCCGTATGAACAGAGATCGTTTGCCCAGCCCGTCACACAATAACAAGGCCAGCGCAATGAACGATGCAAAGGAGCTCAGATTCTTGATGATCACGGAGCTGTTTCTGCCGACCAAGGGTGGAACGGCGGTATCCTTCGACGACGACTTCCGACGTCTCGGGGGCAAGGAGGTGCACATCGTCACGGCCGATGTTCCCGGCGCGGTGGAGTTCGACCGCACCCATCCCAACAGCGTCCACCGTCTCGCCCTCAAGCGCAGCCCCTGGTTGAAGCCGGAATCGCTTCTTATATACGCCAAGCTGTTTCTGACATCACTTTGGCTTGCCCTCCGCCATCGCGCTGTGGCTGTCTTCGCCGGGCGCGCCTTGCCCGAGGGCTTCGTGGCCTGGGCAGTAGGTCGGCTCACCGGGCGCCCGGTGCTGATCTATGCTCACGGCGAAGAACTCACCGGCTGGGGCCGAGGGCGGAAGTTTCAGGCGATGTGCTTCGCCTTGGGGCATGCGGATTGGGTTCTTTCCAATAGCGATTTCACCCGCGACCTCCTGATTGACCTGATCGGCGTCGCGCCGGAGCGGATAGCGGTCATCTATCCCACAGTAGATGAGAAAAGATTCCAACCTGCCGCGCCGAGTCGGGATCTGCGTGCCAGCATCGGCCTTGGCGATCATCAGAAGCTGATTCTCTCGGTGGGTCGGCTGCAGCGGCGCAAAGGTTTCGACAACGTGATTCGCTCCTTGCCTCTGTTGTTGCGTCAGGGGGTGGATGTCCACTACGCGCTGATCGGCATCGGTGAGGATTGGCACCACCTGCGCGAACTTGCCGCCGAGTTTGGCGTAGCGGACCGAGTCCATCTTCTCGGCCACGTCAGCTACGAGGACTTGCCGCGCTGGTACAACACTTGCGACCTGTTCGCCATGCCCAACCGGGATATCGAAGGCGACACCGAAGGCTTTGGACTGGTCTACCTGGAAGCTGGCGCGTGCGAGAAACCGGTATTAGCCGGATTGGCGGGGGGGACCGGTTCGGCGGTGGTGGACGGGGTTACCGGACTGCGGGTGGACGGCGAGAATTTGGAGGCGATCCAGCATGCCATCGCGCGCCTGCTGCAGGACCCGGCTCTGGCCAATGAAATGGGCCGCAAGGCGCGGGAGCGGGTGCGGGCGAACTTTACCCACGAGCGGCGGGTGGGGGAACTGCGCGATCTGGTGGAGAACAACAGTTGAACTGTGGGCGCCTGCCGCTGATTAGTTGCTTCGAGAATGAGCAGGTCATGCCGGCAGTCCGGTCATGGTTTCCCCCTTGGTACTCTGGTCAGGCATCCTATGAATAAAAGAGATGCGATGAGTGCTTGCGCTCAACCGGCCTGCCTGATCGTCAACGCGGATGACTATGGCTACTATGATTGCGTCAGCCGGGGCATCCTGCACTCGGCCCGCCATGGCGTCGTAACGGCCACTGGTATCCTCGCTACGGGGAAACGCTTTGACGAGCACATCACCTGGCTGAAAGATCACGCGGATCTGGACGTGGGGTTGCACCTCAACATGACCGACCGGGAACCGCTGACGAGGGACATGCGCAATCGGCTGGCGCGCTGGCAGGGACGCTTCCCGCCCAAGTTCGCCGTGGCAAGGGCGGTCATGTCTGGCGCCCTCCCTGTTCCGGACGTCAAGCTGGAATGGCGCGCGCAGATTGAAAGGTGTCTGGATAAAGGCCTGACGATCAGGTTTATCAATTCCCATGAACACATCCACATGCTGCCCCCCCTGTTCCGTTTGGCGGGAGAACTGGCGCAGGAATATGGTATCAATCATGTCAGGTTACCTACTTCAGATTGGTTTCGGAACTGGAAGCCAGGTGCGTTCATCCGCGACACCCTGATGAAAGGGCTGGTGGTCCTGAACCAGGGCCATCTGGTCCACCCAGCGCCCGCGTTCATCGGCATGGCGGAAAGTGGCCGGCTCAGCCTCGTCGCCTTGCGAGCCCTGCTGCCCAGGCTGAAATCCGGTGGTGTCTATGAACTCATGTGTCATCCGGGTTTTCGAGTCGACGCCGAGATCGACAATCCCCAACTGTTCGGCTATCACGACTGGGAAGGCGAACTTGTCGCGCTGACCAGCCCGGAGGCACGAACCTTGCTAGAAAGTCATGGCATTCGGCTGATTGGCTACAGAGACCTGGAACTCAGGGATGGCCAACTGGTGGCGGGTGATCTCGCCAATTGAAAAAAATAATCTGATCATGAAAACCTTGGAAAATAAACTGCTGAGCGTCGTGATCCCCGCGCACAACGAGGAATCGGGCATTGCCCATGCCCTGTCGGTCATCCAGGAGATCCTCGCCACCTGCGGCATGGACTGGGAAATCATCGTGGTCGACGATGGCAGCAGCGACCGGACCTTTGACCGCTTGCGTGAACTGGCCGCACAGGAAGCGCGCATCAGGGGGGTACGCTTCAGCCGCAATTTTGGCAAGGAGGCCGCTCTGCTCGCCGGGCTCAATATCGCGAAGGGGGATGCAGTAGTGACCATCGACGCGGACCTGCAGCATCCGCCACGCCTGATTCCGGCGATGATCGAGGCCTGGAAGCAGGGCGCCAAGGTGGTTGACGGAGTGAAGCGCAGCCGGGCGACGGATGGCGCATTGACCCGGCTGCGGGCCAGGATTTTCAATGCCACCCTGTCCAGACTGGGCGGCATCAACATGGAGAACTCGTCCGATTTCAAGCTGCTTGATCGCATCGCTGTCAATGCCATCACCCGGGCGCTGCCGGAGCGCCAACGCTTCTATCGGGGTTTGTCGGACTGGGTGGGCTATCCGCACGAGAGTATCCTTTTCGATGTCGAGGAGCGGGCGCAGGGGCAAGGCAAGTGGAGTCTGTGGGGGTTGCTGGGACTTGCGACCACCGCGATCGTCACCTTCACCAGCGCCCCGTTGCGGATTGTGACCGGCCTGGGTGTCATCACCCTGATCTTCGGCTGTTTCGTCGCGGGCGAAGCGCTGATTGGCTGGTTTCAGGGACGGTCGGTTTCCGGTTTCTCCACGACTATTTTCACTTTGTTGATCATCGGCAGCTTCATCATGATCAGCCTTGGCATCATCGGCGAATACATCGCCAAGATTTATGACGAGGTCAAGGCCCGGCCCCCCTACCTGATCGACAGCAGCATCGGCATCGACCGGGAGAACGCCTAGTGGTTAGGTGCAGCGGAGGACTTCAATTAGGTTCGGCCGACCTTCGTAGCGATCTTCGAGTGCATTATCCATCGGCTCCCTTCACCCTCAGGGGGAAGGACAGGATGGGGATGGGGTGCACACCAACGATCGCTCACTCCTGTCCTGCGCCATCCCCCCGGTCCCCATTGAAGGGGATGGCGGCATTGCCGGTTCTATGACCCCTGCGAAAACCTGAAGCGCCTTAGCTTGCGAGACCCAAGTCCATGAAATTCCTCCTCAGCAAACCGATTGAACAAACGCTGACAGACGGCTGGCAGAAGATCGACCCGGCATATCGAATAGCCTTTTTTTTCATCTTTATCGTCAATCTCCTGGCCTTCGGCTTCGAGATGACCAATTTGACCATCCACCACGATGATGTGTGGCAGATACTCATCCAGGACGAGATTTTAGGAACTTATCTGGGCCGCTTTGTCGCCGCCTGGCTGCATTATTACGTGCAGGACTCACACATCATGCCTTTCCTTCAGATGACCGAGGGGATCATCCTGATGGCCGCCTACGGGATTCTGATATGCCGTCTTTGGGGCGTGCGCAAAGTCCTGGACGTTGTGATCCTGTCCGCGATCCTCTGCGTTTTCCCCTACATGGCGCACGTATACCAATACAACTCAACGATGGCCATTTATCCGATCGCGCATTTGCTGTCCGCGGCCGCCGTGCTGTTGTCCGTTAGGGGAACCATACTGAATGTGGCAGCGGCCGCATTGCTGTATCTGATTGCCTTTGCCATCTACCAAAGCGTTATTGCCAATGCGGCGACAGTCTTCGGCTTCTGGGCGCTCACCCGTCTGCTCTTCGCTGAGGAAACCGAAGGCTTTTTCAGCAGGCAGATGGTCCGATCAACCCTTGCAGCGCTCGTCGCCGTGGTCGCCGGTGGATTGGTCTATGTGTGGGCGGTATCCCTGATGGACATTCCGCTCGATGCCTACCAGGGTGTCGATGAGGCATTCTCGCTGACAGAGGGGCTTAACCTATCCTATGGACTGAAAGAAATAGCGGCCGGTACGCGCAGCTTCTACTTCTGGCCGGAGAACTACTTTCCTGGATATCTGAAGCAACCCCATTTGATCCTGATCGCCGCTGCCGGAATACTCTGCATATGGCTACCCAAACAACCGACGCGGAAAATCGCTGCGGTAATAATTTTGGGACTGAGCCTTGTCGCCCCGCGCCTGCTGCAGCTCATTCACCCTGCAGGGCATTACCATCAACTCACCTTGACTGCCTATGCCATCGTCATTGCGGGCTGTGTGATGCTCATCATGCGGGCTGGCAATGTGCTAACCAGGAATCTGTCAACTGTCCTGGCGGCATTTCTCATTGCCGGCTACATCGTGCAGTGCAACTGGATATCCACGGTCAATCTGCTGAACACCCAGGCGCACTATTCAACCTTGACCCAGATCCTGTCCCGTATCCGTTCGCTGCCTGACACGAACTGGGATGGCAAGAAAGCCGTGGTGTTTGGAAGCTACAAGATGTGGGCGGGTTACCCCTTCAAACACGCAACGGGGGTCGCCACCGACTTCATGGACGCGAAGCACATGCAGGATCTCGCGCGCCTGGTGCGGGACGGGATAACTTTCCTGCCAGCCAATCAAGCAACACCGGGGGCGATTAAATTTGCAGCGGAGCATCCAATATGGCCGCACCCGGACAGTGTGGGCGTGGTGGATGGCATGGCAGTCGTTGTGCTGTCCAAAGAGAGCGCCAAACCGGACACGAAATAGCCTAAAGCAGTTCCAGCTATTCCGATATTTTCTATTGGCAGCTCTCAAGAAACTCCATGCGGCACATTGATTATGTAGGGTGCGCCGTGCGCACCGATTGACGTCCAATGGTGCGCACGGCGCACCCTACAGTTGTTCCTTCGGCGCGATTTTCGGCATAGAGCCGATTACTACGCTAACCATGCCATCCACAGATTACTACCGGCTACCCACGGCGCAGCCTTATTCATTGCGCCCAATCATGGCGGACTTGTCGCTTGGCAGGCAATCGGCAGGCCATTCACTACCCTCGTTCTGACAATACTGCTGTTCTGGGTTGGCATTCATTGGTCCATATCATTTGTGGGCTGCCCTCCTGCTGCTTCTTGCTCTGGGTGGCCGCCTGCAGGCGACTGGCGGGCATGGCTGATTGCTTCACTGTGGCTGGCCGGCTAGGCGCGACCCTGGGATGGCTTTATAACTTCAGCGGCGACCGTCAGTGGTATCACCTCTCAGGCACCCTGGCTTTAGCGCAGGGATGGAATCCGTTTCACGCCCCTCATCTGGCCGACTGGAATCCCGGGTTCGAGCCGACCATCAACACCGCGGCTATCTACGTTCAGCATTATGCAAGGGGCGTCTGGATCGTCCCTGCCACGGCTTAAAAAGCAACTGGGCTGCTCGAAGACGGCAGGCCAAAGCGGACCAGGGTGTGGGCGCAGGGCTCTTCGGGACGTTGGTGGTGGCCGGTCAAACGAGCGCTGCCGGCCAGCCGCCGCTGCCCACGCGGCTGGATGAATACTTCAATACCGACTACTTCCTGTTTCTGACGCGCCCCAGAATCCGCACCCTAAGACCCATCGGCAGCGCTGCAATCATTGCCGTCATCGAGGTGAACAGGAAGGGGAACCGGCATATTTGGCACCCCCTGGCTGCGCATTGCAGGATGTTCCGGGCGGCAGTTTCGGCGTCCACGGCCAGGAGGTCCTGCAGCGTTCCCCCTGCCACCATTCCAGTCCGGATCAGTCCAGGCTCGACGCTGGTGATGCGGATGGCCTTACGCCCGTCATTCCTCAGATCCATCGCCAGTGACTCCACCAACAGGCTCAGGGCGGCCTTGGAGGCATTGTAGGAACCACTTGCGGGCATGCCGTGCCAGCGTCCGAGACTCGAGATGAAGATCAGGTGTCCCCGGCCACGCACCCTAAACGCAGGCAATAGCGCAGCAGCGGTGTCCATGGCTCCGAACACATTGACACCGAAGACGCGCTTTAGCGCCTCGTCCGTGCCAGGTAAAGAGGACTCCTCCTTGATGCCGGCATTGATGACGGCCATATCGATGTCCGCTGCATCCACCCCGATTTCGGCCAGGGCTGTAGACAGGGCGCCGTGTATGGCCACATCAGCAGTTGCTATCTGGAAGCGTTTTTCCAGGCCGGCATCCGCGATCTGACTGTGGAGCGCCTCGAGTGCCGGGCTGGCGCGCACCACGGCCACCACGTTGGTTCCCAACGAGAGGAGGCGGGCGGACAGGGCCAGACCCAGGCCGCGGGTGGCGCCCGTTACCAGTACAGTTTTTCCCGCGAAATATGCCCGCTCGCGCCGAAGGCCTCGGCCTGTGGCTGCATAGGCGCAGGCCTGGCCGCATAGCCAGACTCCCCCCAAGATCAGGTTCAAGAAGGCGGTGGCGCTGATGCGGGCAAAGGACAACCAGGTGCCGATCCTGGATTCCGGCTGGGCCATCATTTCCCGGAAGCCACGTGGGTCGCACTCGTGCACCGCGAGGATGGCGTTGAGACGGTACCTCCAGGGGTGCGACGGCATCAGCAGCCGCGTCCAAACGTCGAGGAATCCCAGGCTCAGCCTTCCCGGTCGCAATTCGGCCAGCCAGCGCCCAAAGCCTGTTGGTGAAGGGTGGGTGGCGGCAGTGAGGAGGAGATAGCGGGCGACCTTGTCATGCAGGGTCGGATCGGAACTCAGGCCCAGATAGCGGCAGGCCGACTCGTAGCCCGCCAAGTCCATTCCCCAGTTAGGAATGTTGAGGGAAAGCGTCTGTGATTTGGCCTCGTCCATCGTGATCTCAAACCTCCGCAAGGGTGGCGACGCGAATGGCGTTGGCCATCAAATTGAAGGTGATGCTCTTGCTGGGCAGAGTGGGAAAGGTGGCGCCATCGCACAGGTAGAGATTGCGGTAGGCATTGGCTCTTCCCGTAGGATCCGAACAGAGGGGGCCGTTCCCCATGGGGACCGTTCCGGCGTAATGGATGCCGCCGCCCGCGGGCACGACCTGCGGTTGCCAAGGTAGGCAGCCGAGCATCAGCAGGGCGCGCCGGGTATCGTTCACGGTTTCCCTGATCAACGCCTGCTTTTCCTCCGCTTCCTGGTAATGAATCCGCAACCGGTCGCCGGTGGGCGAGTTGCGATCCTTGATGATGGAAAGGCCATTCCCGGGAACCTGCCGGTCGGGGAAGAAATAGGTCACAACCCCGAGGGCTGCATGAAGCCGGGCGAATGTCTTCATGGCGAGCCGGCTTCCCAGCGGGATGGATTCGATCAGCGGATGGTAGACCAAGGTATTGAGCGAGAGGACCTCGCCGTGGCAGTGCATGGGCCAGCCATCGGCACGCTGTTTTCGGTGGGCGATGATCAAGCGGTTGTACTGGAACTGCTCGTCCTCCTGCTTCAGGCCTACCTGACGCAGAAAAATATAGGGAATCTTGACCACTGTGGTGTCCAGTACCGAGTGGGTCCTGCCTACCTGGACATGGCCATCCGAGAAAGCAGGGTCTCGCTGCAGGGAGCGAAGGAAGATGCCTCCGCTCTGCAAGGCTCCGGCCGCCAGAAATACTGCATCACAGGATTCCGACGTCTCCTGCCCTGTATCCAGCGCCCGATAACGGATGCCAGTGATTCTGCCATCGTGCGCCTCCAGGCTCAGCACCATCCTGCCCGGCTTGTAGGTGAATTGGGGATGGCTCTGGCATTCAAGCAGGGTGGTTCTGGCCGGGTCGTACAGGCTGCCTGACGGGCATCCCCACAGGCAACGTCCGCAATATCGACAAGTGGACGGGTGACCCTGCGCAGTCACAGCGGCGATACGCGCGCGCGCCAACTGGATATGGCTCCATCGCTCGATGCGCGAGGCGTGCTGCGTGAAGCTGGACAGGAGGCGCGCATCATGGCGATTCATCCGCACCGGCGGTTGATTTGGCGTTACCCCGGGAAAATAGCGCGACAGGGCATCCACCGGCCCAGCGATAGGTAGGCGCCGACAGGCTTCGACATAGGCCTGCTCAAGATCGCTAAAGGCGATCGGCCAGTCCCGCAGGTCATCGTCATCATAGGAGACGGCGTTCGCCCCCCAACCCACGCCCAGGCCACCCCGAGAGAAGGAAAGGAAAGGCTTGAAGTCCTCACCGGTGTATGGCCAGTAAGGGTCATCCGCGCCCACCAGGAAGCTGCGGGCGGGCGGGTAGCGCAGCAATTCTCCGCTGCCGGGAGGGAGCAATGCCTCGAATCGCTTGCCCAGGAAGTATTCCTGGGGGTCTTGAAGAGCATCCTTCAAGCCGTGGAAGCCGGCCTCAGGGTGAGGGAAAGCCGTCTCCTGACGGCCCGTATCCCACATTTCTACGGATTGACCGCGGCGCAGCAAGGTGAGTGCCGCGTTTGTCCCACTCGGGCCGGAGCCGACCACGACACACTTCATGGCAAGGAGGAGGCCAAGGAGAATCCCCCGATCAAGTCAGGATGAGATAAATTGCCACGCCACCCAACAGTAATCCCATTGCATGGCGGCCTGTGACCATTTCCCCAATCATCAGGCCATATAAGGTGATCAGCATGATCTGGCCAACAGTCATGGCTGGATAGATCTTGTTGAGTTCGTAGTATTTCAGGATCCGCGAGTACAGGATGAAAGAGAGCCCATAGGAGACGGCGCTCAAAGCCATGTAGGTCAACCAAGCAGTGGTCCTGAGCTCGAAAAAGGCTGCTTTTTTCAGCAGCACCTGTGCGAACGCTGTGGCCAGCATGCCCAGGACCACAAGGATGGAGGGTGACATATTGACCATCTTTATTTTTCACCTTTGTCCATGCTGGTATCGCTTTCGGACGTTGCTTGCTGACTGCCGCTTCGATTGCAAAATGTCGACGTCAGCACCAGCCAGCCCCCAATGGCTTGTAGTGTTGCAAACTCCAGCCTGCCAGGGTCCGGTTCTCCTGAGGTTACCAACTTGATGTTGTTTTTCACACCGGCTGCAATTCCTGCCTGAATGTCCGTGTCTTTGTCGCCCACCAGGACAGATATGGAAAGGTCGAGGCCGAGCTCATCCCGTGCGCTCAGAATCATGCCCGGATTCGGCTTCCGATGGAAGGAATCCCGTCTGTATTCGCCGATGCCGGCCGTGGGATGATATGGACAGTGATAGACACGGTCGATTTTGATGTCATGCGCTTGGAATTCCTCCAGCATCCAGTCGGTCAGGCGTTGAAAGTCGGCCTCACTGTAGTAGTCCCGGCCGATGCCTGCCTGGTTGGTGATCACGACGAGGAGGAAACCCCGCTGCTTGGCTATGGTGCAGAGGTCGAAGATGCCGGGTAGAAACTCGAAGTCTTCGATGCGGTAGACATAGTTCTTCTCCACATTGATGACCCCATCCCGGTCCAGGAACAAGGCCTTGCGGTGTGGGGCGCCAGGAGTCACCGGGCGGGCAGGGAATTCGGACGCTTGCATCAGTCTCGTTGAGGGGCTGTGAATAGACGCTGAGCGCGATCGTAGTCCTCGGGAATGCCGATATCGATGAAACGTCCTTTGGTGAGGAAGGCCAGTGGCCGAAGCTCATTTACTTGGGGAACCAGCAATTGCTGCTCGAAGGAGAACGTCTCGCCGGCGGGGATGCGTTTCATGACGTCGGCGGAGAGCAGGTATACACCGGCATTGATGTAACCTGGACCGGTACGCCCCTTCTCTTGAAAACCCTGGATAACGTCGCCTTCGAGTTCCAGCGCGCCATAGCGGCTCACATCCGGCACGCGGCATACCGCTACGCTCAGGCTGGCCCGGGCACGCTGGTGGGCAGCAAGCATGGCCTGATAATCCAGCTCCAGGTAGGTGTCGCCGTTCAGGACAAAAACCGGGTATTGGGTGACCTGGTCCGCGGCCAATCGGATTGCGCCACCTGTTCCAAGCGGGAGGCTTTCCACTGAATAATTCAGGAGCAGATTGTGGTGGTGTCCGCCAAAATGCTTGCTGATGGCCTCGTGCTTGTATCCGACGGCCAGCACAGCCCTCTCAAATCCGGCATCAATCAGGCGATCCAGAACCGAGGCAAGGAACGGCCGTCCTGCAACCGGAGCCATGGGCTTCGGCAGGTCGGGTACGACTTGCCTGAGTCGCGTCCCCATACCACCAGCAAGGATGATGGCTTCCATTGCAGCAACGCTTGTTGTTAGGTTATGAAGAGGTGTCAACTATTTCGAAGCCACGTGGTTTCTTGTTGATCCATGTGGCCGAAGGGCGTGGGCATCATGCCAGGTAAGCCTCCCACCGGGTGCCGGAAAAAGCATGGCTTCTTAACTCATCGTAATTCAAGATCAGATCACTGAGGGATTCGGGGTTTTGCTTAACTGTCTTCATCGACAGTGGTAGGGAGTCTACATTCAAGAATTTCTGAATGAGATCCATCTGTTCATTGAATTGACTGGTGAGTGTTTCATAAGTCGTTTGCAGAAGAGGCTTGCCAGAAAACCGCTCGTCCGCGATTTTTTCTTGCTCCAATGTTTTTTCGAAAAACGCCACGCATTCCTCCGGGCTGATCACCACGCGCTTGTCCAGTTCTACACTCGAATCATTCGCCTGTTTCCAGACATCTGTTTTTTGCGCAATTTTCCAAGATACAAAGGCTTTTAATAAGTTGCGTCTCCGCAGATGGATTACCCGGAGATCCTCCACCTCCTGTAAATACCGCCACACGCTGCCTGACTGGTCCCATACAGGATGCTGATAAAAAATTTTAAAACCGACGGCTTTGATGGCAGATGGGTAGTTATTGAATATGTTCTTGTCGAGATAGTCCGATGCCGATTTTCGGACGGCTGTTTTTACGGATTCGTCCGCGCCGCCACGAAACAACTCCCCATACACTTTAAATTGCGGATGGGATTGCAGGGCGTTAACCATTAAATTGGAGCCACTGCGTTGCCTGGATACGACGATGAATCGAGTGTACTTGTTTCGTTTGAAGAAATTGAACATTCGCTTGGCTCACTTATCATAACGGGCCGAGGAGAAATCCCTTGCCATGGTGGGTTCCGGAGGGATGCCTACCCCACTTTTAAGGACTTATACCCTCGCGACCGGAAATAGCTGCGACTCGATAAGTTGACAGATGCTGTGCCCCATGGCGATATGGCCTTCCTGGATGCGGGGCGTGGAGTCCGACGGCACCCGCAGGCAGTGGTCGCACAGTTCCGGCATCTGGCCCCCTCCGTGCCCCGTCAGGCCGACGGTGAGCAAGCCTTTCGCACGGGCGGTTTGCAAGGCCTTGAGGATGTTGGGTGAACGACCCGAGGTGGAAATACCGAAAAACACATCCCCCGCATTGCCCACCGCTTCGATCTGACGAGCAAACAGATGCTCGTAACCATAGTCGTTGCCGATGGCGGTGAGAACCGAGGTGTCGGTGGATAGGGAAAAGGCGGGAAGCCCCGGCCTGTCGTAGTGGAATCGGCTGATAAGCTCAGCTGCCAGGTGCTGGGCATCGGCCGCGCTGCCGCCGTTGCCGGCAAACAGGATTTTGTTGCCTTGGCGTAGAGCCTCGATGCAGGCGGTTGCCACTCTGGTTATGGCGTCATGCAATGCGGCATCCACGCTCATCGCTCGTAGATTGTCGGCCGTCTCGCGTAGTTGCCCGGCGATAGCCTTAGTCAGTATATTTTCCATCCTTGCGTCCCGATTTCGGTGAAGTGACAGTTGTAAATCTGGCCCTGGGTGTTCGACAGCGCGCGGATCACGTCCATGCGCCGCACCGGGTCGACCAGCATCATCATGAAGCCGCCGCCGCCGGCGCCGGATATCTTGCCGGCGCGCATGCCAGCCTGCTTGGCCAGTTCGTAGCTTTCCTCGATGCGCGGGTTGGAGATACTTTTGGCCATACGTTTCTTGGCTTGCCACCCGGCCTCCATGGACTGCACCAGACCGTCAAAGTCACCCTTGAGCAGGCTTTCCTTCATGGCGATGGATTCCTGCTTCAGGGCATGCATGGCCTCAATGGCAGTATGGTCCTGTTGCTGCACATTCCTGGTCTGCTCGTCGATGATCTGGGCCGAATCCCGGGAGACCCCGCCGAAGTAGAGCAGCAAGGAGGATTCCAGTTCAGAGATGATCCAGTTCTTGATGCGCAGCGGGTTGACCACGACCCGTTCCTGGGGGTGGAACTCCATGAAATTGAATCCGCCGAAGGTGGCGGCATATTGGTCCTGGCGGCCACCGGACAAGCCCACATCCTTGCGCTCGATTTCGTAAGCGAGGCGGGCAATGTCATATTCTCCCAAAGGCAGATTGAGCCATTCCACAAAGGCCTTGATCATGGATACCACCAGGGTAGAAGAGGAGCCCAGTCCCGATCCGGGGGGGGCATCGGTATAGGTGGTCAGGGTCAGTGGCATGGGCCGGCCTGAATTAAATTCCCGCACGATACGGTTGTAGACACCCTTGTGCAGGTCCAGTCGCCCGTCAAGGGGCAATTCAGAGGCGGCCTCGTCTTTCCACTCCTCCTGCTTGTCGGTGGCGATGAAGTGCACACCGTCAGTGTTCCCGCCCGGCTTTAATACGGTGTAGGCATATTTGTCGATGGTGGCGTTGAGTACCAGACCGCCATACTGGTCGCAATAGGGGGACACATCGGTTCCGCCGCCGGCAAGACCCAGCCGCAAGGGTGCGCGCGCTCGAATGATCATGAAGTTGCCCTGCCGACAAAACGTGAGTAGTTTACTTCCGCAGCAGTTCTCGTGCTGGGTGCCTTGCCGACGGGGTCTTCTGCGATCCAGGCCTCCAGCAGTGCACGCAGACGGCTGGCTACTTCCGGATGCTCTGTCAACACATCGTCGCGACAGCCTGGGTCTTGCTTGATGTTGAACAAGCGGTACAAAGGTCCGCCTGTAAGGGGCTGGTAGGTGAGCTTCCAGTCGCCCAGGCGCACCATGCGGTCCTTGGCCATGATCACGACATCCTGGTACTGCGGTTTGAGCGAGATCATGCCGAGCCGCTTGTCGGGCACTTCCAGAAGTTCCGGCAGATCGGGATAGCGCAGATGTCCGTCGGGCGTACCCGGCAGATCCGTCAGCCACACGCCGGTTTCGTAGAACGCCGGCAGCTCGGGGACAGGCGCCTCCCCGCGCATGAAAGGAGCAAGGGAAACCCCTTCCATTTGGGCTGGGCGCGGGAGTCCCGCCAGATCGAGGAGGGTGGGCGCGACATCCACCGTGCGCACCACTTGTGAGGAGACCTGCTCCTCTTGCTGTCGAGGGTCGGCAATGATCAACGGCACGCGTGCGGAGAAGTCCCCGATGGCGGAGTTGCCTTGTCCCCAGGTATCGTGTTCGAAAAATTCCATGCCATGGTCGCTGAAGATCACGACAATGGTGTTGTCCGCAAGTCCGGATGCATCCAGGTAGTCGAGGGTCCGCTGCAGTTCGTCGTCGAAATTCTTTACGCAGCCATCATAGAGATCGATGATCTGATCCAGATCGAACTCTGTCTTTGGCTCACCCTGACGGCGGATGATTTCGTAGGGGTCGCGCAGTTTGGCCATGGCGAACTTGGATGGGCCACGATAGTCCCGTTTCGCATACAGGGTGTAGTAGGGGTGCTTGGAGGCGAAAGGCGGGTGATTGGTCGCCATAAAGGAAACCAGAAAAAAGGGCGCATCGTCCTTGGCCAGCCGCGCAATCATGCGCCGGGTATCGCAGCCCACTTCCTCGGTCAGGGGAACGCCCCCGAGGTAGTAGATCTCCGGCAACAGCACTTTCCCGAACAGTCCCTGGGTGAACAATGACAGGAACAGGCGGATGTCTTTCGGCCCTTGGCGCAACAGGTACTTGATGTTCCACTGGTCCGGGGGCAGATCCATGTGATCGAAGCCAAAATTGAACTTCTCCGCGTCGGAGGCTGCCCAGTCCCCGACAATGGCGCTGCGATACCCCGCTCCGCGCAGAATCTCCGGCAGCGCAGGGACAGGCAGTCGGGTCTCCTCGGGGGTGACGAAGGTATCGCGTACGCCGTGGACATGGGGCCACGTGCCGGTCAGCAGGGAGGCGAGAGAGGGAGCAGTGCGGGCACAGGGCACGTAACAGTCGTTGAAACGGGCGGCGCGGGCGGCCAGGCGCGCGAGGTTGGGCGTCAGTTCACGTCGATAACCGGCACCCGAGAGCCGGTCGGCGCGCAGGGTGTCCGAGCCGATCATTAGTATATTGGGCGAGGATCGATCACTGCGGCGAGCTGCGGGCGCGGGTTCGCGCGTCCAGCTACCCAAGCGATGTACTGCGACGTAGAGGGCGGCGACGGTACTCAAGAGCCAGAACGACGGCCATTCGCCAGAGCGGCCAAGGGTGAGTAATCCCGCCCCGAGCCACGCGCTCAGGGTCCCGAACAAGGCTATGTCCAAAGCGCGCAGGCGGCCGGGGGTGAGCCGCTCCCAGAGGGCATAGAAGCGTGCCATGTCGTACTGAGAGGAAGCGGTGATGATCCCTGGGGAAAGCAGCAAGGTGCGCACGAACTGTCGCCCAGTGAAAACCAGAACGGAGAGTATCCCCGCGCCCGCCGCCAGCAGGGGGCGATAGCCCGCATTGAACAGAACAAGACCGACCACATAGGACGTCACCCCCAGAAAGGCGAGCAAGGCGGTGATGGAGAGGGCATAGAAGGCAAGCCGGATGAGGCTGTAGGCAAGATACAGACTATAGTGCGACAGGACCTCGTCCGTCATGTGTGGACCGGTGCGGGTGAAATCGGACAAGGACTTGCCCAGTAGCAGCAAGGCGAATACGAGGCCGATGAGCGCGCTCGTCCCGAGTCCTTGGGCGAGGGATTGCAACACGAGCGGATGTATTTGGCTCATCACCGCCCCCCCCTCGCTCTCGCCAATGCGCGAGCAGGCTCGGCAAGAGCTGTCCCTCGGAACGTCTTCTGTGCCGCGCGCCGGTTCATAGTTCGCGCCTCAAGACGATATCCCGCATTAAACCCAGGCAGAGCCGACCACGCCCTATCGGGGCCAGCATTAAAGCATGCAAAGTGTCCGCGAGTGCTGCCCGGATGCGACCGGCGCGATAGGCGCCCTTCGCATAGTCCGTATAAACGCTGGCCATCGCGTTGCGCCAGAAACTGCCGCGCAGGTGAGTGGGCAGCAGGGTGCGATTTTTTCTCATAGATCTCAAGGCGGCCTCGCGCATCGCGTCCAGATTGCGGCTCACGCTTTTTTCTCGGCGCAGAATGACTGCGAGAGGCTCGTCGATGCAGGCATAGAGGCAGACGGCGGCAAGCCGCATCCACAGGTCAGGATCCTCGAAGCCGCGCAAGGTTTCGTCGAACAGTCCCACTTTTTCAAACAGTTCCCTGCGCACCACGACTGCCGAACAGCCGCCGGCGACGGCAGCGTTTTCTGCAATAATCGTTTCCAGCATATCTCCGTGCGCGTGACGGCAATGCCAGAGATTGAGCAACTCCCCTTGCGGGTTTTCCACTCGCGCAGCGGTCGAACAAAATCCGAGCTCGGGCCGATTGTCCAAGAGCGCTACCTGGCGTGCGAGTTTCTCCGGCAGCCACCAGTCGTCCGCGTCAAGAAACGCTACGTACTTGCCACGGGCTGCCCGGATGCCGGCGTTGCGGGCATGGGACATGCCGCCGTTGGCTTGGTCGATGACTTTGATCGCGTCGCCGTAAGAAGCGAGCACCTGCAGGGTGTCGTCCGTGCTGCCGTCGTTGATTACGATCACTTCGATTTTGCGCAGGCTCTGAGCGAGCGCGCTGTCCACCGCCTGCCGGATGCACCAGGCGACGTTGTAGGCTGGCATGACCACGCTCACCAATGGACTGTCAGTCATGCGGGTCATAACCCAGCTCCAACATCAGTGGGTGAATCATCGGCAGGATGCGCGCGATGGCCTCGGGATTGTGGTCCTTCCATTTCTGCTGCTTGGGCGCACCCTTGACGATGCTGGTGGGGCGCGTATTGAGACCCGCGCAGTGAGCCAGTAACTCGGCAGTGAAGGGAATGCCCAGCCGCTCGAACACGGGTTCGAACATCTCCACCGGCCTTTCGAAGAGATCCTCGTAGCGTAGCTGTATCCATTGTGCGGATGGGATGAGCTTTCTGGCGTCGAGTGCCATGCGGTTGGCGGTCATCCACTGATAGGCGCACACTTCCTCCAGGCTTGCGCGGTTGTAGTCGCGCCAGCCGGGGGGCAGGAAGAAGGACCAGTCGGTGAACTCCCCGTCGCTGATCGCCACCGTTTCCGGAAAGTGTCCGAGAAACTTGGAAAGTCGAAAGTGGCCATCATGGCGCCAGCCATCAATCATGGAGCTGATATTGTCGCGGCCGTCACGATGGATGAAAACGAATGTCGCCTGCGGGAAAAGCTGGTAGAGATAAGGCAAACGCAGTACGTTGATGCAGGTCTTGTCCAGCACGCGCCCCAAACCCAGGCGCTGATAGAAATAGCGGAAGGTGGCATCGCGGTGCTCGGGCTCCGCATCCTCGGCGCCGGCTGCCTCCGAATGCCAGCCATTATTCTGCGGACCTTTGAGCCCGTCCCAAAATTGGGGAATTTCATAGCCGAACTTGAGCAGTTCAGGCGCGGCGGCGATGGTCTCGTAGGTGACGGTAGTGCCGGATCGGGAGCAGCCGACCAGAAACACCGGATCGGACGCGGCCGGGCGCATCATGTCCCAGAACAGCCCGCGCAGCCAGTAATTCGCCCCGCGCAGATTTTTCTGGCGGATCTCGGGGTCGAGCAGCTTGTGAATGTTGCGCAGACTAGGCATCGGAGTCTCCGCCACGCTGCACGCGTCTTGCTTGCAGGCGACCTACGATCTCGCCCAGTGCGGCTGCGCTGCGCACGAGGTAGAAGCGCCGCTTGCTGGAGCCGAGTGCGGTGAGTGCTCCCACCAAATATTCAGCCAGCTTGCGGAATAGATATTTTGGCACGCCGACCGATTTCGTTGCATTTTCCAGGCGGACCGAGGAGGCGGTGCGCTTGTAGGCCTTCTTCATGACGTACGGCAAGGTGAGCCGGATTGTGTCCACGTAGTGGTACTGCATGACCTGCGGGATGTACTGCAGTCGCGCGCCCATGTTCCGCGCCCGCAGCACCCACTCAAGATCCTCCCCCCCTTCCAGGTCGTGTCCGACCGGCCCCAATCCGGTAGCAAACGGTCCCACTTTCGCCAGCCACTCGCTGCGCAGAAATAAATTTCCGCCGCCCGGTGTGGCGATGTCAGGAGTCAGCCGCAGCGGCGCGTCGCCTTGATCAAAGCGCGGCACCGGCAGGGGATAGACGCGATAGGGGCCATTATCGTGCACCCAATCCGGCTCCGTGCCGTCCCAATCTGGCAGGATGCGACCGCAGAATATATCCGCCACCGGGTAAGCTTCTGCCGCTTCGCAGATGTGGGACAGATAGCCTTGATCCACCCGATGGTCATCGTCCACGAAGGCCACTAGACCCGACGTGACCAGCGGCAGGCCGCGGTTCAGGGCGTTGGATTTTCCCGGTACGGGCTCGGCTTCCCAGCGCAGCGGCAGCCGCCCATCCGAACCCCCTTGGCGCGCGTAGTAATCCAGGAAGGCGTGGGTTGCGTCTGTGCAGGCGTTGGCAATGACCAGGATTTCGGCAGCGCAATCTTGCGGGCGGGTTGCGGCATTGAGCGAAGCCATCGTACGCTCCAGCAGTTTGGCACGGTTATGGGTGCAGATGAGGACTGTAAGCGTGTTATTCATCGTCGTTGTGCATTCTGATGAACCCGGCCCGACGCAAGCGATGCTTCATTCCCTGCAATCGAAAGAGACACGTCTGTAGGAGCGGCTTCAGCCGCAAATAATTAATCGCCCAAGGTTTCGCGGCTGAAGCCGCACCTACTAGCCTAGGCTTTCGGCATAACGACAACAGGCCGATCGGAAAGCTGTGGGTCGCCCGATTCATTGCGCCACCCATCCCTGCAAATATCCCAGGAAATAGACTGCGTTCATCTCCAGCCGCAGGGAGTGGTTTCGTCCCTGGGACATGTGCTGGCGGAGCGCCCGCCACATGGCGCGGCCGAGCTGGCCGAAGAGGTACAGGGGTGGCAACCGCGAGGCATCGCCCCGCTTGCGCGCCCCTTCGCTTTTCCCCTGGCGATAGTGCAATTCGAGAAAATAGCTGCGTCGCAGTTTGTCCGCGCGGATACGGTGGTGAATCACTGCCTCCGGTACCCAGCGCACCGTGTGGCCGGTTGAAATGAGGCGGCGATAGAACTCGGTATCCTCGCCGCCAAGGTTGATCCGGCCCTTGCGCCCTAACTCGGTGTCGAACTCGCCGGCCTGGGTAAACACTTCTCGCCTGACAGCGAAGTTGCCTCCGTAGAAGGGAGTGTCTGGGCCAGTCAGCCAACGCTCCGCGCCATGGTCCAGGCGCCCCAGAAAGCCAAGCAACTCTTCCTGCAGCCAGGCTGGTTGCTGGCCATGCTCAAACAGGACCTCGATTCTCCCTCCCAAGGCGTCTGGCGCATGCGCCAGCATGGCCTGCTCATAGGCGGTCAGCCACCGCGAATCGGGTGTTTCGTCATCATCGATGAACAGCAAATATTCCCCTTTGGCCTCGTGCAGTGCCCGGTTGCGTGCGTTGGACAGTCCCAGTTGCTCCTCGCGCACCACGCGAACCGGCACGCCTACTGGCCGCCAGCGGGTGTCCGCCAGCAGAGAAGGGGTTGCATCGGTGCAGCCGTTGTCCACGACCACGATTTCCCACGGACGTGACGGTGGCGTCAGTCGGCCGAGATCCTCCAAGGTGCGGCAGATGCGATCGGCGTGATTGTGGGTGCACAGGGCTACCGTAATCAGCATGGGGGACTCGTTTGCGGTCATGGGTGTGCTCAACTCCCCAATTGAAGCCGCTGGGCCACACGGTCACCGTAATAGCGCACGGTCTGCCGCCAACCGCCGTCATTCGTGCCGAAGAAAACTTTGCGCGCCAGCATGGTCGGTGTGTCGGTGCCGAACACATCCAGGCGGCGAATGCGGAGCGGGTCCACTCCACGGCGGTTGAAGCCTGGTTGAACGGAGAAGGCCGCCCGATAGCCGGCCGCCCGCGCTGCATCAACCACTCGCTCGTCGTAGCGCCCAAAAGGATAGGCCAGATAGAGGATGGGTTCACCCAGCACACTCTCCAACTCGGCTCGTGAGCCGCCTAATTGATCCGCTAGCGCATCGTCGTCGAGTGTGGTGAGGTCGGGGTGGCTGCGAGTGTGGGACTGGAATGTGAAGCCCATGTGCCGCATGGCATCAATGTGCTCGCGCCCGAGTAGCGGATAGGTCACGCCGCTCGGGTTCTGGCTGCGACACCATTCGTCCTGCTTGCCGATCAGACTGCTGACCAGGAATACGGTGGCCGGCCAATTCATTTTAGTGAGAATGGGGGCAGCATGCTCCAACACCCCCAGGAAACCATCGTCAAAAGTGAGCAGGAAGCTGCCCTCCGGAAGGTCCTGTATGCCCTCCATCCAGGCGAAAAAGTCCGCGAGGGTACATGCGCGCATGCCCTTCTCCGCAAGGCGGTACATGTGAGCAGCAAAGCGCTCCGGCGACACACAGTAACGCCGCTCCCAATTGTTATGAGCAGGCCCTACCCGGTGATACATGAGTACCGGCACCCGCTGTATTGTGTTCATTCCTTTCCTCCCGAACGGTCGGCAAAGCCGACCAGCTCCCGAAATAAACCTGCTGGCAGCAGGGCGGGGAGCAGGTATTTCAGGTCCGCCGGCCGCCAGGCACGACATGCGATGGCCTCTCGAAAGAGCTTCTGGGCATTGCCGAGGTCGCGCCGCCAGTATGCCCGATAGGCCTCGCGCATGATCTGGCCGTCGACCAACTCGTACAGGGCATTCTTGGAAAGATGGGCCACCAGATCCCGGTGGTGGCTGACGAAATCCCGTCGTACCTGCACGGCATCCAGCACCTGCCGCCACTTGCTGGCGGAAACTTGGCCGCTGCCGTGCCAGCGGTAGAAAGCCAGCACCTCGGGAACCCGGACAATCTTGCGGGTGTGTGCAAGGATGCGCAACCACAGGTCGTAGTCCATGGAAGCATAGCGTCGCTCGGAGAAGCCGTTGACGGCATCGATGACGGCGCGCCGGGTGAGTGCGGCATGGATGGGCCAGGGGCAACCTCGCAGAAAAGCCGCCACCGTATCCTCCTGCTCATAAGCGGGCGGCACGTAGGGCTCGGAATTGAGCGCGCGCCCCCCGACATTCTGCCAGCCGCAGTAGGTGACATCGGCCTGCGTTTCCCGCATGGCACCCAACAGCTTCTCCAGGCAGTCCTCCCGCCACCAGTCGTCGGCGTCGAGGAACGCGATGAATTTGCCGCGTGCGTGTTGCAGGGCCAGGTTGCGGGCTGGGTAAGGTCCTAGCCGACGGGTGTGGAGCATATGGATACGGCCGGTGTGCTGCTCGGCCAAGCCTGCCAGGATATCCAGCGAACCGTCCGAAGAACCATCATCGACAATAATGAGCTCCACATTGCCGTGGCTCTGCCCCAATGCCGATCCCACCGCCTCTTCCACATAGGGGGCGGCGTTGAAGCAGGGCATAATTACCGATACGAGCTCGGGAGCGGTAGCGGAAAGTTCGGCGGTCATGGTCGGTGTGTAGTAGCCATGGTTAATTTTACAGACTAGGCTGCACCCACAATTTCGTCGCGGATGGCCTCCAGATAGCCGCGTCCGTAGCGCAGGTCGGGCTCGACATAGTTACCTTCTGCCCATTCGTTCCAGGCCTTGAGAAACAAAATCTTGTGCTCTGGCGGATGGTCGGCCACCTTGGCCAGGGCATCCCGCAGGTGGCGGCGGAACAGTTCGGGCGTGGAACCGTGGAACACCAGGCCGTTTATACCGGTGCGCGGGGTGTGGTCCCAGTTGGGCAGCACGCAAGGATAGTCCATGAATTCGGTCTTCTTGCTGCGCAGCAGGAAACCGAGCATCTCCTCGTACGCATAGATGGTGAGATTGTTGCGGCCCCGGCTCAGCAACTTCCGGGCCTTGGCATCCAGGAATTGCCAGGGGATGTGCCCGTCCTTGGGCGGCAGCTTCTGCATCATGCAAGCATCGAAACCACGTGTGCGCGGATCCCAGCCTGGGTTGAAGTGAGACACGCCGACGAGATGGAGGCCGTTCAGTCCCGCCTGGTGCGCCCGCTCACGCCAATAGTCCGTCACCCGCTGCACATCCGGGATGTCATCGGGTTTGTACACGAGGAAGAGCGGCTTGCCATCCACGGTAATGTAACGCGGGTCGGTGAAGGCCTTGAGCAGAAAATCGAAATGGGCCACGTGATCGGCCATGCCCGGGTACACCTGCTCAACCAATACCCTGTCCGGCGTGCCCTGCCAGATGCTGTTCCAGCTATGGTTGGCCCAGCACAGGCAGAAGGGAAAATCGGGCTCGCCCGAGGCCAATACTTCGTTGAACGGACGCTCCAGCATGCGCCGTCCGCCGAACCAGTAGTGGTAATAGCAGAAGCCCTCAACGCCGTAATCCCGCGCCAGTTCCGCCTGGGCCGCACGCGCCTCGGGCAGCCGCAGATCGTAGAATCCCAAGTCGGCTGGAATGCGCGGTTGGTCGTGACCATGGTAGAGCGGCTTTGCCTTGGCCACGTTGGTCCACTCCGTGAATCCCTTGCCCCACCAGGCGTCGTTTTCCGGGGTGGGATGGAATTGAGGCAGGTAGTAGGCGATGACGCGCGCGCTCTCGTTCATTTTATTTGCAGAAGCAGTCATTTCTATTCTTGGTAGGTCTAGCAAGCAGTGTGCCTGTGTCCAGAGTCACTCCAATGACATCGGGTGCCGTGGCTCAAGCTACGATCTCCGGGGGAAACAGACATTCCGACACCCGGCCGAGCCAGCCCTTGCCGCCCGCCGGCGTCGTGCCACGCATGAGTATCGAACGCTTGTTGAGCTTCGTCCAATTGCGTGCCACGTTGCCCTCGGTATAAATGAGGACAACGATTTTCCTGTCCGGGTGCGACTCGAGTCCACGCGTGAATGCGCTGGATCTCAAATGGGTTTCATAATGGCCCATCGCATTCGCCCGCATTTTGGCGATCTGATCTGTGCCCATCTCCAGAGCGGATCGGATCTTGTCGATCAGGTCGTCCTTATCGTCGAAGGCAATGCAGTTTTCCATGTGGCTGAGTTTCGGTTCGAACCATTCAGGGTAGTTGGTGATCGGGATGGTCCCCACGGCCATGGCCTCAACGATGTTGTGACACATCGGCATCACGATCCCGGGCGGACCCAGAAAAAAATCGGCCTTGGCCAGATTGCGCAACCATTCGCGATCGTCGATCCATATCTTGCTGGTGTCCACGATCACGCACTTGTTGGTATAAACGGAACCATGCAGTTCACTGAGCGTGGAGAGGTCTTTCACCAGGATCGCGTCGTCGCCCATGCGCTCCAGAACGGTGTTGATGACATCCAGGCGCGGGAGCTTTGCCTGCGGATAGCGGATGCGATTCCGCCCATAGTTCTTGGTATCGCCCGAAAAGAAAACCCGGATCTTTTTTTCGCTGGCCCTGCATTGCTGCAAGCGCTGCTCAAGATCGGGCCCGCAATGGACTGGGTGCACCGGGAACGGCATGATGACCGGGTTTTTGAGGCAGTAAGACGAAAACAAGTCATCCCGCACCTCGATCTTCTTACGCCATTCGTATTTACCGAGCGTCTTGTCTTCCTTGTCGTAGAGATAAATCCAGTTTTCCGGATTGGTGGGAGGACTGTCTGCCAGTGTCAGCCCTTCTAGCGAGAAAACCAGCTTGCCGTATTTCTCCAGGCTGTCCGGCGCCAGGTTGTTGAACAGGCTAATGCGATAGCCCGTGGTGGAGAAGGCGCTCAGCAAGGAATACAACAGACGTCCCTGCTCCAGCAGGATGTCCTTTTCCGAGAACTTGGCGAATAGAAATTTGGGATTCGTCATCTTGGCCTGTTGACGGTTAACAAGGATGGCAAGGCCGAACGGTCAGCCCCGTACTTATTGACGACGCCGGGTCATCGGTACCGGGACGTGGCGTTTGACGCTCACTCCACAATAAAGCACTCACTCACCAAGCCCTCCTTGTTGTAAGTCAGCCCTTGCTTTGACTTGCAGTCATATACCCGCTTGCCGCTTGCGCTCACAATGAGTTGAGCCGCAGCGGTTTTCCATTCCGGGCAGGGATCGTCAAAAGTACAGGTGTCGGCCTGGCCTTCCGCTACCAGACACATGGTCAGGGCACGGCTGGCCGGCGTTGGCCCCTGTTTTTTTTGCGCCGAGACCATGGCCGTTTTCGGCCCCGAGTTTTCACGCACATCCAGTCGCTTTGGCTCCGTCGCGCCTTCCATCTTGAAAGCGCCTTTGCCTATTCTCGCGTAATAGACGGTGTCCGTGACGGGCGCATAGACCACCCCGTAGATCGGGGCGCCGTCCTGAACGAGCGCGATATTGACGGTAAACGACCCATCTGCTCCGAGAAATCCTCCTGCCCCGTCGAGCGGGTCAACCAGCCACAGGTGATTCCACTTTGCTCGCTCGGAGTAAGGAACTGCGTCACCATCGCGTGAGAGAACAGGAATCTGGGCATTTAACTTCTTCAAGCCATCCACGACTACTTTGTGGGCAGCCCGGGTGGCTCTTTGCAACGCGGCTGCGTTCCCGCCGCGCAGCGCATACAGCGCCTTTCCCATCGCCCCCGTTGCCTGCCCCTGCCGGTAGGTTTGCAAGGTCGCTTGTCCCGCCCGCTTGGCCACCGCAACAATGTCTTCGATATTCATCCAGGTGATCTGGGTGACGTTGGCCTTCGGAAAAGGGATATCGGGCACAGCCTGGCCGAGGAAAGGGCACAGCTTCTCCCAGCCTTCGCCAGCGGTAACATTGATCACCAGCAGATTGTGCGGCCGGTCCCTAAAATACTCTAGGGCACCGCTGACGAACTTTTCATAGCCACTCAGGAATTTCTGCTCGTCGAACACCGTGCAGCCATACAGGTCCTTGAAGAGCTGGTTATGGGCCTCGGTCTGCTTTTCCGCGAGACGTTCCGTGAACTGTTTCTTGCAGGACTTCAGCCAACCTGCTTTATCCCTGACCGTCAGGATGAACTTGGAGTTCGGATACCGTGCATCGAGTTCGCGATAGAAACTGGGGATGGGCGTATCCGTGAGCGCGTCATAAGTGTCGACCACCTGCAGATCGACACAAGAAAGATCCCCGGCGCGGTAGTTTTCGATCCCCGGATAGTCCTTGGTTTTGTAGCCCAATATTTCGAGCGCGTGTGCCAGACTCGTCGTTCCGGTCTTGGATAGGCCGATGCCGAAAATTTTCGAATTGTCCGCTCCCATTAGATGCTCCAAATTCCGGTAATTGTTGTTCTGGTGTTGTTCGTGCCGTCAGGCGCGAACCCCAATCTTCTCATCCCTGCAGGATATGCTTCCATGCTTGTACCAACTCACGCTCTTCCCGCTCCGGCGAATATTCTTCCGTAATGAACTGCGAGGCCCTGAGACGCTGCTCCAGCAAGTAGTTCTCATCCGCGCTATAGGCACGGATCACCTCCTCGACCCGTCGCAGGAAGCCGAAAATGTCGCCGTCCGCCACCGGGAACGAGAATTCTTCCTTGAAGAATGCCTTGCCGCCCCAGCCGTGATAACCAATGACAATGCAAGCGCATGTCATGGCGCTCACGGTTAAGGCCTTGTGTTGCATGTCGCGCATGGCGCGACCTGATGAGGTCTAATGTCGGCCCTCTCTCTTGCACCTAAGCAAAGCCACGATCTGGCCGGCCCATTTATTCCGCCAGCAGGAGAATCCATAGTGCCAAGGAATAGAGCGCAGTCTCGCGAAATGGGCAGCCACATGGTCCCACTCCCTGATGAGGCTATCATCTGGTTGCACCGGATCACGCGCTGCCTGAACTGCGACACCATAAGCCCAGCGTGCCTTCTTTCGGAAGGCACGCGCCAAGGAAACTGGCGGTTGTTGCCTACTCGCCACCTTGCGCAAAGGTGCATAGAGCGGCGCGTACGCCGCTTCGTGCAGCATCAAGAGGTCGTCGAGCACGCGCATGCGGTACTTGCGGTTTGCTCGGCTGACCGCGCTGGTTCCACCGGCGTGGACTCGAAAGGTGGCAAGACACTCTGGCACGTGCACGCACCCGACATGGATGCCCACGCGTGTCCAGTATTCCACGTCGCAAGACACGATGAGGTGGGGGTTGAAGTTGCCAAATCGCTCAAACAGTTCCCGGTGCAGCATCACGGCCGTGGGTTCGCCCACAAAATTGTCGCCTACGCGGGTCAGGGCCACCGTGCAGAACTGCTCAGCAGTGTACCTGCCGGCGCGCGGAAAATGGTTTGCCACCAGCTCCATTTTGCTCCGGTAGTAGCGCCGGGTCGGTTCGGGCGTATTGTCTGCAAAGAGGAAATCCCTGCGGCAAAACACGAAGGCATCCCCGGGCTGCACGGCCTGCATTAACGATTCGACGCAGTGGGGCGCAATGAGATCGTCCTGAAAGACAAACTTGATCCACTCCCCCTCGGCGAGTTCCACGCAGCGGTTCCAGTTGCCAACGAGGCCCAGATTGCGCTCGTTTTTCACGAAACGAATGCGCTTGTCGCGTTGTGCATATTCAGTCGCGATAACGAGGGTTTCATCCGTGGAGCAGTCATCGACTATCAGCACCTCGAAATCTGTCAGGGTCTGGCTCAGAATGCTGTCCAGACAAACCCTCAGATACTGTGCCCCGTTGTAGGTTGGGACACAAACGCTAACAAGTGGCGATGTGCTCATTTTCTGGAGAATGGGTCCTTGGAGCTGGTTTTGGCTGGTGACATATTAGGGACACCGCCAGAATATATGGCGGATTAGATCCAGCTGAGAACCAAGATAGGCGCGAAGTTTCCAGAAGGCGCGTCGCAGTCCAGACTCTGCCCTGGCGGAAGGGGGCGGTAAGGTGGGAGATGCTGCTGGTACACGCACATCTTGGGCGGAGGCAAGTGCACGACGTGTGGCTTCCAGGTAGCCTCGCCCCCACTTGAGGTCGGGTTCCAGATGGTTCCCCTCCGCCCATTCGTTCCATGCATTGATGAATACAAGACGTTCGTCGCCCTTCATCTGGCTCTGGGTTTTAACCACGATCGTTTTCAGCCATTTCTCGTACAGCGCTGGTGTTGAGCCGATAACAATTCGGGCGCCCTTCTTGCGCCTGGCGCTGTTGTCCCACATGGGGGTCACGCAGCGGAATCGCTTGAAGCCGGGCTCGGGTCTGCCCATCGTGCCTGTTGCCAGGGCGCCATAATTTACGACCTTGTTTTCAACAAATGCACGTGGGATGACACCCCAGCGACTCAGCATCCCAGGTAATCCCTCGCGGAATTTTTGTTTGCCCATATTTCTGCCGTCGGGGGCGAACTCCACCGCTGCGTCGAATCCAATAGAGACTGGATCAATTCCAGCCACGAAGTTTTCTACCCGCACCAGATAAATATTCCCAACGCCGGCTTTGATACACGCTTCCCGCCAGATCTCCGCCGTGCGCTTGGGATCCGGCATCAATTCGGTGCGATAGACCAGAAACAGTGGCCGGCCGTTAACGCGTATATAGCGTGAGTCCTGAAAGGCAGGAATCAGACTTTCGATGTGAGCCAGGTCGTCCTCATGATTGTATTTCTGTTCCAATAAGACATTTTTCTCACCGCCATCCCACACGCGCGTCCAGTTCTCGTTGGCCCAGCACAGGCAAAAAGGTAAGTCCGGCTTGCCGCTCTCCAGCACTTCATTAAAAGGTCGCTCCAGAATGTGGCGGCCATTGAACCAGTAGTGGTAGTAACAAAAACCATGGATGCCATATTGTTGTGCGAGTTCGGCTTGTGCCTCGCGTACTTCGGGTAGGCGCAGATCGTAGAAACCCAGGTCGGCCGGTAGATGCGGCTGGTAATGACCGGGGAAAAGTGGTCTGGCTTTGACGACGTTACGCCATTCGGTAAAGCCGCGGCCCCACCACTCGTCGTTTTCAGGGACGGGGTGGTATTGGGGAAGGTAAAAAGCGATGGCGCGCAAATCATGCGTAGGCAGAGTCATGTGTCCGATTTACACTCCAATGAATCACGGACTTGTTCCAGGAAAGCTAGACCATTCTTTACGTCGGGTTCCAAATGGTTCCCCTCGGCCCACTCATTCCACGCGTTAATGAAGACGATACGTTCTTCCGGTTCCCTGGGCCTGACTAAATCGGCGGCTCTTCGCAGGGCCTGCCCAAATTTCTCGGGGCTATTGTTGACCACGATTACCCCTTTGTTTCCGCGCCTTGGTGTGTTGTCCCAGCCGACGAATACACAGGGCTGAACAGGAAAATCGGATTGTTTCGCATTCATTTTTTGCGAAGCATCTTCATAGTCATAAATCTTTAGTTCACGACTCAAAACCCCCAAACGTGAATTCTGCAGCAGGCGACTGAAGGAGGGAGAGTCATCTAAAGCAAGCGGGAGTCTCCCTAGTTGCGGCGCAAAATTCACTGTGCCGTCAAATCCAAGGGTACGGCAATCCACACCAGGACAATGAGCATCAATACCCAACAGCCAAGGCTCAGGTAAACCCGCCCGTAGTGCCTCACTTCGTATGATCTCTGTGGTTTTTTGCGGGTTTGGAAGGTGACGGGGACGATAAATCAGGAAAAGTGGGCGTCCATGAACCTTAACGCATCGGCGGTCGGCCAGGGCAGGCAAAAGCCAGCGTGCGTGTGCCACATCATCTTCAGGGGAATATGTCTGTTCAGCCAGTAGGTTCCTCGCTTCACCCAGCCAACGGCGTGACCAACTTTCGTTAGCCCAAGCTAGACAAAACGGAAAATCAGGTTCCCTAGACGCCAGAACTTCGTTGAAAGGGCGTTCCAGTAACCGTTTTCCGTTGAACCAATAGTGCCAATAACAGAACGCCTCGATGCCGTATTCTTTGGCCAGAGCGGATTGTGCTACGCGAGTTTCTGACACTCGAAGATCGTAGAAACCCAGATCGGCAGGTAAATGCGGCTGGTAATGCCCCGGAAACAGAGGTTTGGCTTTAGCGACGTTGCGCCATTCGGTAAATCCCTTACCCCACCATTCGTCATTTTCTGGGATGGGGTGGAATTGGGGGAGGTAAAAGGCAATTAGTCGTGCCGTGCTGGCTGAATCGTTAAACAATTTTATCCCCTGAACCTCCAACACACGTATTTTTCAAGGTAGTGCGGAGCTAGATTTTTTAAGCGTCTAATCGGTGAAAGGCGTTTTGTTCTTCGAGCTGATAAGCGTTCGAATAGGGGTGTTATTAGACGATCTACTGCCTGCACAGAGTAACGGTCGTTGATGTAATTCCAGCCATTTTTTCGAACGTGCTCATAGAGGTCTCTGTCTTGCCATAAAGCTTCGATTGCATCAGCGAAGGCTTGGGGTGTGTCTTCCACCAATACATCCTTGCCCACCTCGAAACCGAAGCCCTCTGCGCCAATCGTGGTTGTAACAACAGGCAGCCCGTGGGCCATCGCCTCACCAATTTTTCCTTTTATCCCTCCGCCAAAGCGAAGCGGTGCGATGGATATGTCACTGGATAACAAATATGTGGTCGTTTCCGGAACGAAACCTACTACATCGACTTCCTCTGAAGCCAGAGCTTTTACCTCTTCGGTGGGGGCGTTGCCCACGATGCGTAATCGGAGGCTGGGAATCCTTTTCCGTACAAGCGGAAGCACTTCTTGGCAGAAATAAGCCATGGCGTCGACGTTCGGCGCCCATTTATAACTTCCGATAAAAATCAGTTCCAATCGGTCCGACCATTGGTGAGAAATAAGCGGATGCATGTCATGGATATTGGGAATGACGTCGATGTCGCTTTGCAGACCTTCTTTACGAAGGATATGGCTGTCCTCCTCACTTACTGTTAATACAAGATCCGCCTTGTCATAAACGCTCATTTCGTGGTCGCGCACGGTTTCGGCATGGTTATGATCAGAAGGTAAACCAGTCAATCGCGCCTTGGAGCGCAGCCTATGGAAATGGACATCCACTGAATCCACGATAACCCGCGCACCCGGTTGCCATGTCCGTACTGCGTCCAGAAAACGTTCCGCTACGTGGTAAAACTCGAAAATTACGATGTCGAAGCCTGCTCTGCGCAGTAGATGTTCGAAAGTGCCCCTTTCAACCCGGATGCCGAGTTTCCGTAGGTTTCCCGAAGCTAGGTCATGGTCACGTTCCGGAATTGATTGCTGATCGTTCGAGTAGAACGACACTTCATGGTCGCGAGCCAGGAGCGAGAGAAGCGTACAAAAACGTAGCTCACCTGAGCTTTGGTCAGGATGTGGTACGTCATAGGATACGGCGAGAATTTTCATTGCACTTGATCAAACAGGTTGAAGATCAGCAATGCCAAATTCGACTCTCAGCATTTTGACTAAATTTGCATGAGATATAGGTCTTGAGGGGGTATTCATATCGGGTTGTGAATAATTCGGTTACGCGAGAAAGCCCGGTTGCTTCAATAGCACCACGTCGTAGTAATTATCTGGGTTCTTATTCAAGGCATTTAAACGACACTTTGTAACGATTTTATCGAACTCCAATGGCTGTGATGAAGTGCAAGTTGAACCGTTATTTTCATGGTCAAAAGAAAGCATATAACCATAAGAAAAGTCACGAAGATCCAAGAAAAAATCTTCAACGTCAAAACCGGCTCTTGCAAGTGTATAAGGCGAAAATTCAACAATGAGGCAGTCGGTTTGTTTTAGCAGTTCCCGTGCGCCACGAAAAACCATTGGCTCCGAGCCTTGCGTATCGATTTTCATAACAAGAGGGTGAGATAGCGATTCTGTTGCAAGGATCGTATCAAGGGGTAGCGCTTTGATCTGAATTACCTTGCGGTTTTCCTCGTGTTGCAGAGGCGCAACTAGCGGTTTGCTATCATGCGGACGTATTCGATGATCTCCAAGATTGTCAGGTGAAAGTTCGAAATCCAACTGCGTCTCGGTAGCATATGCTGCAATATTTAAAGGTTTCACTTTCGAACCTAGATCATTTAGTTCAATGTTGCGTTGTAGAAAACCGAAGTTAATAGGATCTGGCTCAAGTGCAAAGCAAGTTATAGCGTGATTCTTGGCGGCGGGGATGGCTGTTAGTCCAATGTTGGCACCGATATCTATGAAAGTTCCCTCGGTATGTTTAAAAGCGCGGTCAATAATTTCAGTCTGAAGCCTCGGCGACCAACTGCCTGTTAAAGCGTAACGCCTCAATATCACTTTGTCGGATGGGCTTCCTTCTATTTCACCGTATTGCCCATTAACTCGAATGGAGGATAGGTTTAGTTTTAATGCTGTCTCGAGCAGCAGTTCGGTTAGTTGGTATCGCGGCAGATGATGCGCTAAGTCTTTCATCGGGATTGAATCGCGAACCACAATGGCTCGGCCCGCTGGAGATAAGTGGCAACAAATCGCTTTAGCTATAGCTTGCACGCTTTTTTTAATTAGCATTTTTTCCTCTTTGGGCGATAAATTATAAGTGTGCGGAAAGTCAGAGTTGGCTTGTGGGCGGGCACTGCGTTTGCGAGATTTCAACTCCATCAAAAAACCAAGATGCAGGCATGGAAAATAGGGCTTGGCCCTGCTGTCTGGAAATGGCGAAATCATCAGACACAACTACAAAACTTGCGAGATTTTCTGTGTGAAAACTCACTTTCCCTTCCGGGGTGCCCATCCAGAGCAGCACAGAGTAAGGCCCTGGTATTAAAGTAACCTCATCAAAAATGAGGTCCACAATGTGAGGGCCAACTGAAAAATCACGCACTTGGTATGCGGTGTTATTGTTTGTAAGGTATACAAAGTCAGAAGTGTGAATCCCGACGTATACGGCAACCCCTTTCAGTTCTGATACAACATCAAAATAAAACCTTAATACTGTACGCTCACCAAATTTCATTTGCCCGAGAGGTTGCCCATCTGCGCTTTGCGTCACTGCCCGGACGTTTCTGATTTCCCCGCTATTCTGAATCTCCCTAACCTGCCTATGAGCGCGTTCAGCCTGAATACTAAGGTTCATTAGACTGGTAAAGCGATTGCAAACCAGTGTGGGATTTCCATCTTCTAATAGCGCGCCCTTGTCAAGCAAAACAACGCGTGAGCACAGCCGTTCTACCTGCCTAATGTTGTGGCTTACCAGCAGCACTGTTTTTCCCTGCCGCTTGATCAATTCCTCCATTCGGTCGAAGCACTTGCGCTGGAACGCCAGATCCCCCACAGCCAGCACTTCGTCCACAATCATGATTTCGGACTCGATGCTGGTGGCTACAGCGAACGCCAGCTTGACCTTCATGCCCGAGCTATAGCGCTTGACCGGGGTGTCGATGAATTCGGCCATCTCGGCAAAGTCGACGATCTCGTCGAACTTATTGTCGATTTCCTGGCGCGACATGCCGAGGATGGCGCCGTTCAGATAGACGTTCTCGCGCCCGGTGAAGTCGGGCACGAAGCCGGCGCCCACCTCGATGAGCGGCGCGATGCGGCCGTTCACCTTGACGGTTCCGCGGGTGGGTGTGCTGATCTTGGCTAGCATCTTCAGCAAGGTGGATTTACCGGCGCCGTTGTGGCCGATGATGCCCACCACCTCGCCCTGCTCGATGGAGAAATTGACGTCGTCCAGGGCCTTGAACAGCGGTCGTTCTTCTGCTTTTTTGCCGGTCAGGCGGGCCGCCGTGTTGAGCAGGGTCTGCTTGATGCCCTGCATGGCGCCAAGGCGGTATTCCTTGGTGAGGTGGTCGACTTCAATGATGGGCATTATTAGTTAACCACTAAGGCACTAAGAAAAAAAGAAAGGGCTGTGCATGGAACAAGTGTCTCGATGAGTTTGCTGCTCATTACTCTGCCTGTTGCATGAGTTGGAGAATTTGCTGCTCTAGTTCTGGCAGGGACTGCTGAACGGTTTCCCAGACGATATCGAGGTTTATCTCAAAGTAACCGTGTGCCATTCTGTTTCGCATGCCGCGCATTTGTTTCCATGGAAAAGTTGGATGCTTTGAAACAATCTCGGGGTATTCGTTGGCGAGTTTTGTTGCTGCCTCGCCGATAATCAAAATGTTCAGTATTACGGCTTGCTGTGTTTTCCGGTCTTCAAGGAAATCTTCTTTTTTCTGTCCATCGGTATAGCTGCGTGCCAGACGCAGGGCGTCAAGCATGTGGTCCAAATAGTCGATGTGGCGCGACCCGAGTTGTTCGGCATTCATAATGGACGGGCTTCTCGAAGAATTTGCACCCGGTATTTATTCGGGAGATCGCCTGGGGTGAGGACGTCAACGGGAACGCCAAGCATATCTTCAAGATCCGCCTGAATTCCTCCCAAGTCGAGCAAGGTTGTCTCAGGGGTCGGGTCTATCAGGAGATCAAGGTCGCTGCCTTCAACGTCATTTTCATGCAGAACGGAGCCAAACACGCGGGCATTGCTGGCGCGATGTGAAGCAACCACGCGGCGGATGTCTTCGCGATGAGCACGTAGGGCTTCAGAGGGACGCATGGGGCACTCCATCAAATTGGGGTGGGGCGGAGATCATGATTGAACCGGCACGTTATGTGTTGAGCAAAATTACAATTTAAATCTACCACCCTAAATCACGTCGGCGAAATAGCTTTCGGCGTGCTTGAAGTAAAGGTAACTCAGCGGCAGCAGGATGGCGATCATGACCGCGCCGGGGATCATGGCGTTCAGGTCGGGCGGCGTGCTCCGCAGGACGACGCTCTGGAAGGCGTCGATGATGCCGGCCAGGGGGTTGAGGGTGTACAGGGTGTAGAGCGTATCGGACCACTCGCCCGCGGCCTGCTGCACGAGCAGTTTGTCCTTGACCAGTTGCAGGGGATAGATGACCGGCGAGGCATACATCAGCAGGGACAGCAGCACCGGCAGGGCTGCGCCCACATCGCGGTAATAAACATTGATGGCCGCACCGACGAAGGCGATGGTGAGCGCCGCCAGAATTGTGTAGGCGATGATGAGGGGCACCCACAGGATATAGATGCTGGGCATCATCTGGTACCACACCATCAGCCCCGCCAGGATGATGAAGTTGATGCCCAGTTCAACCAGCTTGGTGAGGACCGAGGTGATGGGGAAGATTTCGCGCGGAAAGTAGATCTTCTTGATCAGCGCGGTGTTGCTGACGACGCTGCTGACGCCTTCGGAGGCGGATTCCTGGAAGAAGGTCCAGGGCATAAGCGCAGCGAAAACCAGGATGGGATAGGGAATATCCCCGCTTTCGATGCCGACAAAGCTCTTCACCAGGGTGAAGATCAGCATGAGCGTGATGGGCTTGAGGATGGCCCAGGCGATGCCCAGGTAAGCCTGCTTGTAGCGCAGGGTGACGTTTTTCCACGCGAGCGTGGCCATCAGCTCGCGGTAGTCGTAGAGGTTTTTAATTACGGCCAGCATTGATGCATGCTCACTTGTTGGATTGATTGGGTGCCGGGCAGGCTTTTTTGTTCGCGGCTGAAGCCGCTCTTACGTAAGGGGTGTGGTGGGGCGCATGGCTCTGTCTAAGCGCCTTCGAACCGATAGCCCAGCAGCCGGATATCGTTGTTGTGCCGCTCGGTGACGATGTTTTTGGTCTCTTCGTCGTAATACTCGGAGTAGTGGTGGCTTTTTTCCCTCATCCCCGATTTCAGTTGGGGGAGGCCGGTGATTGGAATGCCCACGGCCTTGCACACTTCGCTGAGGCCGTCCGCAAGGTTTTCGTAGCGAATTACAAAGTCGGCGCACAACTGGTTGTCGATGGCGTAGAAGCGGTCATTGGTTTCCCAGTCGTCTTTTTTCACGAACTCGGAGAACAATTTCCTGGCATCCCGCAATTCATCGAAGGGCACGCCGAGATGGTGATAGAAGCGTTTTTTCGCCAAAGGGGGCGGAGTTCTTCGGTGTTCCCAATAGAACAGGGAAATCATGCGGTCCCAGGGATTGCGGGCGATGCTGAATTTGAAGTAGTCGGCCCACACCTCTGACGGAATCTGACGCTTGATGATGAGCGCATCGTCGTGTTGATTAAAATCGCCGGCGTTCATCGACTTGTGTATCCACTCGCCCTTCTCGTCGCGGTTGAAGCCATAGTCGCCCAGCGGCGTGACGATGTCGTCTCCGCTGCAGTATTCTGACAGGGCCGCCTCAATGCTCGTCCCTGCTGTTTTCCATGACTTGATGAAGATGAATTTGTGGGTGTGGGAAATGATCATTCACTGTCTTTCATACGGGCTGTGGCGCCCTGTTATTCTGTTGCTCCGGGTTTAAATATTTGTATGTAGGAGCGGCAATAGCTGCGAATCCCCGCAAATGTTCGCGCCTGAAGGCGCTCCTACGGGAGTTGTATTCGCGCATGATCTTATACGCCTCCCGGATGTTCAATGTTGAGCAGCTTGTCTGCTGTCACGTCCTTGAGTTCCTGCAGGCGCCCATCCGGCCACCGGACCTTTACCGTGTCCACCTTGTCGTGGCCTCCCAGGCCAAAGTATAGTCGGTAGTGTCCCTGGGAAAGGAACGCCCCATCGTTGCTGCCTACGTCTTGAGTCTGTTGTCCCTCTGGTGTGACCAGGGTCACTCGTGCATCGATCGCCTGGGGGTTGCCGGCCGATCCAACCAGATTCAATTGCAGCCAGTGATTTTTCATGCCGACATTGCGGTAGGCCAAGATTTTCCACTTGAATCTGTCGTCCTTCCCCTTGACGTCCTTTGATTTGAAGGGCTTTTCCCACCAGCGCCAGAGGGTGGCATTATCCTGTAGCGCGATCAGCACATCCATGGCGCCATCATTATCCCGGTCGAACCAGTTGATGATCGCAGCCTGATATTTTTTGTCTGGAAGCGATAAGAATCCCGTGGCTTCGAATGTGTGGTTCTTGTTCTGATGGAGCAAGCCCTCGGGAACGGTGTGCAGGTCGGGATGGCCATCATTGTCATAATCGACCCACGCGGCTGCCACACTCTCCACCGGTAGCCCTAGGGCGGTGGGGTCGAGCGGTTTGAAAGTTCCTACATTATTGATCAGGAAGGTGTTACCTTTCTTCGAGGCGACAAATACGTCCAGGTCGCCATCCGAATCAAAATCGGCAAGGGATAATTTTCCATCGAATTGCCAGTAGTCATAGGTATTGCCCTTAAGGCCCTTTACGTCGGACCTTTCAAATTTTCCCCTGGAGATGAATTCGCGAGCAAATCTCCCACCCTGATTGCGATAAAGGAAATAGCCCGTGTCTTCATGGCTCAGCAGATCCATGTCACCATCGTTATCCGCATCGAGCCAGGCAAAATCGATGAGCTGATTCTGGGGGATGTCGAGTCCGACTTCTGCCGAGACATCACTGAAATGCCCCTTTGCATCCTGCCGATAGAACTGCTTCGGATAACCGCCGGGGACGTTGCCACGGTCTTGGCAATTGATGTAAAGATCCAGCAGACCGTCTCGGTCGAAATCCACCCACTTGACGTGTCGGCCGGAGCAATCTTTTTTCTTGATGCCCACTTCGCGTGATGCTTCGTGAAAACGGGGCTGACCCGCTTCGGAAACGAAAAGCTCGTCTGTAATCGATCGCCTGATGCTTTCAGGGAACATTCTGAGTGTGCCACCTATGGCGCCCCTGGAGATGAAGACATCCAGCTGACCGTCATGATTGATGTCTGCCCAGGCCATCCCGTGGCGGTCCTGCAGTGACACGGTAAAGGGATGGGCGGTGGGAGAAACTTTCTGGAAACCCAGGTACACATTGGCCAGAGGCAATGACTTGCCAAAGTCGAAAGTGAGCGGGCCCCCTCTCGAGGTGATGTAGAACACCAGGTGTGCGTCACCCGACGCTGCAAAATCCGTGGTGGTTTCAAGAAGGGAATTGGCTTGCTTGGATGTGGTGCGTGTTTCCACCCGGAAACCGTCATTCCGGACGACCTGAACTGCACTGAATATCCGGAGCGTTCCATTCACGGCACCGATTTTGTCCAAGTTATGGGTACGGAAATGGAGGGTGTCGTCCACCCAGTAGATATAGAGCCCCGCCTTGTCGACATCCGGTGCCTGCGAGGCCTGCTCCCAGCCAGGGAAACTGTGGCTCTGGTCCAGTCCCCATTCAGTCACCACGTTCCGGTAGCCCCCTTGGCCGTCGGCTAGCAACAGGTATTGTTTGTAGTTGTGGTTGGATGTGTAGATATCCAGCCGTCCATCCCCGTTGGCGTCGACAATGCCCATGTCGAATATCTGCGAAATCGTGCTGATGGGGGGCGTTTCCGCCGCAAACCAATTACCTTCTCCGGACAGGAAACGGATGACGGAGGGTTTGAGGTCGCCTCTGGCTGAATAGAGCGCCAAGGCCACCCCGGTCAGCAAGAGCAGGACAAGGATGCGTAGCAGGGTATTCGATGGGTTCGTCATAATGAATCAAGGCAGGTTGTGGGTGATTTCAGCAGCCAATAAGGAGACATAATGCCGGTTACAAAGTCCGACATTACGTCCACGATAGAGCGGCTCCTGAATTTGATTTCCCGGCTCGGCCAGGAGTTGTGCATGACGAGGAAGAGATGCAAATGGCCCCCGGCTTTCGCCGGGGTGACGAGCCCTATACTGAATGCCTGCCGGCTCAATATGTATTGCATCTGTTGCATGCCGCGGTTACCGGGAAAAATATTGGGAGTCAGGGAAGGTCATGCTAGGACGGGATCTGCCAAACACTTGTCTGCGACGCCTCTAAATTCCAGGGCGTAATTCCGGCCAGGTCTGAATGCGGGATATCACCCATCAAATGGGCAGCCTGTGCATAAGCCGGCCGATTCGAGTTGTCCAGCATGAGCGCCCCGCCTGGCTTGATCTTGGCGAGCGCCCGCTTAATGCAGGCCATTCTTGCTCGACCGTCTACAAGGACCAAGTCAAAACTCTGGTCAGGATAACTGTCGATCGCCTTCACATAGGATTCGAAACACAGACCCCGATACTTCTCCTGGTAAGAGGCAAAGGCGGGGTCACTCTCCTCACAGGGTTCCGGCTTGTGCAGCATCAGCTGGCAATTGGGGTTGGCGCGCTGGGACAGGATCCCCTTCACCCATTGGTAGAACCCCTCATCGTGCTCAACCGAGACCACGTTGCGCACCCGCTTCGCCAGATAGAGGGTGGAACCGCCCGCCCCGTACTCGAAAACGCTCATGTCCGACTTGAGGTAAGTGTCAAGCCAGTCGATGGCCCGAAACGTGATCCAGGGCACCTCGTCGTACAGGGGGCTGTGTCCGGGCAGCAAGGAATGCAACCAGCGCAGGGCATAGGGCAACTCCCGCGGATGCCGGCGAAGCTCCCCTGCCATGCTTAGAATTTTTTTGGACGCCGATATTGGATTCATGTTTCAACACCACCAGGTTTGTTGTGAGATGGAAATTGAGATCACCGCTTTAGCTCGCGGATGACCTTGGCCGCCAATCGGGGATACTGCAGACGGTGGTAGCGGAATTCTCCGATGAAATGGACAAAGGTCGCCTGTGCAGCCTTTTCACTGCTCAGGCTTGTGTAGACCATGTATTCGTCCAATGGCAGCGCAACCGCCCCTTTGCCGCAGAGGACGAGGCCGTGCATTGTCTGCTCGGATCCCCAGCGGAAAATGCGGTCGCCGAACATGCCATAGAGGTGCGTCAGCAACGCCTTTAGGTCGCTGTATTGCACGGTGCCATGGTCGTAGCCGATAAACCCGGAGTTGAAGCCGGGCACGAAGGCGAAGTCCTTGTGAAGCGCCTGGTTTATCTCGGGGATACGCTGGACCACCATATGCTGGATGTGTGTGGGTTGGGCAACGGCGGGGGATTGCGCGTCACCTCCGGTGTTGCCTGGATTGGGGCTTTGCTTTATCCAGGGCCCGGATCTGTGGTACCAGGCCGTGCCCCCATTTTGAGCCCACTCGATAATCGCTGCCGGGTGATTAAGGAACAGGACGTCCGTATCGACGATGATGATGCGCTGGTGGGTGCTGACTAATGTCGGGTCGAACAGCTTCAGGTAGCTTGTATAACTCTTGCGTACCTTCATCAGAAACTCGTCGCCTACCTGGTCGGCAAATGCCTGGTCAGCCCAAGCCCGATCGATGACTTGCGCACCGGGCACATGGGCCCGGATCAGCTCTTTGTCCTCCTCGCGCAGCGAGCCGTCGTCATGGACATAGACTGCCACGTCCGCGTAGTACCGAAGAAAAGACTTGATCGCCGTCAGATAGGCGAAAAGGTAACGATGGGGGACGGCAGTATGAATGCCCGTTTCCGCACGAGGATTGGCCGGAATCGGCGGCGTCCCGCTGACTGCGCGAAACAGCACCCCATCTCCATACTTGTTCAGTACCCGGCTCATGCCGTGCATCATCCTGGGGATGTAGTTCTCGGGCGAGAAGGCATTCATAGCAGTCACCGTCGTTTCTGTTGAGTAGGCAGGTGATGAAAAAACAGCCACTGCATGGTTATTCTTTCCCGTTATCGGAACGGGGGGTGTCCAGTGCGGTGGGCATAGGAACATGGCTCACCCTATAGGATGGGCAAAGGACACCCGGGCAAATGTGGTCAGGCACCCTTTTTCGCCCTGGCAAAGCCCGGGTAGGCCTGCTTGTAGCGCAGGGCGATATTCTTCCATGCGAGCGTGGCCATCAGTTCGCGGTAGTCGTAGAGGTTTTTGGCGATGGTAAGCATGGGGGTATCAGGTGGAATCGGCCTTGCCGTCAGCAGCACGGTGTTTGTCGTAAGCCGGTGAACGCAAGAGGCTGGTTACGGGATTCGCCCGGTCAGCAAGATTGCCCAGCAGCATAGATATGCCCTTGCGCACGGGACTGTGGCAACGCGCAGAAAGATTGCCGAAAATGACGACATCGCCACCCCGGCGCAGCAGGTGCTTGACCCTGTGCGACCCGATATATCCTGCTCCGCCGACGTCGAGGCGGGAAGAGGTCGGGGCTGTGGAGGCGATGGGATTCATGGTCGGCTATTGTAATTGCTGAAGATGACAGCAAGGGATATGCCAGAAACATGCCCGGTGTGGAGGAGGTGAGCCTTGATTCGGCGCAGGCTGTTCACCCTTCGATGCGAGCGCTGCGGCGGCGGGTGACGAGGTCGACCAGGTTGCGATAGAGCGGGGCGGGCAGCAGGCTGGCGACGAGGTGCTTGAGGTCGCCGGCTTTCCAGTCTGCCTTGCGGAAGGCGCGACGGAACAGGCGGCGGGCGGATTCGGTGTCGTTGCGCCAGTGGCAGCGATAGGCTTCGCGCAGCAGGGGGTCGTAGATCAGTTCGTTGAGGCGGGCGGGGGTGATGCGGGCGATGAGTTCGGGATGATGGCGGGCGAAGTCGCGGCGCACGGCGACGGCATCGAATACCTGCCGCCAGCGCGGGATGTGGGCATCGCCGCGGGGGTAATGGCGGTAAAACGCCAGCACCTCGGGTACACGCACGAGCCTGGGCTGGCGCGCGAGCATCCTCAGCCACAGGTCGTAGTCCATGGCGGTGGGCGCGCGTTCGGAAAATCCGCGCAGTTCGTCGATGAGGTGGCGGCGGATCAGTACGCTGTTGATCGGCCACGGGGCATGCTCCAGGAATTGGCTGACCACCTCGCCCGCGTCGAGGACAGGCGGAATTTGCGGGTGCGGGTCGGTGGCCGCGACGCCGACGTTTTGCCAGCCGCAATAGGCGATATCGGTGTGATCGGCTTCGAGCGCGTCGTGCATCAGGCGAAGCGCGTCCGGGTGCCAAGTGTCGTCGGCGTCGAGAAAGGCGATGTAGTTGCCGTTCGCGTGGGCGAGTGCCCGGTTGCGCGCGGCAAAGGGACCGGCGCGGTTCTGGTAGATCAGGGTGATGCGCGCTGAATGGTCAGTTGCCAGGCGTTGCAGGATTTCGGTCGAGCCGTCGGTCGAGCCGTCGTCCACCACGATGAGTTCCACCTGTGGATAGCCTTGCCCAAGCACACTCTCGATCGCCTCTTCCACATAGGGTGCGGCGTTGTAGCAGGGCATGACGACGGAAATCAGCGCGGGGTCGAAGTTGTCCATGGGAACGATTTTCTGTTGGATTACTTGCCGATCCAGGCCAGTCTTCGTTCGGCCAGGATGCGGTTGCGATAAGGCAGAAAATCGGCCGCGTCGAGCAGATGGCGGGTAAGCAGGGAGGCGTAGTCTTCGTCGCTGCCCAGCAGTCTTATGCCGTGTTTCAGAATTTGCCCCAGCAAGGGCTCGCCGGCGTGTTTGAGGTCGATCAGGTCGATCGGCAGGCCGGTGGCTTGGGCGAGCTTCTCAATCAGCGCGATTTTGTCGGCGGCGGCAAGCGGGGCGGACGTCTGCACGGCAAGGTCGAGGTCGCTGTGCATTGTGGCGCGACCGGCCGCCTGGGAGCCGAACAGGATCGCCAGGCGCACGCCACCGTGTTCGGTCAGTGTTTCCCTGAGGGTGCTCGCCAGTTCGGATTGGACGTGCATGTTCATAAACGGATTATGGGGTGAGTAGGCTGGGATGCAAAGCAGCTGCCCCCAGAGCACTTTACGCAGGAGGTTCACCTCGGGCCGAAAGGATCGTGGGTGCGGCGCTGACGTCGTTCGCGGCGAAGGCGCCGGTGCGCGGTTGTTGCCAATTAATCGGCTTTACAACCACGGTCTACCCCTTGCGGGTGCTCCCACAAAGGGAGGTAGGAGGCCCGCCCCCGGGCCGGTATGGCCCCCATCAATTGCGCATCCGCGACAGCAGGTCGGCTTTGGTTACAATCAGCCATCATGCTCACGCAACCGATTTCCCTATGCAAACCCTTACCGTCGATCTCGGCGACCGCTCCTACCCCATCCACATCGGCGCCGGCCTGTTGGGTCAGGCCGAGTTGATCCTGCCGCATCTGGCGCAAAAGCGGGTGATGGTGGTGACCAACACCACGGTGGCGCCGCTTTATCTGACGCAACTGACGGCGACGCTGGAGGCGGGCGGGGTGACGGTGGCGCAGGTGGTGCTGCCGGACGGCGAGGCGTACAAGAACTGGGAAACGCTGAACCTGATTTTCGATGCTCTGCTGACCCAGCGCGCCGAGCGCAAGACCACGCTGATCGCGCTGGGCGGCGGGGTGATCGGCGACATGACCGGGTTTGCGGCGGCGAGCTACCAGCGCGGGGTGCCGTTCATCCAGATTCCCACCACGCTGCTGTCGCAGGTTGATTCGTCGGTGGGCGGCAAGACCGGGATCAACCATCCGCTCGGCAAGAACATGATCGGTGCATTCTATCAGCCTAGGGTTGTGCTGGCCGATACCGACACGCTGAAAACCCTGCCGGCGCGCGAACTGTCGGCGGGGCTGGCCGAGGTGATCAAGTACGGCCTGATCTGGGACGCTGACTTCCTCGACTGGCTGGAAGCCAACATGGACAAGCTGCGCGCGCTCGACCCGGCGGCGATCAACCATGCGATTTACCGCTCGTGCGAAATCAAGGCGCAGGTGGTGGGGCAGGGCGAGCGCGAAGGCGGCATCCGCGCGATCCTCAATCTGGGGCACACCTTCGGTCACGCGATCGAAACCGGCATGGGTTACGGTACCTGGCTGCATGGCGAGGCGGTGGCGGCGGGCATGGTGATGGCGGCGGAAACCTCGTGGCGGCTGGGCTGGCTCGCCGAGGCGGACGTCGCGCGCACCCGTGCGCTGATCCGCGCTGCGGGATTGCCGGACGGGGCGCCGGATCTGGGCGTGGACACTTACCTTGATTACATGGGCCACGATAAAAAAGTGGAGGGCGGAAAAATGCGTTTCGTGCTGCTGAAAAAACTGGGCGAGGCGGTGATTACCGCCGACGTGCCGACCGATGTGCTGACCGGCGTGCTCACCGCGCCGCACTAAAGGAGTGTCGATGGAACCGTTCGCCCCACAAGGGGATCTCGATCCACACCATGCTGAAGCGCGTGTGGAGTCGTATGCCCCCTACGCAGCGCATTCGAGTCAAACTCGCGGGCGCTTGCATCCCGAGTCCTCCGCTGCGCCGCGCTCCGAATTCCAGCGCGACCGCGACCGCATCATCCATTCCACCGCGTTCCGGCGGCTGGAATACAAGACCCAGGTGTTCGTGAACCACGAGGGCGACCTGTTTCGCACCCGGCTCACCCACAGCCTCGAGGTCGCGCAGATCGGCCGCACCATTGCCCGATTGTTGAGCCTGAACGAAGACCTGGTGGAAGCGGTGTCGCTGGCGCACGACCTCGGCCACACGCCGTTCGGCCATGCCGGGCAGGATGCGCTGAATGCCTGCATGCGCGAACACGGCGGCTTCGAGCACAACCTGCAGTCGCTGCGCGTGGTGGATCTGCTGGAGGAGCGCTATGCCGAATTCGACGGGCTCAATCTGACCTTCGAGGCGCGAGAGGGCATCCTCAAGCATTGCTCGCTCATCACCGCCGAGAAACTCGGCGACATCGGCGAGCGCTTTCTGAACAAGCAGCAGCCTTCGCTGGAAGCGCAGATTGCCAACCTGGCGGACGAGATCGCCTACAACAACCACGACGTCGACGACGGCCTGCGCTCCGGTCTGATCACGCTGGAACAGTTGTCCGAAGTGCAGATCTTTACCCGCCACCTGAATGAGATCCGCGCCAAATACCCGGCGCTGAATGGCCGCCGCGTGGTGACCGAAACCGTGCGCCGCATCATCAACACGCTGGTCCTCGATCTGGTGAATACCACGCGGATGAACATCGAGAACAGCGGCGTGCAGACCTTGGCCGAGGTGCGTGCCGCGCCGCCGCTGGCGGCATTCAGCCCCGCGCTGCTCGACGAGCACCGCGAACTCAAGCGCTTCCTGATGCATCATCTGTACCGCCATTACAAGGTGGCGCGGATGAGCGCCAAGGCCAGCCGCATCATCACCGATCTCTATACCGCGTTTATCGGCGATGCCCGCCTGCTGCCGCCCGAACACCAGGCGCGCGAATCGCTGGAAGGCGCGCGCGCGGTGTCCGATTACATCGCGGGCATGACTGATCGCTACGCCATACGCGAACACCGGCGGATTTTTGCGGTGGAAGAGATTTACGGCTGAGGCGTCGCCCGCCGCATTCGGCCCGGGGGCGGGCCTCCCACAACCCCCCTCCCTGTTGTAGGAGCACCCGCAAGGGGTAGGCCGTGGTTGTAAAGCCGATTAATCGGCAACAATCGCGCACCGGCGCCCTCGCCGCGAAGGTCAGGGGCTCAGGCGACCTCACCTGGCGGCAGCGTGCGCGCCACTACCCAGGTTTCCACTTCCAGCGCGCCCGCTTGTTTGAGTGTTTTCGCCAGTTCGTCGAGGCTGGTGCCGGTGGTCATCACGTCGTCGATCAGGGCGATGCGTTGCCCCCGAACGTCGCCTGTGCACATGAATGCGCCGCGCACATTGCGTCGCCGCGCATCGTGCTTCAGGCCCATTTGCGGCGGGGTGTCGCGGATGCGCTGGCAGCTGGCGGTGTCGAGCGGGAGCCCGAGCCGCTTCGCCGCCTCGCGTGCGATTTCGGTGGCGTGGTTGAAGCCGCGCTCGCGGATGCGTTTCGCATGCAATGGCATGGCGATCAGGCGGTCGGGGCGGGGGCGTGATGCCGCGACCTGGGCTAGACATTCGCCCAGCGCCGGCGCGATGGCGAGCTGGCCGTGATATTTCAGGCGCGGGATCAGGCGGTCGAGCGGAAACGCATAGGCCAGCGCCGCACAGGTGTGGTTGAACGCGGGCGGGTGCTTGAGGCAGGCGCCGCACACCTGGCCGTCGGGCGAGGGGATGGCGCACTGCGGGCACTGCGGCTGGCTGTGCCAGGGCAGGCCAGCCAGGCAGGCACTACAGAGGTGGCCGGTTCCCGATGTCGCGCCGCACAGCAGGCAGGTGAAGGGGAAGACCTGCTTAAAAATTGATCTGATGTTCAATTTGTGGGTCGTCATAATTTGACAGGGACGGCGCCGCCCCCGAAAATCCGGGCCATGAAAGTAAAACGCGTCATCTCCGCCTCATCCTCCCGTTTTGCCGCGCAGTTGTTCAACCTCATCACCGTCGCGGTGATGCTGATTTCACTGACCGCGTTGTTGCTGGGCAAGCTGCTGGCTAGCCAGAAAATCGGTTTTTTGCCTTTCGTGATGTCGCTGCCGCCGGTGATGATCTGGCTGGCTGGGTCGATTTTTGTCTATGCCAGCATCGCCCACCACCCCAACCCGCGCACTGCGAATTTCAACAAGTGGGCAGGCTACCGGTTTTATGGCGTGATGGGCAGCCTGGTGGTGATCGGCCCGGCGATCTACGGCCTGCTTGGCGGCTGGCAGGGGCTGATGCTGGTGCTGGGGCTGGCGGTGACAATCATCGTGCCGTGGGCGCTGTTTGATATTTACAAGGCCGCGCGCGAGCCGTGGCAGGACATGACCATCGAGGTGGAGCTATGAGCAGTAAGCAGGGTTCCCGCGCAGCGGGATGCGCACGACCGCGAGTAGCTCCAGTCGCCGTATGGCGTTCGCGTAGCTTGATGATTTTACGAGGCGACAATCAATGAATGATATGACTCAACCCGTTAGCAGGCTTTCCATGGCCGAGATCGAGGCCCTGTTCGCCTTGCCCTTTGCCGACCTGATGTACCAGGCGCAGACGGTGCACCGCACACACTTCGACCCCAATCGCGTGCAGCTGTCCACTCTGCTGTCGATCAAGACCGGCGGCTGCTCCGAGGACTGCGGCTACTGCCCGCAGTCGGCGCGCTACGACGCTGGCGTCGAAAATCAGGGACTGCTGAACCTGGACGACGTACTGGCTGCCGCCCGCGCCGCCAAGGCCGCCGGCGCCTCGCGTTTCTGCATGGGCGCTGCTTGGCGCGGGCCCAAGCAGCGCGACCTGGAGCCCGTGCTCAACATGGTGCGCGAAGTCAAGGCGCTGGGGCTGGAAACCTGCGCCACGCTGGGCATGCTGAAGGACGGCCAGGCCGAGCAGCTGAAGCAAGCCGGGCTCGATTACTACAACCACAACCTTGACACCGCGCCCGAGTTTTACGGCGACATCATCACCACCCGCCAGTACCAGGATCGCCTCGACACCCTGGAGCGCGTGCGCCACGCCGACCTGCACGTGTGCTGCGGCGGCATCGTCGGCATGGGCGAGTCGCGCGCCCAGCGCGCGGGGTTGATCGCGCAGCTGGCGTCGCTCGATCCGCAGCCCGAATCGGTGCCGATCAACCTGCTGGTGCAGGTCGAGGGCACGCCGCTCGCCGGCACCGAGGCGCTCGATCCGCTGGAATTCGTGCGCACCATTGCGGTGGCGCGGATCTGCATGCCGAAGAGTTTCGTGCGGCTGTCAGCCGGCCGCCAGCAGATGAGCGACGCGGTGCAGGCGCTGTGTTTCCTCGCCGGGGCCAACTCGATTTTCTACGGCGAGAAACTGCTCACCACCGGCAACCCGGAATGGGAACGCGACCAGCGCCTGTTCGACAATCTGGGCCTGACCGCGTTGTGAGCCACGCCGCGCTGACCCGCCTGCAGCAGGGGCTGGCGGCGCTGAAGGCCGATCACCTCGAACGGCGGCACCTGCTGCTCGACGGCGCACAGGGTGCGCACGTCACGATCAACGGCCAGCGCGTCATCTCGTTCTGCAGCAACGACTATCTCGGCCTCGCCGCCGATCCAGCGCTGGTTGCCGCCGCGCACACCGCGCTTGACCAGTGCGGCGTCGGCGCGGGCGCAGCGCATCTCATCACCGGTCATCACCGCTTCCATCACGACTTCGAGGCCGCGTTCGCGCGCTTCGTCGACAAGCCTGCGGCGCTGTTGTTTTCCACCGGCTACCTGGCCAATCTGGGATTGATTGCCGCGCTGGTCGGGCGGCATGGAGAAGTGTTTTCCGACAAGCTGAATCACGCCTCGCTGGTCGATGCCGCGCAGCTGTCCGGCGCGAGCTTCACCCGCCGCTATCATCACAACGATCTGGTGCGGCTCGAAAGCCATCTGGCGAAAAGCACGGCGCAGGACAAGCTCATCGTCTCCGATCTGGTGTTCAGCATGGACGGCGACCTTGCTCCGGTCGATGCGCTGCTCGACCTGGCCGAACGCTATGACGCCTGGCTCTACCTCGACGACGCGCACGGTTTCGGCGTGCTGAACGACGGCCGCGGCGGGTTGACCGAGCGTGCGCGTGCGAATGACCGCGTGATCTATCTGGCCACGCTGGGCAAGGCCGCCGGCGTGTCGGGCGCGGCAGTGGCTGCTCACCAATCCGTGATCGACTGGTTGATCCAGAAAGCGCGCCCCTACATTTACACTACCGCCTCGCCGCCGCTGCTAGCGGCGTGCCTGTTGGAAAGCCTGCGCCAGATCGAGGCAGGCGAAGTGCGGCGCGAACGCCTGCGCAGCCACATCATGCAATTGCGTGAAGGACTGGCCAGTTTGAAGTACGGCGCGCTGATGCCGTCCGGCACTCCGATCCAGCCGCTGTTGATCGGCGCGAACGCCGACGCGGTGCGGCTGTCACAAAGCCTGTTGCAGCGCGGCCTGCTGGTGCCTGCGATCCGCACGCCGACCGTGCCGGTCAACACGGCGCGGCTGCGCATCACCCTGTCTGCCGCGCACAGCGCCGACGATGTCGCACAACTCGTCGAGGCCCTGCATGCCATCGTCTAATGAAGTACCGGACAACTTAACTGCTGTCCTTGCGAGCAAAGCGAAGCAATCCAGAATGTCGCCGGAATCAATGAGCGCTGGATCTCCACGGCCCTGCGGGCCTCGCGATGACGGCTTGGATAGGTGTGCGCCTAAACCCGTCCTCGCACTGGTGCACGGATGGGGCATGAACGCCCGCGTGTTCGACGCACTGGCCGATCTGCTGGGGGACGATTTCGAGGTGCGCGTGTTTGACCTGCCGGGCCACGGTGGACGCGATGCGCTGGTGGAAAACACTTTGCGAACCTGGGCGAACGACTTGGCGCAGCAGCTGCCGCAGGGTGCCACGCTGCTCGGCTGGTCGCTCGGCGGCCAGGTGGCGATGCGCGCGGCGCTCGATTACCCTCGCAAAATCACGCGCCTGATTCTGCTTGCGTCGACGCCGAAATTCGTTGCAACAGAAGACTGGCAGCGCGGCATGGCAGCCGCCGACCTGCAAGATTTCGGCGCTGCACTGCTCGCCGATCCGCAGGCTACGCTGCTGCGTTTTCTGAGCCTACAGACGCGCGGCATGAGTGGGCAGAAGACAATGTTGCAGCAATTGCGGCAGACGCTGCTGGCCGCGCCCGCCGCAAGCAGCGAGGCGCTGGCGGGCGGACTGGCGATATTGCGCGACACCGACCTGCGCGCGGAACTGCCGCAGCTGACGCAACCGACCTTGATCCTGCACGGCGCGCTCGATACGCTGACGCCGCCGGCTGCAGGCGCCTGGTTAGCCGAGACCTTGCCACATGTGCAGTACCTCGAATTTGCTCGTGCCGCGCATGCGCCGCACTTGTCGCACGGGAAAGAGGTGGCCGCTGCGATCGGACGCTTTGCCCATGACTGAATCCGAACTCGATTTCGCCGAAGTGCGGCGCGCCTTCGACCATGCCGCCGCCAGCTACGATGCGCACGCGGTATTGCAGCGCGAGGTGTGCGATCGCTTGCTGGAGCGGCTCGATTTCATGACCCTGCAGCCGGGGCGCGTGCTCGATGTCGGCACCGGTACCGGTTACGGGCTGGCGCATCTGCGCGCGCATTACGCGGAGGCCGAATTCTGCGCGATCGACATTGCCCCGGCCATGCTGAACGCCGTGCGTACGCGCCTGCCGCAGCCGAGCTGGGCGCAGCGCGCCCTGTCTCGCCTGACGCCTTCTCCTGCTCGCCGCACGCATCTGGTGTGCGCCGATATGGGGCGGCTGCCGCTCGCGCCCAACAGCATGAACCTCGTCTGGTCCAGCCTCGCGCTGCAGTGGGCGCACGATCTGGAAACCACACTCAAAGGCTTTCATGAGGTGCTGGCGCCGGGCGGCCTGCTGATCTTCGCCACCTTCGGACCCGATACTCTGAAGGAATTGCGGGCGGCATTTTCGGCCATCGACGACGCGCCGCACGTGAACCAGTTTGTCGATCTGCACGACATCGGCGACATGCTGATTCACGCCGGCTTTGCCAGCCCGGTGATGGAAATGGAAATGCTGACGCTGACTTACGCCGATCTCAAAACCCTGATGCGCGACCTCAAGGGCATCGGCGCGCACAACGCGGCAACGACCCGACGGCGCGGTCTGCTCGGCAAGTCGGCGTGGGCGCGGCTGGAGCAGGCGTATGAAGCGCGGCGGCTGGAAGGCCGCCTGCCGGCCACTTTTGAGGTCATCTACGGCCACGCCTGGGCAGGCGACAAGACGCAGCGTGAAGACGGGCGTCAGGTGATCCAGTTCAACATCGGCGAGCGCCGCCGCAAGCTGGGTCATACGATCTTTCACGGGCTTCAGCCCGTAGAAAGTCGGAGCCCCCTTGTGGGGCTGGGATGAAGGCGCGCGGCCTGTTCGTCACCGGCACCGATACCGGCGTCGGCAAGACGCGGGTGGCGGTGGCGCTGATTCACGCGCTGCGTGCGCAAGGCCTGCGCGTGGCGGCGATGAAGCCGGTGTCGGCAGGCAACGCGCCGGGTGGGCTGAATGAGGATGTGGTGGCGTTGCTGCAGGCGGCCAACGTGGCGGCTACCGTGCGCGATGTGAATCCGTATGCCTTTGACAATCCGATCGCGCCGCATATCGCCGCACAGCAGGCGGGCGTGCGGATTGAACTGACCGTCATCGCAGAGGCGTACGCCCGGCTGGCCGCCGCAGCCGATGTGGTGGTCGTCGAAGGTGCGGGCGGCTGGCGCGTGCCGCTGAACGAGCGGGAGGACATGGCGGACCTGGCGCAGCGTCTGGGCCTGCCCGTTGTGCTGGTGGTGGGCCTGCGCCTAGGTTGCCTCAACCATGCGTTGCTGACAGCAGAGTCGATTGCACACCGACAGTTGCCGTGGGTCGGCTGGGTGGGCAACCACGTCGATCCGGCGATGGCCTGCCAGGCCGAGAATGTTGCCGCGCTGTACGCGCGCCTGCCCGGTCCGTGCCTGGGAGTGCAGGCCTATCTTCTGCAGGGAGTCTCATCGGCGGATACGCTGCAATGGCTTACGCTGCCCGAAGAATTCAGCATATATTAGAATAGTCTTTAATAACGATATTCAATCGATATATCAATAAGTTAATACGATCGTACTGCTTGTTCGGACGAGTGGCGTCGTGCTATTGTCTGCGACATATTGCCGCACGCGGTTTCCTCGATTCCAGATAGATATGGAACAGGTGAAAACGGAAGACTGTGCTGGCGAGTCAGCAGGCGCGTTTGTATTCCAATCCCGCCCCAACCATTCGCTGACGCGCCCCCAGGAACGGCTCGTGTTCTGGAGCCTGGCGGCACTGTGTTCTGCGATGGCGCTCGGTTTTGCGCTGATGGGCTACTGGCTGACCCTGCCGTTTGCCGGACTGGAGATCGGCTTGCTGGCCTGGGCATTCAAAGTCTTGCGCGGCCGTGAGGGCGATTACGAAGCCCTCATGATCGAAGGCGACGTGGTGGTGCTGGAATGGCATGTCGGTACACGCGGAGAGCGTCGCGAAATGAATCGCCATTGGGCACGCGTGGCATGCGATTGCAGGACGCCCGGCAGAAATTGCCGCCTCAGCGTGAGTTCGCATGGTCGCGCAACGGAAGTCGGGCAGTATCTGAGTGACGAGGGGCGGCTGCAGTTGGCTGCCACGTTACGCAGCAGGTTGCAGGGATAGCGAGGCGCAGCAGGTTGAAGGGATACCGCAACCTGTGCCGCGATCGATACCAATAACGGGGATGAAAGGATGGGGGACGCGATGAAAAGCATGTGGCAACGGGCAGGAATGGTGGGAGCGGCGCTGGCAGCCAGCCAGCCGGCACTGGCGGAATACGCCTACAACCTGCAAACACCGGCGAGTGGGGTGGCGCAGGATGTGTTCGATCTGCACAACCTCATCATGCTGGTGTGTCTGGGGATCTTCGTGGTGGTATTTGGCGCGATGTTCTATTCGCTGCTGAAGCATCGCAAATCGCTCGGCCACAAGGCGGCGCATTTCCACGAAAACACCACGGTTGAAATTATCTGGACGGTGATCCCCTTCGTCATCCTGGTGGGGATGGCCTACCCCGCCGCCAAGGTGGTGATCGACATGAAGGACACGTCCAATCCTGACATGACCATCAAGATAACCGGCTATCAGTGGAAGTGGGGTTACGACTACCTCAACGACGACATCAGCTTCTACAGCAACCTTTCCACCCCGCGCGAACAGATCAACGGCACCGCCGCCAAGGGCGAGCACTACCTGCTGGAAGTGGACGAGCCGATGGTGGTGCCGGTTGGCAAACGGGTGCGTTTGCTGATTACCGCCAACGACGTGATCCATTCCTGGTGGCTGCCCGCGCTTGGCGTCAAGCAGGACGGGATCCCAGGCTTCATCCGCGACAGCTGGCTCAAGGCTGACAAGATCGGCACCTATCGCGGCCAGTGCGCCGAGTTGTGCGGCAAGGATCATGGCTTCATGCCGATCGTGGTCGAAGTGGTGTCGGAAGAGGACTACCGGGCCTGGGTGGTGAAAAAGAAAGGCGCAACTCAAGCCGCCGTGGCCGACAACGCCAAATCCTTTGAAATCGCCGATCTGGTGGCGCGTGGCGAGAAGGTCTATCAAGCCAACTGCGCCGCCTGCCATCAGGCCAGCGGCATGGGCATGCCCGGCGTGTTTCCGGCGATAAACGGGTCCAAAGTGGCCACCGGGCCGATTGCCGAACACATCAATGTCGTTCTGAACGGCCGGCCGGGCACGGCGATGGCAGCGTTCGCCGGCCAGTTATCCGACGCCGACATTGCCGCTGTCGTGACCTACCAGCGCAATGCGTGGGACAACAAGATGGGCGACCTGGCGCAGCCTGCCGAGATTGCCGCCGCACGCGGTGGCGCCGCCAGCGAAGCCGGCGCACCTGCTGCGCAGTAAACAATATTAAAGAGGAGAGCACACGATGTCTGACGCTGCACACGCCCACGACGATCACAGCCACGGCCACCCCAGCGGGATCATGCGCTGGCTGACCACCACCAATCACAAGGACATCGGTACGATGTACCTGTGGTTCGCACTGATCATGCTGTTTTCGGCGGGCACCATGGCGCTGCTGATTCGCGCCGAACTGTTCCAGCCGGGTTTGCAACTCACCAACCCGGATTTCTTCAACCAGCTCACCACTATGCACGGCCTGATCATGATTTTCGGCGCGATCATGCCGGCCTTTTCCGGGTTTGCGAATTGGCAGGTGCCGCTGATGATCGGCGCGCCCGACATGGCGTTTCCGCGCATGAACAACTGGGCGTTCTGGCTGCTGCCAGTGGCGGCCCTCATGCTGATGTCGTCTTTCCTGTTGCCCGGCGGCGCAGTGGCGGGTGGCTGGACGATGTATCCGCCGCTGTTCATCCAGGGCGGTATTTCCTATGACCTGACGATTCTGGCGGTCCATATCATGGGTCTGTCGTCGATCATGGGCTCGATCAACATCGTCACCACCATCCTCAACATGCGCGCGCCCGGCCTCACGCTGATGAAGATGCCGCTGTTCGTGTGGACCTGGCTGATCACCGCCTACCTGCTGATTGCCACCATGCCGGTATTGGCGGGCGCGGTGACCATGCTGCTGACCGACCGCAACTTCGGTACCCATTTCTTCAATGCGGCCGGTGGCGGCGACCCGGTGATGTTCCAGCACATCTTCTGGTTCTTCGGCCATCCCGAGGTCTACATCCTGATCCTGCCTGCGTTCGGCATCGTCTCGCAGATCATCCCGACCTTCGCACGCAAGCCGCTGTTCGGTTACGCGTCGATGGTGTACGCGACAGCTTCCATCGCGATCCTTTCGTTCACCGTGTGGGCGCACCATATGTTTGCCGTGGGGATGCCCGCCGCCGCGCAATTGTTCTTCATGTTCTCGACCATGCTGATCGCGGTGCCGACCGGGGTGAAGGTGTTCAACTGGGTGGCCACGATGTGGAAGGGCTCGTTGACCTTCGAGACGCCGATGCTGTTCGCCATCGCCTTCGTCTGCCTGTTCACGATTGGCGGCTTCTCCGGGCTGGTGCTGGCAGTCGCGCCGGTCGATATCCAGCTGCAAGACACCTATTACGTGGTGGCGCACTTCCACTACGTGCTGGTCTCCGGCGCGCTGTTCGCCATCTTCGCCGGCATCTACTACTGGCTGCCGAAGTGGACCGGCCACATGTACAGCGAGACGCTGGGCAGGTGGCACTTCTGGCTGTCGGTGATCGGCATGAACATCGTGTTCTTCCCGATGCACTTCCTCGGCCTGGCCGGCATGCCTCGCCGCATTCCCGACTACGCGCTGCAGTTCACCGAGTTTAACCAGATCGCCACGGTGGGTGCGTTCATCTTCGGCTTCTCGCAGCTGGTTTTCCTGGTGCTGGTGCTGAAGACGATTAAGGGCGGCGCCAAGGCGGCCGACCGCGTCTGGGAAGGTGCCGAAGGACTGGAATGGACGCTGCCGTCGCCCGCGCCGTATCACACCTTTGAAACCGCGCCGGTGGTGAAATGAGCGGGGGCTTGGCAGGCATGACGGACAAGCGCAACGGTAAATACCGCACGGCAGCCATTCTGGCGGCACTTGTCATCGGCCTGTTTTTGTTCACCCTCTACAACGGGTTGAAATAGGCCATGGCCGCCGGCAATGCCAAAACCTTGACCAAGCTCATCGTAGTAACACTGGGCATGTTCGGGTTTGGCTTTGCCCTGGTGCCGTTTTATTACAAGATTTGCGAAGTGACCGGGATCAATTCCGGCGCCGAGCAAAGTCTGGTGAAAAACACCCAGGTCGATTCCAACCGCTGGGTGACGCTGGAATTCGACGCCAATACCAATGCCGGGCTGCCGTGGCAGTTCAAGCCCTTGCAGCGCACTCTGAAGGTGCATCCGGGCCAGCTGGTGCAGGTGGAATACGAGGTGATCAACACCAGCGATCAGGCAATCGTGGGGCAGGCGGTGCCGAGCTATGGTCCGGCGCGCGCCGCGGCTTTCTTCAAGAAGATCGAGTGCTTCTGTTTCACGCCACAAACCCTGGCGGCGGGCGAATCCCGTCGCATGCCGGTGCTGTTCGTGCTGGATCCGGCGATGGGCGGGGATGTGCATACCGTGACCTTGTCGTACACCTTCTTCGATATCGGGACGAAGACGCAAACGACGGATTTGCAGAAGGGGCAGCCCCATGGCTGAAGGCGGCAACCTCAAGGCGGTCCTGGCAGTGTTTTGGAGTTTTTTTGGCGTGCGCAAGCGGCGCGATTATGACGCCGACGCGCAAAGCCTGACGCCGGCCCAGGTCATCATCGCTGGGCTGATAGGCGGGCTGGTATTTGTATTGACGTTGTTGTTGCTGGTGTATCTAGCGATGCAGTTCGTGAAATGAACGATCTACCAAACAAGAAAGAGGGGATGAGATGAGCCTGGCACAAACCGATAAATATTATTTGCCGCAACCTTCGCTCTGGCCGATTATCGGCTCGGTCGCACTGCTACTGATGGCGGTGGGCGGCGTCATGACCATGCGCGAGATCGACAACGGAGGCTGGGTGCTCCTCGCTGGGGTGGCGATCCTGTTCTACATGATGTTCGGCTGGTTCGGCGAAGTGATTCGCGACAGCGAGGCGGGCCGTTACAACAAGCAGGTCGACGCCTCGTTCCGCTGGTCGATGAGCTGGTTCATCTTTTCCGAGGTGATGTTCTTCGCCGCCTTTTTCGGCGCGCTGTTCTATACCCGGGTGCTGTCAGTGCCCTGGCTGGGCGAGTCCGATACGATGGAACAACTCTGGCCCACGTTCAAGGCGGCGTGGCCGAGCGCGGGGCCGGGTCTGCAGGACAGCGTCCAGTTCACTCCGATGGGTGCCTGGGGGATTCCGGCGATCAACACCCTGCTGCTGCTGAGCTCGGGTGTAACGGTCACCTGGGCGCATTGGGGGCTGAAAAAGAGCAGCCGCACGCAGCTGATCCTCGGCTTGGCGATGACGGTGGCGCTGGGCATGGTCTTTCTCGGCCTGCAAGCCTACGAATACCATCATGCCTACACCGAAATGGGGCTGACGCTGGGCGCGGGCGTCTACGGTGCCACCTTCTTTATGCTGACCGGTTTCCATGGGTTTCACGTGCTGGTCGGCACGACGATGCTGATCGTGATGTTGCTGCGCTCAATCGCCGGCCATTTCACGGCCGAGCATCATTTCGCCTTCGAGGCGGTGTCGTGGTACTGGCACTTTGTCGACGTGGTGTGGGTGCTGCTGTTCGTCGTGGTTTACTGGATGATTTAGCAGCCTGTTCCGTCAAACCGGGCGACCGCGCAGGCGCGGGCCCGGTTTAACAACGAAGCCGCGTATAACGCGGCTTTTTGTTGCGGCGGGCGGGATTAACGCAGGCCGTTTTGAGGGATGACGCCGAAGTAATATCCGCCCATCAGCAGAAGGAACAGGGTGAGGGAAAGCGCGACCCGCACGGTCAGCATTTTGACGGCGCGGTCGGACTGTCCCTTGTCCTTGATGAGATAGTAGAGCGCGCTGGCGAGGCTGGCCAGGATGAAGACGATAAACAGCAGGGCAAGGATGCGCATGAAAGAGGCCGCTCAACAAAATTCAAGTCTAACCGGATTGCGTGGCCCATGCACTTGCTGAAGCTGCGTGTCGGACCGTGGCAGTTTGCGCCGACCTTGTGGCCAACGCTGGCGGCCCTTTTTTTCTTTGTGCTGACGCTGTCACTCGGTAACTGGCAAAGTGGACGTGCCGATGCCAAACGCGCCCTGCAGGCGCGTTACGATGCCGCGGTGCGCGAAGCCCCCATCCACATCGGCAGTACGCTGCTCGATCGCAACAGCGTGTTGTACCGCAAGCTGGAGGTCGAGGGGGTATTTGACGATGCGCACACCATCCTGCTCGACAACCGGGTGATGAATGGCGTGGCGGGGTATCACGTGCTGACGCCGCTGCGGATCAACGGGGGCCCGCTTGCCATCCTGGTCAATCGCGGCTGGGTGGCGGCCGGGCGCACGCGCGAGCAGGTGCCGGCGCCACCGACGCCGGCTGGCGTGGTGCGGCTGGAAGGCATGGTGGTCGATCCGCATACGCGCTATGTCGAACTGGCGCCGATCACGCCGCAGGGACGCGTCTGGCAGAATCTTGACTTTGCGCGCTATGCGGCGACCACCGGGCTGAGGCTGCAGCCGGTGTTGCTGTTGCAGACCAGCAGCACGGCTGACGGATTGCAACGCAGTTGGCCGCGACCCGATACCGGTGTCAATACCCATGTCAGCTATGCCTTCCAGTGGTACAGTTTGGCGGCGACACTGACGGTGTTGTGGCTGATAATGAACGTCAAGCGTTGCCGTGACGGCGACGTGGACCCGAAGCCTTGAATCAATAACGTAGACCCATGCAATTGACCCCGCGTAGTAAATTCCTGTTGTTGTTCGGCGTGTTCGTGGTGCCGGTGGTGGCGGCGTATCTGGCCTTTTTCGGCTGGCGCCCGGCAGGGCACACCAATTACGGCGACCTGCTCAAGGTGGCGCCCCTGCAACAGACGTCCGGCGCGACGCACGATGGCACGCCGCTTGATCTGGAGGCGCTGCGCGGTAAGTGGCTGATGGTGCACGTCGGCCCGGCAAGCTGCGATGCCGCTTGTGTGCGACAGCTGTACCTGATGCGCCAGATACGGATCGCGCAGGGCAAGGAGCAGTCGCGCATCGAGCGGCTGTGGGTGTTGACCGACGCCGGCGCGGTCGACCCGGCCCTGTTGCAGGATTATCCCGGCCTGCACGTGTGGCGCCCGGCGGATGCCGCTTTTGTCGAGCAGTTTCCCGCCGGGGATGGCCGGGCCGGACATATTTATCTGGTCGATCCGCTGGGCAACCTAATGCTGCGTTTTCCTGTCCAGCCAGATGCCAAACGCATGATGAAAGACCTCAAGCTGTTGCTCAAAGCCTCCCAGATCGGCTGACCATGACCCTGTACCGAAACCTGATTCTGGTCGCGCTCATCCTGACGTTCGGGGTGGTGAGCCTGGGCGCCTACGTGCGCTTGTCCGACGCTGGTCTGGGCTGCCCAGACTGGCCGGGTTGTTATGGCAAACTGACGCCGCACCATGCCGCCGACGCCATCAACGCCGAACTCGCCGAACGTCCCGAAGGCCCGGTGTCGCACGCCAAGGCGTGGAAGGAAATGGTGCATCGTTACGCTGCCGGGACGCTGGGGTTGCTGGTGCTGGGGATTGCGGTGCTGGGCTGGCGCGGGCGGCGAGAAACGGGCGGCGGTCCCGGTTTGCCCGTGCTGTTGCTGGGGCTGATCGTGTTTCAGGCACTGTTGGGGATGTGGACGGTCACCCAATTGCTCAAGCCGCTGGTCGTCAGCGCGCATCTGCTGGGGGGGATGGCGACCTTGTCCCTGCTGCTCTGGCTGTGGTTGCGCGAACGCGGCCGGGCCAGTCGTGCCTATTTCGCGCGTGTCGACCATCTGCGTGGTAGCGTGGCACTTGGACTGGCGCTGGTGGTCACGCAAATCGCGCTAGGCGGCTGGGTGAGCAGCAACTACGCGGCGCTGGCCTGCACCGATTTTCCGCTGTGCCAGGGCCTGTGGATGCCGTCGAAGGATTTCGAGCACGGCTTCACCCTGCACCGCGCACTCGGCGAGACCGCATCCGGCGCCTTGCTGCCGATGACCGCGCTGACGGCGATTCACTGGGTGCACCGCGTCATGGCCTTGATCGTCATCCTGTATCTGGGCTGGCTGGTGCTGCGACTGCAGCGTACACCGGGGTATGCCTGCATGGGGATGGCCATAGGCGGGCTGCTGGTGCTGCAGGTCGCGTTGGGAATCAGCAATGTGCTGCTGAGCCTGCCGCTGGCAGTGGCGGTAGCCCATAATGCCGGGGCGGCGCTGTTGCTGGCCAGTCTTGTGTGGCTGAACTATCAGGTGCTCAGGAGATGAGTATGGAGTCCTTGATGATGCAGGGCGTGGCCTGCCGCTGCCAGCAGTTCCTGGCGCTGTGCAAGCTGCGGGTGATCAGTCTGATCGTGTTCACCGCGGTCATCGGCATGTTCCTCGCCGTGCCCGGCTGGCCGGCCTGGAACGCGCTGTGGGCGGGCACGCTGGGAATCGCGCTGGTGGCCGGCGCGGCGGCGGCGTTCAATTGCCTGATCGAGCAGAAAATCGACGCCGTGATGGCACGCACACGCGCGCGTCCGCTGCCACGCGGTGAGTTGACCAACACGCAGACGCTGGTGTTTTCCGGGGTGGTCGGCGGCATGGGTCTGTATCTGCTGCACGTCTTTGTCAATCCGCTCACCATGTGGCTCACCCTCGCCACCTTTGTCGGCTATGCAGTGATCTATACGGCACTGCTGAAACCGGCCACGCCGCAAAACATCGTTATTGGCGGCGCCTCCGGCGCGATGCCGCCGGTGCTCGGCTGGGTCGCCGCCACCGGCGAAATCCATCACGACGCCCTGCTGCTGTTCCTCATCATTTTTGCCTGGACACCGCCGCATTTCTGGGCGCTGGCGCTCTATCGCCGCGATGAGTACGCCAAAGCCGGGCTGCCGATGCTGCCCGTGACGCATGGCGAGGCCTACACCCGCCTGCATGTGTTGCTTTACACGCTGCTGCTGTTTGCCGTGACCATGCTGCCGGTCGGCACCGGCATGGGCGGCTGGATTTATCTGGTGGGCGCCACGGTGCTGGGCGGCCGTTTCATCCATTACGGCTGGCGGCTGCACCGCCAATACAGCGATGACCTGGCGAAAGAAACCTTCCGCTATTCCATCTGGTATTTGAGCTTGCTGTTTGCCGTGATGCTGGTCGATCACTACTTTTCAATACCCATATGATTTATATGGTAAATTAAGCTTCTAACTGGATATTCGGACAGGATTGTTTTATATTGTGCCCAATTCATTCACAGGGGCACGAGATGATCCTCTCCCGAACCAGTCAATATGCCGTGCAGGCGCTGATCTACATGGCCACCCAGCCGAACGCTACGCCCGTGTTAAACAAGGATATCGCTTCGCAACTCGGCGTGCCTGCGCCGTATCTCGCCAAAATCCTGCAAGGCCTGGCCAAGGGCAACCTGCTCTTTTCCCTCCGCGGCCGTCTGGGCGGTTTCTGCCTGCGCGAGGAGGGCAACAAAATCACGCTCCTGCAGATCCTGCTGCTGACCGAAGGCCCGGCGTTCACCGAGAGCTGCTTGCTGGGGCTGAAAAAATGCAGTGATGAAACCGCCTGTCCGCTGCATTTCCGCTGGGTGCCGGTGAAGAAAAAAATTATCGACATGCTGCTGGACACCACGCTGGAAAAACTTGCGAAGGCGGTTGAATCCGGCAAATACCGCCTGGCCGACGTTCCGGGGATGTTGTTCGATCAGGTCAAGGTATGAAAGGCTGGCTCCTCGCAACCTGCGCTATTGCTGGGTTCACCCTGGCCGGCTGCCAGCCCGCCCCGCCGCCCCCGGCATTTCAGGCGACCGATATCACCGGCGCCGACTTCGCGCGGGATTTCAGGCTGACCGATCACAACGGCCAGGTGCGCACCCTGGCGGATTTCAAGGGGAGGGCTGTGGCCGTCTTCTTTGGCTACACCCATTGCCCGGACGTCTGTCCCACCACGCTGGCGGATTTTGCGCTTGCGCTACAGCAGCTTGGACCGCAGGCCGATCGGGTGCAGGTGATTTTCGTGACGGTGGATCCGCAACGCGACACCCCGGAGCTGCTGAAGCAATTCATGCCGGCCTTCAATCCGGGCTTTTTGGGGATGGTTGCCGACGAAGAGACGCTGAAGCAGTTGGCGAAAGAATACAAAGTGGTCTATCAAAAGACTCCGGTGAAGGGCATGGACGATTATTTGATCGACCACAGCGCTGGCACTTATGTCTATGACCCACAAGGGAATTTGCGACTGCTCATGCCTTATGGCAGCAGCCCCGATGCCATCGCCCAGGACCTGAAGACGTTGTTGGCACCATCCTGAAGAGGGTTTTCGGCTTGTGGTGCGGAGGCGGGCTGCCCTATAATTCCGCAGTTTTTTAATATAAGCATATGCTGTTTAATGAATGCGCGGCGAAGCGCTATTTCGGGAACAACAGGAGCGGTCGATGGCGGTAACCACATATTCCGGTACAGAGCGGTACAATTTTGATATCGTTAAAAAATTTGCCGTCATGTCGCTTGTCTGGGCGGTCGTCGGCATGTTCGTTGGGGTGTATATCGCCTCCGAGTTGGCCTGGCCATTACTGAACTTCGATAGTCCGTACTTCTCGTTCGGACGCTTCCGTCCGGTTCACACCACCACGGTGATCTTTGGTTTCGGTGGTTCGGCGCTGTTTGCCACCTCCTACTACGTCGTGCAACGCACCTGCCAGACCCGGCTGATTTCGGACGGCATGGCCAGCTTCACCTTCTGGGGCTGGATGGCGATCATCGTGCTGGCCGACATCAGCTACGTGCTAGGCTACACCCAGTCGCGCGAATACGCCGAAATGGAATGGCCGATCGACATCCTGATCGAGGTGGTGTGGGTGACCTACCTGATCCTGTTCGTCGGCACCATCATGCGTCGCAAGCAGCCGCACATCTATGTCGCCAACTGGTTCTATCTGTCGTTCATTCTGGCAACCGCGCTGCTGCATACCTTCAACAACCTGGCGATGCCCATCGACCTGTTCTCGATGAAGTCGTACAGCCTGTTTGCCGGTACCCAGGACGCGATGACGCAGTGGTGGTACGGCCACAACGCGGTGGGATTCTTCCTCACCGCCGCCTTCCTCGGCATGATGTACTACTTCGTGCCGAAGCAGGCCGGCCGTCCGATTTACTCCTACCGCCTGTCCATTGTCCACTTCTGGGCGCTGAGTTTCATGTACATGTGGGTGGGTGCGCACCATCTGCACTGGACGGCGCTGCCCGACTGGACCTCGTCGCTGGCCGCTGCCTTCTCCATCCTGCTCCTGATGCCCTCTTGGGGCGGCATGATCAACGGCATCATGACCCTGTCCGGCGCGTGGGACAAATTGCGCACCGACCCGATAATGCGTTTCATGATCGTCGCGCTGTCGTTTTATGGCATGTCGACCTTCGAAGGTCCGATGATGTCGCTGAAGGAAGTCAACGCGCTGTCGCATTACACCGACTGGACCGTGGGCCATGTGCATTCCGGCGCGCTGGGCTGGGTGGCGATGATTTCCTTCGGCTCGCTGTATCACATGATGCCCAAGCTGTGGGACACCAAGATCTACAGTCAGAAACTGGTCGAGGCGCACTTCTGGCTGGCCACCATCGGCATCGTGCTGTACATCGTCGCAATGTGGATTTCCGGCATCACCCAGGGCCTGATGTGGCGCTCGTTTGACGAGTTCGGCAATCTGCAATACTCGTTCGTCGAATCCGTTGTGGAGATGATGCCCTTCTACGCAATGCGCGCCATCGGCGGCATGTTCTTCCTCACCGGCACCGTGCTGATGACGGTCAACATGTTGATGACCATCCGCCAGGGCAAGCGCGAAAGCGCTGCGCTGGATGCCAGGCTGGCCGCCAAGATGGCACATGCCTGATTCGGGGACGATTGAAAATGAACTTCAACTTCAAACACGAATGGATTGAAACCAACATCGGCCTGATGGCCGTGTTGACCATGCTGGCGATCAGCGTTGGCGGCCTGGTGGAAATTGCGCCGCTGTTCTTCATCGACAAGACCATCGAAAAAGTCGAGGGCGTGCGCCCCTACACACCGCTGGAACAGCGCGGCCGCGACATCTTTCAGCGCGAAGGCTGCTACGCCTGCCATTCGCAGATGATTCGCCCGTTCCGTGATGAAAAGCTGCGTTACGGCCATTACTCGCTGGCGGCGGAGTCGCAATACGATCACCCCTTCCAGTGGGGCTCCAAGCGAACCGGACCCGACCTGGCGCGGGTGGGCGGCAAGTATTCCAACGAATGGCATGTGCAGCACATGGTGGCGCCGCGTTCGATGGTGCCCGAATCGGTGATGCCGAATTATCCCTGGCTGCTGTCGACGCCGCTGGATATTTCCGATACCGCGAACCGCATGAAGGCGCTGCGCAAGGTTGGCGTGCCGTATTCGCTGTCGCAGGCTGAATTCGACGCCAACGTGACCCAGTTCGGCGAAACCGTCGCACGCCAGCTGCATATCCCCGATGCGCAGAAGAACCTGGTCGAGCAGGCCAACTTTGGCAATTACGACGGCGATCGTTCCGGTATTTCTGAAATGGATGCACTGGTTGCCTATCTGCAAGTGCTGGGCACCATGGTCGATTTCAGCAAATACACCGACGACGCGTTCGTCGAGTTCCGCTGAACGACACGGTAGGAGGCCAGGAAATGGAATGGTTGATGTGGTTTTCCAAACCCGAAAACACCAAGCCACTGGCCCTGATCATTTTTTTCGTCACCTTTATCGGCATCGTGATTTACGTCTACGGTAGCAAAAAACGGAGCGCGAAACTGGAGTCTTACCGCGACATCCCGTTTCTCGACGATCAGCCAGGCGATCAAGACGGCACGAAGGACAAGCAATGAGCGAGCAAAAACCACAATCTCAAACGGTTCAAACCACCGGTCATGCCTGGGACGGCGACCTGCAGGAATACAACAATCCGCTGCCGGTGTGGTGGGTCTACACGTTTTACGCCACAGTGATCTTCGCCCTCGTGTACTGGACCATCTATCCGTCGTGGCCGCTTGGCAAGGGCTGGATCGGCGGCGTTTCGGACATCACCTACGTCAATAGCGCGGGCGAAACCAGGACGCACAGCTGGAACACCCGCGCGCTGCTGCTGGAAGACCTGAACCGGGCCGCGATCACGCAAAAGCCCTACTTCGACAAGGTGGCGGCGATGTCCTACGAGCAGATCGCCAAAGATCCGGATATGAGCGGCTTTATTCTTTCCGCGGGCAAGTCGCTGTTTGCGGAAAACTGCGCGCCCTGCCACCAGGCCGGTGGCCAAGGCGTGATCGGCTTCTTCCCCAACCTGACCGATGACGACTGGCTGTATGGCGGTTCGTTCGACACGATTCATACGACGCTGACGGGTGGCCGCCGTGCTTACATGCCGACGTTCAGCGAAGTGCTCTCCGGCGAGCAGATCGACCAGTTGGCGAACTACGTGGCCAGCCTGTCGGGCATTGGCCACGACACCACCAAGGCCGCTGCCGGCGATGCGCTGTTCCATGGCGAAACTGCAGCCTGCTATTACTGCCACAGCAGCAATGCCAAGGGGCGCAAGGACATCGGCGCGCCCAACCTGACCGACAACATCTGGCTGTGGGCCGACGTGCCGGCGACAGACGCGGCCGAGGGCAAGGTCGCAGTGATTCGCGGCGTCATCGCCAACGGTCTCAACAAGGGCGTGATGCCGGCGTGGGCCGGGCGTCTGTCGCCTGAACAAATCAAGGTTTTGACAGTCTACGTTCATGAACTGGGCGGCGGGCAGTAGGGCCGCCAGCTGACGAGATGAGCAAAGCCCCCGTTCATGGGGGCTTTTGCTTCCCACCCATCCTACCGGCCGCACCATGCAAACAGGTCTAGAAGACCAGCTCGGGCTCTATCAGAAACGCATCCCCATCTTCACCCGTTCGGTGAAGGGGCGCTTTCGCCGTTTCAAGACCTCGGTGCTGGTGCTGGCCTATGCGATTTACTTTCTGCTGCCGTGGCTGCCATGGTCGCGCTTGGACACCCCGGCGCAGGCAGTCCTGTTCGATCTTCCCGGTCGCCGCTTTCTGATCTTCGGGCTGACGGTTTATCCGCAGGATGTCATCTGGCTGGCGCTGCTGCTGTTCATCGCCGCCATTCTGCTGTTCTTCGTCACCGGGCTGGTCGGGCGTGCGTTCTGCGGCTACTTCTGCTTCCAGACGCTGTGGACCGATTTCTTCATCTGGATCGAACACAAGATCCAGGGTGAGCGTCCGGCGCGGGTGCGCCTCTACCGTCAGCCATGGGATCGCGAAAAGGTTCTCAAGGTCGGCGGCACCCATGCCCTGTGGATGCTGGCGTCATTGTGGACGGGGCTGACGTTCATTTTCTATTTCGCCTACGCGCCGCAGCTGGTGGTGGATTTCTTCAGCGGCCAGGCTGCGGCCGCCGCCTACATCACGGTTGGCATCCTTACGCTGTCGACCTACGTCGCGGCAGGCCTGATGCGCGAGCAGATATGCACCTATGTCTGCCCGTATGGCCGCTTCCAGAGCGTGATGTACGAACCCGAGACGCTGGCCGTGCATTACGATGCCAGGCGCGGCGAAGCGGCGCATGGGCGTGCCACCGCGCGTGCCGGCCAGCGCATCCTGGCCGAGCGCCACGAAAAGGGTCTCGGCGACTGTGTCGATTGCGGCCTGTGCGTGCAGGTCTGTCCGGTCGGCATCGATATCCGCGACGGCCTGCAATACAAATGCATCTCGTGCGGGCTGTGCATCGACGCCTGCAACACCATCATGGATTCGTTCGAATTTCCGCGTGGCCTGATCCGCTACGATTCGGAACAGAATCTGGCCTCGCCCACGCCGGCTGCGCCGAGCGTGCACTGGAAGCGGCTGAAGAGTATCGGTTACGGGGTGGCGGTGGTGCTGATGAGCGCCTACCTTGTCTACAGCGTGGCCACGCGCGGCAGCTTCGACCGTGCCGTCAACCAGATCCGCCAGCCGCTTTACGTCGTGCTGTCGAACGGCGACATCCGCAACCGCTACCAGATCCGCATCACCAACAAGGCGACGCAGGAGCAGACCTATGTGATCAGCGCGCGCGGCATCCCGGCGGACGCGCTCGACCTCGGCAACTTCCGCGAAATCACCATCAAGTCCGGCCACAGCGGACTGGTGCAGGCCAGCGTCCGATTGTCCCCGGCGGTGGCGGCGCAAATACAGCGCTTCGAGCTGGTCATCACGCCGCTGGGCAAACCTGCTGAAGCCAATACTGAAATCGTCCGTTTCGACACCCCCGGAAAACGCCCATGAATACGATGATCACCCTGTTTGGCGGGCTGGCGGCGGTTCTCGTCCTCTACGTCATGGGGGGCGCGATTCGCAGCCTGCCCCCGATACTGCGCGCGGTGCTGGCGGGGCTGATCCCACTGCTCGCGTATTTCGTTCTTATCGTCGGGCGCTGGCCGGGGCTGGACGTGGTGGCCATGCATATCTCGGTATTTCTCGCGGCGGGGCTGGTGCTGTTTGCGGTGACCCAGTTCCGCCAGTACAGCGTCGGGCGCATGCACTGGGCGCCCAAGCTCTTGACGGCGTTTTTCCTGGGACTCGTCGTGGTCAACGGTAGCCTGCTCTATATCGCCACCAAAGGGCTGCCCGATCCGCTTGCCCGCTGGTGGCTGGGCAGCGACGGGACCACGGTTTACAGTGGATTTTCCGGGGTGGTCGCGCATGGTCAGGGTGCGGCCAGAGCGGTCTCGTCCGAACTTTCCCAGGCGCAGCGCGAGTCGGAACTCGGCTGGCAGGTCGAAGTCAGCGGCCTGGACGGCAACGATCCCGTGCGTGTGATCCAGGTCCGCGTCAAGGATCGCACAGGCCTGCCCGTCGATCGCATCGAGGCGGAGCTGCGCCTGCTGCGCCCCGGCGCCGTGCAGGCTGCGCTGACTTTGCCGCTGAGCGCACTCGACGCCGGCACCTACGGCGGGGTGCTGCGCCCGCCAGCCAGCGGGCGCTGGCTGGTCGAACTGCGCCTGCTGCGCGACCACAAGATGCACTATCAACTCACGCAGGAGCTGGTCGTGCCATGAGCGGCATCATGGGGTTTTTATTCCTGCTGTCCGGTATCTTTGTGCTGCTGATTATCGTGGGCGTGTTCTGGTCGATTAAAAACGGCCAGTTCGACGACCTGGAAGGCCCGGCCGAACGCATCCTGATGGATGACGACGATCCCTTGTTGCCGACCCGCCGCTTGAGCAGTAAAGACGAATAAACTAAAATTTACTAACTGTATATGGAGTACGCACGATGAAACAGCTTCTGACCTTTCAAGGTTTCCCCATGGTGGTGGTGGCCGCATTGATCATCTGGGCATGGATCAGCGTTCTTTCGGTCCTGATCGCCTCGTTTTTCTGATTGACCGTAGCCCCAATGACAACGCCCCGCATTGCGGGGCGTTGTCATTGGGGGGGCCGGACGTTACGCCGGAATCAAGGTGCGCATTTTTTGCAGGGCGCGGGCTTCGATCTGGCGAATGCGCTCGGCGGAGATGCCATATTCAGCGGCCAGTTCGTGCAGGGTCGCCGTTTCGCCTTCGGTCAGCCAGCGTGCCTTGATGATGTGGCGGCTGCGCTCGTCGAGGTTTTCCAGCGCGGTGGCCAGACCGGTATGGCGCAGGCGTTCGGTCTGCTCGCGCTCCAGCAGCTGCGCCGGGTTTTCGTCCGGGCTCGCCAGAAAAGCCAGCGGGCTGTAGCTTTCCTCGCCGTCGTCCACCGTCGGATCAATGGAAACGTCATGGCCCGACATGCGGGTTTCCATTTCCAGCACATCCTTGCGGCTGACATTGAGCTCGAGCGCCATGGCATCGGCTTCCTCGAACGTCAGGGCGTTGAGCGACTGCTTCAGGCTGCGCAGGTTGAAGAACAGCTTGCGTTGCGACTTGGTGGTGGCGACCTTGACCAGGCGCCAGTTCTTCAGCACGTATTCGTGGATTTCGGCGCGGATCCAGTGCAGCGCAAACGACACCAGGCGCACGCCGCGGTCCGGGTCGAAACGCTTCACGGCTTTCATCAGGCCGACATTGCCTTCCTGGATGAGGTCGGCCTGGGGCAGGCCATAGCCCAGATAACGGCGTGCCACGCTGACCACCACGCGCAGATGCGATACCACCAGCTGACGGGCCGCCTCGACATCCTGCTTGTCGTGCCAGGCGCGCGCAAACCGCTGCTCTTCTTCCAGACTGAGCATGGGATAGCGGTTGACGGTCTGGATATAGCTATCCAAGCTGTAAGCCGCAGGGACGGGTAAAGATATCGTTTGATTCATGCGTGTAAAAACCCCTTTAAAAACATTTTAGCACTCGCAACATAAGAGTGCTAAGGCAATGAAGGGTTCCGCAATCAGCGGGAATCAGCGTGTCGCTTCGACCTGCTGCAGCGCCCGCGTGACCGAGAGCCAGGCGCCGAGCCAGCCAAACAGGGTGGTCAGGCCGAGCACGGCGGCGATCTCGATCCCGGTCGGCGGCAGCAGGTGAAAGGCCGACCCGTACAAGCCGGCCAGACGTTCGACCGGTGCGCGCAATATCCCGCCCGCAACGGCCAGCACGCCGCCCGCCGCTAGCCCCCCCAGCAGACCCTGCAGTGACCCCACATAGAGAAAGGGGCGGCGGATGTAGCGGTCGGTGGCACCGATCAGCCGACTGACGTGGATTTCGTCGCGACGGACCAACACCTGAACACGGATGGCGTTGCCCGAGATGGCGATCAGCGCGATGGCAAACAGCCCGGCCAGCAGCCACACGCCGGTGCGCCCGAAGGCGAGCGCTGCCTGTAGGCGGTCTGCCCACCGACTGTCGAGATGGGTTTCCGCCACGCCCGGCAGTTTGCCCAGATCGTCCGCGACCCGTGCCAGTTCCTCGCGCGAGCTTGCTTGCGGCCGCACCACCCAGGCATCCGGCAGCGGGTTCTGTGTCAGGCCGGCGGTGATGTCGGCCAGATCCTGTGATGCGCTGAGCATCGCCATCGCTTCGTCTTTGGGCACGTAGCGGGCCTCGGCGATGTCGGGCTGCTTGAGCCGTGCGGCGATGATCTGTTTCTGCGCAGCCGACACCCCGGCGTCGAGGAATACGCTGATTTCCGGCTGCGCCGGCACCTCGCCCGCCAGCCGGCCGAGGTGGCCGAGTCCCAGATACAGCCCGCTGGGCAGGCTGATCGCCACCCCCATGGCCAGGGCGGTGAGCAGGGTGGCGACCGGTTGGGCGCGCAGGCGGTGCAGCGCGGCCGTGAGCGCATGCTTCTGGTGACGCAGCCAGCCGATCATGCCGCCACCTCCTGGACCTTGCCGTGATCCAGCCTGAGCGTGCGGCCGCCCAGTGCGGTGATGGCGCGGTCGTCGTGGGTGGCGATCACCAGCGTGGTGCCGACCTGATGGAAGTCGCGGAACATCGCCATGATGTCGGCGGCATAGCCGGCGTCGAGGTTGCCGGTGGGTTCGTCGGCCAGCAGCAGGGCGGGGCGGCTCACGAGCGCGCGGGCAATGCACAGGCGCTGCTGTTCGCCGCCGGAGAGGCTGATCGGGTTGGCCTTTTCGCGCTTGAGCAGGCCGACCTTGTCGATCACCGCGCGCGCGCGCTTCAGCGCCTCGCGGCGGTCGAGTCCGGCGATGTCGAGCGGCAGCACCACGTTTTCGATCACGTTGCGGTCGAACAGCAGCTTGTGGTCCTGAAACACCAGACCGATGTTGCGGCGCAGGTACGGTACGGCACGATGCGACAGGCGGCTGACGTTCTGGCCGCTGACCGACACCACCCCGCTGGTGGGGCGCTCGATGGCGGCAATGAGTTTCAGCAGGGTGCTCTTGCCGGCGCCTGAATGGCCGATCAGGAAAACCAGTTCGCCCGCATCGATGGTGAGGTTGATTCCGGACAAGGCTTCATGCCCGCCGGGATAGCGTTTGGTGACTTGGCTGAAGCTGATCATGCGCTGAACACCGCCTCGACGAATTCACGCGCATCGAAAGGCCGCAGGTCGTCCACGCTTTCGCCCACGCCGATGTAGCGCACCGGGATCGGCCGCACCGGGTTTAACCGAGCCTGGGCGATGGCGGCAATCGCGCCACCCTTGGCGGTGCCGTCGAGCTTGGTCAGCACGAGGCCGGTCACACCGAGCGCATCGTCGAAGGCTTTGACCTGCGTCACCGCGTTCTGCCCAGTGTTGGCGTCGAGCACCAGCAGCACCTCGTGCGGCGCGCCGGGGGCGATTTTTTCGATCACGCGCTTGACCTTTTTGATCTCTTCCATCAAATGCAGTTGGGTTGGCAGACGGCCGGCGGTGTCGGCCAGCACCACGTCGATGCCGCGTGCGCGCGCGGCCTGGATGGCGTCGAAGATCACCGCGGCGGAATCGCCTTTTTCCTGGCTCACTACCGTCACGTTGTTGCGCGCGCCCCAGACCTGCAGCTGTTCGCGCGCGGCCGCACGGAAGGTGTCGCCGGCCGCCAGCAGCACCGACAGGCCCTGCGACTGATAAAGCTTGGCGAGCTTGCCGATGGTGGTGGTCTTGCCGGCGCCGTTGACCCCGGCCAGCATGAGGATGAAGGGCTTGTGCAGGGTGACGTCGAGCGGCGCCTGCAGCGGCGTCAGCATGTCGACCAGCGCCTGCTTCAGCGCGGCCTGCAGGTCGGACGCCTCGGTCAGCCCCTCGCGCCGCACCTGCTTCTGCAGGGTGTCGAGCAGCGCCTGGGTGGCGTCGACGCCGACGTCGGCAGTGATGAGGATGGTTTCGAGTTCCTCGAACAGTTCGGCATCGATCTTGCGGCCGACCCCGAACAGGCTCGACAGCTGGCCGCCGAGCCGGTCGCGGGTTTTGGCGAGCCCCTGCTTCAGCCGTTGCGCCCAGCCCGGACGAGGTTCGACAGGCTGAGGGGCGACGGCTTCGGTCTGCGCGTCAGGGGTGGCCGGTTCAGCGGCAGGGGGTTTGGACTTGAAGAAACTAAACACGGATAAAGGCAGTCAGCACAACTGTTTGACGGACGCTGTATCTTATCATTCAGGCAGTCGACTCCACACGGGCTTCAGCCCGGAGTGGATCGGTGTCCTTCAGGGCTCATTCAATCAGAGGTGAAAACATGCAAGGCATGTGGGGAATGCTGCTGGCGCTGCTGGTGGGCAGTGCGCAGGCGGCGGTGACGGATGTCACGCTGGACAATGGCATGCGGGTGATCGTGCAGGAAGACCATCGCGCGCCGGTGATGGTGTCGCAGGTGTGGTACCGCGCCGGTTCGATGGACGAATTCAATGGCACCACCGGGGTGGCGCACGTGCTCGAGCACATGATGTTCAAGGGCACGCAGAACGTGCCGCCGGGCGAATTCTCCAAGCGTATCGCCGCGGCGGGCGGGCGTGAGAACGCGTTTACCAGCCGCGACCATACGGCGTACTTCCAGCAGATGCAGAAAGACCGGCTGGAACTGGCGATGCAGCTGGAAGCCGACCGTATGGCCAACCTCGTCATCAGTGACGAACTGTTCGCCAAGGAAATCCAGGTGGTGATGGAAGAGCGTCGGCTGCGCACCGACGACCAGGCGCAATCGGTGGTGTACGAACGCCTGATGGCGACGGCTTACCAGACGCACCCGTACCGCCGTCCCATCATCGGCTGGATGGACGATCTGCAGCACATGACCGGGCAGGACGCGCGCGACTGGTATTCGCACTGGTACGCGCCGAACAATGCCACCCTGGTGGTGGCGGGCGATGTGAAGGCCGACGCGGTGATCGCGCTGGCCAAGCGGTATTTCGGTGCGCTGCCCGCGCGCGCGCTGCCGGAACGCAAGCCGCAGGCCGAGCCCGCGCAGGTCGGCAACAAGCGCATCGTGGTGAAAGCGCCCGCGCAAGTGCCCTATCTGCTGATGGCCTGGCATGCGCCTACGCTGAAGGACTGGGAGAAGGACACCGCGCCTTACGCACTGCAGATTCTGGCCGGCGTGCTGTCCGGCAACGACTCGGCGCGGCTGCAAAAAACGCTGGTCAAAACGCAGCAGATTGCGGTGAATGCGAGCGCGGGCTACGACGCCGTCGCGCGCGGGCCGGGCCTGTTCGTGATCGACGCGACCCCAGCGCAGGGCAAATCGGTGGCCGCGCTGGAGCAGGCGATCCGTACGGAAGTGGCACGTGTCCAGCGCGACGGCATCAGCGAAGCGGAACTGGCGCGGGTCAAGGCGCAAGTCATCGCGGCCGATGTCTACCAGCGCGATTCGCTGTTTTATCAGGCCATGCAGCTGGGCGAATACGCGACCGCCGGGTTGCCGCCCGAAGCGCTGGCGCGCCGGGTCGACAAGTTGCGTGCGGTGACCGCCAAAGCGGTGCAGGCCGCCGCGCAGCAATGGCTGCAGGACGACCGGCTGAGCGTGGCCGAACTCGACCCGCAAGCCCTGAAACCGCAGGCACGCGGCACTGCCGTGCCGGGAGTGCGCCATGTCAATTAAGACCTTCCTATTTGCCCTGTTGCTGAGCCTGCCGCTGTCGGCGCAGGCTGCGTTGGCTATCCAGCACTGGCAAACGCCGCAGGGCGCGCGGGTGGTTTTCGTCGAAAGCCACGAATTGCCGATGCTCGATATCGCAGTGGATTTTCCTGCCGGCAGTGCCCGCGATCCTGCTGCCAAGGCGGGTCTCGCCCAGTTGACTCATGGCCTGCTCGATCAGGGCGCGGGCGGTCTCTCCGACTCCGCCATCGCCCATCGCCTGGCCGATGTGGGTGCGGAGCTGTCGGGACGCTTTGACCGCGACCGCGCCGGGGTGACGCTGCGCACCCTGTCGTCTGCCGCCGAAAAGGACAAGGCGCTCGATATCCTCGCGCGCGTGCTGCAACGCCCCGATTTTCCGCAGGCGGTGGTCAAGCGCGAAAAGCAGCGCCTGATCTCATCGATACGCGAGGCCGAAGCCGACCCTGGCGATGTCGCCAGCAAGGCGTTTTACCGCGCGCTGTATGGCACGCATCCTTATGCGCACGATACGGCGGGCGACCCCACTGCCATCGCGCGGCTGACGCGTGGTGACCTGCAGGCGTTTTATCGCACGCATTACAGCGTGCCCAACGTGGTGATTTCACTGATGGGCGACGTCACGCGCGCCGAGGCCGAAGCCATCGCTGTTCGTCTGACCGACGGTTTGTCCCGGACGGCGGCGCTGCCGGCGCTGCCCAAGCCTGTCCCGGCGGCGGCCTCCGACGCGCGCATCGCCCATCCCTCCACGCAAAGCCATGTGCTGGTGGGGGCGGTGGGCATGGCGCGCAACGACCCCGATTTCTTCCCGCTGTTTGTCGGCAACTACGTGCTGGGTGGCGGCGGCTTCGACTCGCGACTGTTGAAGGAGGTGCGCGACCAGCGCGGCTACGCCTACAGCGCCTACAGCTATTTCCTGCCGATGATGGAGGCGGGGCCGTTCCAGTTGGGCCTGCAGACCAAATTGGAGCAGACCGACGACGCCCTCAAGGTGGCGCAGGCAACGCTGCGGCAATACATCGCCGACGGTCCCACGGATGCCGAACTCACCCAGGCCAAGGCCAACCTCACCGGCGGGTTCCCGCTGCGCATCGACAGCAACAAGAAAATTCTCGATTACCTGTCGCTGATCGGTTTTTACAAACTGCCGCTGGATTACCTGGATACCTGGGTTGACAAGGTTAGCGCGGTGGATGTGGCGGCGGTGAAGCAGGCGTTTGCCCGCCGTATCGATCCCGACAAGCTGGTGACTGTGGTGGTGGGGACCGGCAATGCTCGCTAAGCGCGCGGCGCCGCAACGGGCGCATGGCGCGGCCAATTGCGTGCGCATCATCGGTGGGCAGTATCGCCGCCGGCTGCTGAATTTCCCCGACAGCGCCGGCCTGCGCCCCACGCCCGACCGCGTGCGCGAGACGCTGTTCAACTGGTTGGGACAGGATTTGCCGGGCTGGAGCTGTCTGGATCTGTTTGCCGGCAGCGGTGCGCTTGGCTTCGAGGCCGCTTCGCGCGGCGCGGGGCGGGTCATCATGATTGAACGCGACCGCGCCGCGCTCGACGCGCTGGAAAAAAACCGTGCCGTGCTCGGTTCAAACCAGGTCGACATCCTACGCGCCGACGCGCTGGCCTGGCTGGCGAACAGCCGCGAAACCTTCGACCTGATATTTGTCGATCCGCCGTTCGACAGCGGACTGGCCGCGACCGTGCTTACTGACCTGGCGCGCCATCTGAAATCCGGCGGCCAGGCCTATGTCGAACTGGGAACGAAGGTGATCGCGCCGCCGGGGTTTATCATCCACCGAAGCGGGCGCGCGGGGCGCTCGCATTTTGCGTTGCTGATCAAGGAATAATTTAAAGATGCTAACCGCAGTCTATCCTGGCACTTTCGACCCCATCACGCGCGGCCACGAAGACCTGGTGCGGCGCGCGGTGCGGCTGTTCGACTGCGTCATCGTCGCGGTGGCCGAATCGCGCAACAAACAGCCGTTTTTCAGCATGGAGGAGCGCGTGGCGATGACGCGCGACGTGCTGGCCGACGTGCCGAATGTGCGGGTGGAAGGCTTCTCAGGCCTGCTGATCGATTTTGTCGCCGAGCAGGGCGCGATCGCCGTGTTGCGCGGGCTGCGTGCGGCGTCCGACTTCGAATACGAATTCCAGCTGGCGGGAATGAACCGCAACCTCAGACCCGACATCGAAACCCTGTTCCTCACGCCGTCGGATCAATACATGTTCATTTCCGCCAGCATGATCCGCGAAATCGCGCAGCTGGGCGGCAACGTGACGCCGTTTGTCCACCCATTGGTGGCGCAGCGATTAAATGAGAAAATAAGCAAAAGCTGATATGACCCGGAGAATCCCATGGCCTTGATGATCACGGACGAATGCATCAATTGCGACGTCTGTCTGCCCGAATGCCCCAACGAAGCCATTTCCCAGGGCGACGAGATTTACATCATCGACCCCAACAAGTGCACTGAATGCGTCGGCCACTTCGACACGCCGCAGTGCGTGGAGGTGTGCCCGGTCGACTGCATCCCGTTTAATCCGGACTACCCGGAAACCCGCGAGCAGCTGCAGGAAAAATTCCTGCGCCTGACTGCCAACAAGTAATCGATCAGGCCGTTTTGGCCAGTCGCGCCCCTGTCAGATCATCGGACAGGGCATCGACGATGCGCGTGTTGATGCGCGCCAGCTGGTCCAGTTGGTCGCTCACGCTTCCGATTGAAGTTTCGAGTTCGGCGATACGGTCATCCAGCGTTTCGGTCGCGGCGTGAATGCGGCTGACGCTTTCCAGGCGGCGCTTGAGCTGGATCTTGTGCTCGCGCACCTGGGTTTCCATCGGCGCGATCAGCGCCTTCAGCCAGGCTTCGGTTTCGCTGTTGGCAAGTTCGAACACCTGCACCACCTTGCTGGCCAGCGTTTCAAAAAAACGCGCGGTCAGCTGGTGCTGGCCCACGGTCAGCATCTTGAAAACCGTGTTGAAGCGTTCCTCGAAAATACGCTCCAGTCGCGCCATTTCCTTGCGGTACTTGTTCAGGCTGTGATCCGGCGGGTTGACCGCCGCCAGCCCGTGTTCGTCGCTGAATTTCTGGTACATCGCCGTCATCATGGCGCGAATTTCCTGGGTGATCGCCGCAGATGCCATCAGGTTGCCGCCAACTTCGCGGAAGAAGTGCCCCATCGCCTCGCGCAGGCCCGTGCTGAAGTGGCTTTTTTCCATCGCCTGCCGGGTCTGGCGCACCTCGTCGCGCAGCGCCTGCATGCCGAGCCGCTGGCGCAGCGTATCGACCTGTGAGGCGAATACGTTGCGCAGCGCATTGAACTGCTGCAGGCCGCGTTCGAACTGCTGCTTGTCCTCGTTGGCCTTGACCATCATGTGCTGGATGACGTCGCGATTCTTGCCGCGCAGCCCCTGCAGTTCGTCAACCTGATCCTGGATGTTGGCGAGCCGGGTTTCCAGCAGTTCGGTGGTGTTGATCACCACGTCTTCCACGCTGGCCTGGGTGGATTCGCTCACCAGCGCCTGCTTGCAGGGAATCAGCTCCTGGGTCAGTGCGGCTTCCAGCTCGGGTAGGCGGCTTCTCGCCAGCAGGGCGGGATCGTTGCGCACCTTGGCGACGAGCGCTTTCTGCGCCGACACCGGGTAAACCTGGCTGGCGGGCAGATCGAGCAATGCCGCGCTCGCGGCGACCTGCTTGGCGATTTCGGCGTCGATTTCGGCCGGCGTCCTGAGTTCGTCCCACAACCCGTCGATCTTGTTCAGCACCACTAGCCGCGCGCGGCTGGCGCCCTGCAGCGGGGCGAGGTATTGACGCCAGATTTCGATGTCGGACTTGGTGACGCCGGTGTCGGCACCCAGCAGGAACAGCACCGCATGGGCGCTGGGCAGCATGTTGAGCGTCAGCTCCGGTTCGGTGCCGATGGCATTCAGGCCCGGGGTGTCGAGGATGACCAGGCCCTGCTTCAGCAGTGGATGCGGAAAGTTGATCAGCGCATGGCGCCAGCGTGGAATCGCGATGCCACCGTCGCGCGCCAGGCTGCGCGCGGTTTCCTCGTCATCAGGATTGATCAGGCCGTAGGCTTCTGCGGTGGCGGCATCGACTTCGATCGTGTCGGCAAGCCGCATTAGCGTTGCGCTCATTTCCTCGGCAGAATCGAGGTTGAGCGGGAATTCGCTCCAGGCATCTGGATCGCGCTTGAAGTCGGCAATGCTGCCCTCGCGGGTTTTGGTGTCGATTGGAAGCAGGCGCAGCGAGGGGCGCCGGGTGGGGGTGTAGTACAGCTCGGTGGGGCACATGGTGGTGCGCCCGGCAGAGGACGGCAGCACGCGCTGCCGGTAGTCCGAAAAGAAAATCGCGTTGATCAGTTCGGACTTGCCGCGCGAAAACTCGGCGACGAAGGCCACGTTCAGCGTGTCCTCCTGCAGACGGCCCAGCAGCTGGTTGAGGCGCAAATCGGATTCGGCATCGCCCAGTTCCTGCGTGTTGAGCCAGTCGCGCAGGGCCTCGACGCGGACGTACACGGCGTCGCGCCAAGCACTGTAATGCTCGAATTCGTCAACCAGGGCCGTGGGTTTCATGGGGGATCCACCAGATAAGGCATCGTCATTTAACGACATGTTAATGACAAACTTGATTTAGGCGGCAGGGCGGCATCAACGCTGACAGGTCGGGCAGTAAAAGCTCGCGCGCTGGCCCTGCACGATGCGGCGGATTGGCGTGGCGCAGGTTTTGCACGGCAGGCCCGCGCGGTCATAGACCCGCGTCTGCAACTGGAAATAGCCCAGCTCACCGCTGCTGTGGACGTAATCGCGCAGCGAGCTGCCGCCGGCGGCAATCGCTGCCGTCAGCACCTGCCCAATCGCCGCCACCAGCCGTGCACAGGCCGGGCGACTGAGGCGGCGCGCAGCGGTGGCGGGGCGGATGCCGGCATGGAACAGCGACTCGGAGGCGTAGATGTTGCCGACACCGACCACGACCTGCCCATCCATGATGACCTGCTTGATGGCGGCGTTACGGCGCTGGCACTGCGCATGCAGATACGCGGCGTCGAACGCCGGCGTCAGCGGCTCCGGTCCCAGATGCGCCAGCAGGGGATGCCGGGCCGCGTCGTCGGTCCACAACACCGCGCCGAAGCGGCGCGGGTCGCGCAGCCGCAGCGTGGTTCCGTCGTCGAACAGCCAGTCGACATGGTCATGCAGGGCGCCGGGCTCGTCGGGCTCGACAAAGCGCAGGCTGCCCGACATGCCCAGGTGCACGATCTGCGTGACCGCGCCAAAGTCGAACAGCAGGTATTTGCCGCGCCGGGTGAGCCCCGTGAGCGCCAGCCCCGCCAGCCGTGCTTCCAGGTCGTCCGGCACTGGCCAGCGCAGGCGTGGATTGCGCACCACAATGCGCCTGAGCGCGCGGCCCTGCAGGCGCGGCAACAGGCCCAGGCGGGTGGTTTCGACTTCGGGTAATTCGGGCATGGCGTGGGGGGCGGGCTGCGCTGTGATGCTGGATTGAAATAAACGGGACATCGACACTACGCGTGACGCCCTGCAATGTTTTGCTCCCGCAAGCGGGAACCGAACCGATACACTGCAATTCTATAGAACGCACTTCACCCCCTGAAGCTTCTCCCCTATTTTGAACATGCGACTCTTTCTGCTGCTGCTGGTGATGCTGTTCAGCAGTGCGGCTTCGACTGCGGATCCTTTCATGGTGCTGGAGCGCACGCTGCCGTCGCCGGCGGCCGAGCTGCGCCCCGAGACGGGTTGTGAGGTGACTGCCGTTGCCGGGTCGCTCACGCTGGCGCGCGCGGTCGAGCGTGCGCTGTGCGCCAATCCCACCACCCGCAGTGCCTGGCTCACGGCGAGGTTGCGTGCCGCCGAGCTGGGGCAGGCTTACAGCGCCTATCTGCCGGAGCTTTCGCTCAGCAGCAACCTGGCGCGCGACGGCGACGCCGTGCCGCCGAACGACCGCAGCGCCTGGCAATTGGGGCTGGAGGCGCAGTATCTGCTGTTTGACTTTGGCGGGCGCGCGGCTCAATACGATGCCGCCGAAGCGCTGCTGGCCGCCGCGCGCGCCAGCCACGACGCGAGCGTGCGCGTGCTGTACCTGCAAACCGTCACGGCGTATTTCGACCTGCTGACGGCGCAGGGTTCCGTGACGGCGGCACGTGAAGCTGAAGCGTCCGCGCTCGAGGCATTCAAGGCGGCCTCGGCCCGGGTAGCGGCGGGGACGGGCATCCCGGTCGATCGCCTGCAGGCAAAAACGGTGCATACCCAGCGCCAGATCGAACGCATTCGCGTCGAGGGCGAAACCGCGCGGCTGCGCGGTGAACTGGCAGCCTTGATGGGGGATGTCAGGCAGACGGCGTGGACGCTGCTGGATGACGAGGCGGCCTTCAGCCAGCCGCTCGACCTCACCCGCGCGGTGGATGCGCTGATCGAGGCCGCGCGCAGCCGTCGGCCGGAATTGCGTGCGGCCGAAGCGACCTTGCTTGCCCGTGAGGCCGGCGTGCGCAGCGCCGAGGCCGATGGCAAGCCGCGCCTGTCGGCCTTTTTCGATGCGCGCCGGCAGGACAGCGGTTCGCTGGCCGCCACCAGCTCCAGCGTGGGGGTCAGTCTGACCATTCCGCTGTTCACCGGTTACCGCAGCACCTATCAGATCGCCGCCGCGCAGACCCAGGCCGAACTGGCGGCGGTGGAGCGCGATCGCGTCGGCAACCAGGTGGCGCTGGACGTGTGGCGCGCCTATTACCGGCTGCAGAGCGAAACCGAGGCGGACAGCCGCAGCGCCGATCTGGTGGAAAGCGCCGCGGCAGCCGAAAAACTGGCGCTTGGGCGCTATCAGGCGGGGCTCGGCATCCTGCTCGACGTGCTGACCGCGCAGGCCAACCTGACGCAGGCGCGCTATACCCAGTTGCTTACGCGGCTGGGCCTGCGGGTGGCGCGGGCCGAACTGGCGCAGGCCATGGGGGAATTGAGCTGGGACTGGATGGAACTCGTGCAACAGGAAACCACGCAATGAAAAAAACAGGAATGCTTGTGCTGCTGGTCATCGCGATTGCCGCAGCGGGCTGGTGGTGGTGGAGCAGCAAGGGCAAGCCGGCCGAGCCGCAATACCGGACCGTGGCGGTGGACCGCGGCGATATCAGCGCGCAGGTGTCGGCCAACGGCACGCTCAACCCGGTCACCCTGGTCAACGTCGGCACCCAGGTATCGGGCACGGTGCGGCGTATTTATGCCGACTTCAACCAGCAGGTGAAGGCGGGACAGATCCTCGCCGAACTCGACCCGGCGCTGTTCCAGGCGGCGCTGGCACAGAGCAGCGCCAACCTGGCCAACGCGCAGGCGCAGCTGGGCCTGGCCGAGGCCAACGCCACGCGCATGCAGACGCTGTTCAGGCAGGAATACGTGTCGCGCCAGGAGCTCGACCAGTCGCAGGCGGCGCACGAGCAGGCCATGGCGCAGGTGCGGGTGGCGCGCGCGCAGGTGACGCGCGACCAGACCAATCTGGGCTTTACGGTGATCCGTTCGCCGGTCGACGGCACCGTGATCAACCGTCAGGTCGACGTCGGCCAGACGGTGGCGGCGAGCTTCCAGACGCCGACGCTGTTCCAGATCGGCAAGGATCTGACGCAGATGCAGATCGATTCCACCGTGTCGGAGGCCGACATCGGGCTGGTCAAGGTGGGACAGCCGGTCAAGTTCCTGGTCGATGCGTTTCCCGATGCCGAATACAGCGGCGCGGTGCGGCAGGTGCGGCTGAACGCCAAGACCGAGCAGAACGTCGTCACCTACAACGTGGTGGTCGACGTCGCCAACCCCGACCTGGCCCTGATGCCGGGCATGACTGCCAATCTGCGGGTGGAAGTCGAAACCCGTCCCAATGTATTGCGGGTGCCGACGGCGGCACTGCGGTTCCGTCCGCAGGTCGATTCGGCCGCAGAAAGAGGCAGCACGCCACGCGGCGCGGCGGTGCACGTGCTGGGTTCCGACGGCAAACCGGTACGGGTGGCGGTCAGGACCGGCATCAGCGACAAGGCCCACACCGAAATCGTCTCCGGCAAGCTGAAGCCGGGCGATGCGGTGATCATGGCGGACCTGAAAGCCCAGAAGGACAACAACAGCAGCATGCCGCGCGGGCGCCTGTTCTGATGGCACAACCCGGCAAGCCGCTGATCGAGGTGGTGAATCTCGAAAAGGACTACCCGACCGGCGGCGGCGTGTTCCAGGCGCTGCGCGGGGTGAGCCTCAGCATTGCCGCAGGCGAGTTCGTCGCCATCATGGGCGCCTCGGGCTCGGGCAAGAGCACCTTCATGAACCTGCTCGGCTGCCTCGACCGCCCCACCCGCGGCAGCTACCATCTCGACGGACAGGATGTCAGCCGGCTGTCGTCAGACCAGCTGGCCGCGCTGCGCAACCGCGAGATCGGCTTCGTGTTTCAGGGATTCAACCTGCTGCCCAAGCTGACTGCACTCGACAATGTCGCGTTGCCGCTGATGTACGCCGGCATGGGGCGCATGGCGCGGCGAAAGCAGGCCCAAGCCACGCTCGACCGCGTGGGACTGGGCGAACGCTCGCACCACACGCCGCTGCAGCTGTCAGGCGGCCAGCAGCAGCGGGTGGCGATTGCGCGCGCACTGGCCAGCCGTCCGCGCATCATTTTTGCCGACGAACCGACCGGCAACCTCGACAGCGAAACCAGCCGCCAGGTGATGGACTTCTTCAGCCAGCTCAACCGCGAAGAGGGCATCACGCTGGTCCTGGTCACCCATGAAGCCGACATCGCCGCCTATGCGCGGCGACGCATCCGCTTCCAGGATGGTCGCGTGGTCGAGGACGTGGCACAGGTGGAGGCCGCCGCATGATCTTCGCCAGCCTGTTCGAGACCGCATGGCACGCGCTCGTCACACACCGCATGCGCAGCTTTCTCACCATGCTCGGCATGATGATCGGCGTGGCGGCGGTGATTCTCATGCTGGCGATCGGCCAGGGCGCTCAGGCCATGGTGCGCGACTCGATCGAATCGATGGGCAGCAATCTCTTCATCATCATGTCGGGCGCCACCACGGCCGGCGGCGCGCGCGTAGCCGGTGGCATGGCGCCCACGCTCACCTTCGACGATGCCAATGCCATCCGCGAGCTGGATGACATCGCGGCGGCGGCACCGGTGTCGCCTGGCAGCGCTCAGCTGATCTTTGGGGGCATCAACTGGAGCACGTCGGTCTTCGGCACCACGCCCGACTATGCTGTGGTGCGCGACTGGCCGATGGCGTCGGGCAGCTTCTTCAGCGAGGCCGACGTACGCAGCGGCGCGCGGGTGACGGTGATCGGTGCGGTGGTGGCGCGCGAACTGTTCGGCGACGAGGACCCCATCGGCAAGATCATCCGCATCCGGCAGGCGCCGTTCGAGGTGATCGGCGTGCTGGCGTCCAAGGGCCAGAGCCTGGATGGGCGCGATCAGGACGATACGGTGATGGTGCCGATCAGCAGCGCCCAGCAGAAGATTTTCAGCAGCAGCCTGCGCAACCGCGCCCGCATGATCATGGCGCAGGCGGTGTCGGAAAAGCGCATGGACACGGCGGAATCCGCCATCAACGAACTTTTGCGCAACCGTCATCGCATCGGCGTGGGCCAGGAGGACGATTTCACCGTACGCAACCTGACGGCGATCGCCGAGGCGGCGGCGTCGACCACCCGCATCATGAGCCTGCTGCTCGGTGCCATCGCCGCCATCTCGCTGGTGGTCGGTGGCATCGGCATCATGAACATCATGCTGGTGTCGGTGACCGAGCGCACCCGCGAAATCGGCATCCGCATGGCGATCGGCGCGCGCCGCCGTGACGTGCTGTGGCAGTTCCTGATCGAGGCGCTGACCCTGTCGTTGATCGGATGCGCCATCGGCCTGCTGCTCGGCATCGGCGGCGCCTGGCTGGTCGAGCGACTGGCAGGCCTGCCGGTCGCGGTGACGCCGGCCTCGGTGCTGATGGCGGTGGGCGTGTCCTTCCTCATCGGCGTGTTTTTCGGCTTTTATCCGGCGCGCCGCGCGGCCGGGCTCGACCCCATCGAGGCGCTGCGTTCGCAATAAACGACGCGCGCCTGAACCTTACTTGCAGGCAGGCCTCGAACGCTTAGAATCGTGGCAGGCACCCCCCACCAACAAGGCACAACATGGCAAACCTCAAAATCCTTCCCCTCTCCGCAGCGCTATTATTCGCGACCGCGTGCAGCCAGCCCGGCGTCAAGGCGTCACAGCCCGTGGCAGTGGAATCGCAAGCGCAGCAGCCTGTCGCGGCGGTCGTCGAGGTGGTCGCAGACCCGGAGGCAGAGGCCGCTGCCAAGGCCGCCGCCGCCCTGCCCAGGCAGCCGCTCACCCCCGAAATCCTGTTCAAGTTCCTGGTGGCCGAGGTGGCCGGTCAGCGCGGCGCGATCGGCGTCGCCCAGTCGACCTATCTCGACCTGGCGCGGCAGACGAAGGATCCGCGCATCGCGCGCCGTGCGGCCGAGGTGGCGATGTTTGCCCGCGACCAGGCAGGCGCCCTGGAAGCGACCCGCCTGTGGGCGGCGGCCGAGCAGGATTCGGAGCGCGCGCAGCAGACGCTGGCGGCGCTGTTGCTGAACGCGGGAAGCCTCGACGAGGCCGAGCCGATCCTGCGCACCCTGCTGAAAGCGGATAGCGCCAACGGCTTTCTCCACCTGTCGGCGCTGATGGGAAAAATGCGCGACACCCAGGCCGCGTTGGCGCTGGTCGAGCGCCTGGCCATCGACTATCCGGCCTTGCCGGAAGCGCGCTTTGCGGTCGCCCAGGCCGCGGCCAGTGCCGGGCATTTTGAGGCGGCGGTCGCGGTTTTGCAGCAGGCCGACAGCCTGCGTCCCGGCTGGGAGCCTGCCGCGCTGCTGCGTGCGCAGATCCTGGCGAAAACTTCACGCCCCGATGCGCTGGCCTTCATGCGCGATTTTCTGGCGATCCACCCCGGTGCGCGCGAAGTGCGGCTGGCCTATGCGCGCGCCCTGGTCAATGCCAGCCAGTTCACCGAGGCGCGCGCCGAGTTCACCCGCCTGACGGGCGATTTTCCGCGCAATGCCGAAGTCAGTTTTGCCGCCGGCCTGCTGTCGCTGCAGATGGGCGATGTCGAGGTGGCGCGCGATTTGCTGACCCAGACCCTGGAATACAACCCGCGCGACCCCGACACGGTGCAGTACTACTTGGGGCAGGTGGCCGAGCAGATGAAACAGCCCGAAGCGGCGGCAGCCCATTATGTTGAAGTCAGGACGGGCAATTACCTGGTGCCGGCGCGCGCGCGTCAGGCGGCGTTGTTGGCGCGCGCGGGCAAGCTGGATGAAGCGCGCGCGTTGCTGGCGGCCACGCGGGGCGAGAACGACGCGCAAAACGTGCGGCTGATCCAGGCGCAGGCCGAACTGCTGCGCGACAGCAAGGAACACACGGCGGCTTTCGAGGTGCTGTCGGAAGGGCTCAAGCGCTTTCCTGATTCGGCGGATTTGCTGTACGACCGCGCCATGGTGGCGGAAAAACTCGACAAGCTCGATGTGCTGGAAGCCGACCTGCGCCGCGTGATCGTGCTGCGACCCGACGATGCCCAGGCCTACAACGCGCTGGGCTACACGCTGGCCGATCGCACGAACCGCCTGGCCGAGGCCATTGGCTTGCTCGACAAGGCATTGTCCCTGGCGCCGGAAGACCCTTTCATTCTCGATAGCGTGGGCTGGGCGCAATACCGCTCGGGCAACCTGGCGCGTGCGCAGGAATATCTGGAGCGTGCCTACAAGGTCCGCCCCGACCCTGAAATCGCGGCGCATCTGGGCGAGGTGCTGTGGGCGCGCGGCCAGCGCGACGAGGCCGGAAAACTGTGGCAGACCAGCCTGCAAACCCATCCGCAGAACGAAGTGCTGCTGGAAACCCAGCGCCGTCTCAATCCTTGATGCGAGGCTTCACCGTGACAGCGCTGCTGGCGCTGATTCTGGGGGGCTGCGCATCGGTTCCTTCCGCCCCGCGCATCAATGTCGAATCGCCCCTCCAGGCCAGGTGGACCCTGCAGGGGCGCATCGGCGTCCAGGCGGGCGAGCAGAGCTTGTCGGGCCAAATTCACTGGCAGCACCGCGCGGAAACGGATGAGGTGCTGATGACCTCGCCGCTGGGGCAGGGGGTGGCGCGCATCGTGCGCAACGTCGAAGGCGTGATGCTCGAGGTGCCGAACCAGCCCCCGCGCCACGCACCGGATGCCGAATCCCTGACGCGCGAGGCGCTCGGCTACGTGCTGCCGGTGTCGGGCCTGGTCTGGTGGGTGCAGGCGCGCCCCGATCCGGACAATGCCTTCGAAGCCACGCGCGACGCCGCCGGACGTCTCACGCAACTGAGGCAGAATGGCTGGGTGATCGATTACCTGCAATACGCCGCCGATGCGCGCCCGCGCAAGCTGGTGGTGACCCGTGAGGGGCTGGAAATCCGCCTGGTGGCAGACAGCTGGCAAGCCGAATGAGCCACGCCTACCCCGCTCCTGCCAAGCTCAATCTGTTCCTGCACGTCGTCGGCCGGCGTGCCGACGGCTATCACCTGCTGCAGAGCGTGTTCCGTCTGATCGACCGGGCCGACACCGTGCATTTGGAACTGCGCGACGATGGCCGGGTGGTGCGCGAGGGCGAGTTGCCGGGGGTGGCCGAGGACGATGACCTGACCGTGCGCGCGGCGCGTCTGCTGCAGGCGCATGCCCCGACTGGCGCCGGCGTGAGCATTCGGCTCGACAAGGTATTGCCGCTGGGCGGCGGCCTTGGGGGCGGCAGTTCGGACGCCGCCACCGTGCTGCTGGCGCTTAACCGCTTGTGGCAGGTCAATCTGCCGCGAGCAACCCTGCAACAGCTGGCCTTGCAGTTGGGCACCGATGTGCCGGTATTCGTGTTCGGCCAGACCGCATTTGCCGAAGGGGTGGGCGAAATCCTGCACCCGGTGAGCGCCCCGCCGGCGTGGTATGTGGTGTTGATGCCGCCGGTGCAGGTGCCGACCGCTGCAATTTTTGCAGCGCCGGAATTGACACGCAACACGCCACCCCTCAAAATAGCGCGCTTTTCCGCAGGCATGGGTCATACGACCTTTCATGGGCTTAAGTCCGTAGAAAGTCGGAGTTCCCTTGTGGGTCATAACGACCTGCAGCCCGTGGTCATCAGCCGCTATCCTGAAGTCGCGCGTCATCTCGAATGGCTGGCGCAATTTGGCGAGGCACGGATGACCGGTTCGGGTGCCTGTGTGTTTGCATCGTTCGGAACGGAAGACGCAGCGTGGAACGTGCTGCGCCAGTTGCCTGAAACGATGCGGGGTTTTGTGGCGCAGGGTCTCGACAGGCATCCGCTGTACGACTACTGCGCCGAGTAGTGTCCATTGGGGAGTCGCCAAGTGGTAAGGCATCGGATTTTGATTCCGACATTCGTAGGTTCGATCCCTACCTCCCCAGCCAGTTAAGCGAACAGCCGCCGGTGGCGGCTGTTTTTGTTGTTGTGGCTGTTTTTGTCGTTGTGTCGGTCCAGCCAAACCGCCGGAGACTTGTGTGTCCATAGACAACTTGATGGTGTTCAGCGGGAATGCCAACCCGCGTCTTGCCAGTGATGTGGTGCGCCATCTCAATATCCATCTCGGCCGCGCCACGGTGTCGCGGTTTTCCGATGGTGAGGTGATGGTCGAAATCCTCGAGAACGTTCGCGGCAAGGATGTGTTCGTGCTGCAATCGACCTGCCAGCCGACCAACGACACCCTGATGGAAGTGATGGTGATGGTCGATGCGCTGAAGCGCGCCTCGGCCGGACGCATCACCGCCGCGATCCCGTATTACGGCTACGCGCGCCAGGATCGGCGCACCCGTTCGGCGCGGGTGGCAATCACCGCCAAGGTGGTGGCCAACATGCTGCAGGGCGTGGGTATCGACCGCCTGTTGACGATGGACCTGCACTCGGACCAGATTCAGGGCTTTTTCGATATCCCGGTCGACAACATCTATTCCAGCCCGATCCTGCTGGGCGACATCTGGAAGCGCAACCATCCGAACCTGGTGGTGGTGTCGCCCGATGTGGGCGGGGTGGTGCGGGCGCGGGCGATAGCCAAACGCCTCGAATGCGACCTGGCGATCATCGATAAGCGCCGCCCGAAGCCGAATGTGGCGAAGGTGATGCACATCATTGGTGACGTGAAGGATCGTACCTGCATCATCATGGATGACATGGTCGACACCGCCAACACGCTGTGCGAGGCGGCCAATGCGCTGAAGGAGCACGGTGCCAAGAAGGTGATGGCCTATTGCACCCACGCCGTGTTGTCCGGCAGCGCTGCCGAACGCGTGACCCATTCCGCGCTCGACGAATTGGTGGTGACCGATACCATTCCGCTGCGCGACGATGCGCGCGCGTGCACAAAAATCCGGCAATTGTCGGTGGCTGAACTGCTGGCGGAAACCATCCGCCGCATCAGCGACGAAGATTCCGTCAGCTCGCTTTTTATCGAGTAGATCTGGCCGAATGCCCCTGGTCGCGGGGGCTTTCATGCATGTTCCGTTTGGGCATGCATCATTGAGTTGATTATTGGAGAAATACTATGGAAATTGAAGTCATCGCCGCCAAGCGTGAATTGCAAGGTACGGGTGCGAGCCGCCGTCTGCGTCACACGGGCAAAGTCCCCGGCATCGTCTACGGCGGCACCGCTGCTCCGGTGCAGATCGAACTGGATCACAACGCGCTGTATCACGCGCTGCGCAAGGAATCGTTCCATGCCTCCTTGCTGACGCTGAATATCGACGGCACCAAGGAATCGGTGCTGCTGCGTGATACGCAATGGCATCCCTACAAGCAGCAAGTGCTGCACATCGACTTTCAGCGTGTCGACAAGGATCACAAGATTCACGTCAAGGTGCCGCTGCACTTCCTCAATTCCGACAGCGCGCCGGGCGTCAAGACCGGCGGCGGCAAGCCGCACCACATTGTGACCGAGCTTGACGTGCAGTGTCTGCCCGGCAGCCTGCCCGAGTTCATCGAGGTGGATATGGGCAATCTCGAAGTCGGACATTCCATTCATGCGAATGACCTGACGCTGCCCGCGGGCGTCGAACTGGTTGCCCACTTGCAGACGGAAAACCCCGCTGTGGCGTCAATCAGTGCGCCCAAGGTCGGTGCGGCTGCCGAAGAAGCGCCTGCTGCCCCAGCTGCCCCGGCTGCCCCGGCTGCCCCTGCGGCTTAAGCCGGTCGTGCAATCCGCTGTGGATTGCACGCTATGTGCGGCATGACAGCGCCAAGCCTAATCACACCGCGCCTGATAGTCGGCCTCGGTAACCCGGGGCGCGACTACGAAGAAACCCGGCACAATGCCGGGTTTTGGTTTTGCGCGCGTCTCGCGCAGGTATGGGGCATGTCGTTGGCGCATGAATCGCGCTTTCACGGCATCGTCGGTCGCAGCGCGAAAAACGTCTGGATGCTGCTGCCGCAGACCTTCATGAACCGTTCCGGTCAGGCAGTCGGTGCACTCGCGCGTTTTCATCGCATTGCGCCAGCCGAGATTCTGGTTGTGCACGACGAACTCGACATTCCGCCCGGTCAGCTGCGCCTCAAGTTTGGTGGTGGCATGGGCGGGCACAACGGCCTGAAAGACATCACCTCGCATCTTGGCACGCAGGACTACTGGCGGTTGCGCATCGGCATCGGTCATCCGGGCGATCGCAACGAAGTCGTGAACTACGTTCTGAAACCGCCGCGCCGTGAGGAGCAGGCCGAAATCGACACCGCCATCGAGCGCGCACTCGACTTGTGGCCGCTGATCGAAAAAGGCGAGTGGGGCGCGGCCACCCAGCGCGCCAACACCAAAGCAGCTCCCTCCCAATCCCAGGAAAAACCATGAGTCTCAAATGTGGCATCGTTGGCTTGCCCAACGTCGGAAAATCTACCCTGTTCAACGCGCTGACCCAGGCGGGCATTGCGGCGGAAAACTATCCCTTCTGCACCATCGAGCCGAATACCGGTGTGGTCGAGGTGCCGGATCCGCGTCTGGCGCAATTGGCCGAGATCGCCAAACCGCAGAGAGTCGTGCCGGCGATTGTCGAGTTCGTCGATATCGCTGGCCTGGTGGCGGGCGCCTCCAAAGGGGAGGGTCTGGGCAACCAGTTCCTCGCCAACATTCGCGAGACCGACGCGATCTGCCACGTGGTGCGCTGCTTCCATGACGACAATGTGATCCACGTTGCGGGCAAGATCGACCCCCTGTCGGATGTGGAAACCATTGCTACGGAGTTGGCGCTTGCTGACCTGGCGAGTGCCGAAAGAGCGCTGATGCGCTATGAAAAGCAGGCACGCGCAGGCGACAAGGAGGCGCAGAAAGTGGTTGCCGCGTTGAAGCCCGTGGTGGCCGCGCTGAATGAAGGCCGCCCCGCCCGTGCCGCCGGTCTGGACGCGGATGGCCTCGCGGCGATCAAGCCGCTGTGCCTGTTGACGGTGAAGCCCACGCTGTATGTCGCCAACGTCAGTGAAGAGGGTTTTCACGACAACCCCATGCTCGATGTCTTGTGCGCCTTTGCCAACAAGGAGGGCGCGCCGGTGGTGCCGGTGTGCGCGGCGCTGGAGGCCGAACTGCAGGAGTTGTCGCCGGAAGATCGCGTGGAATATCTGAAAGAACTCGGCTGGGACGAACCGGGGCTGAATCGCCTGGTTCGCGCCACCTATGATTTGCTGGGTCTGCAGACCTATTTCACCGTCGGGGTGAAGGAGGTGCGGGCGTGGACTATCCATAAGGGCGACACGGCACCGCAGGCGGCGGGGGTCATCCACACCGATTTCGAGCGCGGTTTCATTCGCGCGCAGACCATCTCGTTCGAGGACTTTGTCGCCTGCAGGGGTGAGCAGGGTGCCAAGGAAGCGGGCAAGATGCGCGCCGAAGGCAAGGAATATGTGGTCAAGGATGGCGATGTCCTGAATTTCCTGTTCAATGTGTGAAACAGGGGATTTTCCTGCAAGGATGTTTGACAGGGGGTTCTGAAACACCCTATAATCTCGGGCTTCGTTTGGGTGGGGTTCCCGAGCGGTCAAAGGGATCAGACTGTAAATCTGACGGCTCTGCCTTCGAAGGTTCGAATCCTTCCCCCACCACCAGTATATGCAGTTCGAGCAGGGCGAGGCGGGTGTAGCTCAATGGTAGAGCAGAAGTTTTCCAAACTTATGACGAGGGTTCGATTCCCTTCTCCCGCTCCAGTTTGTAAGAGTTTTTGTGTTTTGATGTTCTCTGTATGTCAAAACCTTGCGCCCGCGTAGCTCAGAGGTAGAGCACTCCCTTGGTAAGGGAGAGGTCGACAGTTCGATTCTGTCCGCGGGCACCAGTTTTTAGGTGCTGCCGATTTTAAGGTGGCGCACCAGTATTTGAAAAACGGTAGTCGAGATGTTGATCGTGATTGACCGCATCGTTCTTGTGCAAATTTGAGGGGTACTTGAAATGGCTAAGGAAAAATTCCAGCGGACCAAACCGCACGTAAACGTTGGCACGATTGGACACGTTGACCACGGCAAGACCACCTTGACCGCGGCGATCACCACCATTTTGGCGAAGAAATTTGGCGGTGCGG
>JAUXVT010000080.1 GCA_030680405.1 Thiobacillus sp. | reverse complement strand
GAAACGCTCCCGCGCCAATGATAGTAGGCACTACGCCTGTGAAAGTAGGTCATCGTCAGACTCCTTATCCGTACACCTCGGGTACTTGTGCCCCCTGGGTACATAAAACCCCCTCCCAAAAAGAGGGGGTTTTTTATTGGGTGCGCGTGAAACTGAAAATTAATATTTCAATAAATACAATAGATTAAGTTCCATCTACAACTTTAGTTGTATAGATCGTTTCTCTGGCTGAAGGTAAGTTAGCTGCGTGGGCATTTGCCCACGACTAATGAACTTCAAAGGGGAGACGTATGGAAAAGCTGTATAAGAGTTTGCTGGTGTTGTTGGGGTTAATAGCGCTTCCGGCTTTTGCGGCGGTGAATATCAATACCGCCACGCAGTCGGAACTTGAGGTGGTCAGAGGCGTGGGGCCAGCAAAAGCCAAGGCAATCATCGTTTACCGGGATGCTAATGGCAATTTTAAGCACTTGGATGAATTGGATAATGTGAAGGGCTTTGGTAAGGCCAGCATCGAGAAACTGAAAGAGGAATTGTCGGTCGGACCAGAGAAAGTGAAAAAATAGTATCAGGGTTTCTGATACAAATTTCAGGTAGTTTCTGACGTATCCCGCGGCCAGCAAAAGCTGCGGGATACAAAGTGTGTTTCCCTTGCGCACCAAAAAATCAAGAAGATCAAGCTTATTTCCCAGGATAGCTCGCGGCTATTCAGTCAGAGAGTGAAAACTGACATCTGCCTAGATACCCTGCCCCCAGTATAATCACCCCCTTTCTTGGCTGTCTTTGGTTCCCATGTCTATCCTTGCCATCATTCTGATTGCAACTGCCGCAGGCAGCTTGCTGAGCTTGTTGCTGGCTGCGGTATTGGCCTTGTCTGCCCGCCCCAGCTGGGTGCCTGTGCTAGTGAGCTACGCCATTGGTGCACTGCTGGGTGCTTCGTTATTGGAAGTGTTGCCGGAAGCGGTGGAAATGGGCGGCGATATCAAAACGGTCGCCAAGGCTTTACTCGGCGGTATCTTGCTGTTCTTTCTGCTGGAAAAGCTGGTGTTGTGGCGACATTGTCACGACGAGGTTTGCGAGGCGCATAGCAGCCATGACCAAAGCCATGACCACGGACGTTCCGGCCTGATGATCACGGTGGGTGACACCTTCCATAATTTTGTCGACGGCGTCATCATCGCAGGCGCCTTTCTGGTTGATTTCCGCTTGGGGGTGATCACTGCACTGGCGATCATTGCCCACGAAATCCCGCAGGAAATTGGTGATTTCTTGATCCTGCTGCATTCGGGCTACACCCGCACACAAGCATTGCTGCTCAATTTCCTGACCGGCGTGGCAACGATGGTGGGAGCGCTGGTGGGGTATTACGCGCTGTCGATGCTGGAGGGCTGGACGCCAGTGCTGCTGGGGCTGGCAGGGGCAAGCATGTTGTACGTGGCCTTGTCGGACCTGATTCCCGGTTTGCACAGGCGCGCAGAAATCCGCCAGACCCTGCAACAGCTTGTACTAATCGGACTGGGGATCGGCACCGTCGCGCTGGCTGGTTACTTCATCGGCGACGGCCATTGAGCGTTGCCGTCGCCGTAGACCACCGGCCACGTAAACAAACAGCGCCAGCGGCAACACACCCAGAAAAACCAGGATGGCCAGCGCCTTGCCGATACTGCTGGCGGTGACTGCCATCATCAGAATCACGTAGGCCCAGCCGATCGCTACGATATACATTTCACTGCTCCATCAGGATTGAACGTCATGGTAACCAAAGTAAAACCTGCCCGCACGCCGACCGTCGGATTTGTCTCGCTCGGCTGTCCCAAGGCGACGGTTGATTCCGAGCGCATCCTGACGCAGTTGCGTGCCGAAGGCTACGGCATTGTCGGAAGCTACGACGATGCCGACGTGGTGGTGGTCAATACCTGCGGTTTTATCGATGCTGCGGTGCAGGAATCGCTTGAAGCGATCGGCGAGGCGCTGGCGGAAAACGGCAAGGTGATCGTGACCGGTTGTCTCGGCGCCAAGGCCGATGTGATTCGCGAGGCGCATCCCAAGGTGCTGGCGGTGTCCGGGCCGCACGCGCTGGACGAGGTGATGCAGGCGGTGCACACCGCGCTGCCCAAGCCGCACGATCCATTTGAAGACCTGATTCCGCCGGGCGGCGTCAAGCTCACCCCGCGTCATTACGCGTACCTGAAAATATCCGAGGGCTGCAATCACCGCTGCACCTTCTGCATCATTCCGTCGATGCGCGGCGATCTGGTAAGCCGACCGGTCGGCGACGTGATGCGCGAGGCAGAGGCGCTGGTCGGCGCGGGCGTGCGGGAATTACTGGTGGTTTCGCAGGACACCAGTGCCTACGGGGTGGACGTAAAATATCGTCCCGGCTTCTGGAACGGCCGCCCGCTGAAAACCCGCATGACCGAACTGGCCGGTGCGCTGGGGAGCCTGGGGGCATGGGTGCGGCTGCATTATGTGTATCCGTATCCCAGCGTGGACGACGTGATTCCGCTGATGGCCGATGGCATCATCCTGCCGTACCTCGATATCCCGTTTCAGCATGCCAGCCCGCGCATTCTCAAGCTGATGAAACGCCCCGGCGCGGTTGAGAAGACGCTGGATCGTATCCAGTCCTGGCGTGCCGCGGTGCCCGATCTCACGCTGCGCTCGACCTTCATCGTCGGCTTTCCCGGCGAGACGGAGGCCGAGTTCGAGGAGTTGCTGGCCTTCCTTAAGGAGGCGCAGCTCGACCGCGTCGGCTGCTTCAGGTATTCGCCGGTCGAAGGCGCGGCGGCCAACGAATTGCCCGACGCCGTGCCGGAAGAACTGAAGGAGGAGCGACTGGAGCGCTTCATGGAAGTGCAGGCAGAAATCTCGGCCGCCCGACTTGCGGCCAAGATCGGCCGCGAAATCGAGGTCATCGTCGACGAACAGGACGAGGCCGGCACGCTTGCACGCAGCCATGCCGATGCGCCGGAGATCGATGGCGTGGTGTATCTCGAAGGCGTGTTTGATCTACCGCCGGGGACGCGCCTCAAGGTGCACGTCGAGGACGCCGACGAACACGACCTGTGGGCGACGCCGGTCTGAGCGGAGGGCTGCAGCGGGCTTTTCTGATTCTCAGGCCAGCATGGAGATCAGGGGTTGCGGGCGTCGCCAAAATTTCCAGGCGTCGCTTGTGTGCAGATGCAATATTTTTCCGTTGACTGGATCGATCAGGCGCAGGCCGTGCGGGCCGATCTTGCGCAGCGTGCCCAGCAACGGCACAAACCAGTCCTGTTCCAGTTCACGCAGCGCTTCGCGCCAACCGTAAGCGTCACCGACCTGCCCGGCACGCGTCAACGCATCCAGCAGCATGACCCCATTCGTTTCAAGCAACTGCGCGTCCAGATGCGAGGGCAGCGCATGCACGTCCGCGCTGCACAAGGCTGCGAGTGCCTGCGCTTCGGCATTCCCGGCATAAATCGGCACGGGAATGGCGCGTGCGGCAGGCAGGCAGCCACCGCCCCACAACCACAACGAATTCACCGGCAAGTCGCCGCGCGCTTCGCGCGCCTGATTCACCGGGTGGTCGTGCAGCAGCATTTGCAGTTCATTCAACTGGGCGCGAAATCGCATGGCGTCGCCGCCTTGCGGCAGCAGTGGATCGATATCGCGTCCCACCGCGACAGACAACGGGGTGGTGGTCAGGCGCGGCGCATGGGGAAGTCGCAGGTACCAGCGCTTGGGGTGGAGAGGATTCGGGCTCAGGTCGGCACCGAAATGTTGGCCGATGGCGGCAGCAAGCGCGTCGGCTTCCAGTTGCGTCAATTCAAAGGCGCCGCTGTCCGCCAGCACGATGCGGTCGCGCATCACCTGCAAATGCACCGGGTCGGCGCGTAGCCAGTAGGCGTCCCCGGCCATGCCGCCATCCGCCGCCAGGGTGATCGGGGCGAGCGGCCAGTCCTGCTGGCGGGCTATTCCCAGCGCTTCGCACAGGGCTGCTTCCACGCCCTCGGCCGGGCAGGGCTGGCGGGTGCCGCGCGCCAGCAAAGTTTGCAGCGCGGGCAGACGCAGATCCTGGGCTGCCGCCTCCAGCAGGCGTGCAGACGGGAACAGATAGGGGATAAGCAACAGCATGCGGCGAGTGTAACAAGCGGATTCGCTAGAATGGCGGCCATGCGTCAGGCTTTCCATGAAATCACCGTCCCCACCCGCGGCAAAGGTTTACATGCCTTCACCCCGCAGGTGCGTGACTGGGTGCAGGCCAGCGGTATCCGGCGGGGCCTGCTTACCCTGTATATCCGCCACACCTCCGCGAGCCTGCTGATTCAGGAAAATTACGATCCGACCGTGCAGACCGATCTGGAGCGCTTCCTGTCGCGGTTGGTGCCGGAAGGCGACCCGATTTTCGAACACACCCTGGAAGGCGCGTACGACATGCCGGCCCCCGTGCGCGCGGCGGCATTGACGCCAACCCACCTGGCGATCCCGGTTGCCGACGGCAAGCCGCTGCTCGGCACCTGGCAGGGCATTTACGTCTTCGAGCACCGGCGTGCTGCGCAGACGCGCAGTGTGGTACTGCACCTGCTGGGCGATTAGGGCAGCTGTGGCATACTCCGGACATTCCTTCTGCGAGTCCTTTTTTTGCTTCCCTTTGAACTCCTGATCGGCCTGCGCTACACTCACGCCAAGCGCCGCAACCATTTCATCTCCTTCATTTCCATCGTCGCCATGGCGGGCATTGCGCTGGGCGTGATGGCGCTGATCGTGGTGCTGAGTGTGATGAACGGCTTTCAGGAAGAACTGCGCACGCGCATTCTCGGGGTGGCGGCGCATCTGGAAATCAGCGGCCCGGCGGATCGTCTGGCCGACTGGCGCGGCGTGCTGGCGCAGGCGAAGCAGAACCAGGAAGTGATGTCGGGCGCGCCCTATGTGAACGCCCAGGGCATGCTGGCCAACGGCGACATGGTGCGCGGCGCGATCATCCGCGGGGTATTGCCGGAACTGGAAAGCCAAGTCGCCGATTTTTCCCGCTACATGAAGGCCGGAAAACTGACCGATCTGCAGGCGGGCGAATTCGGCATCATCTTAGGCGGCGAACTCGCGCGTGTACTCAATGTGTATCCCGGCGACAAGCTGGTATTACTCACGCCGCAGGGCAACATCACGCCGGCCGGGGTGATGCCGCGCGTCAAGCAGTTCACCGTCACCGGCATCTTCGAAGCCGGGATGTTCGAATACGATTCCGGCCTGGCGCTGATTCATCTGCAAGACGCGCAGAAGCTGCTGCGGCTGGGCGAGGATGTGTCGGGCGTGCGGCTGAAGCTGACCGAACTGTTTCGCGCGCCCTTCGTCACCCGCGAACTGTCGCAGAGTCTCGCCGGCCATTATTACCTGACCGACTGGACACAAAGCCACGCCAATTTCTTCCGTGCGGTGGCAATCGAAAAACGCATGATGTTCCTGATCCTGCTGCTGATCGTCGCCGTCGCTGCATTCAACATCGTCTCCACCCTGGTGATGGCGGTGACCGACAAGCAGTCCGACATCGCCATCCTGCGCACCCTCGGCGCGCACCCCGGCTCGATCATGAAAATCTTCATCATCCAGGGCGCCTTCATCGGCGTGTTCGGCACTGTGCTCGGCGTGGCGGGCGGGGTGCTGCTGGCGCTCAACCTCGAAACCGTCGTCCCCATCATCGAACGTCTGGCCGGCATGGACCTGTTCCCGGCCGATGTGTATTACATCAACGAACTGCCGTCCAAGCTGGAGTGGAATGACGTCGGCATCATCGCGGGGATTTCGCTGCTCATCAGCCTGGTCGCGACGCTGTACCCGAGCTGGCGCGCGTCGCGCATCAATCCGGCGGAGGCGCTGCGCTATGAATGAGGTCGTGTTGAGCTGCGCCGGGCTGGGCAAGGTTTTCCGCCAGGGCGGGACTGATGTGCCGGTGCTCGGCAGAGTCGATCTGCAAGTCCATGCCGGCGAGTCGCTCGCCATCGTTGGCGTCTCGGGCTCGGGCAAAAGCACGCTGCTGCATCTGCTGGGTGGACTCGACACGCCGACTACCGGGCAGATTACGCTGATGGGGCGCGACCCTTTCGCGATTTCCGAGGCCGAGCGCTGCGACCTGCGCAATCGCGCACTCGGCTTCGTCTACCAGTTCCACCATCTGCTGCCCGAGTTTTCCGCGCAGGAAAACGCCGCCATGCCGTTCCTCATCCGCCGCATGGATAAGGTTCAGGCGCTGGCGCACGCCGCCGCCATCCTTGAAGAGGTCGGCCTCGGGCATCGCCTCACGCATCGACCCGGCGAACTCTCCGGCGGCGAGCGCCAGCGCGTCGCCATCGCCCGCGCCCTAGTCACGCACCCGGCGTGCATTCTCGCCGACGAGCCCACCGGCAACCTAGACCGCCACACCGCCGATGCGGTGTTCGACCTGATGCGCGAACTCAATCGCAAACACCAGACGAGCCTGGTCGTCGTCACCCACGACGCCGAGTTGGCAGCACGCATGGACCGGCAGATGCGGCTGGTCGACGGAAGCCTCCAGCCGGTCTGACCCTTCGGCGCGATGCGGCTCACCCTCATCGCGTTCTGTCTCGGCGTATGGTGGCTGCAACAGCAGCCCGAACTGCCGCCGGCGCGCTGGCTGTGGCTGTTGCCGTTGCTGCTGTCGCAGCTGTGGCTGCCGGCTTTCCCCCGCCCTGTTGCCGAATCCTTGCGCCGCCTCGGCGTGGCGCTGCTGTGCGCGGCGCTCGGCTTTGCCTGGGCCGCCTGGCGGGCGGATGCGCGGCTGGCGGAGCGCCTGCCCGCACACTGGCAGGGGGTGGATATCGAGCTTGTCGGCGTGATTGGCGACTTGCCGCATACCAACGCGCGCGGCGAACGCTTCGTGTTCGACGTCGAGCAGGTCATCACCCCGAATGCGCCGGTGTTGCGGCGGATCCAGCTAACCCGCTACTGGCCGCGCGAGGCAGCACATCGCGTCGCGCGGATGCAGGCCGGGGAACGCTGGCAACTGACCGTGCGGCTAAAAATGCCCTACGGCACCAGCAATCCGCACGGCTTCGACCTCGAAGCCTGGATGCTGGAGCGCCGCATCAATGCCAGCGGTTATGTGCGCGAGATGCCCGCACCGCAGCGCATCACGGCGCAGGCCGCCACGCCCGCTGCCTGGATCGCCGCGACCCGCGCGTCGGTGCGCGAACGCATTTTCACCACACTCGGCGACGCGCCCTACGCGGGGGTCATTGCCGCGCTGGTGGTCGGCGACCAGCGCGGCATCCCGCACGATCAATGGCGCGCGTTCACCCGCACCGGCGTCAACCACCTGCTGAGCATTTCCGGCCTGCACGTCACCATGATCGCCGCGCTGGCCGGCTGGCTGGTGGCGAGCATCTGGCGGCGCCTGCCGCGCCATGCGGAACGCCTGCCCGCGCGCCAGGCCGGATTGATCGCGGCGGTGCTGGCGGCATTCGGCTATGCGTTGTTGGCGGGTTTTCAGGTGCCTGCCCAGCGTACGCTATTTATGCTGGCGGTGCTGGCGATTGCGCTTTGGGGGCGGCGCGAGCCGCGGCCCTTCACCGCGCTGATCGTGGCGCTGTTCATCGTGCTGCTGATCGACCCGTGGGCGGTATTGTCGGCCGGATTCTGGCTGTCGTTCGGCGCCATGGCCGCGATCCTGTGGGTGAGCTTCGGCCGCGTGGCGCTGCCCGGCAAGCTGCGCGGCTGGGTCATGGTGCAGGGGGCGGTCACCCTGGCGCTGGCGCCGGTGCTGTTTCTGCTATTCCAGCAGGTCTCCCTGATCTCGCCGCTGGCCAATGCGGTCGCGATTCCGCTGGTGAGCTGGCTGGTCACGCCGCTGGCGCTGCTGGGCGTGCTGATCACGCCCTTGTGGCAGTTGGCAGCGTGGTTGATGGCCTGGCTGGGAGCGGGGCTGGCCTGGGCGAGCAGCCTGCCGCTGGCGGTGACGACCCTGCCCGCGCCGGCCGGGTGGGCGGCGGCGTTGGCGCTGGCCGGCACGGTGTGGATGCTGTTGCCGCGCGGGTTTCCGCTGCGCGGGTTGGGGCTGCTGCTGTGGCTGCCGCTGTTGTTTCCGTTGCGTGACTCCATCGTGCCCGACAACTTTCGCGTCGAGGTGATCGACGTCGGGCAGGGCACCGCCGTGCTGGTTCGCACCGCGAATCGTGCGTTGCTATACGACACTGGCGCGGCATTCGCAGATAGCGATTCGGGCGAGCGCATTATCGTCCCCTACCTGCGCGCATCGGGAATCGGGCGCCTGTCCGGGCTGATCGTTACCCATGACGACAACGACCACAGCGGCGGCATGCGCTCGGTGTTGCGCGACATTCCGACCGACTGGCTGCTGCACGGCCTGCCCGCCGCCAGCCCCCTGCTCGACGGCGCGCCGGCTGCGCGCCACTGCGTGCGCGGCCAGCGCTGGAACTGGGATGGCGTGCTGTTCGAGATACTGAATCCATTGCCCGCGGCCTACGCCGAAACCCATCGCCGCGACAATGACTTCAGCTGCGTGCTGCAGATCAGCAGCGCGCGCCACAGCCTGCTGCTGACGGCCGATGGCGAAAGGCGTGCGGAACTTGAATTACTCGAGTCTGCCCGGTTGACCCCGGTGACCGTCCTGCTCGCCGGGCATCACGGCAGCCGCACCTCCTCCATCCCTGAATTCGTTGCGGCGACCCGGCCCGAATTTGTCGTGTTCACCATGGGCCACCGCAACCGCTACGGCCACCCGCATCCTCAGGTGGTGGCGCGCTTTCGCGAGATCGATGCGCGCATGCTGCGCAGCGATTCCGGCGGGCTGATCCGCTTCGATTTTGGCGAAGCCGGGGTCGAGGCCTCACAATATCGCCCCACCCATCGCCGTTACTGGCAGGCTGACTTTTCGCGACCATGACTGAAATCTCGAAGCCCCGCTGCTTTGAAGCGACCGACCTCGAACCCGCCAGGCAGGCGTTGGCGCGCGTCCTGCCGGTGGCGGAAAACCACCTGCCTTGGCGCGCGCTGGATCATGCGCACCAGCAACTGGGGCCAAGCCATGCTTTCGCCCACAGCGTCGGCACTGCACTGATCGTGGCCGAGCTGCGGGTGGGGGCGGATGCGGTGGCTGCGGCCCTGCTGCAAGACTGTATTGACGACAAACCTGAATTCGATGTCAGCTTCGGCACTGCCGCCCGGCTTGCCCGGGGCGTCGCGGCGATGGCGCGAATCGAGACGCTGGCCACCAGTGCCACCGACAAGCGCATCGACCCGCATGCCCAGTTGGAGGCGCTGCGGCAGATGGTGCTGGCGATGGTGGAAGACATCCGCGTGGTGCTGGTGAAACTGGCCGAACGCACCCACGCCCTGCGCTGCGCCGCCAGCCAGGATGCCGCCACGCGCGCGGCGCTCGGCCAGCAGGCGCGCGAACTGTTCGCCCCGCTGGCGAACCGGCTCGGCGTGTGGCAGATCAAGTGGGAAATGGAGGACTGGGCGTTCCGCTATCTGGAACCCGACACCTACAAGAACATCGCCGCTCAGCTCGACGAAAAACGCGCCGACCGCGAGGCATACATTTCGGGCATCGTCGAACGTCTGCAAGCCGAACTCGCGCTGCACGGCATTGAGGCCGAAGTTAGCGGCCGCCCCAAGCATATCGCCAGCATCGTCAACAAGATGCGGCGCAAGCGGCTCTCCTTCGAGCAGTTGTACGACATTCGCGCGGTGCGCGTGCTGGTCCGGCACGAGATCGACTGCTACACCGTGCTGGGGCTGGTGCACAACCTGTGGCAGCCGATTCCGGGCGAATTCGACGACTATATCTCGCAGCCCAAAAGCAACGACTACCGCTCGCTGCATACTGCAGTGATCGGCCCGGAGGACCGCGCGCTCGAAGTCCAGATCCGCACCTTCGACATGCACCGCCATGCCGAACTCGGCGTGGCTGCGCACTGGCGCTACAAGGAGGGCGGCCGCCAGGACGCGCAGTACGAGGAAAAGATCGCCTGGCTGCGGCGCATTCTCGAATGGAAGGACGACGTTGCCGACAGCAGCGAATTCACCGAACAGTTCAAGACCGAACTGTTCCATGACCAGGTGTATGTGCTGACGCCGCAGGGGCGGGTGGTGGCGCTCGACCGCGGCGCCACGCCGGTGGATTTTGCCTACGCGCTGCATACCGACCTCGGCCACCGCTGTCGCGGCGCCAAGGTCAACGGTGCGATGATGCCGCTCAACACCGTGCTCGACAACGGCCAGCGCGTCGAGATCGTCACCACGAAAGAAGGCGCGCCCAGCCGCGACTGGCTCAACCCCGCGCTCGGCTATCTGGCCACCCACCGCGCGCGCTCCAAGGTGCGCGCGTGGTTCCGCCAGCGCAATGTCGGCGAGCAGGTCGGCCTCGGCCGCACCCTGCTGGACAAGGAACTCAAGCGACTGGGCGTGGTGGACGCGAGCCAGGAAAAGCTCGCGCAGCGGCTCAAGTTCGGCAAGGTGGACGAGTTCCTGGCTGCGCTCGGCCGCGGCGACGTCGGCCAGCGCGATCTGGTCAATGCCCTGCAGGAATCCGGCAAAGTCATCCCCGCGCTGGCGCCCACCAGCAAACCGCGGGTGCGTGCCAAATCAGGCAATCCAATCACCATTCCGGGGCTGGGCGACGTGCCGCTGACGCTGGCGCGCTGCTGCAAGCCGCAGCCGCCCGAGGCCATCGTCGCCTACACCACAGTCGGACGCGGGCTTACCGTGCACCGCGCCGACTGCGCCTCGCTCAAACGCGCCAACCCCGCGCGCAGGATGCCGGCCGAATGGGTGCTCGACGCGGGGGCGGCATTTGAAGTGGATATTCAGTTGAAAGCGTTTGACCGCCAGGGCCTGTTGCGCGATATTTCCGATGTCATCGCCAAGGACAAGCTTGACGTGCTGCGCGTCAACACCGAGAGCCGCGGCGAATATGCCTACATGCAGCTCACCGTGCGGGTCAAGGAATTGCAGCAGCTGTCGCGCCTGCTGGCGCGCCTGCAGCACGTGCAGAACGTGATCGAAGTGGGGCGTAGTTGAGTTTTCGTTTATTGTCCGGATTTCCCGTTTCCTTGTATCTCAGACATGGCTGAACTGGACGACATCAAGGCTGATTTTTCTCCACGGGCGCGATGGTGGCGCAACTGGAAAGTGATGCTGCCGCTGTGGCTGGCGATTTTCGCGCTGGTGGGTTTGGGTTTGCATTTTAATGTCGACCGCAGCGTGATCGCAGGAAGCGTGGTGGTGGTGGGGCTGATCACCAATGCCTTTGCCTGGCTGCTGGGCATCATTGCGCTGGTGCCGATCATTGGCCCGATCATCGTCAAGGTACTGTCGATTGGATTCATCTGGCTGCTTAACGCCGTGGGCTATCTGGTGTCCTACGTTGCCATACGGCGCGGCTACTCGAAGGATGTGCTGACCTATCGCGGGGTCACAATCGCACTCATCATCGGTATCGTGATTGGCTTCGTGCTGGGTAGGCTGATTTAGGTTGCCGCCAGAATCTCGCGCGCCAGCTGCAGCATCCCGCTGGTCGACAGGTCTTCCGTATGGAAGGTCAGATCGGTGGCCGAGGGGGCGTAATTACGTGACAGCGACTTGAGATAAGCCGGGTCGTAATGCTGCTCCAGCAGGGCGGCCACCAGTTCGGGCCACGCCTGCCGATTGGCCAGCGCCTGCCATGCCGCAATGGTCTCGCTGCCGCGCAGCGTGGTGAGATAGCCGAGCTGGCGGTTGATCGTCTCCGGGTCGTGCAGAAAGTGCACGTAATCCTCGGTCAACAGCTGGACCCGCGCTGCCAGCGGCACGTCCAGCTGCAGGCAGCGGCTGGCGTGCATGGCCGTGATCAGCGCATCGGGCACCCGTAGCGCACCGATTTTCTTGCTTTCCGATTCGACGAACACGGGTTGGGTGGGATCGAATCCGTTCAGCGCGGACCAGATGGTGCTCTCGAAACTTTTTTGCGATGGCTGGGGTTGCCCTGGCAGCGCCCCCAGCAGCGAACCCCGGTGCGCAGCCAGCGCCTCGAGGTCGAGCATCTGGGCGCCTTCGCTGGCCAGCGCCTGCAGCAGGCGGCTCTTGCCGCTGCCGGTGGGGCCGCTCACCACCCGATAGCTGAACTGCGCCGGCAGGCGGGCGAGTTCGGCCACCACATGCCGGCGATAGGCCTTGTAGCCGCCATCGAGCTGCATCGCTGCAAAGCCGATTTTTTGCAGGATGTGCGTCAGCGACCCGCTGCGGCTGCCGCCGCGCCAGCAATACACCAGTGGACGATACGACTTGGGTTTGTCGGCGAACCAGGTTTCCAGATGCCGCGCGATGTTGCGCGACACCAGCGCCGCGCCGACTTTTTTCGCCTCGAACGACGACACCTGCTTGTACAGCGTGCCGACGCGCTCGCGTTCGGCGTCGTTCAGCACCGGCAGGTTGATCGCACCGGGGATGTGGTCTTCGACAAATTCGCTCGGGGAACGGACGTCGATGATCTCATCGAAGGCAGGGAGTTCTGCTACGGTGGCGGGCAAACTGGGCTCAACTTTCGGGGAAAAACACGGGGATACGATCAAGTTTTTGCCATTGTCACACGACCGAGACCGCGGCTGCAAAGCCGTGCCCGTCATGTTGCGGGATATTCTAGTGAGACCACGCCTGGGGCCTTGCGGGCTATGTGGGATCAGGCAACGGAGAGGGGTGTCCTGGCGGACGACAGCATGGATTCGCTGCAGCCAGGAAAAACGGAACAATCTGGCGCGTGATGCGCCTGCGCCAGTTGATTCCTAAACGACTCTCAGGGTCTCGGATCTGCGGTCTTCCGTGCGACGGCTGGCTGCCTTGCGGCGGTCTGCCCTGATTCCGGGCGGCAGCGCTGCATTGCGCGGCGCGATTCGGCGGTCATCCAAACGGCGTTCCAGCGGAATGAACTCAACGTGATAAACGGGAAGGGCCGACATTGATTTTGTCCTTGTTTGCCAATATACAAACAATTTTAGTCAACATCTCGACAGGTTTACAGGGGAAGGCTGACCGATAAGCGGATTATTTCATCCGTTGGTCGGCGCTGTCTGCATTCAGCTCTGGGTAGTGCGCACCATTCGCTGCTTTTCGCGCAACCACTCACGGTCTTTTTCCGCCGCGCGCTTGTCGTGCTGTTTTTTGCCTTTGGCCAGGCCGAACTCAAGCTTGATGCGGCCTTTGACGTAGTGCATGTCGAGTGGCACCAGGGTGAAGCCGGCGCGTTCGGTCTTGCCGATGAGCTTGCTGATTTCCGCCGCGTGCAGCAGCAGCTTGCGCGAGCGCGTGGGGTCGGGGTGGATGTGGGTGGAGGCGGTTAGCAGCGGGCTGATGTGGCAGCCGATCAGATAAACGGCGCCGTTCTTGACCACCACATAGGCTTCTTTCAATTGCACCCGGCCGGCGCGAATGGCTTTCACTTCCCAGCCTTCGAGCATGAGGCCAGCCTCGAATCGCTCTTCGATGAAATAATCGTGAAAGGCTTTTTTGTTGTCGACGATGCTCATGTGTGACGGGCTTGCGTACAATTCTTGATTTTACAAGGCTTCAGTGTCCCATGGCGCGTGTGGAAAAAAGTGTGTTGGTGGCGCACACCCCCGAACGCATGTTTGAACTGGTGGATCGGGTCGAGGATTATCCCGCTTTCCTGCCCTGGTGCGGCGGCACCGAGTTGAAATGGCGTGACGAAGCGAGCACGGTGGCGACGATCCATATCGCCTACATGGGCATACGCCAAAGCTTCACCACGGAAAACACCAAAACGCATCCGCGCGAGATGCGGATCAGGTTGCAGGATGGCCCGTTTTCCGAACTGGAAGGCGATTGGTCTTTTTCCCCGCTGGGGGATGAGGCCTGCAAGATCGAGTTCCGCCTTCAGTATGCGTTTTCGAGCCGGATGCTGGAAACGATTCTGGCGCCCGTTTTCAGCCATATCACCAATACCTTTGTCGATGCCTTTGTGCGCCGTGCCGACGAGGTGTATGCCGTATGAACACAGCCAATATCAACGTCGAGGTCGTTTATGCCTTGCCGACGCAGCAACCCCTGTTGCAGGTCCGGCTTGCCGAAGGCGCGACGGTGGAAGACGCCATTCGCGCATCCGGCGTGCTGGACGCCTTTCCCGAAATCGACCTTGCCAGAAACAAGGTCGGGATTTTCAGCAAGCTGGTCAAATTGGACGAGAAAGTGCGCGACCGCGACCGGGTGGAGATCTATCGCCCGCTGATCGCCGATCCCAAGGAAGTGCGCCGCAAACGCGCGGAAGCAGGCAAGATCACCAGGAAGGGCGGCAGCGACGCCGCGCCCGACACGCCCCTGGCGACATGAGCCGTGCGCCCAAAAACAAAGGCCTTCCGGAATGAATCCGGAAGGCCTTGTTGCTGAAGCAGGCCGACTTAGTCGCCGACTTTGAGCACCGGGTAGTTGAGCTGGGCCAGGCCTTTCTTGACATGGTCGCTGGCCAGCTTGGCTTGCTTCAGCACCGTGGCGCTATCGCCTTTGGCGGCAGCCTCCTCGGCAGCCTTCAGCGCGGCATCGGCGGTCGTCCACAGTGCATTCTTGGCCTTGGCATCCTTGACGTCAGCCTGGGCGGCGTTGAGCGCAGCCTGGGCTTCGGCGCTGATGGCGGCCTTGGCCGCCGCAGGCTTGCCGCCCGGCTGGTTGACGTAAAGATCGGCACATCCAGACAGACCCAGCAGGGCTACGGAAGTCAGGGCAAGCAAAACTTTGGACATTGTTTTATCTCCTCAAGTTGTATGGCGTTCAGGTGTCGGGCTGTTGAACCGCGCGCCCTAGCAGGTTGAATGCTGACGCAAAGTTAGCCGCATCAGGCACGGGAGTCAACCGTCAGTCGCATAAATGGATTGGTAGATTACGACCAAGAGGAGCGTGGCGATCGCCGGTTTGTGCGGGGCGGGGGCGGGCGCGTATAATTCCGCTTTGCGTTAAGGAAAGCCCATGCGTGTTCTGCAAAAAGCGCTGACGTTCGACGATGTTCTGCTCGTTCCCGCCCATTCCGCCATCCTTCCCCGCGAAGTCTGCCTGTCCACGCAGTTGACCCGTACCATTGCCCTGAATTTGCCCCTGTTGTCTGCCGCGATGGACACGGTGACCGAGGCGCGGCTGGCGATTGCGCTGGCGCAGGAGGGTGGCATCGGCATCATCCACAAGAACATGAACGCCGAAATGCAGGCGGCACAGGTGGCGGCGGTCAAGCGCTTCGAATCCGGCGTGGTCAAGGACCCCATTACCGTCACGCCGCAGATGACGGTGCGCCAGGTGTTCGAGATCACCCGCGCGAAGCGCATTTCCGGCCTGCCGGTGATCGACGGCGGCAAAGTGGTCGGCATCGTCACCAACCGCGACCTGCGCTTTGAAACCCGCCTCGATCAGCCGGTGGCCAACATCATGACACCGAAAGAACGGTTGGTGACAGTGAAGGAGGGCGCCAACCGCGACGAGGCGATGGCGCTGCTGCACAAGCACCGGCTGGAACGTGTGCTGGTGGTGAACGATGCCTTCGAGCTGTGCGGTCTGATTACCGTCAAGGACATCCAGAAATCCAGCGAGCACCCGCTAGCATGCAAGGATGCGATGGGCCGCCTGCGCGTGGGCGCGGCGGTCGGTACCGGCGAAGGCACCGAAGAGCGGGTGGCCGCGCTGGTGGCCGCCGGCGTCGACGTGATTACGGTGGATACGGCGCACGGCCATTCCCAGGGCGTGCTCGACCGGGTGCGCTGGGTCAAACAGAACTTCCCTAACGTCCAGGTCATCGGCGGCAACATCGCCACCGCATCGGCTGCCGCAGCGCTGGTCGAGCATGGCGCCGACGCAGTCAAGGTCGGCATCGGCCCCGGCTCGATCTGCACCACGCGCATGGTCGCGGGTGTCGGCATGCCGCAGATCACCGCGGTGGCGAATGTGTCCGATGCCCTGAAAGGCAGCGGCGTCGGCGTGATCGCCGACGGCGGCATTCGCTATTCCGGCGACATCGCCAAGGCGCTGGCCGCTGGCGCCAACTGTGTCATGCTCGGTGGTCTGCTGGCCGGCACCGAAGAAGCACCGGGCGAGATCGAACTGTTCCAGGGCCGTTCCTACAAGTCCTATCGCGGCATGGGGTCGTTGGGCGCGATGCAGCAGGGGTCGAGCGACCGTTACTTCCAGGAAAACGAAAAAAGCGCCGAGAAGCTGGTTCCCGAAGGCGTCGAAGGCCGTGTGCCCTACAAGGGCAGCGTGCTGGCGGTGATCCACCAGTTGATGGGCGGCCTGCGCTCCAGCATGGGTTACCTCGGCGTCGCCACCATCGTCGACATGCATGCCAAGGCCGAATTCGTCGAAATCACCTCGGCCGGCGTGCGCGAATCGCACGTGCACGATGTGCAGATCACCAAGGAAGCGCCGAATTATCGCGTTGAATAGCGATCAGGTGCCAGGATTCAGGGGTCGGGGGTCAGGGAAGGTCGCGCTGTGCGCGGCTTTTTCTTTAATGCCCGCGACGCCTGATCAACGGCCCCTGAGCGCTGATTCGCGGCCCTGACCCCTGATCTCTGACCCCTAAAATGCACCAGAAAATCCTCATCCTCGATTTCGGCTCCCAGTACACCCAGCTCATCGCGCGCCGTGTGCGCGAGGCCGGCGTCTATTGCGAGCTGCATCCCAACGACGTGACCGAGCAATTCGTGCGCGACTTTGCGCCGGCTGGCATCATTCTCTCCGGCGGGCCCAGTTCGGTGTACGAAGAGGAAACTCCGCGCGCGCCGGAGGTTGTGTTCGAGCTCGGCGTGCCGGTGCTGGGCATCTGCTACGGCATGCAAACCATGGCCGCGCAACTCGGCGGGACGGTCGAGTCTGCGGCCAAGCGCGAATTCGGATATGCCGAAATCCGTGCGCGCGGTCACACGCAGCTGCTGCGCGACATCCAGGATCGCATCAACGACGAAGGCCACGGCCTGCTTGACGTGTGGATGAGCCACGGCGACAAGGTTACCGCGCTGCCGCCCGGCTTCAAGGTGATGGCGAGCAATGCTGCGACGCCGATTGCTGCAATGGCCGACGAAGACCGCAGGTTCTACGGCGTGCAGTTCCATCCCGAAGTCACCCACACGCTGCAGGGTAAGGCCATCGTCAACCGCTTTGTGCGTGACCTGTGCGGCTGCGCGGGCGACTGGAACATGCCGGATTACGTCGACGAAGCCATCGGCCGCGTGCGTTCAGAAGTCGGCAGCGACGAAGTGATTCTGGGACTTTCCGGCGGGGTCGACTCCTCGGTGGTCGCGGCGCTGCTGCACCGCGCCATCGGTCAGCAACTCACCTGCGTGTTCGTCGACAACGGTCTGCTGCGGCTGAACGAGGCCGAGCAGGTGATGCAGACGTTCGCCGACAACCTCGGCGTCAAGGTCATCCACGTCGACGCCCGCGACCGCTTCATGGACGCGCTCGCCGGCGTCTCCGACCCCGAACAGAAGCGCAAGATCATCGGCCGCGAATTCGTCCACGTGTTCCAGGAAGAAGCCGAAAAACTGCCGAATGCCAAGTGGCTGGCGCAGGGCACCATCTATCCAGACGTCATCGAATCGGCCAGCGCCAAGACCAAGAAGGCGCACACCATCAAGAGCCACCACAACGTCGGCGGCCTGCCCGACACCCTGCATTTGAAACTGCTGGAACCGCTGCGCGAACTGTTCAAGGACGAAGTGCGCGAGTTGGGGATCGCCCTGGGCCTGCCGCACGACATGGTCTACCGCCATCCCTTCCCCGGCCCCGGCCTCGGCGTGCGCATCCTCGGCGAAGTGAAGCGTGAATACGCCGAGCTACTCAGAAGAGCCGACGCCATCTTCATCGAGGAACTGCGCGCCCATGGTGATGGGGAAATATCCTGGTACGAGAAAACCAGCCAGGCCTTTGCCGTTTTCCTGCCGGTCAAGTCCGTCGGCGTCATGGGCGACGGCCGCACCTACGATTACGTCGTCGCCCTGCGCGCCGTGCAGACCCAGGACTTCATGACCGCCCACTGGGCTGAACTGCCCTATACCCTGCTCGGCAAGGTCTCCAATCGCATCATCAATGAAGTGCGCGGCATCAACCGTGTTGTCTACGACATCAGCGGCAAGCCGCCGGCTACGATTGAATGGGAATGATTGCATTGGCTAATGCAGAATAAACTGGTCTGATATTGATCCGACTCATTTTTGAAAGGGAAAACGATGGCAACTTACAAAGAATTGAAGGCGCAGGCGGAAGCGTTGTTGAAGCAAGCCGAGGTGGCGCGTCGCGCAGAAATTGCTTCTGTGGTCGCAGAGATTCAGGCAAGGATGAAGGAATATGGGATCACCCTTGATGACCTGAAGGGTGGGGCAAAAAAGACCAAAGCGCGTACTGCCGTGGCTGCGAAGTACCGCAATCCTGCCACGGATGAATCCTGGTCAGGTCGCGGCCGCGTGCCGAAGTGGCTGGCGGAAGAGCAGGCCAAAGGGCTTTCAAGGGAAGCATTTCTGGTCAAGTAGTCGCGGCAGAAAAAGGTGGTTTCTGCCCACGATTCTGCCCGCGCCTGAGCGTCTTTGGGGCTACATGCCTGTGGATGGCGACCGGAATCCAGTGCGTTTCATTTGGCGAGTCTGGACAGCACCCAACGCAAAGCGAGGTCGCCCTTCGCATCGACAAAACTGATCACTCCGACATGTTGGCACCGGATCAGTCCCGGCATGACGGGATTGTTTTGATGATTGCGAAGTCCTGCATTTGAGCCCGTTGGTGACCACGCATGCGCAGACCATGAAAACCGCCGCTGTAATTGGTGGCGGCCCCGCCGGCCTGATGGCGGCCGAAATCCTCTCGCAAAGCGGGGTGCGGGTTAACCTGTTTGATGCCATGCCCTCATTGGGCCGCAAGTTCCTGCTGGCCGGCGTGGGCGGTATGAACATCACCCATTCCGAGCCGTTCGAGTCTTTCCTGTCGCGTTATGGCGCGCGCGCTGCTGCAATCAGGCCGCTGCTTGAAGCCTTTCCCCCGGCCGTGCTGCGGGAGTGGATACACGGACTGGGGGTCGAGACCTTCGTCGGCTCGTCGGGACGGGTGTTCCCCAAGGACATGAAGGCCGCGCCGCTGTTGCGCGCATGGCTGCATCGGCTGCGCGAATCCGGCGTGCGGTTTCATGTGCGGCATCGCTGGCTGGGGTGGACATACGACTCCACACGCGCTTCAGCGCGTAGTGGATCGGAGTCCTTTAGGGCCGATGCGGGGGCACTGCGCTTTGCTGCGCCCGAGGGTGAATTGGCTGTGAAAGTCGACTCGGTGGTGCTGGCACTGGGCGGCGGCAGCTGGGCGAAACTGGGATCGGACGGCGCGTGGGTGCCGCTGCTGGCACAGCGCGGGGTTGATGTCGCGCCCTTGCTGCCGTCGAACTGCGGTTTCGATGTGGCGAACGGTTGGAGCGAGCATCTGCGCACCCGCTTCGCCGGGCAGCCGCTGAAAACGGTGGCGCTTCGATTCACCGACGCGGCCGACAATTCGCATGAGCGCAAGGGCGAGCTGATGCTGTCCGACACCGGTATCGAGGGCAGCCTGGTGTATGCCCTGTCGGCGCCGCTGCGCGACACGATTGCAGCGCATGGATCGGTGACGGTGCAGCTCGATCTGGCGCCCGATAAAACACTCGATCGGGTCGTCGCCGAAGTCGCCCACCCGCGCGGCGCACGTTCGCTGTCCAGCCACCTGCAAAGCCGGGCCGGGATCAGGGGCGTGAAAATGGCGCTGCTACGCGAGGTGTTGTCGGCGGATCAATTGAACGACCCGGTGAAGCTCGCCAACGCGATAAAATCACTGCCGCTCACGCTTGTCGCCCCGCGCCCGCTCGACGAGGCGATCAGCAGCGCGGGGGGCGTGCGCTTCGAGGCGCTCGACGAGAAGCTGATGCTGCGCCAGCTGCCCGGCGTGTTCTGCGCGGGCGAGATGCTCGACTGGGAAGCGCCCACCGGCGGCTATCTGCTGACGGCCTGCTTTGCAAGCGGACGCGTGGCGGGGCAGGGCGCATTGGATTACTTGGCTGGCCAGCCTTAAAGTACGACACCATGCTGCGACTGACTGAACTCAAACTCCCACTCGACCATCCGCCCGAGGCCTTGCGCGCGGTGATCCTTCAGCGCCTGGAACTGGCGGACGACGAGCTCGTCGGCTTCAGTATTTTCAAGCGCAGCTACGACGCGCGCAAAAAGCACGCGCTGCTGATGATTTATGCGGTCGACATCGAGGTCAAAAACGAGGCGGCGCTGCTGCAGAAATTCCGCGACGACCGCCACCTCGCGCCGACGCCGGACATGGCCTACCACTTCGTCGGCCACGCACCGGAGAACTTGGCGGAACGCCCGCTCGTCGTCGGCTTTGGTCCCTGCGGGATTTTTGCCGCGCTGGTGCTGGCCCAGATGGGCTTCAAACCGATCATGCTGGAACGCGGCAAGGCGGTGCGCGAGCGCACCCAGGACACATGGGGGCTGTGGCGCAAGAACACGCTCAATCCCGAATCCAACGTGCAGTTCGGCGAGGGCGGGGCGGGGACGTTTTCCGACGGCAAGCTCTACAGCCAGATCAAGGACCCCAGGCACTACGGCCGCAAGGTGCTGACCGAATTCGTGAAGGCGGGCGCGCCGGAAGAAATCCTGTACATGTCGAAACCGCACATCGGCACCTTCCGCCTGGTCGGTGTGGTCGAGGCCATGCGCCATGAAATCGAGGAACTGGGCGGTGAGATCCGCTTCCAGCAGCGCGTCACCGACGTGTTGATCGAGGGTGACCATATTCGCGGCGTGGTGCTGGCCAGCGGCGAGACGCTCACCAGCGACCACGTCATCCTCGCGCTCGGCCACAGCGCCCGCGACACGTTCGAGATGCTGCACGCGCGCGGCGTGTATATGGAAGCCAAACCGTTTTCCATCGGCTTTCGCATCGAGCATCCGCAGTCGCTGATCGACCGCGCGCGGCTGGGGCCGAATGCGGGCAACCCGCTGCTGGGCGCGGCGGATTACAAGCTGGTGCATCATGCGAAAAATGGCCGTTCGGTCTACAGCTTTTGCATGTGCCCCGGCGGCACGGTGGTGGCGGCCACCTCCGAGCCGGGGTGCGTGGTGACCAACGGCATGAGCCAGTATTCGCGCAACGAGCGCAACGCCAACGCGGGCATCGTGGTGGGCATCACGCCCGAGGATTATCCCGGCGGGCCGCTGGCCGGCATCGAGTTGCAGCGCCGCCTGGAAGCGCGCGCGTTCGAACTGGGCGGCGGCAATTACGAGGCGCCGGGCCAGTTGGTCGGCGATTTTCTCCAGGGCAAGGCTTCCACCCAGCTCGGCAGCGTCGAGCCCTCGTACAAGCCCGGCGTGCACCTGACCGACCTGGCGTCTAGCCTGCCGGATTACGCCATCGAGGCGATCCGCGAGGCGCTGCCGGCGTTCGACCAGCAGATCAAGGGCTTTGCGATGAAGGATGCCGTGCTGACCGGGGTCGAGACGCGCACCTCGTCGCCGCTGCGCATCACCCGCGGCGACGATTACCAGAGTCTCAACGTCAAGGGCTTGTATCCGGCGGGCGAGGGCGCGGGCTATGCCGGCGGCATCCTGTCGGCCGGGGTGGACGGCATCAGAGTGGCCGAGGCAGTGGCCTTGGACATGCTGGGTGGGTCCGAGCGGCAGTGATGCGTGCAGCTTATCGCTTGCCGGATGCCGGAATCATCTGGCTGTAGGCGGCATCGGCCAACTGCTGAATTGCCTTGCGCCCGATCTGGCCCGAGAGGGCGTAGCCGAAATCGCCGTCTATCCAGTAGAACACGTCCACGCCGTTTTCGGCCGCGTGGCGGAAGGCCGTTACCTTGTTGCCTGAAACCGCGCGGCGCACATAGAGGGTGACGCGGCGTTCGATCCGGTCCTGATACATGAACTGGGCCACGGGGCCGGTTTCGCCCGACAGCAGGCGGCCGCCGAGCAGGTCGAATCCCTGCGCGCTGAAGTCCGGCGCTTGCAGCTGCGTGCCGACACGCTTGGAGAGCCAGGCAACCAGATGGTCCGCGTGGGCGGCGTCCACTTCGACGGGGTGGCGCGATTCGGGACTGAAAACGGCGTGGGCGATGGCGGCATCCCGGGCGAGATAAACCGGGGCGGCGGGCGCCTGCTCCGCATTCAGGCCGATGGCGTAACCGACCAGCCCCGTGGCCATCATGGCCAGCAGCGCCGCCACCGCCCTGAATGGCACAGGCAGGGCTGGGCGGAGCGTGGCGCGGACCAGGTTTAGCGGCAGCGGCTCATTGAGCACGGCGTCGAAGGTGGCATGCAGGGACTGGTTCTGGTCTGACCAGGCCTGCACCCGCGCGGCATCGGCCGGGTGGGCAGCCAGCCAGGCCTCGACCTCGAGGCGGCGGGCTTCGGGTAGGGTGCCATCCACATAGGCGTTGAGTTCGTGTTCGTGCACGTCGTCTGTCATTTCACAAGCTTCAGTTTGATTGCGGGTTCGCCCGCCAACATCTGCCGCATCCGCTCGCGTGCACGCGATAGGCGCGACATGACCGTGCCGGTAGGCACGCCCAGCACCTGGGCGGCTTCGGCGTAGCCGAATTGCTCCAGCCCCACCAGCAGCAGGACTTCGCGTTGCACCTCGGGCAGTCGCGCCAGCGCCTCATGGATGTCCCGCGCCGTCAGCGCTTCCATTTGCCCGCCGCTCACCGGCTCGTCCAGCGCATCCTCGAGAACGGTTTCCCGCGGCCGCCGGATGCGGATCTGGTTCACGAACAGGTTGTGCATCAGGGTGAACAGCCAGGCGCGTAGATCGCTGCCGGGCTGCCACAGGTCGAGCTTGACCAGCGCGCGTTCCAGGGTGTCCTGCACCAGATCGTCGGCACGGGTGACGTCCCCCGTCAGCGCCCGAGCATAGCGGCGCAGGCGGGGAAGGTGCTCGATCAGGTCTGGGCGGGCGCGCACTTAGGGCTTGGCGGTATGCCACACATTGTTGACGCCGTCGCCGGTCATGTCGCCCGGCTTCTGGTCCTTGGACCACCGATAAAGCGGCTTGCCTTTGTACGACCACTGCTGGGAACCGTCGTCGCGGGTGATGACGGCGTAGTCGCCGCTGGGCTTGTCGGACGCGGCGGCAGTCAGGGGCGGCCATTTCTGGGCGCATTCGCCGTTACAGACACTCTTGCCGGAGCCGGCCATGTCCTTGTCGAAGATGTATAGCGTCATGCCGGCCGGGTTGGTGAGCACGCCCATCTGGGTCATGGCGGGCGATGCGGCGTAGGGGCTGGCACAGGCAACCAGCATGCTCAGCGCGGCGAGGGAGGTGGTCAATGAGGTGTTCATGGCGTTTCCTTGTTCAATGGTTGGGGGGAATGGGCAAGTCTGGGCTTGCATGGACGTGAACATCTCTAATGCCCAGTTTATTCCCGTTCGACTCGATATTTTTCAGGATTGCCGGTTTGACCGGGTCAAGGGCCATCAAAAATCACGCAGCAGGGGCAAGGATAAAAAAACGCTTGCAATATTTTTAACATTTCAAATATTATTGAAATATGGAAACAAAGACCGTTGTCACCGCCCTTGCCGCCCTGGCCCAGGATTCCCGCCTGGCTATCTTTCGTGCGCTGGTCCAGGCTGGTCCGGCCGGACTTGCCGCCGGCAGGATCAGCGAGCTCACCGGCATTGCGCCGTCCTCGCTGTCGTTTCACCTGAAGGAACTGTCGCACGCCGACATGGTGAGTTCGCAACAGGCGGGGCGCTTTGTCATCTACAGCGCGAATTTCGCGACCATGAATGCGCTGCTCGGTTTTCTTACCGAAAACTGCTGCGGCGGCAATCCCTGCTCGCCGGTCTGCACCCCGGCGTGTGAACCTGAAAAATCCGGTGCCACTGAATAAGGAGCCCTCATGAAACGTCTGCATGTACACGTCGCGGTCGACGATCTGGCCGCCAGCATCCGCTTTTATTCCGCCTTGTTTGCCGCCGAGCCCAGCGTCGCCAAGGATGACTACGCGAAATGGATGCTCGACGATCCACGCGTGAATTTCGCGATCTCGGCGCGCGGCGCCGCCCCCGGCCTCAACCATCTGGGCGTGCAGGTCGAGTCGGCCGACGAACTGGCCGAGATGAGCGAACGCCTGCAAAAGCTCGACACTGAGGTGGTGGAGGAGATGGGCACGGCCTGCTGCTACGCCAAATCGGATAAGTACTGGGCGACCGACCCGCAGGGCATCGCGTGGGAAACCTATCACACGCTCGACAGCATCCCGGTGTTCGGCGGGCAGGAAGCGAGCGGCTGCTGCGTGCCTGAACCGGCCGTAGCCAAAGTTTCCAGTTGCATCCCGATCAAGGCCAAGCCGGCCGCGGGCGGCTGTTGCTGAGTTTCGCTTCATTCAATTTCACTTCATCAGGGACCCATCGTGGCTGAAAAAATCTACACCGTGCTGGTGCTGTGCACCGGCAACTCCTGTCGCTCGCAAATGGCCGAAGTGCTGCTGAACCATGACCTCGCCGGCCAGGTGCGCGCGCTCTCCGCCGGCACTCGGCCGCAGCCGAGAGTGGCCGACGGCGCGATCGTGGCGCTGAAGCAGGCCGGGCTGAACACCGACGGCCTGCATCCGAAGGATATCGACGCAGTGATGAACGAAAACATCGACCTGGTGGTGACGGTGTGCGACAACGCGAAGGAAGCCTGCCCGATTTTCCCGCGCCCGATCCCCAGCATCCACCTGCCGTTCCACGACCCGCACGGCGAGCCGCTGGAGAGCTTCCTTGCCGTGCGCGACGACATCCGCACCCGCCTAGTGGCGGCGGTACGCGAGAAACTCGGCCTGCAGGCCGCGGCTGCCTGAGCCGACGGAGACGCTGCCATGGCCGAACCCGCTTTCAATGTGCTGTTCCTGTGCACCGGCAATTCGGCGCGCTCGATACTGGCCGAATCGCTGCTGAACAATCTGGGCAAGGGACGCTTCCGGGCGTTCAGCGCGGGCAGCCAGCCTGCCGGGCAGGTCAATCCGTTTGCGCTGGAGTTGCTTGAAAAGAACCATTTCCCCACCGGCGCGCTGCGCAGCAAGCCGTGGGGTGAATTTGCGCAGCCCGATGCGCCGCAGCTCGATTTCGTCATCACGGTGTGCGACAACGCAGCGGGTGAGGTCTGCCCGGTGTGGCCGGGACAGCCGATCACCGCGCACTGGGGCATCCCCGACCCGGCCGTGGTGGCAGGCAGCGACGAGGCGAAGCGCCATGCCTTTGTCGACGCCATGAACCAGTTGCAGCGCCGCATCTGCATGTTCGTCAGCCTGCCGTTTGCCACGCTGGACGCCATGAAGCTGCAGCAGGCGGTGCGCGACATCGGGAAGATGGCATGAGCGCGCAGTGTGAGGTGACCGGGAAACGCGTTGCCGGTGCGCCGATGAGCGTGTTCGAGCGCTGGCTCACCCTGTGGGTGGCGCTGTGCATCGTCGCCGGCGTGCTGCTGGGCCAGCTGTTGCCCGCGCCGTTTCAGGCGCTGGGGCGCATGGAAGTGGCGCAGGTGAACATCCCGGTCGGGCTTTTGATCTGGGTGATGATCATCCCCATGCTGATGAAGATCGACTTCGGCGCCCTGCATCAGGTGAGGTCGCACTGGAAAGGCATCGGCGTCACGCTGTTCGTCAACTGGGCGGTGAAGCCGTTTTCCATGGCCCTGCTGGCCTGGATTTTCATCCGTCACTGGTTTGCCCCCTATCTGCCGGCGGAACAGCTCGACAGCTACGTCGCCGGTCTCATCCTGCTGGCCGCCGCGCCGTGCACCGCGATGGTGTTCGTGTGGAGCCGGCTGACCGGCGGCGATCCCTATTTCACGCTGTCGCAGGTGGCGCTGAACGATGCCATCATGATTTTTGCCTTCGCTCCCATCGTCGGCCTGCTGTTGGGGCTGTCGGCGATCATGGTGCCGTGGGACACGCTGTTCACCTCGGTGGTGCTGTACATCGTTATCCCGGTGATTCTGGCGCAGGTCTGGCGCAAGCTGCTGCTCAGGCGCGGGCAGGCGGCGTTCGATGCGGTCATGGCGCAGCTCGGCCACGCCTCCATCCTCGCGCTGCTGGCGACGCTGGTGCTGCTGTTCGCCTTCCAGGGCGAGGCCATCCTCCGGCAGCCGCTGATCATTGCGCTCTTGGCCGTGCCGATCCTGATCCAGGTGCTCTTCAATTCGTCGCTGGCCTACTGGTTGAATCGAAAAGTGGGCGAGAAGCACCGCGTGGCTGGCCCGTCGGCGCTGATCGGCGCGTCCAACTTCTTCGAGCTGGCTGTGGCGGCGGCGATCGCACTGTTCGGTTTCCAGTCCGGCGCGGCACTCGCCACGGTGGTGGGCGTGCTGATCGAGGTACCGGTGATGCTGCTGGTGGTGAAGATCGTTAACCGCAGCAAGAGCTGGTATGAAGCCGGCTTGGCTGCCAAATAAGGGAAACATCATGTTCACCGAGTTCGAGTCACAGTAATGTTCGACGCCTTCGCCGCCCTGCTAGTCTTCGATCTCGCCGGACTAACGCCGGACACCCCGCTGGGCGCGGCGCTGCACTTCTTCGTCATGGACGTGGCGAAGATCCTGGTGCTGCTCACCCTGGTGATCTACGCCATGGGCCTGCTGCGCGCCCTGCTCAAGCCCGAGAAGGTGCGCGCGTTCATCCGCAACTGCGGCAACCTGCAAAGTCGCTTCATGGCGGTCGGGCTGGGTGCAGTGACGCCGTTCTGCTCGTGCTCGTCGATTCCGCTCTTTATTGGCTTCGTCGAGGCCGGCATCCCGCTCGGCGTGACGTTTTCGTTCCTGGTCGCCAGCCCGATGATCAACGAGGTGGCGGTGGTGGTGCTGGCGTCGGTCATCGGCTGGAAATTCACCGTGCTCTATGTCGTTTCCGGCCTTTCCGTGGCGCTGATCGGCGGCTTCGTGCTGGAACGCTTCAAGCCGGAGCGCTGGGTCGAGGACTATGTGTGGAAGATCCACATGGGCGAAACGGCGGAGATCGAAGAGGACAATTCGCTGCGCGCCCGCCATGCGTATGCAGTCAGCCAGGTGAAGGAAATCGTCGGCCGTATCTGGAAATTCATCCTGCTCGGCGTGGGCGTCGGCGCCTTCATCCACGGCTACGTGCCGGCCGATTTCGTTGCCCGCATCGCCGGCGACGGCGGCGTGCTTTCGGTCGTCGGCGCCGTGCTGGTCGGCGTGCCCCTGTATTCCGATGCGGTCGGCATCATCCCCATCGCCGAGGTGTTGCTGGGCAAGGGGGTGCCCATCGGCACGGTGCTGGCGTTCATGATGGCGGTCACCGCGCTGTCGCTGCCGGAAATGATCATCCTGAAAAAGGTCGTGAAGGTGCCGCTCCTGGCGCTGTTCGCGGCCTATCTCAGTATCTCGTTCGTCATCGTGGGCTTGCTGTTCAATGCCATGAAAGGGGTTATATGAGTACCGACCTGCATCCCTCCATCGTCGCCCTGGTCTCGTTGGCGGCCAATGTCGCCGCCAACCATCCCGGCCAGGGCCTGTGCCAGATCGAGCGCCTGAAGGGCTATGGCGTGTCCCGCGAACAGATCGACACGGTGATCGAGATTGCGCGCCACATCCGCGACGAAACCGCGCAAAAACTCGACGCCCGCTTCGACGAGGCCTACGCTGCCCATTTTGTGCCGCGGGCTGCCGACAAACTCGCCGCCATTGCGGTAGCGGAAAGTGGCGCCTGCTGCACGCCCACGCCATCGGGCAAATCCTGCTGTTGAGGCACGAACACGAACAAGGAGTCCGATCATGGCCATCAAGGAACACGACCAGATCCGCCAGCAGGTGCGCGCCGCCTATGGTGCCGTGGCGCGCGCCGAATCCAGCGGCTGCTGCGCGCCGAGCACGGGATGTTGCGCGCCATCGGAGCAATCCGTCGCCGAACTGCTGTCGCGTGGCATCGGCTACAGCGCCGAGGAGACGGCTGCCGTGCCGGAAGGCGCCAACCTGGGCCTGGGCTGCGGCAATCCACAGGCCATCGCAGCGCTGCAGCCGGGTGAAACCGTGCTGGATCTGGGTAGCGGCGCGGGCTTCGACGCCTTCCTGGCCGCGCGCCAGGTGGGCGCGACCGGCGCCGTCATCGGCGTCGACATGACCCCCGACATGGTTTCCAAGGCCCGCGCCCACGCAGTCAAGGGCGGCTATGCCAACGTGGACTTCCGCCTCGGCGAGATCGAGACCTGCCGGTGACCGACGCCACGGTCGACGCCATCATTTCCAACTGCGTCATCAACCTGTCGCCGGATAAGGCGCAGGTGTTTCGCGACGTCTGGCGGGTGCTGAAACCCGGCGGCCGTCTCGCTATTTCCGACATCGTCACCACCGCCCCGTTGCCCGAGGCCATGCAGAAGGAAGTCGCCCTCCACATCGCCTGCGTGGCCGGCGCGGCCAGCGTCGATGAACTCACGGCCATGCTCACGGGGGCAGACTTCGCTGACATCCGCATTGCCCCCAAGGATGCCAGCCGCGAGTTCATTCGCCACTGGGCGCCCGGCCGGGGAGTCGAGGATTTCATCGCCTCGGCCACCATCGAAGCCGTCAAGCCAGGAAATCCAAATGCGGCAGGCAGCACCTGCTGCACGCCGATACCCTCCGGTAAATCTTGCTGCTAAACAGGAGACTCACATGAAAGACATCAAGGTTCTCGGCAGCGGCTGCGCCAACTGCAAAACCACGCTGAAACTCATCGAGGAAGTCGCGCAGGCGCGCGGCGTCGCGGTCACCATCGAGAAGGTCGATGACATGGCGGCCATCCTGGGGTACGGCGTCATGTCTACCCCCGGCGTGGTGATCGACGGCAAGGTGGTGCATGTCGGCGGCGTGCCGGATCGCAAGAAGATCGAAAGCTGGCTCTGACGATTCAATGAAAATCGGGAGGCCCCATGAGCGAACCCAAGATGCGCTTCCACGTGGAAACCCGGCGGCTTGACGCCCATGGCAGCCTTGCCCGCTGCAAGGCTGCTGAAATCACGCTGGATACGGACCTGGCGGGCAACCCGGACGCCTTCAATCCAGCCGAACTGCTGCTGGCAGCCTTGTCGGCCTGCATGATCAAGGGCATCGAACGGGTGACGCCGCTACTGGGTTTCTCGCTGCGCGGCGTCGAGGTGCGCGTCGATGGCGTGCGCCAGGATGTACCGCCGAAAATGGAATCCATCACCTACGAGATCATCGTCGACAATGACGAGCCGGACCGGCGCCTGGAACTGCTGCACGACAATGTGAGGAAATGCGGTACCGTCTTCAATACGGTGACTGCGGGCACGCAACTTTCCGGTGTCTTGCGGCGTGCGATTTGATGCGTTGATGTGCTACTGGCATTGCATTTTACCTGGGTATTGCAAACCGCAAGACCTACTGCGCTGCGGTGATGCGGAAAATGTCTTTATTTTCAATTGGTTAATCATTGACGTCCCGGTGGCACGCCTCGTGCACTGTGTTCAAGCGGCTTCGGCTGATCCGACCCAAACTGAGGAGACTTCAATGAAACGTAACCTGACGGTAACAGGAATGGCCGCCGTGGTACTCTCGCTCGCCGCGCCCCTGGCGATGGGCGAAGTGAGTGTCGAGGAATATCGCGCGATGCTGGCCGACAAGGATGCTAACCCGGGCTTTCTGGTGATCGATCAGGGCGAGGTGCTGTTCAAGACCAAGCGCGGCCCCAAGAACGCCACCCTGGAAAAATGCGACTTCGGTCTGGGCGCGGGCAAGCTCAAGGGCGCCTACGCGCAGATGCCGCGTTACTTCAAGGACACCAAGCGGGTGCAGGATCTGGAATCGCGCCTGCTGACCTGCATGACGACCCTGCAGGGCTTCGACGCATCGGAGATCAAGAAGAAGACCTTCGCCGACCAGCGCTACAACGAAACCAACACCGATATCGAAATGCTGGCGGCCTACGTGGCTTATCAGAGCAACGGCATGAAAATCAATCCGCCGCTCAAGCACCCGGCGGAGAAGGAAGCCCTGAAAGTCGGCGAGGCCTATTTCTGGAATCGCCAAGGGCCGATGGATTTTTCCTGTGCGACCTGCCATGCCGAGGACGGCAAGCGCGTGCGCTTGCAGAGCTTGGTGAACGTGTACAACAAGAACGACGTCCAGGCCACGATGACAACCTGGCCGACCTATCGCGTCTCGCATGGTGTGGCGCGCAACATGCAGCACCGCATGTGGGATTGCCACTGGCAGATGCGCACGCCGGACATCGAGTTCGGCTCGCCGGCGACCACTGCGCTCATCTCGTTCCTCACTCACCAGGCCAAGGGTGGCACGTATGACCTGCCCGGCATGAAGCGTTAATCGGAGGAAGCACCCATGAAAAACCGCACCCTGATTCTCTCCGCGCTTCTGGCAGGCGCATTCGCCACGGCGCACGCAGGCGAAGACCTTTCCGGAAAAGTATCCAAACTGGTGGCAGACAGCTTCAAGCCGGGCGAAGGCCAGGACATGTCGCGTCTGGCGCAGGACGACACGCAGAAGACCTGTTCAAAAACCCGCAACAATCCGTCCGCCAAGGAGGCCGATGCCATCAATGCACGCGAGCGCGGCAACATCAAATACCCGGACGGAAACCATCTGATGGGCGACTGGAAAAACGGTGAAAAGCTGGTGAAGGGCGGCTTCGGCATGCGCATCGGCAGCATCGAGCCTGACCCGGCAGCCAAGCAGAAGGGTGGCAACGGTGGCAACTGCTATGCCTGTCACGCCCTCGACCCGAAGGAAGTGGCCGCCGGCAACATCGGCCCCAGCCTCACCGGTTACGGGACGCTGCGCGGCGCCAGTGACGACATCGTGAAATACACCTACGAGAAACTCTACAACGCGCAGGCCACGGTGGCGTGTTCCAGCATGCCGCGCATGGGCCACAACGGCATCCTTACGCCGGCGCAGGTCGCCGACATCACGGCCTATCTGGTATCGCCGGAATCGCCGCTGAACAAGAAATGAGATGAGCGCTTCTCGCCCAGCGCGGACAAGCGCTGGGTAAATCATATCGATTCGGATTGGCTGCCCCGGGCGGTTCATCCCCATCTTGCAAGGAATTGAATTCATGAACGCACTTCGTAGAAACGTACTTAAAAGCGCCGCTGGCGCAGGCGCCGTGGCCGTGGCTGTGGCCGCTGGCCTGTTGAAGCCCACTCAGGCGATGGCCGCCTGGGACAAGGATGCATTTGAGGCCAGAAACGTCGGTGACGCGATGAAGGGTCTCGGCATTTCCGGCCCGGCTGACAGCAAGGACATCACCATCAAGGCGCCGGACATCGCCGAGAACGGCGCGGTTGTGCCGGTTGAAGTGACCAGCGGCATCGCCGGCACCAGCAGCATCGCCATCATTGCCGAAAAGAACGGCACCCCGCTGGTTGGCAACTTCAACCTGTCCGGTGGCACCCAGGGCTTCATTTCCACCCGCATCAAGATGGGGCAGACCTCGCTCGTTCGCGCGGTCGTCAAGGCGGGCGGCAAGTCCTATACGGCTGCCAAGGAAGTGAAAGTCACCATCGGCGGCTGCGGCGGTTAATCCCCTGCCCTCGACACCACCCAACATCCATAAATCAGGAAAGGAAAGCCAAATGGCTGAACCCATGCGTATCCGTGCCACCATGGCAGGCGACGTCGCCGACGTCAAAGTGCTGATGAACCACCCGATGGAAACCGGTCTGCGTAAAGACGCCAAGACCGGTCAACTGGTGCCGGCTCACTTCATCCAGGAAGTGACGGCCACCGTTAATGGCGCCACCGTGCTGGCTGCCGACCTCGGTACCGGCGTGTCCAAGAACCCCTACCTGGGGTTCAAGGTCAAGGGACCGAAAAAAGGCGACAAGGTTGTGGTCAACTGGGCCGACAATAAAGGCGACAAGAACACCGCCGAAGCCATCATCGGCTAAATCAGGCGGCACGCGAGCGAGGCAGCAGGCCCCGCTCGTGATGTCAAGGGAGGCAGAGCTTGGCCACCTCCCTTCGAAGGCGTGCAGCCGCCAGCGCTGTTCGGCGTTCGCATTGGTATGACCCGAAATTGGCACTACGGTGCACAATCCTATATGTGAAGCTTATCGCCAGTCATGCATCGGAACCGTCATCGGCGCGCTCAATCTTGAGCATGAAACGCCGTCATTTGCTCGCTGCCATGGCGTTGGCTCCCGCGCTGGTCTGGGCCGCACCGCTGTCCGGCGTATTCGTGGTGCATCCCTATGACACGCCCAGCCGAATCTATGCGCGCTTTCGCCCGTTGACGCTGTATCTTGGCGGTGTGCTCGGCCGCCCCATGCGGCTGGTGATCGCTCGCACCTACGACGAGCAGATCGAGATGGTCGCAAGCGGCCGCGCCGATTACGCCTATATCGGCCCGACGCCTTACGTGCGTGCGCGGGAACGCGCCCACGTGGAAATTCTGGCGGGCGAATCCGAAGGCGGTCAGGCGTTCTACCAGAGCGCGCTGGTGGTGCGCGCCGACAGCCCCATCGAGAAAGTCACCGATCTGGTCGGCAAGCGCGTCGCCTTCGGCGCCGAGATTTCCATGTCAAGCGCGGTGGCACCCAAGCTTATTCTCGAGCAGGCGGGCATCAAGCGCACCGATCTTGTCGACGTCGCGTATCTGGATCGCCATGAACGGGTGGCACTGGCTGTGCTGCACGGCGATTTTGACGCCGGTGGCCTGCGCCTCGACATCGCCAAACCCTATCTGCCGCGGGGCCTGCGCGTGCTCGCCACCTCGCAGCCCCTGCCTCCGCATGTGATCGCCGCTTCGCCGAAGGTGGCAGCGAGCGATGCTGCGCGCGTGCGTCAGGCACTGCTGCATCCTGACGCGGGGGGGCGCGAAGCCATGCGCGCGCTCGGGCCGGACAACGGCTTCGTTGAGATCGACGACGCCCATTTTATCGCTGTCCGGCGCATGGTGCGCTCGCTGGAGAACTGGTGAAGCGGCGGTCGCTGGCCTTTCGGCTGACGGTCATTCTCGGCGGCGCCTGGCTGGCGCTGTTTCTGGCCTTGGGGGGCGCCATCTGGCATACCACCCAGCGGCTCATTCTGGAGGCGCAAGCCGACAAGGCGCGCGCGCTCGCCACGCAGCTCGCCACCATTTCCCTCGACGCTGTACTGCTGCGCGATTACGGCACGCTCGAACGCTATCTGGGTGATCTTGCGGGCGCCGTGGCTTACGCCGAGATTCGCCGAGCCGACGGCCAGATGCTCGGGCAAACCGGAACCCGCCTGCCGGGCATCGAACTGTTGCGCGTGCCCATGCGCACGGCGGGCGAGGAAATCGGCGAGGTGCTCGCACAATACGATCCAAATCCGGCGCGCCACGCCGCCTGGCAGCTCACCGGGCTGATGGCGCTGGCGCTCGCGGTATTCGCCGCGCTCAGCTTCTGGGCCTTGCGCCGCTTGCTGTTGCAACGACTGGTGGCGCCCGTCGCGGCCCTGATCGCGCAGGCTGACCCGGAACGCGCACCGGTACCCGTGCCGGACAATGCACCTGCCGAGGTCGCCGATCTGGCCACTGCGATCGGCGGCCTGCGCGAGCGCATCGGACGGCACATCGTCGAAGCCGAAGAGGCTGCGCACGCGCGCAACGAAGCGCTACGCCGCCTGTGCTCAGAGCAGCGACTCGCCGCCGTCGGCCAACTGGCGGGCGAGGTAGCGCACGAACTCAACACGCCACTCTCCAATATTCTGGGCTATGCGCAGAGCGCGCTGCCCGGTGCCACCGATCCCGAACAGCGCGATGCCCTGACTACCATCGAAGCCCAGGCGAGGCGCGCGGGACAGATTGTGCGCGACATGCTGAGCGCCGCGCGCGCACCGGCGCCCAGCCTCCAGGTCGTCGATCTGGAAACGATCTGCGCCGCCTTCCTCCGCCTGGTCACGCCGCTGGCGCGCAAGCAGGGCGTCAGCATCGATCTCATTGCGGACGGCCCGGCGAGGGTCAATGCCGATGCCTCGCGGGTGGAGCAGATCCTGTTCAATCTGGTTTTCAATGCTGTGCAGGCCGGCGCGCACGCCATACGCCTGAGTCTGGAACCGGGCGAACACCCCGCGCTGGTCGTCACCGACGACGGCCCCGGCCTGCCTGAGAGTGTGCGCGCGCGCCTGTTCGAGCCTTTCGTCACCACCAAGCCTGCGGGACAGGGGACCGGGTTGGGGCTGGCCATCAGCCTGCGCTTGGCGCGCGAGATGGGCACCGAACTCGCCTGGATTGAATCCGCACACGGCACCTGTTTCCGCCTCGATTTTCAGACACGCCAGGAGGCCGCTGCATGACATTCACCCTGCTCATTGCCGAAGACGACGTCGCGCAGGGCAAGCTGCTTGCAAAGCTCGCGGCGGAGGCCGCCTTCGATCCGCAGCTTGTGCAGGACGGCAACGCTGCACTCGTCGAATTGCGCGTCAGCCCGCCCGATGCCCTGTTCACTGACTTGCGCCTGCCCGGCGCCGACGGTCTGGCGCTCATCGCCGCCGCGCGCGACGCGGATCCGAACATGCCGGTGATTCTGGCTACCGGCTTTGCCACCGCGCACAACACGGTCGAGGCCTTTCACCTCGGGGTGACCGATGTGCTGCTTAAGCCGCTGGAACTGGACGCGGTGCGGTTGACGCTCAAGCGCCTGCACGACAGCCTGGCCCAGCGCCGGCGCATCGACCAGCTCGCTGCCCAGGTTGCGGCGCAGGCGTCGCCGCCCCTGATGGACAGCCGCGCCCCAGCCATGAAGCAATGCCTGCAACTGGCCGCGCAGGTGGCTGCCACCGAACTGCCTGTGCTGCTGGAAGGCGAAACGGGCTCCGGCAAGGGCGTGCTGGCGGCCCACATCCATGGCCTTTCGGGCCGCCGTGATGGCCCTTTCATCAATCTCAACTGTGGCGCGCTTCCGCCCAGCCTGCTGGAATCGGAACTGTTCGGCTTCGAGAAGGGTGCATTTTCAGGTGCCAACGCGCGCAAGCCAGGCCTGCTGGAACTGGCGAACAGCGGCACGCTGTTCCTCGACGAGATCAACAGCACCAGCATCGATGCCCAGACCCGCCTGCTGCAATTCATCCAGGAAAAGCGGCTGATGCGGCTGGGGGGGACCAAATCCATCGACGTGGATGTGCGCCTGATCCTCGCCGCCAATCGGCCGCTCAAGGATGAGGTGGCTGCGGGCCGCTTCCGGCAGGATCTGTATTTCCGCATCCAGGTTTTTCCCATACCCGTCCCGCCGCTGCGGGCGCGGCGCGACGACATCCCGGATCTGGCAGAGTTTTTTCTGGCTCGCCACAGCCGTGCGCTCAATCCCAATGTGCGCACCATCGCGCCCGAAGCGCTGGAGCGCCTGCTCAAATACGACTGGCCCGGCAATGTTCGGGAACTGGAAGGCGTCATTCAGCGTGGACTGGTTCTGGCTTCGGGCGATGCGCTTACGCTTCCCGATCTCCCTGCGGACATGCGTCCCGCACCTGCAAGTGCAGGTGCGATGCCTTGGTCGGGGGATGCGACCCTGGAGGAAGTCGAGACTTCCTGGATTCGCCACGTCCTCGAACGCTGTGGCGGCAACCGCACGCAAGCCGCGCGGCAACTGGGAATCGACCCGTCCACCCTGTGGCGCAAACTCAAAGATACGGATGCGTGACAGACGCATGTAGGGACAGACGGGAATCGCGAAAAATGTGGCCGGGAAAAAACGCCGCTCGATAACCGGCTTCAGACCCCACTCGCAGTTCTGAAAACGGATCTTATTTTCAGGATTGCGAGGCGCGCACCATCTTCATCTGCCGTCCTTCACCCCGTATTTGTGCCGGCACCTCACCGGCGGTCTGAAATGAAAGCGGCCGACCCTCGGGTCAGCCAGTATCAACCTTCAAAAGGTCGTTGTTACCACTCAGATCGTGAAACGCCTCGACTTGAAGCTCACCGTGCGCTTGAAGTCCTCCATGCTGCCCACCTTGCGGATATCGGCCCAGGTTCCCTTGTAATAGGGAATGATATTGCGGTCGGTCCAGGAGGTGGTGACGTCGTTCATCACGCCGTTGGGCTCGCCAAAAATCATGAAGCTCTGGTCGGGTTTGATCTCGGATGCAAGATAGGCCATGGCGTAGGTGCTGCCCCAGTCGTTGTGCACCTCGACGATATCGCCGGAGGCGATGCCGAGCCCTTTCGCATCCTCTGGGTTCAGCTCGATGTAGGCCATGGGATAGCGGTCGCGGGTGAAATCCCAGTACTGGTCGTGATAGCTGGTCTGCCAGTGCTCGTTGGTCCGGCCGCTGTTGATCCAGAACCGGTACTTGGCCTTCTGCTCCGCTACAGGCTTGGGCAGGCCCGGCCAGGGTGCCGGCTTGAAGTGGGCCAGGCCATCGTCGGTGCCGAACTTGTCGGTGTAGAGCATCTCGGTGCCGATCAGCTTGTCACCCTTCACTTCCCGGATGGGCAACTGCACCCCGTTGCTGCCAGCCTTGCGCAGCAACGCATAGGTGGCCAGATAACCGGTGTCGCCGCCCTGGCTGTCGATCGGTCCCGCGCCCGGCTGGCCTGCCTGGCGGAAACCGTCGTTGAAGGCATCTTCCTCGGTCTTCCACTCGAAGCCCTTGAAGCGGTCCGCCATTTTGGCGTTGCCTTCCTTCTCGTACATCGCTTTCATGGTGTTGGCGATGTACGCGGCGATAAGGCAGTCCATCCTGGCCTCGCCGGGCGCGTCCATGAATTTCTCGGACAGGCGCATGCGACGTTCGCCGTTCATGGAAGTGAGGTTGGTTTCACCGGGGTGGGCCGCCGGCAGCATGAGATGGGCCGCCTCCGCCAGCATGGTGGGATAGAGATTGATGTTGACCAGGAAAAGACCGCCCCTCTGGCTCACCGCCTCATAAATGGCATCGGCCATCTGGTCGGTCGTGGCCCCCCTTGCCCTGGCCATGGCCTCCTTGACGATCTGGGACCGGTGCAGAATAGTTTCGCGGTGCTGCTCGGCGTTGAGCGTGGTCTGGAACGGGTTCGCGCCCCAGGCGGTATACATCATGCCCTTGCCGTTGATCACCTCCTGGTCCACGTAGATCTTCTCGCCGGTGGGATGCGGTGGACGGGTGTAGCCTTCCTGATGCCCGCCCATGCGCACGGCGCCGGTGCCGCGGCGACCGCCCACGTTGTGGGTGGCGATCGCCAGGTCGAGCAGCGCGGACTGGATGAGATAGTTGTCGTTGCCCCAGATGATGCCTTTCTCGTAGGCATGCATCGTGCGTTTGGGTTTGCCGCCTGCTTTGGGCTTGTAGGCCCACTCCGCTGCCTGCTTGAGCTTGTCAACAGGGATGCCGGTGATCTTGCTGCATTCTTCCAGGCTCATCTTGTTGGCCTTGACCGCCTCGTCGAAGCCCTTGGTACGTTTGGCGATGAAGTCCCTGTCATGCCAGCCCTGATCGACGACATAGGTGAACAGGCCATCGAACAGGGCGATGTCGGTGCCGGGCTCAATGTCCAGGTGCAGCACGTTCTCCTTGCCGACGGCCTGCTCGCATATGGCCACAGTCGGTGTGCGGCGGGGATCGACGATGATGATCCTGCCGGCGCCCACTTCCTCGCCGGGAAACCATTTCTTCTTCTTGTCCACGGTGGCGCCTTGCAGATTGGGCAGCCAGTGCACCAGGAAATAGTTGGTCTGGGTTTCGTAGGCGTTGTCCCCGATGGCGAAGATCACGTCGGCAACTTCGGCATCCTCGTAACTGTTGTTCAGTTCCATGATGCCCATCTCGCGGGTGGCGTGACATTCGGAGTTGTAGGCCGGACGGTTGTGGATGCGCACCGTGGGGGTTTGCAGCGCGGTGAACATCAACTTGCCCGTGCCCCAGGTGTTCTCGAAGCCGCCGCCGGCGCCACCATGGTCAAAGGTGTCGAACATCAACTCACGCGGCCCGTGCTTGTCGAGGATGCGTTTGGTCACACCCGCATAGAGATGCAGAGCCGCGTCCCATGTGGTATCCAGCCACTGGTCGCCGGTATGCACGCGCGGATACTTGAGCCGTTCCCGGCCCACACCGTCGGGTGTGTACATGATAGTGGCCAGCCGCCCGCCACGGGTGGAGGAGAGGCCCTGGTTCACCACGGCGTTCTTGTCCGGCAGGATCATGATGTTGTAGCGGCGGCCGTCCTTGTCGGTGATTACGTTCTGCATGGGCGGGGTCATGATTACGGTCAAGGGCGGCAACTGCTTGCGGAAGTCCAGGCCCAGCGCATTCTGATGGGGGGCGCGGCCGCCTTCCCGGTTTTCCGGCCATTTGTACACGTGGTAGCTGCAGCCGACGATGCAGAAATGGCAGGTCAGGTTAGTCTTCTGGGCGTTGACGGGAGGCAGCGCCACCCGGTCTTTGCGTATGGTCATGGTTGTCTCCTCAGAGAACGTTGGACTGGCGGCCGTAGATCAAGCCTTCCACCGCCACGGCGGTGACACTGTCGGTCTTGGCGTCGTATTCGAGCACGATCTGGGGCAGGTTCTCGGTGGCCTGACCGCATACCATCTGGCCGCCTTTTTCGGCGTCGAAGATGGTGAAATGGCAGGGGCACTTGAACGTGCGGTCATTGGCGTCGTATACCGTTGGGCAGCCCTGGTGGGTGCACAGCGTGCTGTAGGCGACGATATCCTTGTCCGGCCCCACGCCGCCGGGCACAGCCTGGCCCATCTTCACCGCCTGACAGGGGCTCGAAGCATCGGGAAAGTTGAAATGCTCCGGCTGATTCACCTTCATGCTCTGGGCACGGGTCACGACCTCGGGCTTGTAAGGCAGGATCGCGCTTCCGACCTCGGCGGCTTCGGCGGTGGCGGGGGCGAGGCCGGCGGCGGCTACGCCTGCACCGGCGGCAAGGCTACCGCTCATTTTGAAGAAATCCCGACGGGATACGTGTTGGGTCATGTCTTCCTCCTGTGATTGTTGGGTTGTATCGGAAATCGGACCGCGTATTGAACGCATGCCCAAGCCATTAAAAATAGGTCAATAATTCGAAGAAGCTATCGGGTGTCGCTGCCCCCTTGAATCAATCTCCCTTCTTACGCCCAAGCGGGGGGAGTGATGGGGACTTCGGGCTGGACGGAGGAGACTCAGGCCAGAGCGACATCAGAAGTCGACATCCATCAGCGGGGCAGCACAGTAAAATGATCAGGACTTGTTCAGGGCTTCCTTAAGGCGTGACGCGCCGCTCTCGCCGATTTCCATCAGTCAGCCATGCGGCATCGGGAGATTCGGGGTCAGGGGAAGCATGCGCGGCATGATGCACAGGCACCCGAGAGGTCAACGAGTAGGCTATTAATAAGAGTGCTACTCGTTTTTCCGGGAAATCACCATGCCTAGCATCCGCTGTATCGTTGCCGCCACCGACTTTTCTTCCTTCTCCGAGCGGGCAGTGCAGCGCGCCGCAAGCATTGCCAAACAACACAATGCCGAGATGCATTTGTTGCATGTGGTGCGCCCCCTCGACCTCTACCCAGGTCTGACGCTAGGCCCGGACAAATTCGGCCGCCATGATCAGGACTTGCAGCAAGCGGAGCAGACCCGGCTGGATGCCATGGCTGCCACCCTGGCCAGCCAATTTGGTATTCGCATCCGCCCCGTCACCCGCCTGGGCCGGGCCCATACCGAAATCGCCGCCTATGCGCAGGAGGTGTCTGCCGATCTGGTGGCGGCCGGGGCGCGGGGTGAGAGCACGCTGATGGACCTGTTCCTCGGATCCACCGCGTCACGATTGCTGAGGGTGGCCACGTGTCCTGTGCTCATTGTCAGGAAGCCGGCGGCGGAACCTTACCGCCAAGTGTTGGCGGCGGTGGACTTCTCCCCCGTGTCGGCGGCAGTGGTCAGCCATGCCCTCAGTCTCGCCGGCGGTGCGCGGGTGGAAGCGCTGCACGTGCTGGGCAGCGAGGTCGAGCAGCGTTTGCGCAAGGCGAAGTTTGTCCAGGTGGACGTTACGGACTGGCTCGCACGCCTGCGTACCGAGGCCGAGAAGCAGCTGGAAGCCCTGCTGGCGCCGATCGAGAACAGCGCGGCAGTCGGTCGCCTGGTCCAGCCAGGCTTTCCCCCGGCTGCAATCTGCCAGTGCATCGAGGAGGGTCACGCCGACCTGGTGGTTCTGGGGCGCCATGGCCATGGCGGCAGCCTGCAGGATTGGCTGCTGGGCAGTGTGAGCAAGGACGTGGCCTTCGCGGCGGCGTGCGACGTACTGCTCATCAGTCCGGGCGGGCAATAGGAGGGTCTCCGTCATGGCATCTGCGGGGGTTTCGAGAGGCGCGGGCGCAACGGCTCGGTGCCCCTCTGGGGTGAGCGGCGGTTGATGGTGTGAATGGGCCGAGGAATCAGGAGGCGTGCGATGGAACCCATTTGGCTCGAGCACTATCCACCCGGCGTGCCGGCGGAAGCCAACATCCTCCGCTTCGCTTCGCTCAAGGACATGCTCGAACAGAGTTGCAGGCGGTTCCGCGAGCGTCCCGCTTTCAGCAACATGGGCGTCACCCTGAGCTATGGCGATCTCGACCGCCTCTCGCGGGAATTCGGCGCCTACCTGCAACACGAGATCGGCCTGCGCCGTGGCGAGCGCGTGGCCATCATGCTGCCCAACCTGCTGCAGTATCCGGTGGCGCTGTTCGGTGCCTTGCGTGCCGGCATGGTGGTGGTGAATGTCAATCCGCTTTACACCGCGCGCGAGCTGCAATACCAACTGGCCGACTCCGGAGCGACCACCGTCGTGGTGCTGGAGAACTTTGCGCACACGCTGCAGGAAGCCATCGCGACCACCGCGGTGCGCCAGGTGATCACCACCCGGGTGGGCGACCTGTTTCCGCCGCTCAAGGCGTGTCTGGTCAACTTCGCGATCAAATGGATCAAGCGTGGGGTGCCGCCCTGGCATCTGCCGGGCGCGATGGCCTTTAACACCGCGCTCAAGCGTGGCGCGCGCCATGGCCTGCAGGATGTGCCGCTGGCGCAGGATGACATTGCCTTCCTGCAATACACCGGCGGGACGACCGGGGTGGCCAAGGGCGCGATCCTGACCCACGGCAATCTGGTGGCCAACGTCGAGCAGACCTCCGCCTGGATCGGCGGCACCCTCAAGGAAGGCGAGGAGGTCGTCATCACGCCGCTGCCGCTCTACCATGTCTTCGCGCTCACGGCCAACCTGCTGACCTTTGTGAAATGGGGCGCGAACGATGTGCTGATCACCAACCCGCGCGATATTCCCGGCTTCATCAAGGAGCTGCGCAAGACCCGCTTCACCGCCATCACCGGCGTCAACACCCTGTTCAATATGCTGCTCAACGCCCCCGGCTTCGACACGGTGAAACACGCCAACGCCGGCGCGCTCAAGCTCGCGGTGGCCGGTGGCATGTCGGTGCAGCGTGCGGTGGCGGAGCGCTGGCAGCAGACGATGGGCGTGCCGCTGATCGAAGGCTACGGGCTGACCGAGGCTTCCCCCATCGTCTGTGCCAATCCGCTCGAAGCCACGACCTTTAGCGGCATGATCGGCATGCCGATTCCCTCCACCCGGGTGGAGATTCGCGACGAGGTGGGGAAGCCGTTGCCGGTGGGCGAGGTGGGCGAACTCTGCGTGCAGGGGCCGCAGGTGATGCGCGGCTACTGGAACAAGCCGGACGAAACCGCCCGCGTCCTTTCCGCCGACGGCTGGCTGCGCACCGGAGATATCTGCCAGATGGACGCGCGCGGCATGATCCGCTTTATCGAGCGTTGCAAGGACGTGGTCGTGGTGTCCGCCTTCAAGGTTTACCCCAACGAGGTCGAGGAGGTGCTGATGATGCATCCCGGGGTCAGGGAAGCGGGGGTAGTGGGGGTGCCGGACGAGAAGAGCGGCGAGGCGGTCAAGGCCTTTGTGGTGAAGAAGGATCCGGCGCTGACGGCCGCCGAACTGATTGCCCACTGCAAGGCGAATCTGGCCGCGTACAAGGTGCCGAAGCAGGTTGAATTTCGCGACACGCTGCCCAAATCGCCGATCGGCAAGATATTGCGCAGGGCGCTCAAAGAAGCGCCCGCCGCCTGAGTTTGCGATGGCCGATCGCAGCATGACGGCAGCACGCTTTTTCTGTTTCGGCCGGGGCTGGATAGTGCTCGCGCTGGCCATACCGCTTTTCATCGTGCTGGCGGGATGCGCGCCGGCACGGCATTACGAAGCGGCACGGGTGTTGCAGGACTTAGCCGCCGGCGCGGCCGATTCCCGGCTCAAGCAGACCACGCCCGTGCCGCTGCGGCAAGCCCTGGCCTACACGGTGGCGGGTCGCACTCACCACGCCGATCTTTATCTGCCGGGCCCGTTGGCCGGCTGCGTCGCCCCGACCCCGGCGCAGTCAGATCCGGTGTCCGGCGCCCCGGGTTGCCCGCGTGCCGCCCTCGTCGCCGTCCCCGGCGCGGTGCCGCTGGGCAAGGACGATCCGCGCCTGGTGGCCTTCGCCACCACCCTGGCGCGCGCCGGGTTTGCGGTGCTGGCGCCCGACATCCGTGGCTTCCGCGAACTGCGCATCCGTCCCTCGGATGTGCGGGAAATCGCCGACGCCTTCACCTGGCTCGCCCGCCGTCCGGAACTTGCGCCGGAGGGACGCGCCGGGATGTTCGCCTTCAGCTACTCGGTGGGGCCTGCGTTGCTCGCCGCGCTCGAAGACGATATCCGCGACCAGGTACGCTTCGTCGTCGGGGTCGGCGGCTATCATGACCTGCCGCGCGCCATGCGCTTCTTCACCACCGGCTGGTTCGAGCATGACGGCCAATGGCAGCGCATCACCCCGGACGATACCGGCAGGATGGTGCTGGTCTATTCCAGCCTCGATTACCTCGCGGGCGGCGCCGATCGCGCGGTGTTCGACCGCATGGTGGCGCTGCGCACGCGCGACCCCGGCGCCGACCTGTCGCCGCTCGCTGCGGATCTGAGCCTGGATGCGCACGCGGTGTATGCGCTGGCCGTCAATGCCGATCCGGCACGCTTTGCCGGCCTGTTCGCGCGGCTGCCCCAGGCCATGCGCGCGGATATCGAACTGCTCGATCTGGCGCGGCACGATCTGAGGCCGCTGAAGGCGCGGCTGATCCTGGTGCACGGCAGGAATGACAATCTCATTCCCTGGCCAGAGAGCCTGGCGCTCGCTGCTGCCGTGCCGGAGGGACAGGCCCGCGTGTTTCTCATCCGGCGCGTCCTCGGGCACGTCGATCTGAGCGTTTCAAGTCTGCTCTCGTGGCGCTTCTGGCGCGAGGACCTGCCCGACCTGTTGCGGCTGTGGCGCGTGATCGACTTGCTGCTGGCCGAACGCGAGGCGGGCGCATGAGCGCATGGCGCAATTACGACCCCCGCGCCAGGACGCTCGGACTGTGGCTGCTGGCGGGGGCGCTGGCGGGGCTCGCCTGGATGCTGCCGCCCATCCCGCAGCCGCTCAGTTATCACGCGTTCGCCGATCAGCGCGCCTGCTGGGGCCTGCCCCACTGCCGCGACACCGCATCCAACGCCTTGATCGTGCTGGCCGGGGGTATCGGCTTGCGATTTTTGCAGCGGGGGCAGGGTGCCTGGCGGGATCGGCGCGAGGCCTGGCCTTATCAACTATTCTTTTTTGCCACCGTGCTGGCTGGATTCGGCTCGGGCTATTACCACCTCGCCCCTGGCAACGAGCGGCTGCTGGGGGACCGGCTGGCAATGATGCTGGCGTTCATGGCGTGGTTTGCCGCCATCGTGTCCGAGCGGATCAGCCCTCGGACCGGGCTGCGCCTGCTGCCGCTGCTCGCCGCCGCTGGCCTCGGCAGTGCCGCCTATTGGGGCTGGAGCGAGGCGCGGGGGATGGGCGACCTGCGGCCCTACTTGCTGATGCAGCTTTATCCCATGTTGCTGATCCCGCTGCTGCTGCGGTTCTATCCGCCGCGTTACAGCGGCGACCGTGACATTCTGGCGGTCATCGGGCTGTATCTGCTGGCCTTGCTGTGCGATCTCGGTGATCGTCCGGTTTTTGCGCTGACCGGCGGTCTCGTCAGCGGACACACGATCAAGCATGTGATCGCCGCCCTGGCGGTGGTTGGGGTGGTGCTGCACTTGCGACGGCGCACTATAAAGCAGGCATGACGATTTCCACCCACTCCGAGGCGGAGCAACTCCTCGACATCGTACGCGGCCTTTCGCGCGAGCTGCGGCCCGGCGCCAATGGCATCGACCGCCTGAGTCTGGATCATGAACTGGAGCGCGATTTCGGTCTGGACAGCCTGGCGCGCGTGGAGCTGCTCGCCCGCATCGAGCGCGAGCTGGGCGTCAGACTGGCCGATGCAGCCTTGGTCGAGGCCGAAACGCCGCGCGATCTGCTGCAGCAGATGGGGGCGGCCAGCCCTGCCGTGAGGCCCACCCCGGCGCCTGCCGTGACGATGGCGGAGACTGCGCCTGCGCATCCGCCGGCAACCCTCGCCACCCTGGTCGAGTTGCTCGACTGGCATGTTGCGCAGCATGGCGAGCGGGTGCACATCACGCTGTATGGCGAAGCGGAGCACAGTGAAGACATCAGCTATCGCCTTCTGCAGGCCGAGGCCCGGGCGCTGGCGGCCGGCCTGCGCGCGGGCGACCGCGTCGCGCCAAACCTGAATGCTGGCGACCGCGTCGCCATTATGCTGCCCACCGGGCGCGAATTTTTCGCCGCTTTCTACGGCGCGCTCTACGCCGGCTGCGTGCCGGTGCCGCTGTACCCGCCCGCGCGTCCTTCGCAAATCGAGGATCACATGCGCCGCATCGCCGGCATCGTCGCCAATGCCGAGGCCGCGCTGCTCGTCACCGACGAGCGGGCCAAGCCGCTCGGCCATCTGCTGCGCGCGCAGTGCGCCTCGCTGCGCCAGGTTACGACCGTCGCGGATCTGTCCCGCCCCGCGCTGGTGCCGCTCCCGCCCCCACCGCGCGCAGAAGACATGGCTTTCCTGCAATACACCTCGGGCAGCACCGGCAATCCCAAGGGGGTGGTGCTGACCCATGCCAACCTGCTCGCCAATCTGAACGCGATGGAGCGCGCCGCGGGCGTCACCGCCGAAGACGTCTTCGTGTCCTGGCTGCCGCTTTACCACGACATGGGGCTGATCGGCGCCTGCATGGGCAGCCTGTATGTCGGATTCCGGCTGGTGCTGATGTCGCCGCTGGCCTTTCTTGCCCGGCCCGGGCGCTGGCTGTGGACCCTCCACCGGCACCGCGCCACCATCTCGGCGGCACCCAACTTCGCCTATGAACTATGCGTCAACAAGCTCATTGATCCCGACCTCGAGGGTCTGGATCTGAGCCGTTGGCGGCTGGCCTACAACGGTGCCGAACCGGTCAGCCCCGACACCATTGAGCGTTTCACCACGCGCTTCGCCCGCTACGGCTTCCGCGCAACCGCTATGACGCCGGTCTACGGCCTGGCGGAGTCCTCCGTCGGACTGGCCTTTCCCCCGCTTGGGCGCGGGCCGCTGATCGACCGCATCGATCGTGTCGCGCTGTCCCGGACCGGGTTCGCCCGCCCCGCCGGGGCCGACGATGCCCATGCCCAGCGCATCGTTTCCTGCGGCCTGCCCTTGCCCGATCATGCGATCCGCATCGTCGATGCGGGCGGACGCGAACGGCCCGAACGCGCCCTGGGGCGTGTGCAGTTCCAAGGTCCGTCGGCGACCCGTGGCTATTTCCACAACCCCGAAGCCAGCCAGCGCCTGTTCGACGGTGCCTGGCTCAATACCGGTGACCTCGGCTATCTCGCGGCAGGGGAGCTCTATCTCACCGGGCGCGAGAAGGACATCATCATCCGCGCCGGACAGAACCTCTACCCGCAGGAACTGGAAGAGGCGGTGAGCCGGCTGCCCGGCGTGCGCCGGGGCGGCGTCGCGGTGTTTCCGGCCACCGACGCGCAAACCGGCACCGAACGGCTGGTGGTGCTGGCCGAAATCCGCGAAGAAGCAGCCGTAAAGCGCGAGCGGATCCAGGCGGAGATCACCCGCCTCGCCGTCGATCTGCTCGGCATGCCGGCCGACGATATCGTGCTGGCGCCGCCGCGCACTGTACTGAAAACGTCCAGCGGCAAAGTCCGCCGCGCCGCTTGCCGCGAACGCTACGAGCGCGGCGAGCTGATCGGCGCACAGCGCCCGCCCTGGCAGCAATGGCTGCGTCTGGCCGGCGCCGGCGCCATCGCCCAGGCCGGGCGGCGGCTCAGGCGCGGGGCCGATGCCGCATGGGCCGCCTGGGCGTGGACGGTTTATGTGGCCATCGTGCCCCTGGCCTGGCTGCTGATCGCGGCGGCGCCCGCCCTGAGGCTGCGTCGGCGCATCGCCAGGGCGTGCGCACGGCTGGCCCTGGCGCTGACCGGGCTGACGCCGCGGGTGACGGGCCTGCAGCAGCTTGCCGGCCATGAGGGTCCGCTGATCATGGTGGCCAACCATGCCAGCTATCTGGATGCGCTGATTCTCACCGCGGTGTTGCCGCCGCGCTTCACCTATGTCGCCAAACAGGAACTGCTGAAGAAACCGCTCGCTGCCATTCCGTTGCGGCGACTCTGCAGCGCATTCGTCGAACGCTTCGACAGTGCGCGCGGTGTCGAGGACACGCGTGCGCTTGAGGAACGGGTGCGCGCCGGCGAATCCGTGGTTTTCTTTCCCGAAGGAACCTTCCGCAGCGAGCCCGGGCTGCTGCCATTCCGGATGGGGGCGTTCATGCTCGCCGCGCGGTCCGGCCGGCCTGTGCTGCCGGTTACCCTGGCGGGCACGCGCGCGCTGCTGCCTGGCGAGTCGTGGCGGCCGCATTGCAGTGCCCTCCAGGTGCATATCGGCGCACCGCTGTCGGCAGAAGGCGAGGACTGGCAAGCCGCATTACAATTGCGTGATGGCGCGCGCCGCCAAATCCTGGCGCAGCTGGGAGAGCCCGACGCAGCCGACTGAAGTGCAGCGAATTTTTGCATGTTGGCGCAAGCCATGGTTTATTAATGAATGACAATTCCCTAACTTGAACAACATGGCATACACCTCTACCGGATCAGGCAGCAAGGAACAACGGCGTCATGCGCGGCAGGCAACCTGGCAGACCGCGCGTATCCGTTTTGGCGAAGGCGCGGCCATTCCTGCCGAAATTCGGGCTATTGTCAGACCGGGCTGTACGTGGCCTTTCCCGGAGACGGCACGCCGACGCCGCCCTCCCTGCCCTGCTGGGCACCCCCGTGCAGGTGGAGTTTACGGCGGGCGATTCCGTCGTGTTCCGGTTCAACGGTCGGGTGGCGCGTGTTTCCCCCAGCGGCGTGGGCGTCTTCGTCGCCGCCATGCCGGAGGACGCCCTGCAGGCCTTGCGCACGGCGAGCGAACGCCTTGCCCGGCCTGATTCCGCATGGGCCGCATCCGACCTGAGCCCGCAACAGGCTCAGGCGCTGCAACTGGAGTGCACCAGCCTGTTTCGCAGCTTTCTCGATATGGTGTTGCAGGATTTCTTTCAGCGGGGGGTGGAGCGTCTGGGTCAAGCGGGGCAGGACGAGTTGAGTTTCCTGGAGCGCTCCCGCTACGACTATGGCGCCCAGGAACGGCGCAGCGCCGCAGCCGGATCGAAGACGATTTTTTCAACGCCATACGCGACTGCATCCAGCATGTCGGACCGCCGAAAGCGTCCAGTGGAGCGCCAGCGGCAAACAGGCTGGCCCTCGTCGAGGAGGCCGAATTCGAGGACTGGCTGAATTTGTCGACGGTCATCAAGCAGATCGAGGAGGACATCGTGCCGCTGCTCTACGCGTTCGAGCAGCGCTACAGCCGGCTGGTCGGCATGCCCATTGACAGGAAGAACAATCCTTTCGGCCCGGAAGTCATCTGCCGCACTTTCCAGGGCGTCATTCAGGGACTGGATTTCTCCAACCCCATGCGGACGGTTCTCTACAAGGCGCTCGGGCAGGCGATATCGCACCATGCCCCGGCGCTTTACCGGCAACTCAACCAGACCCTGGCTGCCCTGCAGCCGGCCGCGCCGTCCGAACCCATCATCCGTGACAAGTATAGGCCGGCGCCGGCCGCAGCGGCCGAGGCTTAACCCGCTGAAAGCGGCAAGCCCAGAGCCGATCTAGCCGAAATCGCCGACCTCCTGAACACGCACTACCAGCAGAATCAGGCCGGTATCACCCAGACCCCGGAAAATGCCGAATACAGCCTCGATCGCATCCTGGCGACGCTCAATCAGTTCCAGCGGCGCGCAGCGGGGGGCACTGCGTCTGCGGCGCGATCCAGTCGTCAGGGCGGCTCTCCCTCGGGACGGGCTGCCGCGCGGCCTTTGGGCGAATGCTTGACCAGTACCAGACGGCACTTGAGCGGACGATTGCGTACGGTTTCAAACGCACCCAAATCCGCCGCCGCGGCGCGTGCCATCCCATACAGTTGCTTGGCGGGCAGCCAGTCCCCCGAGTC
>JAUXVT010000078.1 GCA_030680405.1 Thiobacillus sp. | reverse complement strand
GCGCGCTTCACGCGCCAAGCGATCAGCTCTGCGGGCTTGGCGTCCCTACCAATGCAAATACACCACAAACGCCAGCACGATGGCGCCGCTGATGGAACCGGCGACGATGATGAACGTCAGCCTTTCGTGTGCCTGCTCCTGCAGGTAGCCGATGTTGTGGCTCATGGATGAGGCGTCAGCGCGACTCGCCGCCGGCGTGCATCAGGGACGACGCGGTCTCGGTGGCGAGCCGCCAACCGGTCCACACCATGGCCATCCCGACAGAAGACACGAACAGGCAAGGCGCAAGCGCCCATCCGCTGCGCTCCGCCTCGATTGCAACCAGCACGCCGCCGAGGACGCACAGCCACAACCGCAGTTCTTCGGCAGCTTCTTGGCGGCCGTTCCTGAACAGGCAACACCAGGCCGCGCCTGCACTCAGCATCAGCAACACCGCAGCGGGATGCTCAGCCGTTGGGTGCCACCATTCCAGCCAGGCCGCAGCAATGCTTGTCATCAAGGCGACCCCGGCGCCGACTGCCACGAAGCCCGCCGAGAGCGCGTTGACCGCCGCCGCGAGGGTGCGCCAGGGTGCGCCACGGTCCATGTGCAGCAAGAAGAGTCGGTACGTCAGCACCACGCTCAAGGCCAGCAGCATGCAATCGCGCCAGGCCCACGCGGCGCTGGCCATGGCCACCACCAGGCCGGTGCTGGTGGCGCCCCACAGCCGGTGCAGTTTCATGGCCCAGCACCCCGTGCTTCAGCGTACCGGCTGAATCTCGGTGACCGTGAACTTGCCGGCGTCGTTGATAGCCTTGAACTTCACCTTGTCGCCGGCCTTCAGCTTGTCGAGCATCGCCTTGTCCTTGACGACGAAGACCATCGTCATGCCGGGCATGTCCAGGTTCTTGATGTCAGCGTGCTTGAGCGTGATCTTGCTGCCTTCCATGTCGATCTTGCGGACTTCGCCGTCCGTCATGTCGGCCGCAGCTGTGGCAGCGGCTGCCGCCGGCTTGTGATGTGCGTCGTCAGCCATAGCCGCCACCGGTGCCAACAGGGTCAATGCGGAGAGGGTCAGCAGGGTCTTCAGATGGGTATTCATACCTTGATTCCGTTTCGGGGGTGAGTGAGTAGAAGGAGTGAGTGGGGGGTTTGGAGTCGAGGGAAACAGTGCTGGGGGTGGGCGTGCCGTCAGACTTTCTTGCCGGCGGCGGCCACCACCTTCACCTTGC
>JAUXVT010000059.1 GCA_030680405.1 Thiobacillus sp. | reverse complement strand
GTGCATCTGTTCGCCTCCCTCAAGGACAAGCTGGCCGAGGGCAGCGGCATCTACTTCGGCAAGGATCCGCACACCCTGTTCGTCAACGTGCAGCATTCCGGCACCGGCAACGACAAGACCATGGCCATCACCAGGAAGCGCAAAGACCACCACGAGCATCACGATGACTGATGATGTGTGAAGGGCATTGATCCGTCCCTCACGTTAAAACCCCTGCCGCGGTTCGGCAGGGGTTTTTATTTCCGTTCCTGGATTGGGCAGGGGAGCGCCTGGTCTCTTGCCACGTCCGGACCTGAAAAAATGGGCTGATCGCACCCGCTTCCAGTAAACTCAATACCCAGACCCGCTCCGCTTCTTTCTGACACATCAATTTTCCCATCCCCAAAATGCCCGCCACTGTTTTTTAACAAGGCCAAAGTTAACCACCACCGGACATTTCTATTTGGGACAAAGCGGACATTACTACTTGGGGCTGACACACTCAAACCTTGGGTAGTGTTGATGTAGAAAACTGTTAGACTGAATTTGCATATTGTCGGGTGTGACAGTTCGCGGAGCACGGGATTTAGTGGGGGTGCAGGGAGCCGCGAGATAATCCAACTCTTTCCGCCATCCATCCCACCTCGCATCCCTCCGGTGCTTTGGCCCTACTTCTAGCGGGCTTGAAAATTTCTCCCTCCACATCAAAATAAGGCCAGTAACTCAGGTTTAATCCGGCTATGGCAACCAAGCGAGAAGGCAGTACCCTACTGGAACCGACTGCGGCAAAAGTGAAGCCGCCGCCCTTGTATAAGGTTTTGCTGCTGAATGACGACTACACCCCGATGGAATTCGTGGTGCATGTCCTGAAAAAGTTTTTTGGCATCGACGAAGAACGGGCGACACAAATCATGCTCAAAGTCCATACTGAAGGTATAGGTGTGTGTGGAGTGTTCCCGAAGGACATCGCGCACACCAAGGTTGAGCAAGTTGTGGATTTCGCGCGGCAGCATCAGCATCCGCTGCAATGTACGATGGAGGAAAGTTAGATGATTGCCCAGGAACTCGAAGTGACGCTGCATATGGCCTTCATGGATGCGCGGCAGAAGCGCCACGAATTCATTTCGGTGGAACACCTGCTGATGGCGATGCTAGACAATCCGTCCGCGGTGGAAGTGTTGCGCGCCTGTGGCGCCAACATCGAGGCCATGCGCGAACAGTTGGGCTCGTTTATCGAGGAACATACCCCCAAGGTGGTGGGCGAGGGCGAAGTCGATACCCAGCCCACGCTCGGCTTCCAGCGCGTGATCCAGCGCGCGATCCTGCATGTGCAGTCGTCGGGCAAGAAGGAAGTGACCGGCGCCAATGTGCTGGTGGCGGTGTTTGGCGAAAAAGATTCGCATGCGGTGTATTTCCTGACCCAGCAGGGGGTGACGCGGCTCGACATCGTCAATTTCATCTCCCACGGCATCACAAAGACCCCGCAGGGTGAACCGTTGCCGCGCTCGGATGAACCCAGCGAAACCAATGCCGATGCACCTGCTGCTTCGCCGCTCGACAGCTTTGCACAGAATCTGAATACGCAGGCACTGGCTGGCAAGATCGACCCCCTGATCGGGCGCGAACAGGAACTCGTGCGCGTGATCCAGACCCTGTGCCGCCGGCGCAAAAACAATCCCTTGCTGGTGGGCGAAGCGGGCGTGGGCAAGACCGCCATTGCCGAAGGCTTGGCGCGCCGCATCATTGAAGGCTCGGTGCCCGACATCCTGGCGCAAAGCACGGTGTACGCGCTGGACATGGGCGCCTTGCTCGCCGGCACCAAGTATCGCGGCGATTTCGAACAGCGCCTGAAGGGCGTGCTGAAGCAGTTGACCGACAACCCCAAGGCGATCCTGTTCATCGACGAAATTCACACCCTGGTCGGGGCCGGGGCGGCGTCCGGCGGCACGCTCGATGCGTCCAACCTGCTGAAGCCGGCGTTGTCGTCGGGGAATCTGCGTTGCATTGGCGCGACCACGTACACTGAATATCGCGGCATTTTCGAGAAAGATCACGCCTTATCGCGGCGTTTTCAGAAAATCGATGTACCGGAACCCTCGGTCGACGAAACCGTGGCGATCCTGCGTGGCCTGAAATCGCGTTTCGAAGACCATCATGGCGTCAAATACACGGCGGCTGCGCTGACCACGGCAGCGCAGTTGTCGGCGCGCTATATCAACGACCGCCATCTGCCGGACAAGGCGATCGATGTGATCGACGAGGCGGGCGCCGCACAGCGCATCCTGCCGAAATCCAAGCAGAAGCGGACGATCACCCCGCGTGAGATCGAGGACATCATCGCCAAGATTGCGCGGATTCCGCCCAAGACCGTGTCGTCCGACGACAAGAACTCGCTGAAGACGCTGGACCGCGACCTGAAGGCGGTGGTGTACGGTCAGGATGTGGCCATCGATGCGCTGGCCACCGCGATCAAGATGTCGCGCAGTGGCCTCGGCAATCCGCAGAAACCGATCGGCAACTTCCTGTTCTCAGGCCCCACCGGAGTCGGCAAGACCGAGGTCGCGCGCCAGCTGGCCTATGTGCTGGGGGTCGAGCTGATCCGCTTCGATATGTCGGAGTATATGGAACGCCATGCCGTTTCGCGCCTGATCGGTGCGCCCCCCGGCTATGTGGGGTTCGACCAGGGCGGGCTGTTGACTGAAGCTGTCAACAAACACCCCTATGCCGTTGTTTTACTTGATGAAGTCGAAAAAGCCCACCCGGATATTTTCAATGTGCTGCTGCAGGTGATGGATCACGGCGCGCTGACTGACACCAATGGGCGCAAGGCCGACTTCCGCAATGTGGTGCTCATCATGACGACCAATGCGGGGGCGGAAATGCTTAACAGGGCGACCATCGGCTTTTCCAACGCGCGCGAAAGCGGTGATGAAATGGGTGAGATTCGCCGCATGTTCACGCCGGAATTCCGCAACCGGCTGGACGCGATCATCCCCTTTGCGTCGCTGACCGAACCGGTCATCCTGCAGGTAGTGGACAAGTTCCTGATGCAGTTGGAAGAGCAACTGCACGAGAAGAAGGTCGAGGCGGTATTTACCGATGCGCTGAAGGCTTATCTTGCCAAGCATGGCTTTGACCCGCTGATGGGTGCACGGCCGATGGCGCGCCTGATCCAGGACACCATCCGCAAGGTGCTGGCCGACGAGCTACTGTTCGGCAAGTTGGTCCACGGTGGGCGGGTGACCATCGATATTGACACCAGCGAAAAGGTCTGTTTGGAATTTGAAGAGGCGGTTCCGGCGTAGTAATTCCGTAAAGATTTTGCGTGCGTGGTCGTTAAGCGAACAAGCAGCAGGGATGTATTCAGCAGTTACTGATCGTGTTTCCGGTTTCATGCCTATGAAAGCCGGGAAAATCAGAGGAATACAGCGCCTGTGGCACATTCGTCTAGACGGAAGGAACAACCATGAACCTCTACCACGTATCACGTTTCGCTGTTGTCACGCTGATATGCTTGCTGCCGGTCTGCGCCCATTCTGCTGAAACAGGGCGCAACAAATCAGTATCTGAAAGCCCTACCGTTTCCGGTGATGATTTGGCGACGATAGGCGAGCGCATCCGCCAGACCGGGGCCCAGATCCGCGAAGATCTCAAGGATGCGCGTGCCCGCATGGAAGCAAAAAAGGCACAACAGGAAGCTGAGCGCAAGCGAGAGGCAGAGCGGGCGCGTCAGCAGGCGATCAAGGATGCGGCTGTGCAGGCCGCGATCAGGGAAAACAAACAACGACAAGCCAAGGAAGCCGCCCAGCTGCAAGCCCGCCAGGAGGCCGCGCAGCGGGCGGAGCAGGTAGAGCGTGAACGTCAGGCGGCCCTGGCGGCGCAGCGTGCGAAGCAGCAGCAGGCAGAAAAGGCCGAACTTGAGAGGAAGCTCGCTCTGGTGGTGCAACCCACGAAAGAGGAACAGGCAGCCAAACGGCGAGCGGCCAAGGAAAAGGCCACCGAGGCGCTCAGAAAAGCGCGCGAGTCGGTCGGTGTGAGGGCGTTTGCTGAATAGGCGAGCCGATAAGGCAGTACGGGCGGATCTGTGCGCGCGGGTTGCGTGAGAAGGAAAGCGGCGCCAAGCTTAAATTGGGGTGCTAACAATGATAAAATCGGGTGGGTTGCGGGCACTACGCCGCTTCCGGATGCGTTTGCCCGGCCCGATCAGCCAAGGGCCCCCACCTGTAAAAACAAAAGCGGTGCCAGTGGCTCCGCAAAAACCGGTGCGACAGGCGGAGCGCCAAGGATGAGCCCTACAGGGATTTATGTGCAGTTGAATATTGGCCAATAACCGATAAACCGGTTGCGCTTCCTTGGCGTATGGTTTCAACTTGAGGCAATGTTTTTGAATTGCGATGCTGACCGTTTTTTCTTTAACCCCTTGCCATGCCTGGCGGCATTCTGACTTGCTGAATGCGGCCGAATCCCGCACCATACGGCCCCATCCTGATAACTGGAGTGCTCATGAAACCCTGCCATGCGTCGTTTATCGCCTTAACCGCTCTCGCCATGTTGTTGTCCGGCTGTGAAAAACCTGCGACCGCTGTGAAAAGTGAGACGGTGGCGACGGTTGCTGGCGACAAAATCAGCGAGGCCGAGTTGAACCTGGCTGTTTCCCGTCTGGGAAAACTGAATGAGGCGCAGACCGCCGAGGCGAAAAGCAAGCTGTTGCAGGCCTTGATCGATCAGCGTCTGGTCGCGCAGGCGGCCAAAAAGGCCGGGCTGGACAAGGAACCCGCAGTAGACGTTGCGATGGCGCAGGCAAGCCGCCAAGTATTGGCGGAAGCTTATGCGGAGCGCAAATTCAAGGATGTCACCAAGCCCTCGGACACCGAGATCGCCGATTATTACAACCAGCATCCCGAACTGTTCTCCCAGCGGCGGATTTTCCGTATCCAGGAACTTGAGTTGAAGCTTGATCCGTCGCGCATGTCCGAAGTCGAGGCCAAACTCAAGAGCAGCCATTCCCTGGGCGACTTTGTCAACTGGGTCAAGGAGCAGAGCATCGAGGGCAAGACCGCCGTGGCCGTCAAGGCGGCCGAGCAGATTCCGGCGCCCCTGCTGGGCCGCCTCAACCAGATGAAGGACGGCCAGGTGACGATTTTGCCGGGCCGCCCTGGGCATGTGCTGCTCCAGCAGTTGCAGGAAAGTCAGTTGCAGCCGGTTTCGTTGGAACAGGCGAAAAATGCCATCGAGCGGGCCCTGACGACCCAGAAACGCAAGGAACTGATGGAGGCTGATCTGAAAAAGTTGCGCGAAGCGGCCAAGATCGAATATGCAACCGGCTATGCGCAAGCTGCTGAAGCAAAGGCCAACGGCGAAAAGACCGACAGCGAAAAAGACAGCGGCAAAAAAGCCGACGAAAAACCCACCAATCCCTGAGTGCTCAAGTGATTCTGGTGACTGGAGGCGCCGGTTTCATCGGCGCCAATTTCGTTCTGGACTGGCTGGCGGCTGGGTACGAGCCCGTCGTTAACCTCGACAAGCTGACCTACGCGGGCAATCTTGAGAGCCTGCGGTCGCTACACGGCGACGCGCGTCATGTTTTCGTGCAGGGCGATATCGGCGATCGTGCGGCTGTCGACGCGCTGCTGCACGAACATCGGCCGCGCGCGATCGTCAATTTCGCGGCGGAAAGCCACGTCGACCGTTCCATCCACGGCCCCAGCGAGTTCATCGAGACCAATGTGGTCGGCACCTTCAAACTGCTGGAATCGGTGCGAGCCTGGTGGTCGCAACTGCCCACGGACGAGCAGGCGGCATTCCGCTTTCTGCATGTGTCGACCGACGAAGTGTACGGCTCGCTCGGCCCCACCGATCCGGCGTTTTCCGAAACCACACCGTATGCGCCCAACAGCCCGTATTCGGCGTCGAAAGCAGCCTCGGATCATCTGGTGCGCGCCTACCACCACACTTATGGTTTGCCGGTGCTGACCACCAACTGCTCAAACAATTACGGCCCGCTGCAGTTTCCAGAAAAGCTCATCCCCCTGGTCATCCACAACGCGCTGGCGGGCAAGCCGCTGCCGATTTACGGCAACGGCAGCAACATCCGCGACTGGTTGTATGTATCGGATCATTGCAACGCGATCCGCCGTGTCCTGGAGGTGGGGCGGGTGGGGGAGACCTACAATATCGGTGGTTGCAACGAGAAGACCAATCTCGAGGTGGTGAAAACCCTGTGCGTCATGCTCGACGACCTGCATCCCGATTCACCCGTCATCCCCCATGCCGGCCTGATTACTTTCGTCAAGGATCGGCCCGGCCACGACCAGCGCTATGCGATCAATGCCGGCAAGATCGAGCGCGAACTCGGCTGGACGCCGAGCGAGACTTTCGAGAGCGGGATCAGGAAGACGGTGGCCTGGTATCTGGCCAACCAGGACTGGGTGGCCCATGTCACCAGCGGCGAATACCGCAACTGGGTTTCCGAAAATTACGCGGAGCGCTGATATGAGCACACGCAAAGGCATCATCCTCGCCGGAGGCTCCGGCACCCGCCTGTATCCCATCACGCAAGTGGTCTCCAAGCAGCTGCTGCCGGTGTACGACAAGCCCATGGTGTATTACCCGCTCACCACGCTGATGCTGGCGGGCATCCGCGACATCCTGCTGATTTCCACCCCGCAGGATACGCCGCGTTTCGAGCAGCTGCTGGGCGACGGCACGCAGTGGGGACTCAACATCCAATACGCGGTGCAGGCCACGCCCGATGGACTGGCGCAGGCTTTCCTCATTGGCAGCGATTTCATCGGCAGTGATCCCTGCGCGCTGGTTCTGGGCGACAACATTTTTTATGGTCACGAACTGAGCCAGGATTTGCAGGCAGCAGGGCAGCGCGCGCACGGCGCCACTGTGTTTGCCTACCCTGTGCAGGATCCCGAGCGTTATGGAGTGGTCGAGTTCGACGCTGCCGGGCACGCTGTCAGTCTCGAGGAAAAACCGGCCCGGCCCAAATCGCGCTATGCCGTCACCGGCCTGTATTTCTACGACAACCGGGTGATCGACGTCGCGCGCGCGTTGAAGCCCTCGCCGCGCGGCGAGCTGGAGATTACCGACGTCAACCGCCAGTACCTCGAATGGGGCGAACTCGACGTGCAGGTGATGGGGCGCGGCCAGGCCTGGCTCGACACCGGCACCCACGATTCACTGATCGAGGCGGCGCTCTATATCCAGACCATCGAGAAGCGCCAGGGCCTGAAAATTGCCTGTCCTGAGGAAATTGCCTACCGTCAGGGCTTTATCGACGCCGCCCAGTTGCAGGCGCTGGCGCAGCCCTTGTTGAAAAACGGCTACGGGCGCTATCTGATCGACGTGCTGAACGACCGGGTGTTCTGATGCAGGTGATCGCGACCCAGCATCCCGATGTGCTGCTGCTGCGTCCCAGGGTGTTCGGCGATGCGCGCGGTTTCTTTTTCGAAAGCTACAACCGCAAGACCTATGCCGACCTCGGCATCGACGCCGAGTTTGTGCAGGACAACCACTCGCGGTCGGCACGCGGCGTGCTGCGTGGCCTGCACTATCAGATCCAGCAGCCGCAGGGCAAGCTGGTGCGCGTGGTGGTGGGCGAGGTGTTCGATGTGGCGGTCGACCTGCGCCGCAGTTCGCCGCATTTCGGCCGCGTCGCCAGCATGCATCTGTCGGCCGAGACGCACGACATGGCGTGGATCCCGCCCGGTTTTGCGCACGGGTTTGTGGTGCTATCCGAGCATGCCGAATTTCTCTACAAGACCACCGATTACTACGCGCCGCAGTTCGAGCGCTGCCTGTTGTGGAATGACCCGGCCCTGAACATCGCCTGGCCGCTGGAGGGGATGCCACTGTTGTCGAACAAGGATCAGGCAGGCCTGCCGCTCGTTGAATGCGAGGGGTTTGCGTGAGGATACTGCTCACCGGTGTCAACGGCCAGGTGGGCTGGGAATTGCAACGCACGCTGGCGCCGCTGGGCGACGTAATTGCAGTGGATCGCAGCCGCCTCGACCTCGCCGACAGTGCCGCCATTCGCCGCAGCGTGGAAGCGATCGCGCCGGATCTGATCGTCAACCCTGCCGCCTACACGGCGGTGGACAAGGCCGAGTCCGAACCTGACCTGGCACATGCCATCAACGCCGTCGCGCCGGGTGAGCTGGCGCGGGCCGCAGCGGCGCGCGGCATTCCGCTGGTGTGTTTTTCCACCGATTATGTGTTCGACGGGCGCAAGCAGGGGGCGTACAGCGAGGACGACGCGCCGAATCCACTGGGCGTGTACGGCGCGACCAAACTGGCGGGCGAGCAGGCGGTACAGTGCGCCGGCGCGTCGCATCTGATCCTGCGAACCAGCTGGGTGTATGGTCTACGGGGGCGCAATTTCCTGCTGACCATGCAGCGGCTGGCGCGCGAACGCGACTCCCTGGCGGTGGTCGACGACCAGTTCGGCGCGCCGACCTGGTCGCGCCTGATTGCCGAGGCGGCTGCTTTGGTGGTTGCGCGCTGGCTGGATCGGCCCAATCAAACTGCAACGTCCGGGGTATATCATCTGAGCTGCGGCGGGCGCACCAGCTGGCATGGCTTCACCGCGGCGATTCTGGCGCATCTGGCCAAACCAGATGAAAAACTGGCCAGCCTCACGGCGATTCCAACCTCCAGCTATCCCACGCCCGCAGCACGCCCGGCCAATTCGCAGCTGGCATGCGACAAGCTTGCAGCGACTTTCGGCGTGCGCCTGCCTGACTGGGAAACCGCGCTGGCCCTGTGTCTGGAACAGAAATTGCCTCAGGCAACGAAATGACTTTTTAGCAGAGCACACGACATGACCACTCTCCATCCCGTGATTCTTTCCGGTGGCTCGGGCACCCGCTTGTGGCCCTTATCCCGCGCGGCTTTGCCCAAACAGCTGTTGCCGCTTGCCAGCGACCACAGCCTGCTGCAGGACACTGTCAGCCGCTTGGCAGACATGCCGGAAATGGCCGCACCGCTGATGGTGTGCAACGTCGAACACCGCTTCATGATCGCCGAGCAGATGCGCCAGATCGGAACCCAGCCGCGCGCCATCGTGCTGGAGCCGGTGGGGCGCAACACCGCGCCAGCGATTGCCGTGGCCGCGCTGATGCTGTCGCGCGACGACCCCGACGCGCTGATGCTGGTGCTGCCCGCCGACCACCTGATCGGCGACGTGGCGGCGTTTCATGCGGCCATCCGCATCGCGGCGCAGGCGGCGCAGAACGGCCACCTCGCCACCTTCGGCATCGTCGCCGCCATCCCTGAAACCGGCTACGGCTACATCCGCAAGGGCGCGCCGCTGGCGGATAGCGCGGGCGCATACGAGGTGGCGGCGTTCGTCGAAAAACCCGACCTCGCCACGGCGCAGCAGTATGTCGATTCCGGTGACTATTTCTGGAACAGCGGCATGTTCCTGTTCCGCGCCTCTGATTTTCTCAACGAGCTGCAGGCCCTGCGTCCCGACATTCTGGACGCCTGCCGCGCCGCGCTCGATGGCGCCACGCCCGATCTCGATTTCGTGCGGCTCGCCCCCGCCGAATTCGAGGTCTGCCCGTCGGAGTCGGTTGACTACGCGGTGATGGAACACACTCGCCGCGCCGCCGTGGTGCCGGCCGACATCGCGTGGAATGACATCGGTGCCTGGTCGGCATTGTGGGAAGTGGCGGCGAAGGACGAGCAGGGCAACGCCACCCGCGGCGACGTCATGCTGGAAAACGCCCAAAACAACTTCGTCCGCGCCGAAACCCGCATGGTGGCGATGCTCGGCGTGTCGAACCTGGTGGTGGTGGAAACCGCCGACGTGGTACTGGTGGCAAACAAGGACCAGGTACAGGACGTGAAGAAGCTGGTCGACCGCCTGAAGGCAGAAAAGCGCTGCGAGCACCTGGTCCACAAGCAGGTCTACCGCCCGTGGGGCTGGTACGAAGGCATAGACGAGGGCGAGCGTTTCCAGGTCAAGCGCATCATGGTCAAGCCGGGCGAGAAGCTCAGCCTGCAGATGCACCACCATCGCGCCGAGCACTGGGTCGTGGTGTCCGGTACCGCCAGCGTCACCTGCGGCACTGAGGTCATGCTGCTGACCGAAAACCAGTCCACCTACATTCCGCTCGGCACTTCTCACCGGCTGGAAAATCCCGGCAAGATCGACCTGCACATGATCGAGGTGCAGTCGGGTTCCTATCTGGGCGAGGACGACATCGTGCGCTTCGAAGATATCTACCAGCGCAATTGAGGCCGCATTCAATGCTGCGGGCCAACACGCGCAGCCGATTTTCGCTTGCCTTTGTCACAAGCCATTGTTATTCCTTGTTTTCCATCCGTCTGGCCGGTGGTGCCCGGCAGACATCACCCGCATACGCTTCGCTACACAGGGTTTTTTGTAAGACAAACGCCTACACAAAAAGTCATCAATTCCCGTCTGCGAATACAGCGCTAGTCCACGTTAACTTTGTCGGGTGTCATCCGATAACGAATTCACCACGCTGACTTAAGTGTGAAATCGAAAAAAAAGTTCAACGGAGAAGGGCAAGCAAATGAAACTGGACGAAATGCTGGACGAAATGCGCGATGTCAATCTCAACTACCTGATGCTGGCGCAAAGCATGATCCAGCACGACAAGACGACTGCCGTCTTTCGTCTGGGCATCAGCCAGGACGTCGCCGACCTGATCCAGGCATTGACCCCTGCGCAAATTCTCAAGCTTGCCGCATCCGGCATGATGGTCTCGCGCTTCCGCTTCGACGACGGCGTGGTGCTCAGCATGCTGACCAGCTACACCAAGGATCGCACCATGGCTCAGTCTCACGCCGCCATCCTGATGGCGGGCCAGGCTGTGGAAGCCTTTGCCTGATTCTGCCGCACAACAATAAACCTGAATTCTTCACCACAGGGGCACAAAGGCACGGAGAAAGACCAGAAATAAATGGTTTGAGGATGGGTCTTCCTTCACCGATGGGTGACTCCATTGATTCGCACAACCTCTTGCTTTTCCTCTGTGTTCTCCGTGTCTCTGTGGTTCAACTGCTTTTTCCAGGATAAAGGGAATGTCCCAATGAGCAAGAAAAGTCTGTTGACCGAAATGCGCGACACCCAGCTGGCGATCGAACTGATCAAACTCGGCGCCCGCCCACAGGTTCTGGAATCCGAAACCACGCTGTCGCGCGAACGCTTGCTCAAGCTATACAAGGAAGTCAAAGGCGTGTCGCCGCCCAAGGGCATGCTGCCGTTTTCGACCGACTGGTTCCTGACCTGGTTGCCCAACGTGCATTCCTCGCTGTTCATCAATATTCATCGCTACATCACCAGGAACAGCGATTGCAGCGGCATCGAAGCGGTGCTCAAAAGCTACCGCCTGTATCAGGAATACCTGCACACCAACCAGATCGAGGCCGTGTTGAGCTTCACCCGTGCCTGGACCCTGAACCGCTTCTTCGACAGCCGCATGCTCGAAACCGCCATCTGCAGCGGTTGCGGTGGCCACTTCGTGGTGCATCCGGACGACCTGCATGACAAATATGTATGCGGTCTGTGCAACGTGCCTGCGCGCGCTGGCAAAACCCGCAAGGCCAAGGCCGCGGCCCAGATCGAACTGACCGCCGCCGCCTGACAGATTTTCCCGGTAGTCCGGTGATGACGCGCCTGCCGATCAGCCTCCAGTCGCTCGTCGTCCAGTGCATTGCCCTGCTGCTGGCGGCACTGCTGAACCGTCTGCTGCAAACTCCTTTTTCGTATCAACCCGCCCTGTGGCAACTCGCCCTCGCCCAAGGGGCGATCGCCGTCGGACTGAGCCTTCTGTGGCGGCAACCGGCCTGGTGGCCCCCGCTGCATTTCGGCTTCTTGCCCGCCATCCTGCTGGCCCGGCAGGCAAGCGTGCCCGCCTGGACCTATCTGGCTGCATTCCTGCTGCTGGTGCTGTTCTACTGGAGCACCTTCCGCACCCGGGTGCCCTTGTACCTGTCTGACCACAAGGCCTGGCAGGCCGTGGCGCCCTTGCTGCCCGCGACGCAGGCATTCCGCTTCATCGATCTCGGCAGCGGCCTGGGGGGCGTGCCGTTTTATCTGGAACCGCGTTTTCCGCAGGGTCGCTTTTACGGCACCGAAATTGCCCCGGCGCCCTGGCTCATCAGCCGTTTGCGCGCCTGGTTAAAACGCAGCAGGGTGCGTTTCATGCGGCGTGATTACGCGACCCTCAACCTCGCCGATTTCGATGTCGTGTTTGCCTTTCTGTCGCCCGCTGCCATGCCAGGTCTGTGGCAACAGGCGCAAGCCCAGATGCGCAGCGGCAGCCTGTTCATCAGCCTGTCGTTTGCGGTGAACACACGGCAGCCGGACCACGTGGTGACGCTGGCTGAAGGCGCCCGACACACCTTATATGCGTGGCGGATGTGAGGGGTCGTCACGTGGAAATACTCACGCTGCGCCATCAAGTTTCTTTCAATCGGGTCGAATCTTCATCCTGAGAGCCCTGGCTTTGAACGCAGAAAAACCGGGCAGAGCGAGGCCGCTCCCGCCCAATGAATCAATCAAGAGGAACAGACGGTTGTGCTAGTCATCGTTGGATATATTGTCGTGGTGGTGGCCATCTTCGGCGGTTTTGCGCTGGCGGGCGGACACATGGCGGCGTTGCTTCAGCCGCTGGAATTGCTGATGATTGGCGGCGGTGCGGCAGGCGCGTTCCTGGTCGGCAACAATGCCAAGGCCATCAAGGCCACCCTGAAGGCGCTGCCCACCGTGTTCAAGGGATCGAAATACACCCGTGCGCTGTACATGGACATGATGGCGCTGCTGTATGAGCTGCTCACCAAGATCCGCAAAGAAGGGTTGATGTCGGTGGAGGCCGATGTCGATTCGCCCGAGAACAGCCCGCTGTTTACGAAATATCCGACGATCATGGCCGATCACCACATCGTCGAATTTCTCACCGACTATCTGCGCCTGATGGTGAGTGGCAGCATGAATGCCTTCGAAATCGAAAACCTGATGGACAACGAAATCGAAACCCACCATCACGAAGGCGAGGTGCCCGTGCACGTCGTCGCCAAGCTCGGCGATGGTCTGCCCGCATTCGGCATTATCGCGGCGGTGATGGGCGTGGTGCACACGATGGAGTCGGTCGGCCTGCCGCCGGCGGAACTCGGGATTCTGATCGCGCACGCGCTGGTCGGTACCTTCCTCGGCATTTTGCTGGCCTACGGTTTTGTGGGCCCGCTTTCCGGCTTGCTTGAACAAAAACTCCACGAATCGACCAAGATGTTCCAGTGCGTCAAGGTCACCCTGCTGGCCAGCATCAATGGCTACGCGCCGGCGATTGCGGTCGAGTTCGGGCGCAAGGTACTGTTCTCAACCGAGCGGCCTTCTTTTGCCGAACTCGAAACGCACGTCAAGGGCGCGAAATCGCGCTGATTTCTCGCTGCCAGGGCTGCATAAAATCACCTCATGAGCGAGCAAAAAGCGCCCATCATCGTCAAACGCATCAAGAAGGTGGCGGGCGGCCATCATGGCGGGGCGTGGAAGATTGCCTATGCCGATTTCGTGACTGCGATGATGGCGTTCTTCCTGCTGATGTGGCTGCTGGGCTCGACCACCAAGGGCGAATTGGAAGGCATCGCGGACTATTTCAAGACGCCGCTCAAAGTGGCGATGCAAGGGGGCTCCGGCAGCGGCGACAGCTCCAGCGTCATCAAGGGCGGCGGTGCAGACCTCACGCGCAAGTCCGGGCAGATCAAGCGAGGCGATACCCAAGCCGAGAAAAAATCCTACAACCTGAAGGCGGCGCAGGCCGAGCTCGAACGCATCGAGGCAGCCAATCTCAAGCAGCTGAAAAAACGCCTGGAAATGGCGATCGACGCCAACCCGACTCTGAAACAGTTCAAGCGGCAACTGCTGATCGACATCACCAGCGAAGGCCTGCGGATCCAGATTGTCGACGAGCAGAACCGGCCCATGTTCAACCTGGCCAGCGCCGAGTTGCAGCCCTACACCAAAATCATCCTGCACGAGATCGGCCAGGTGCTGAATGATGTGCAGAACCGCATCAGCCTGTCGGGCCATACCGATGTGACGCCCTATGCCATGGGCGGGCGCGGCTACAGCAACTGGGAACTGTCGGCCGACCGCGCCAACGCCTCGCGGCGCGAGCTGGTCGCGGGCGGCATGGACGAAGCGAAAATGCTGCGGGTGGTCGGGCTGGCCTCATCGGTGCCTTTCAACCAGGCCGCGCCCCACGATCCGGTCAATCGCCGCATCAGCATCATCGTGATGAACAAGCGCACCGAAGATGCCGTCACCAAGGAAGCCTCCGGCGTCAACGTCGCCGACGAGACCGAGGCGCGCAGTGAAGTCGAGAAAACCGGCACCACCCCCCGCTGACCCCGCGCCGCTTGGCGCAAAATAGCAGGCCAAATCCACCCTTATTCCCCTGATTGCCCGCGCCGGGCATGACCAATAATTCAGCCTGAAGAAAGCCCGTCTCCAGCAACTGCAAGAGGCGAGCCCCCCTCCAACAGGTGAAATCAGGGATGGCCGAAGAAAGTGATCAGGAACGGACAGAGCCAGCCTCGCCACAGCGGCTGCAGAAAGCGCGTGAAGACGGCCAGGTCGTGCAATCGCGCGAACTGGCCACCTTTGTCGTGCTGATGACCGGTGGCGCCACCCTGTGGATGATGGGCAGCGGCCTGGGCCAGACCCTGTCGCATATCGTGCGCGACGGCCTGCAGTTCGATCCGGCCATCGCCCGCGACAGCTCGCACGTCATGGCGCAGCTGTCGAACCAGTTTATTGAAGCGGCCCTGGCTCTGGTTCCCTTCCTGGCCCTGGTGGTGATCGCCACCCTGGCATCGCCGCTGCTGCTGCGCGGCTGGCTGTTCAGCGCCAAGGCATTTGCCCCGAAATTCGACCGTCTGAACCCGCTGTCGGGCATCAAGCGCATGTTTTCCAGCCAAGGGCTGATCGAGCTCGTCAAGTCGCTGGCCAAGGCCGGCTTGCTGGGCGGGGTCGCTGCCTGGCTGATCTGGTCCAACCTCGGCGCGATTTTTTCGCTCAGCCTGGAAGAGCCGTCGCTCGCCATCCAGCACATGGGCGACCTCATCGGCAAGGTGTTCCTGCTGGCCGCCGGTGCGATGATATTCATCGTCGTGATCGATCTGCCGTATCAGCTCTGGAGCTACTACAACAAGCTCAAGATGACCAAGGAGCAGTTGCGCCAGGAATCCAAGGAGTCGGAAGGCGATCCGCACCTCAAGGCGCACATCCGTGCCCAGCAGCGTGAAATGGCACGTCACCGCATGATGGCCGAGATCCCCACCGCCGATGTGGTGGTGACCAACCCGACCCATTACGCCGTCGCCCTCAAATACAGCGAAGGCAAGATGCGCGCGCCGCGCGTGGTGGCCAAAGGCGCTGACGCCGTCGCTGCCCGTATCCGCGAGCTGGCCGCCGAGCACAAGGTGCCGCTCATGGAAGCGCCGCCACTAGCGCGTGCACTGTTCCGCCACACCGAACTCGGCGACGAAATTCCGGCCACGCTCTACGCAGCCGTGGCCGAAGTGCTGGCCTACGTGTTCCAGCTGCGCCATTTCCAGCAGGTGGGCGGGGCTTATCCGAATGCGCCGACCGCATTGCCGGTTCCGCCCGAACTTGATCCGCTGCGGGCCACCGCATGAACGGCACCCTGAGTTTTTCCAACCTGTTCAGCGGCGCCAATGCCCGCGCGTTGGCCGCACCGACCTTCATCGTCCTCATCCTGGCGATGCTGGTGTTGCCGCTGCCGTCGTTTGCACTGGACATGCTGTTCACCTTCAATATCGCGCTCTCCATCATGGTGTTGCTGGTGAGCCTGTCGACCAAGAAGGCGCTCGAGTTTGCGGCCTTTCCCACGGTGCTGCTGCTCTCCACCTTGTTGCGTTTGTCGCTCAATGTGGCCTCCACCCGCATCGTGCTGATGGAGGGCCATACCGGGCCGGATGCTGCGGGTAAAGTGATCGAGGCCTTCGGCCATTTCCTGGTCGGTGGCGATTACACGGTGGGCATCATCGTGTTCGTCATCCTCGTGGTGATCAACTTCATCGTCATCACCAAGGGCGCCGGGCGCATCGCCGAGGTCAGCGCGCGCTTCACCCTGGACGCGATGCCGGGCAAGCAGATGGCAATCGATGCCGACCTCAACGCGGGCCTGGTTGACGAAAACGAAGCACGCCGCCGGCGCGCCGAAATTGCCCAGGAAGCCGATTTTTATGGCTCGATGGACGGCGCCTCGAAATTCGTGCGCGGCGACGCCATCGCCGGCATCCTGATCCTGCTGATCAACATCATCGGCGGCCTCATCATCGGCGTGATGCAGCACGATCTGTCGCTGGCCGATGCGGCGCGCAACTACACCCTGCTGGCGATTGGGGATGGCCTGGTGGCACAGATTCCGGCACTGGTGATTTCGATTGCCGCCGGCATCATCGTCAGCCGCGTCAGCACCGAAGAAGACATCGCCGGCCAGATGATGTCCAACGTCTTCAACAAGACGCAGGCGCTCTATATCACTGCCGCGATCCTCGGCATGATGGGCATGATTCCGGGGATGCCGAACTTTGCCTTCCTGCTGCTGGCGGGCGGCATGGTCTGGCTGGCCTACAAGGGCAGCAAGCGACGCCAGGAGGCACCGCCGGACGTGCAGACTGCGCCCGTCGCCGCGGTCGAAAGCCAGGAAGCCAGCTGGGAAGATGTCGCGCCCATCGACACCCTGGGGCTGGAAGTCGGCTACCGCCTGATCCCGCTGGTGGACAGCGCCGCCGATGGCGAGCTGGTGCGCCGCATCAAGGGCATCCGCAAGAAATTCGCCCGCGAAATCGGCTTCCTGCCGCCCGCCGTGCATATCCGCGACAACCTCGAGATCAATCCGAACAGCTACCGCATCACCCTCAAGGGTGTGGAAATCGGCAGCGGCGAAGTACGCACCGGGCTGTTTCTCGCCATCGATCCGGGCAGCATCACCGCCAGCCTGCCGGGCGTGAGCACGCGCGACCCGGCGTTCGGCCTACCGGCGGTGTGGATCGAATCAGGCCTGCGCGAACAGGCGCAGGCCATGGGTTACACCGTGGTCGACCCCGGCACCGTGGTCGCCACCCATCTGAATCATCTGGTGACCCTGCATGCCGCCGAGCTGCTGGGCCGCCAGGAAGCGCAGGCGCTGCTCGACCACCTGGGCAAGAGCGCGCCCAAGCTGGTGGAAGACCTGGTGCCGAAAATGCTGACGCTCTCCACCGTGCAGAAAGTGCTGCAAAACCTGCTCATCGAAGGCGTGGCCATCCGCGACATGCGGACCGTCATCGACACGCTGCTGGAGCACGCCGCACGGGTGCAGGATCCGCACGAACTCACCGCGCTGGTGCGGGTGGCGCTGGGCCGCTCGATCGTCCAGCAGATTTACGGCTCGGCCAATGAACTGCCGGTGATCGCGCTGGATCAGGGCCTGGAACGCCTGCTGTTGCAGACCCTGCAAACCGGCCACGATGCCGCCGGCATGGAGCCGGGACTGGCCGATACCCTGCTGGAACGGACCCAGACCTCGACGCAGCGGCAAGAGGCGCTGGGCCACCCCCCCGTATTGCTGACGCCGGCCATGCTGCGTCCGCTACTTGCACGTTTCCTGCGGCGCACGGTGCCGCAACTCAAGGTGCTTTCGCACGCTGAAGTGCCCGAAGGCAAACAGATCAAAGTGACTTCCCTGATAGGAGGAGCAGCATGAACGTCAAACGAATTGTCGCCAAAACATCCCGTGAAGCCATGCGCCAGTTGCGCGACGCGCTCGGACCCGATGCGGTCATCCTCTCCAATCGCGCCGTCGAGGGCGGGGTCGAAGTGCTGGCCCTGGCGGCGGAGGATATCGCAGCGATGGCGCCGCCTGTGGTTGATGCACCCGCACCGGCTCCCGCATCTCGATCACCGGCACCCCGGGCGCAGGCGCCGGACATGCAGACCGAGCCTGAGCCCGCGGTCACCATCAAACGCCGCTTGATAGAGCGGGTCGCCGTGCCCAGCCAGGATAGCGCCCAGCTTGCACAAAGTGTCATCAGCGAAATCAAGTCGATGCAGATGTGCCTGGAGAGCCAGCTCGCCGATCTGGTCTGGCGCGACCTGCCGGGACGCGATCCGTCCGGTGCCGCGGTGATGCGCGACATGCTGGCGGCGGGATTCAGCGCCACCCTGGCGCGCGAGCTGCTGGAAACCCTGCCCAAGGGCGACGCCGAACAGGCGCAGGCCTGGATGAGGAACACGCTGATGAAGCGCCTGCAGGTGGTTCAGAGCGAAACGGACATGCTCGACGCCGGCGGCGTGTTTGCCATGATGGGGCCGACGGGGGCCGGCAAAACCACCACCACCGCCAAGCTGGCCGCGCGTTTCGTGGTACGCCACGGCGCCGAAAAGCTGGCGCTGCTGACCACCGACAGCTACCGGATCGGCGGCCACGAGCAGCTGCGCATTTACGGCAAGATTCTCGGCGTGACCGTGCATGCGGTGCGCGACGCCGCCGACCTGCGGCTGGCGCTGTCCGAACTGCGCAACAAGCACACGGTGCTGATCGACACCGTCGGCATGAGCCAGCGTGACCAGGCCGTCGCCGAGCAGGTCGAAATGCTGTGCCAGGCCGGCAAGCCGATCAAGCGCCTGCTGCTGCTGAATGCCACCAGCCACGGCGATACGCTGAACGAGGTGGTGCAGGCGTATCAGACGCGCGGTCTCGATGGCTGCATCCTGTCGAAGATCGACGAAGCGGCGAGCCTGGGCCCGGCGCTCGATTGCGCGATTCGCCATCAGTTGAGCGTGCACTATCTGGCGACCGGTCAGCGCGTGCCCGAAGACCTGCATCTGGCCAATCGCCAGTACCTGATTCACCGCGCCTTCAAAACCCGCACGCAAGCCTCGCCCTGGCAGCTGGACGACAGCGAACTGGGGTTCGCGCTCTCCGGCATTCAAACCATGCAGCGTGAAAGCGCGGTGTCCCTTGGATAAATTCGTCAGCGATCAGGCCGCCGGTCTGCGCCGTCTGCTGGGGCAGCCCGGGTTTCAGGTCATTACCGTGATGTCGGGGCAGCAGGGCGCGGGCAAGACCGCCGCGACGGCCAATCTGGCGGTCGCCCTGGCGCGTTCCGGGCGCGACGTGCTCATCGTCGACCAGGACCAGCATGGCCGCGGCGCCTCGGCTGCGCTGGGACTGACGCCGCGCTTCGACGTGGCGGACGTGCTCGAAGGACGCTGCACCCTGGATGCGCTGATGCTCAACGGCCCCGACAATGTGCAGGTGCTGCCGATCGGCGGCGGCTTCAACCGCCTCGGGCGTTTGTCCGAACGCGATCAGGAATGGCTGGCGCAGAGCTTCAACCGTCTGCAGTGTGGCGTCGACGTGGTGCTGGTGGACATGGAAGAGGCCACCGATCCCGATGCGTTGCCGCTGGGGCTTGCCGCCTCCGAAATCATGGTGGTGCTGACGCCGGGCAGCACGGCGATTACCCAGGGCTACACCCTGATCAAACGGCTGGCGCACAACTTCGGCAAACGCCAGTTCCGCCTGCTGCTCAATCGCATGGAGTCGCCGGAACAGGCGCAGGCCGTGGCGCACAATTTTGCCCACACCGCCGAGCGTTATCTGGGGGTATCGGTCGATTACCTGGGTTATATTCCACTGGACGAGCGCCTGAGCCGCGCGAGCCATTTGCACACCTCGGTGGTGGACGCGTTTCCTGTCGCGCAGTCCACCTCGCAGTTTCGCAAACTGGCCGACGGTCTGCTGCGCTGGCCACAGCCGCCAACGCTGGGCAGTGTAGGGGGGTTCATGCAGCGCGTGATCCAGGGCAGTAGCCTGGTGGATGCCTGCAGAAGGGGGTAAAGCATGTATACCGCAACCGGCAAAAGTGAAAAAAGCGAGCTGCTGACGCAACACATGCCCATGGTCAAACGGCTTGCCCATCACATGATGGGGCGGTTGCCGCCCAGCGTGGAGGAAGACGATCTGGTGCAGGCCGGCATGATCGGCCTGCTCGACGCCATCAGCCGCTATGACGAAGCGCAGAGCGCGCAGTTCGAGGCCTATGCCATCCAACGCATCCGCGGCTCGATGATCGACGAACTGCGCCAGTCCGACTGGCTGCCGCGCAGCGCGCGGCAGTCGATGCGCAAGATCGAACAGGCCATCGGCGCCTTGCAGCATCAGCTGGGACGCCAGCCCAGCGAAACCGAAATCGCCGCGGCCATGAAAATCCCGCTGGCCGAATATCAGGCCATGCTGGGTGACGCACGCGGCCACCAGCTGCTGTATTTCGAGGATTTTGGCGAGTCCGACGAGGACGATTCCTTCCTCGACAAGCAGTCGGCGAACGAAGCCAGCATGCCCTTGCCGCAATTGCTCGACGCCAACCTGCGCGCCTGCATCATCGCCGGCATCGAAAACCTGCCCGAGCGCGAACAGCTGCTGATGTCGCTGTATTACGAACAGGAACTCAACCTGCGTGAAATCAGCGAAGTGTTCGGCGTCAGCGAATCGCGCATTTGCCAGCTGCACGGCCAGGCCATCGCGCGGCTGCGCACCAAACTGAAGGAAGATGCATGGATCGTGGCAGCCTGATCGGGCTCGGGCTAGCGGGGGTCGCCATCTTCGGCGGCCAGGCGATGGAAGGTGGGCAGATCAGTCTGTTCCTGCAGCCGGCTGCATTCGTTATCGTGGTGATCGGCACCCTGGCCGCGGTGTTGCTGCATCATCCGCTGCCGGTTTTCATGCAGGGGCTGCGCATGGTGAGGTGGGTTTTCCGCCCGCCCGAACCGGAAGCCGGCGTGCTCATCCGCCGCGTCGTCCAGTGGTCGCATACCGTGCGACAGGAGGGCGTGCTGGCGCTGGAAAAACACCTCAGCATCACGCGCGATCCGTTCCAGAGAACCGGCCTGCAGCTGCTGATCGACGGTGCCGATGCGGCCAAACTGCGCGACACGCTCGATGTGCAGATCGTCAATTTCGAAACAGCCGAGCGCCAGGCTGCGCGGGTGTGGGAAGCGGCGGGTGGCTATGCGCCCACGCTCGGCATTCTGGGCGCAGTGATCGGCCTGATCCACGTCATGGAAAACCTGGCGGACCCCGGCAAGCTGGGTGCCGGCATCGCGGTCGCCTTTGTCGCCACCATCTACGGTGTGGGCCTGGCCAACCTGGTGTTCCTCCCGATCGCCAACAAGATCAAGTTCACCATCGCGCGCCGGGTGAGTGAGCGCGAGATCATCTGCGACGGCCTCATCGGCATTGCCCAAGGCGACAACCCGCGCATCATCGAAGCCCGGCTGAAAGGTTATCTCTGAGATGCGCAGACGCCGGCGTATTGCCTCCGATCACGACAACCACGACCGCTGGCTGATTTCATACGCCGACTTCATCACCCTGTTGTTTGCTTTCTTTGTGGTGATGTACGCCATCTCGGCGGTCAATGAAAACAAATTTCGCGTCCTGGCCGGCTCGCTCGGCGACGCCTTCGGCAGGTCGTCGGCAGGCGACGCCCCGGTGCCGCAACTGACAATGGAGGCACTGCCTGCGGAAGTCAGACAACGCACCCTGAAACAGCAGCAGGCGATCGAAGAACAGGCGCACATGACCGAGGTGGCGAGCAACTTGCTAGATGTGATGGCACCGCTGGTGAAGGAGGGCAAGGTGCGGGTCACCCAAAGCCGCCGCGGCGTCAGCATCGAAATCAATGCCAACGTGCTGTTCGAGCCGGGACGCGCCGAACTGGAGCCGCAATCGCTGGCTGTGCTGCGTGCGGTGGCGGAACGCTTGCGAAATGAGCCGTTCAACCTGGAAATCACCGGTCATACTGACGTCACGCCGATCCGCAATTCGGTGTTTGCCTCCAACTGGGAATTGTCGGCGGTGCGGGCCACCAGCGTGGTGCGCCTGCTGGCCGACAGCGGCATCGCGCCGGCGCGCCTGTTCGCCATCGGGCGCGAGGCCAGCAAGCCGATTGCCGCCAACGAAACGGCGGAAGGGCGCGCGCGCAACCGCCGGGTTGAACTGATGATCCTGTCCGGCCTGCCGGATACGGTCGAGGAAATTCCGGTGCGGCCCAACGCCCCGACCTTGAAATCGGGGGGATAGGCCCGATACTTTATAATTCTGTTGACCGGATTGTGAAGACCAGACCATGCCCAATGACTCCGCACTGGAAGGCGAAATCCTGTCCGATAACCGCCAGTTGCCGACCACCCCGGTGCTGCCGGCCGAGCTATACTTGCTGCCGCTGACTGAAAAACCGTTTTTCCCGGCGCAAACCCTGCCGCTGCTGATGAACGAGGCGCCGTGGCTGCCGACGGTGGAGGCCATCGGCGACACCGCGCACCACATGGTGGGCCTGGTGGTGGTCAAACCCGACAACTCCGACGACGTGAAGCGGGCGGATTTCCGCAGCGTCGGCACGGTGGTGCGCATCCATCATCCGGTGCGCACCGATGGCAAGATGCAGTTCATCGCCGAGGGCACGCGGCGTTTCCGCATCGTCGAATGGTTGTCGGATACGCCGCCCTACAAGGTCAGGGTCGAATACCCGAGCGAGACGGGCAAGCGGGATTCCGAGGAAATCCGCGCGTATTCGATTGCCATCATCAATACCATCAAGGAACTGCTGCCGCTCAATCCGCTGTATTCGGAGGAGCTCAAGTTCTTCCTCAACCGCTTCGGGCCGAACGAGCCCTCGCAGCTGACCGACTTTGCCGCCAGCCTGACCACCGCGTCGAAACAGGCCTTGCAGGAGGTGCTGGAAGCCTTCGGGCTGAAAAAGCGCATGGAAAAAGTGCTGGTGCTGCTGAAGAAGGAGCTCGATGTGGCGCGCCTGCAGTCGGACATCCGCGAAAAGGTCGACGAGAAGATGAGCGAGCAGCAGCGCGAGTTCTTCCTGCGCCAGCAGCTCAAGGCGATCCAGAAGGAACTGGGGCTGGCCAAGGACGACAAGACCGCCGAGCTCGACACCTTCAACGAGCGCATCGCCAAGCTGACGCTGCCCGGGCAGGCGAAAAAACGCATCGATGAGGAAATGCACAAGCTTTCCCTGCTGGAAACCGGCTCGCCGGAATACACCGTCACCCGCAATTATCTCGACTGGCTGACGGTGCTGCCGTGGGGCGTGCACACGCAGGACAAGATCGACCTCGACCACGCACGCAAAATCCTCGACCGCGACCACGACGGGCTGGAAGATGTGAAGGATCGCATCATCGAATTCCTTGCTGTCGGCGCGATGCGCGGCGAAATGGCAGGCTCGATCCTGCTCCTGATCGGGCCGCCCGGCGTGGGCAAGACCTCGATCGGCAAATCCGTCGCCGAGGCGCTGGGGCGCAAGTTCTACCGCTTTTCGGTCGGCGGCATGCGCGACGAGGCCGAGATCAAGGGCCACCGCCGCACCTACATAGGCGCCATGCCGGGCAAGTTCGTGCATGCGCTGAAAGAGGTGGAGTCGGCCAACCCGGTCATCATGCTCGACGAGATCGACAAGATCGGGGCCAGCTACCAGGGCGACCCCGCCTCGGCGCTGCTGGAAGTGCTCGACCCCGAGCAGAACGCCGATTTTCTCGACCATTATCTCGACGTGCGCTTCGATCTGTCCAAGACGCTGTTCATCTGCACCGCGAACGACTTTTCCATTCCGTCGGCGCTGTTGGACCGCATGGAAGTCATCCGCCTGTCGGGCTACATCACCGAAGAAAAAGTGGCCATCGCCAAACACCACCTGTGGCCGCGCGTGCTCACCCGCGCCGGGCTGAAAAAGAACCAGCTCACGATCAGCGAAGGCGCGATCCGCCACGTGATCGAGGGCTACGCGCGCGAAGCCGGGGTGCGCAACCTTGAAAAGCAGCTGGGGCGGGTGGCGAGGAAGGCCGTGGTCAAGATTCTCGGTGGCGCAGAAACGCCGATCAAGATCGGCGTCAGGGAAGTCGAGGCCTATCTCGACAAGCCCGTGTTCAGCCGTGAAAAACCGATGAGCGGCGTCGGCGTGGTTACCGGACTGGCGTGGACATCGATGGGCGGCGCGACGCTGCCGGTCGAGGCGACGCGCGTGCATACTCTCAATCGCGGCTTCAAGCTCACCGGCAAGCTGGGCGAGGTGATGAAGGAGTCGGCCGAGATTGCCTACAGCTATATTGCCTCGCATCTCAAGCCGTATGGCGCCGACAGCAAGTTTTACGATACCAGCTTCGTCCACCTGCACGTGCCGGAAGGCGCGACCCCCAAGGATGGCCCCAGCGCCGGCGTCACCATGGCAACGGCGCTGCTGTCGCTGGCGAAAAACGCCAAAATCGGCCGCCCGCTGGCGATGACCGGCGAACTCACGCTGACCGGCCAGGTGCTGCCGGTGGGCGGCATCCGCGAAAAAGTCATCGCCGCGCGCCGGGTCGGCATCAATGAGCTGATCCTGCCCGATGCCAACCGGCGCGACTTCGACAAACTGCCCGATCACATCCGCGCCGGATTCACCGTGCATTTCGCCAAGCGCTATCAGGATGTGGCGGCGGTGGTTTTCGGCAATCCCTGAAGCTGGGGGCGGGGGGGCAGTCTCGGGTAAAATGCCTGAATGAATGCCGCCGAGCTTCTCAAAGCACCGCTCCTCGACACGCTGCCTGCACCCGCCATCAAGGTGCATGGCGAGCTGCTCACCGAACTGCCGCAGGATCTCTATATTCCGCCGGACGCGCTCGAGGTTTATCTCGACGCCTTCGAGGGCCCGCTCGACCTGCTGCTTTACCTGATCCGCCGCCATAACCTGGACGTGCTGGACATTCCGATGGCGGCGCTGACCAAGCAATACATGGCTTATGTGGAGGCGGCACACGCCACCCGGCTCGAACTGGCGGCGGAATACCTGCTGATGGCGGCGATGCTGATCGACATCAAGTCGCGCATGCTGCTGCCGCGCCCGCAGCAGAGCGAGGAGGCAATCGAGGGCGACGACCCGCGCGCCGAACTGGTGCGCCGCTTGCTGGAATACGAGCAGATGAAGCTCGCCGGACAGCACCTTGATGCCTTGCCACAGGCCGGGCGCGACTTTGACACCGTCAGCGTGTTTCTGCCGGCGGCGGCCAGGCATCTGCCGAGTCTGCATCCGGAAGAACTCGCCGCAGCCTGGCTGGCGATCCTGTCGCGGGCGAAAAACCGCACCCATCACCGCATCGGCCGACAGGAACTGTCCATCCGCGAACACATGAGCCGGATTCTGAAGCGGCTTACGCCGGGCGAATTCATGGAATTCAAGGACTTGTTTCCGGAAGCGTCGACCGTGCATGAACTCGTGGTCACCTTCCTGGCGGTGCTGGAACTGACCAAGGAAACCCTGCTCGACGTCACCCAGGCCGAGCCGTTTGCGCCCATTTACGTAAAACTCCATGAATCTGCAACCGAGTGACAATCCCGCTGATCTGAGGGTCGTGCTGGAAGCCGCCCTGCTGGCAGCGGTCGAGCCGCTGTCGCTGACCGAGCTCAAGCGCATGTTCGAACAGGACTTGGCCAACGACGTGCTGCGTCGCGCGCTCGACGAGTTGCGCGGAGAGTGGCATGGTCGCGGCGTGGAACTGGTGCAGGTGGCCGACGGATGGCGTTTCCAGACGCGCGCCGAAATGCAGCCCTGGTTGTCGCGGCTGAAGAACGAGAAGCCGCCGCGTTACTCGCGCGCGGTGCTGGAAACGCTCGCCATCATTGCCTATCGCCAGCCGGTGACGCGCGGCGACATCGAGGAAATCCGCGGGGTGTCGGTCAATCCCCACATCATCAAGACGCTGGAAGAGCGCGGCTGGATCGAGGCCATTGGCCATCGCGACGTGCCGGGGCGCCCGGCGCTGTTTGGCACCACCGGGCATTTCCTCAGTGATCTGGGCCTCGTCACACTGTCCGAATTGCCGCCGCTGGAAGAGCTCGGCCGCCTCGTCACCCCCGATGAAACTGCATTGATTCCGGAATTGCTGGACAATGACGTCCCCCAGACGTTTGGCGCGGTGATCGAAACCGCCCGCGTCAGTACCGCACTTGTTAGCGCAGTCACCGAGATTCTTTAATATGGCCCGCCCATCATCCCCCATCCGCCGTTCGCCCACCGCTCCCATGGGGCGCGCGGCGAGCCGCCTGCAACAGGCCACTGCCCCCGAGGCGCCCAGCGAGCGCCTACAAAAGGCGCTGGCTTCAGCCGGGCTTGGCTCGCGCCGCGAGATGGAAGAATGGATTGCCGAGGGCCGCGTGCAGGTCAACGGTGAAACAGCCACGATTGGCAGCAAGGTGGGGCCGCGCGACATGGTCAAGGTCAGCGGCCGCCGCGTGTACCTGCGCTTCGAGGACAAGCGCACGCGCATCCTGATCTACCACAAGTCGGAAGGCGAAATCGTCACCCGCGACGACCCCGAGGGCCGCACCACCGTGTTCGACGCGCTGCCCAAGCTGCGCGGCGCCAAGTGGATCTCGATCGGCCGGCTGGACTACAACACCGACGGCCTGATGATCTTCACCACCTCGGGCGAACTCGCCAACCAGCTGATGCATCCGCGCTTCGAAGTCGAGCGCGAATACGCGGTGCGGGTGCTGGGCGAACTGACCGGAGACATGATTGCCGCTTTGCTGGCCGGGGTGGAGCTCGACGATGGCCCGGCGCAGCTGCAAAGCTGCTTCGCCGCAGGTGGCGAGGGCGCCAACCGCTGGTATCGCATCGTGATCAAGGAGGGCCGCAAGCGCGAGGTGCGGCGGCTGTTCGAACATTTCGGCCTGACGGTTTCGCGCCTCACGCGCATCCGCTTCGGCCCGATTGTGCTGCCGCCGCAACTACGCCGCGGGCAGAAAATGGAACTCGACGACGATCTGGTTGCACAGGTGATGGAATGGGCGGGGATGACGCCCACCCCGCGCCGGCAAATGCGCGGGGTGCCGGACAAGCACACCCGCAAGCCGCGCATGCGCTGATGATTTAAAACCAGCGGGTACATGCCCGCTGGATTCCACTTACTTTTCAGTCAGTTTCTTGATCACGCCGGCGGCCCATTCGCGGCCGCCCAGCCCGAACGCCAGCGCAAATGCCAGGCCGATCGCACCGAAGCCGATCTGGAACGCGGCAGTCAGCAGCGTGGTGCCGATTGCCAGCTGTTCCAGCGCCACGAACACCACAAAAATGATGACCCCATATTCCGCCAGCGTGCTGATGGTGAGCGCGCCCTGAACGCCGATGTTGTTGAGGTAGGCGAACACCATGCGGTTGATGAAGCGCGCCACCAGCACGCCGAACACCAGCACCAGAATGGCGACGATGATGTTGGGGATATAGAGCACGATCTTGTTGAACAGATCCGCCACCATGTGCAGGCCGAGGCTGTTGGCCACGGTGACGACCACGACAAAAATGACAATCCAGTAGGCCAGCTTGGCGAGTATCCGCGATAGCGACACATCCAGATTGCCCTGCTTGAGAAAGGCTTCGATGCCGGTCTTTTCAGCCAGTCTGTCGAAGCGCAGCAGGTCCAGCAGCTTGGTTACCCCCGTGCGGGCAAGGTTGGCGAGCAGCCAGCCGACGAACAGCAGCAGCAGCGCTGCCAGCAACTGCGGCACAAAACCCGCCAGTTGCGTCCAGAAAGAAGTCAGGGAAGCGACGAACACATCCAGTTGTTGCTGCATGGCAAGCTCCTTCATCTCTGCGGAAAGGCGCATTATAACGAAGAGATCGTAATGGCCTTTTCAGCTTGATGACAGGTGCGATGCAAGCATTAAAAGCCTGTTCTGTCTGGGGCTTTGTGCATACACTGAAAAAAATACCATGAGCAGCCAGCCTGTGTTCTCCCAACCTGAAGAAGCCGGATTCTTGCCCATCGCACAGTTGAGTTTGCTGGTGGCGAAGCTAATGGCCCTCGGCTATCGATGTCTGGGACCGACCGTGGAGAACGGTGCCATCGTCATGCGCGAACTCGATGCGCCCGATGGCCTGCCGCGCGGCTTGCAGGCCGAGCAGGCACCGGGCCGCTACCGGCTGACGCAGGATCCGCATAACCGCTACTTCGCTTGGGCCAATGGGCCGCAGGCAATCAAGCCGCTGGTATTTGCGCCTAAGGAATCGCTGTGGCGCGTGGAGCGGGACGCGGCGGGTGCCCTGCAGTTCGCGGCAGTGCTGCCGACAGCGCCCGCGCAGGCCATCATCGGCGTGCGCGCCTGCGACCTGGCGGCGCTGGCCTTGCAGGATGCGCATTTCCTGCACGCGGGCCGGCGCGACGCGCACTACGCCCAACGGCGCGAGCAACTGTTTCTGGTCGCCGTGCAATGTGCGGAACCGGGAGCGACGTGTTTTTGCGCCTCCACCGGCGATGGCCCGACCCCGACCGCGGGCTACGACCTTGCGCTGGCGGAACTGCCGGACGGCTTCATCGCGGTGGCGGGAAGTGCGAAGGGGGATGAAGTACTGAATGCGCTGAGTCTTGCGGCGGCTACCCCTGAGCAGATCGAGGCCGCCCGCCAGCAGGGGCAGGCCGCGGCAGCCAGCCAGACGCGCAGCCTGCCGGGGCGCAACCTGCGCGACACGCTGATGGGCCGTCTGGACCACCCGCGCTGGGATGAGATGGCGGCGCGCTGCCTCGCCTGCGGCAACTGCACCGCGGTGTGCCCCACCTGTTTCTGCCATGCCGAGAGCGACGAACCTGCCCTGAACGGAAAGTCGAGCGAGCATATGCGCATGTGGGATTCGTGTTTTAGCGAGAGTCACGGTTATCTGCATGGCTTCAATGTGCGGTCCGACATCCGCAGCCGCTACCGCCAGTGGCTGACCCACAAGCTGGCCACCTGGCACGAGCAGTACGGCCGCAGCGGCTGTGTCGGCTGTGGCCGCTGCATCGCCTGGTGCCCGGCAGAAATCGACCTGACCGAAGAAGTCGCCGCACTCACTACCGCTGAGGTCCAGCCATGAACGCACCTGCCCTGCCCCAGGCGCGCCTGCCGCTGGAAGCCATCGTGATGGAACGCACGCAGGAATCGCCCACCATCTTCACCCTGCGCCTGCGCCTCAACGATACAGCCGCACAGGCGGCTTACCGTTTCGCCCCAGGGCAGTTCAACATGCTGTATCTGGTTGGCGTGGGCGACGTGCCGATTTCCATCATGTCCGACCCCGAGGATCGCGACGGCATCGGCCACACCATCCGGGCGCTGGGACGCGTCACCAATGGACTGGCCGCATTGCAGCCGGGCGACAGTGTGGGATTGCGCGGCCCCTACGGGCGCGGCTGGCCGCTGCAGGAAGTGAGCGGATGCGACATCGTGCTGGTGACCGGCGGACTCGGCTGCGCGCCGGTGGTGTCGGTCATTCATTACATCCTCAAGCGGCG
>JAUXVT010000030.1 GCA_030680405.1 Thiobacillus sp. | reverse complement strand
TCTCGGCAATGTAGTCGTCAAGCAGTTCTGGAAGAAGAGTGCCTTGGGTTCGGCTTTCGCCTTGAACAAAACGCTTCATCTGGATGTCCCAAAATGCGATAGGACATTATCCAATTATTGCGTGCGTTTTTACACAGCCTGGACTCACAACAGCCGGACAGAGAGGATGTCGGGAAGGTCCGGTGCGCGACCCATTTCAACCGATCGAAATGCTCAGAAGCGGCCACTCAAGGACTCGATAGGCAGAAACCATGGTTTGGAGCTGTGCCGGATTTGAGGTGCCAAGGGCTAGAATAGGCCGGCTGAATGTTAGAACGTTTAGAACGTTGGGTAATGAAGCTCGGATCGAAGCAGGACTAAAGACCGATAGATAAATATACGATAACGATAAACCCTACGCTCGATCCCGATCAGCAGTCAGCGACCTGAACGCGATGACATGAAAACAAATAGCTACGTCCCCCCAAGCAAGGTCATGGATCTGCTGCTCGACGCTGTCTGCGTCGTAGACACGCGTGGATGTTTTGATTTTGTCAGTGCCGCGTGCGAACGAATTTTCGGTTACACACCGGAGGAAATGATCGGCAGGCCGATGATCGACTTTGTGTTTCACGAGGACCGGACGAGGACGCTGCAGGCGGTCGACGAGATCGTAGCCGGACATCCCCAGCCCCATTTCGAGAACCGCTATGTGCGCAAGGACGGCCAGGTCGTCCATATCATGTGGTCAGCGCGTTGGTCGGAGGTGGATCAAGTAAGGGTGGCCGTGGCGCGTGACGTTACCGAACGCAAGCATGCCGACTCCATGCAGGCCGCACTCTACGCCATTTCCGAAGCGGCGCACTCCGCCGAAGACTTGGTCGCTTTGTTTCAACACATCCATCAGATCATTGGTGGGTTGTTGCCGGCAGTCAATTTCTTTGTTGCGCTTTACGATGAAAATAAGGACGAGTTGACCTTTCCTTACTATGTCGACGAATACGGCCAGGCGCCGGCGCCGCAAAAACTGGATTCTGCGGCTATGAGCGCAGAGATCATCCGCACCGGACAGGTCCTGCATCTGACACCCAATACCGAGGGGGGGCTAACCAGGTGTGCCCGGCCCGATGTTGGCAGGGATTCATCGAACTGGCTTGGCGTTCCGCTCTGCGCAAAAAAGGGCGTCATCGGCGCGCTTGTGGTGCAGAGCTATTGCGCTGAGGCGCGATATACCAATAAAGATATCGAGCTATTGCAGTTCGTCTCCGCCCAGATCGCGTCTGCGATCGAACGCAAACAGATGGAAATCTGGCTGCAGCACATCGCGCGACACGACCCACTGACCGATTTACCCAACCGCGAACTGTTCCATGACCGCCTGCAAACCGCGCTGCTCTGGTCAGAACGCAACCAAACACCGCTGTCCCTGCTATACCTCGATCTGGACAAGTTCAAGCAGGTGAATGACACCCTGGGGCATCCCATCGGCGATCTCCTTCTGCAGGAAGTGGCCCGCCGCCTCAAGCAGTGCGTACGTGAATCGGATACGGTCGGGCGCGTCGGTGGCGACGAGTTTCTGGTGCTGCTCAACGGCATCACCCTGCCGGAGCAGGCCTTGTCGGTTGCCGAAAAGATCCGGGTTGCACTCGGCCGGCCCTTTGACCTGGCCGGTCACCGGGTGCATATCTCACCGAGCATTGGTGTCGCGTTCTATCCCGAGCACAGTAACGATTACAAGCAACTGATTCGGTATGCTGACGAAGCGATGTATGACGCTAAAAAGAACGGCGGAAACCGCTTCCAGATAACATCCAGGCCCAGCATTCTCAATACCCGAAAATATAAATCAACGGCCTAAAATAGACTCACTATAAAGAGCCGCAACTGGGTGGGCTATCCGTGCCAACAAATGCCAACACAACAAATCGTGTCCCTCATGTCACTCGCGGCGGGGTGGCGACACGTTCGGCGTTCATGGCGGGCGATCTGGTTGGGCCGGGGAGAAGCACAGTGTTCCCCGGCTTGCCGCAACCTGCAATCCGAAACTTGCGCTCAAATTACGCAACCCGTCGCACGGCCCGTCGAGCGGCTGTATCCTTACGTTTTGTCCCGAAGCACACGAACATGAAAAAAGCCAAAGACCTGAACGAACTGATCGATCTGGTGCATGAAGCGGTGTACGAAGTCGATGAACTGCGCGCCTGCCTGGAACACGATGACGAAGAAGCGTCCACCTACACGCCCTACCTCGACTCGCTGGATTCGATGCTGCGCGAACTGCACGAATCGATGGTGTCGGGAAAATATGGCGGGGTGGGGCATGGCGATGATCTGGCCTTCATGCCCCTGTTCAAGAAACACGAGCGCAGCATTCCGTTCCGCGAACTGCTGCGCACGATCAATGCGACGCATCGCGAAGGCTACGAAGCCTGACAAGTGAAGAAGAATATGGTGTCTGACCATTTGTCAGTCTCGGGTACCGCAACGTCATCGCATCTGACGCCGCCATCCGCCCTTGAAAGGGTTTCCGGTCACACGGGAACTGGGGCCGCGCTTACGCTCCTTGGAGCACTTTCCGGGAACCCTCTGGCAGTTTTACTGCCAGTACTCAGCAACTCGCTCGCGAGCGCTCGACAAAGGAAGCGCGTTGAGGAGGCACTACGCCAAATCGACACAACATTGAATGAGCATTCCGATGTTCTGCACAACCTCTCGGACTCACAGTACAAACTCGTTAATGAAGCGATCCTTGCGCTGCTCCATACTACCAGCCTAGAAAAGATCCAGTACTTGCGCCGAGCAGTTCGAAATAGTCTCGCTCTGGCTGACGTTTTACCTCAGGAAGCAGTCATACTCTCCCGCGTCATCAGAGACATATCGGCTGACGAAGCCAGCTTCCTGATCAATAACTTTCATTTCGAACGTGTTCAGCTTTGGCCGCTCAGTCCTAAAGATGATAAAGACAAAGTACTAGCCGTGTCGCCCGAGTCGCCAGACGGCCTTGTGGTTTCGGGACTCGTATCGTTAGGTCTATTGTCCGGCGCTGGTCCCATCATAGAAGACATGGGCCGTTACACTTACTCTTCAATTATCGCAAAACTCTTGGTGTTGCTTCGTGAGCCACGCCCCTAACCCCATTTTATGAACGGGATGGGTTCGCCATCACGGATGGCCGCAAGTTGAAGCTGGCGCTGTGACCAGCTCGCGTAGATTGGGCTGATAAGCCCAACAAATAGAGGCACGTTAGAGTAAGTTTGAGTCCTGTACTGGTGTGGTCACATGGATGACATTACAAGGATATCCGTGCGCCCGAGTTGAGCTGCCGATAAAGACTCGAGTCAAAATCTAAGGACCGTATCGCGGGTGTTGTCTGTGCGACGTGGTGAAATTCGAGGTTGATGAATTTCTACCGCAGGTCGCGCATTGCCACTGTTCCATGTGCCGGAAATTTCATGGTGAGGCCTTTGCCACATTTGCGGGTGTGTCTCGATCCCACTTTCGCTGGGTTGAAGGCGAACATGCGCTCAAGGGCTACACAGCAGAGAACGGAACCACTCGAACCTTCTGTAGCCACTGTGGCTCCAGCTTGATGTTCGCCAGTCCGCGTGCTTCGGCGGATATTGTCGAGATCGCGCTGGGTGCGTTTGATGACGACGTACCCGTCAAACCCGATGCCCACATGTTTGTGGGTTCAGGCGCGAACTGGGCGGTGCTGTGCTATGGACTGCCCCGGTATGTGGAAGGGCGCGACAGCACCGAGGAAACACGTAGCAAGGCCGTTAAGTACCGGATGTTTTGCATTCGCTGCGATAACGATTGCGCCTTACATGAGTTGAAATTTTTGATGGCCAACTCACATCCTCCGCATATTATTCAGCGCGCAATGCATCCACCGGATTGAGCCGCGCCGCGCGCATGGCGGGAACGACGCCGGCAGCCAGCCCGATCAGCACCGACACGACCAGCGCGCCTAGGGCGTAGTCCCACGGCGTGTTGACCGGCAGGCCGCTCACCGTGGTCTTCAGCAGCCAGGCGATGCCGGCGCCGATGGCGAGTCCGCCGAGTCCGCCCAGGGTGGACAGCACGGTGGATTCCATCAGGAACAGGGTGCGGATGCGTGCCCGTGTCGCGCCCAGTGCGGTGAGCAGGCCGATCTCGGCGACGCGCTCGGCCACCGCGATGTGCATCAGCGTGACCATGCCCACTGCGCCTACCAATAGTGAGATGCCGCCGAGCGCGGCCACGGCGAAGGTCAGCACGTCCAGCACGGTGCCCAGCGTGTCCAGCATCTGCTGCTGCGGGGTCAGGGTGAAATCCTCGCGGCCGTGGCGCGCCACCAGGATGCGGCGGGCGTCTGCGATCACCGCCGGCAGCGGCGAACCGGGACGGTAGGCGATGTGGATTTCCATCACCCCCTCGCGATTGAAGACTTCCAGCGCGCGCGCGGTGGGGATGTAGACGGTGTCGTCGAGATCGAATCCCAGCACCTGGCCCTTGGGCGCCATGACGCCGATCACCCGGAAGCGGTGGCTGCCCACCTGCAGGGTGGCGCCCAGCGGGTTGGCGCTGCCGAACAGTTCGCTGCGCACTTTCGACCCCAGCACTGCATAGGCGCGCGGATTGCGTGGATCGTCGGCGGGCAGGAACTGACCGACCGCCACGTGCATGTTGAAGGCGCGCGAAAAGTCCGGCCCCTCGCCGTACACCGTCACGCGTCGGCTGCGGCCGTGGGCGCGGATTTCCGCGTTGCCCATCACCCCGGCATTGGTGTATTGCGCATAGCGCGAGGCCTTCAGGGCCAGCGAATCCTCCACCGTCAGCAGCCGCGCGCTGCCGATGGCCCCCACCGAGGCGCCGTGCGTGCTGACTTTCCCCGGACTGATGTTGATGATGTTGGTGCCGAACTGGGTGAATTCCGCCAGGACAAAACGATGGATGCCGTCGCCGATCGAGGTGAGCAGGATCACCGCGGCAATCCCCACCGCGATGCCGGAGGCGGACAGGAAGGTACGCAGCCGGTGCGCGGTGAGAGCGTGCAAGGCGAAGCGCAGGGTGTCGGCGAGGTTCATTTTCCGCTCAACGCAAGCACGGGATCGAGTCTTGCCGCGCGCGCGGCGGGCAGCAGGCTGGCGATGATGCCGGTGGCGAGTGCGGTGGCGACGCCCGCCACGCTGGCCCACGCCGGCGGCCAGGCGGGGAGCACCGGATAGGCGAGGCGGATCATCCAGGCGCCGAAGTGCCCCAGCGCGTAACCGATGGCGCCGCCCGCCAGCGACAGCCACAGCGCCTCGGCGAAGAACAGGCGGCGGATATCGGCGGCGGGTGCGCCGATGGCCTTCAGCAGGCCGATTTCCGACGTGCGCTGGGCCACCGCCACCAGCATCACGTTCATCACCAGAATGCCGGCCACTGCCAGGCTGATCGCGGCGATGCCAGCCACCCCCAGCGTCAGTGCACGCAGGATGCGGTCGAAGGTGACGAGCACCGCGTCCTGGGTGATGACGGTGACGTCGTCCTCGCCGTCGTGGCGCAGTTTCAGGGCGTGGTGGATCGCGGCCTTGGCCGGCTCGATGTCGTTGCGGCTGCGTGCCTCGACCAGGATGCGGAACAGGGTGGAGGTGTTGAACAGTTCCTGGGCGTAATCGATCGGGATGATGGCGATCTCGTCCGAGTTGAAGCCCATCGACTCGCCCTGGACGGCCAGCACGCCCGACACCAGAAAGCGGCTGTCGCCCAGGCGGATGCGCTGGCCGATGACCTTGCCGTCGGGAAAGAATTCGTGGGCAAGCTGGCTGCCCAGCACGATCTGCGCACTGCGCTCCGAGCCGTTTGCGAGAAAGCTGCCCTGCGACAGCTTCATGTGCCGGATCGGCAGCAGCTCGGACGTGCTGCCGAGCACCGTCACCTCGCGCAAGAGCCCGCCGGCCGTGAGTTCGGCCACGCCCACGTTGAGCGGCGCCAGGCGCCGGACCTGCGGCAGATGGCCGATAAAGCGGGCGTCTTCCAGGGTCAGGTCGCGCGGCGTCTGCCCGAGCGCCGCACCGGGAAACCCGCCTGAGGTTTCGGCGCGGCCCGGCAGGACGATGACCAGATTGGTGCCAAGCGAGGAAAACTGCCCCACCACATAGCGCCGCGCGCCGTCACCCAGCGCGGTCAGTACCACCACCGCCGCCACCCCCAGCGCCATCGCCAGCACGATGAGCAGGGAACGGGTGCGGTAGCTCGCCACCGTTGAGAAAGACAGTATTAGCGTGTCGCGCAAATTCATTTTTCGTCGGCGACGATTTCGCCATCGCGCATGGCAATGTGGCGATGCGCGCGCGCACCGAGTTCGCGGTCATGGGTGACGACGATCAGCGAGGTGCCGGCATGGTGCAAGCCTTCCAGCAGCGCCATGACTTCGGCGCCGGTGCGGTGATCGAGGTTGCCGGTCGGCTCGTCCGCCAGCAGGGCGGTCGGCCGCAGGATGGTGGCGCGCGCAATCGCCACGCGCTGGCGCTGGCCCCCGGACAGTTCGGCCGGCCGATGACGGGCGCGGTCGCGCAGATCGAAGGCATCGAGGGCGGCGTCGACCCGCGACTTGCGTTCGGCCGGAGCGAGGCCTTCCAGGATCAGCGGCAGCTCGATGTTCTCCGCTGCGGTCAGGCGCGGCACCAGGTGAAACGCCTGGAACACGAAGCCGATTTTGTTGCGCCGCACCTGCGCCTGTTCGGGTTCGGACAGCGTGGTGACGTCGATGCCATCCAGCTCGTAGCGTCCGCTGTCGGGACGGTCGAGCAGGCCGATGACATTCAGCAGGGTGGACTTGCCGGAACCGGACGGGCCCATGATGGACACGTATTCGCCCGACGCGATGTCGACGGTAATGCCGTTGAGCGCGCGTACTTCCTGGTCGCCCATGTGGAACACGCGCGTGATCGCGGAGAGGCGGATCATGGTGCGACTTTGGGTTTGACTTTCACGCCCGCCTTCACGTCCTCCTGATCGAAGGACAGCAGCACCCGGTCGCCGGCGTTGAGGCCGCTGACGATTTCCGTGAACGCCCAGTTGGCCAGCCCCGTCTTCAGGCTGCGCGCTTCCAGCTTGTCGTCCTTGCCCAGTACCAGCACCGTGCCGTCCTGCTGGATTGCTTGGGTGGGCACGCGCAGCACGTTGGCGCGGCGTTCGATAATGGCTTCGACATCGGCGCTGTAGCCCACCAGCAGAACCCGCTCCGGCGGCGTGTCGAAATCGACCTCGACATCGACCGTGCGCGCCTGCTTCTCCACCTCGGTGACATAGGGAGCTATACGTCGCACGCGGCCGGGGAATATCTGGCCGGGCAGGGCGTCGAGGGTGATGCGCGCGGGCTGGCCAGACTTGAGCTTGGGCGCGTCGACTTCATCCATCGGCGCGCTCACATACAGGCAGGTGTCGTCGATCAGATCGACCGCCGGCGGGGTGGGGATGCCGGGCGGCGAGGGCGTGGTGTACTCGCCGACTTCGCCGGTGACTTGCGCCACGATGCCGGCAAACGGCGCGGTCAGCGTGGTGCGCTCCAGCCCGGCGACGGTGACGCGAATCTGCGCCTGCGCACGCTTGACGTCGGCGGCGAGCGCATCACAGCTGGCTTGGCGGGCGCGCGCTTCGGCGCGGGCATTCTCGCCGCCCTGCGGGCTGACAAAGCCGCGCGCGGCGAGCTGCTGGGTGCGACCGGCGTCGCGTCGCGCGTTGGCAGCCATGATACAGGCTTCGCGGCGGCGTTCCTCGCTGGTGGTCAACTGACGGGTGGCGAGCTCGCGTTGCGCGGCGAGGTCGTGGTTCCACAACTCCAGCAGCGGCTGCCCCGCCTTCACGCGGTCGCCTTCCTTCACCCACAGCTTGACGATCTGTCCGCCCGCCCCCGGGGCCAGCTTGGCGCGGCGGCAGGCCTTGACCGTGCCGGCGCGGGTGTTAACCACGGTGGCTTCCACGGTGCCACGCGCTATCGTGGCCAGCTCGACTTCGGGCGGTGCCGGTCGGGTGAAGCGCCAGCCTGAATAGACCAGCGCAGCCCCTATCAATACGACGACAACAAGACGCAGCCAGGTTTTGGGTTTGAACATGATTGGGTGAGGCGGCAGTGAACCGGCCCAATGTAACATTCGGTCATGCTTAAAACCATCGTCCCCGCCAGTCTCGAGTTCAAGGACGGCGTGCCGTATTCAGCCGCCTACGGCGACATCTACCATTCCGCCGACGGCGGCGCGGGGCAGGCGCGCCATGTGTATCTGCAGGGCTGCGGCTTGCCTGCGGCCTGGGCGCATCGCGCAAGCTTCGTCATGCTGGAAACCGGCTTCGGCACCGGGCTGAATTTTTTGACGACCTGGGCGGCTTGGCGGGCCGATCCGGCGCGTCCAGCGCGGCTGCATTTTCTGTCGGTCGAGAAACATCCGTTTCGGGCCGACGATCTGGCGCACCTGCATGCGCTGTGGCCGGAATTCTCCGCGCTTTCCAGTGAACTGATGGCGATCTGGCCGACGCTGACGCCGGGGTTTCACCGCATCGCGCTCGACGGCGACCGGGTGCAACTTACCCTGATGCTGGGCGATGCCGCAGATTGTCTTCCGCAGGTGCTGGCCGGCGTGGATGCTTTCTATCTGGACGGCTTCTCGCCCGACTGCAATGCCGACCTGTGGCAGCCCAAACTGTTTTCCGAGTTGGCCCGGTTGGCGAAACCCGGTGCGATGGCAGCGACCTACACGGTGGCGTCTCAGGTGCGGCAGGGTTTGACGCAGGCAGGCTTTGTCTGTGAAAAGCGCGCCGGCTTTGGCCGCAAGCGGCATTGCCTGAGCGCACGTTTCGAGGGCAAGTCCAGCTGGGTTGAATCCGCCGTGCCGCAGCATGTCGCCGTCATCGGCGCCGGCGTGGCGGGCGCCGCAACAGCGCATGCGCTGGCGCAGCGGGGCATTGCGGTCACCGTGCTGGAGAGGGCCGATTCGCCGGCGCAGGCAGCCTCGGGCAATCCGGTGGCGGTTTTCCGGCCGGTGATCTCACGCGACGACAATCGTGCCAGCCGCCTGACGCGCGCGGCGTTTCAGCATGACCTGCGCGCGTGGGCGGCGCTGGAAGGAATCGAATGGTCGCGCTGCGGCGTGCTGCATCTGGCCAGGGATGCGGACGCCGCAGCGAAGCAGCAACAGGCGCTGGCCGACACCGCCCCGCCTGCCGATTACGCGCGCTGGGTGGAACTGGGCGAAGCACGCGAACTGGCCAACTGGCCGGTCGCAGCGCCCGGCGTGTTTTACCCGACGGCGGGTTGGGTGGTGCCGGGGCGTTTGTGTCGCGCCTGGCTCGATCATCCTGCGATCCAGTTAAGGACCGGCTGCGCCGTGGCATGCGTGCAAGCCGTTGCAACGAGCTGGCGGGTGCTGGACAGTAACGGTGCCGTGCTGGCCGATGCCGATGCCGTGGTGCTGGCGAACGCGCGCGATGCCCTCAATCTGGTACCCGATCAGGCGTGGCCGCTCAATACCGTGCGCGGGCAGATCACGCAGTTGCCGCCCGGCTGCCTGCCGGAAATCCAGCGGGTGATTGCGCGTGAAGGCTATGTGGCGCCGGGCGCGGGCCAACTCCTGGTCGGCGCCACCTACGAGCACGATGACGACGACACCGCGCCGCGCACGGCCAGCGATCTTGCCAATCTGGCGCGGCTGGAGGCGATCCTGCCGGGGGCGGGTGAACGTTTTGCGATGGCGGCGGTGAGTGGCCGCGCCTCGCTGCGCGCCACCCTGCCGGACCGGCTGCCGATTGTGGGCGCAGTCGACGGACAAGCGGGATTGTATGTGGCGGCGGGCTATGCCTCGCGCGGCGTGGTGTGGGCGGGCTTGCTGGGCGAGGCGCTGGCCGACCAGATCACCCGGCAGCCGTCGCCGCTGGAGGCCGAGTTGATGCGGGCGATCGCGCCGGGACGCTTTACAGGATAAGGCGAGCCAATACGCCTCAGGCGGCGGTGAGCGGTTTGCCTTTGTGGACGGCGACCGCGAGGCCGGCATGGTCGTACAGGCCGCCCTGGCTGGTTGCGCTGTGGATCAGCACATTGAGCGCCTGCCGGGTGGAGTTCAGGCGCAGCTCGATCAGCGAGCCGATGCGCTGGTTCATCGCCTGAGCTGCTTGTTCCATTTCGCACAGCTGCTGCCAGCGGGCGCGCTGTTCGGCCTGGCCATGCTGCGCCAGCCAGGCGGCCATGCCGGCGTGGTCGGGCGTGTGACCGGCGGCCAGCAGATCGGCATGACGGCTTCGTGCATGGTCGCTCACGGTCTGCAGCTGCGTCAGTTTGGCGGTGTTCAGCAGCGCCAGGCGGTCGGCGTCGCCCGCGATCAGTGCCTGTTCCTCTTCCTGCAGCACCTGCAGCAAGGCCTGCCACGCGGCGTTTTCCACCTTCAGCCTGGCAGGCAGGGCTGGGCTGTCGTGCGAAGACTCACTTGGCGACATGGAGCATTTCCTTCACCGAGTCGATCAAGCTTTCGGCGATATTTTCGGTATTGATGGTGTACTGGCCGCTGGCGATGGCTTGCTTGATGCTGTCCACGCGCGCCCGGTCGACGACCGGAATCGACGCAAGCTGGGTTTCCAGCTGCTTGAGTTCGGCAGCGCGCGGGCTCAGGGTGACATCGGTCTGCCCGGTGTCGGTGCGCTTGTTCGCCTGCGGCTGGGCGGGGCGGTTTTCTGCGGAGAGGGGCAGCGTAACCTGCTTCAGTCCGGGATCAATTTTCATGGCAGCTTCCTGTGTCTGGTCGGGCAGAACGGTGATGACGTCTTTAAACCTAGATCAGTAACGTCAATTTATACACATCCTGAAGCGGCGGCACCTTAAAAGGCGACTATCACCTGCTGGCCGTCGTGCGCAACACCACTGATCACCTGGCCGGAACGGGTTTTCACCCGCACCCGGTCGCCGCGGCTGGCATTGGCCAGCGCCTGGCCTTCACTCTGGACGGAAAAGCCCGGGCCACTCATCACCAGGCGGGTGGTCTGCCCCTGCTGCACCGCTAGCGGCGGCCGCAACAGCGCACTGCGCAGCGGCGCGCCCGCGGCCAGCCCGGAAACCGCGCGATACCCCAGCATCGCATCGGTATCGGTGACGACGTCGGCGGGCAGGCTGCCGAGGTCGCCCTCGCGCAGGGTGATGTCGGCAGCTGTCAGGACGTGGTTGGCGGGCAGCGGCTGGCGGGTCACGGCATAGGTTCCGATCACGCGCACCTGGGCGGGCAGGTAGACCGTCCATGGGGTCGGCGCCAGGCAGCGTACCCCCACGCTGATCTTGCCGATGCTGCGGCTGCCCGCAGGCTGGAAGGCATCGAGTGCAGCACAGGCCGGCAGCGCGCTGCGCGGCGGCTTGACCTGGATCGACACCGTGCCCGGCAGGCCGCCGGTTTGCGTTTGCAGGAAGCGCTCGGCGTGCGACTGCAGTGCGGCCGGGTCTTGCTGATCCGCCGCGTGGGTGACGGCCGACACGCACAGGCAGGCGGCGGCCAGCCATATCCGCTGGGCTCGTCTGCCTGCTTGGGGTGGTTTTACTGCCATCTGCGACTCCTCGACTCGGCTTCTCACACTGCGCCATTGTAGGAAGCGGCGCGCCATCTTAAACGGCGAAATGAGCGGGCTTTCTGCCGCTTATCGTGCGATTGGATGGACAGGCGCGTGTCTAGGATGCAGTCATCGCAAAAAGGCTTTGCGGCACACGCAGCAAAGTAACGAGGTGACGACCATGCTGAACCGGCTGGATGACATGCTGAGCTTTCACACCCAGGCGCTGCGCGTTCGCGACCAGCGCCAGCAGGTGCTGGCGTCCAATATCGCCAACGCCGACACGCCGAATTACAAGGCGCGCGACCTGGATTTCAAGACAGCCCTGCAGGGCGCGCTCAAGGGTACAGGCACCACCGGCGGCGTTGCACTGGCGACCACGACGCCGGGGCACCTGGCTGGAAACCCCGGCCTGGCCGCCGACGCGGGGCTGCTGTATCGCACCCCGGCGCAGGGCAGCGTCGACGGCAACACGGTGGACATGGACGCCGAGCGTGCCGCGTTCGCCGACAACGCCATTCATTATGAATTCAACCTGACCCGGATCAGCCAGCAGATCAAAGGCATGCTGGCCGTTATTCAGGGATAAGGCAGGAATAAGGAGTCTAGCGCATGTCTCTATTCGATATTTTCAGCGTGGCCGGATCGGCCATGAATGCCCAGTCGCAGCGGCTGAATGCCGTCGCCAGCAATCTGGCCAACGCCGACAGCGCCGTCAGCGCCAATGGCGAAGCCTACAAGGCCAAGCAGGTGGTGTTTGCCGCCACGCCAGTGGGCGAAAACGGCGCAACCGGCGTCAACGTGGCCGCGGTGATCGATGATCCGTCGCCGATGAAGATGCTGTACGACCCGAAGAATCCGCTCGCCGACGACAAGGGCTACGTGACCATGCCCAACGTCAATGTGGTGGAAGAAATGGTCAACATGATTTCCGCCTCGCGTTCGTATCAGTCCAACGTGGAAATGATGAACACCACCAAAACCCTGCTGCTCAAGACCCTGAGCCTGGGTCAATGATCAGCCTGAATCAGTAATTAAGGACACGCCATGAGTACGGTACAAGACGCAAGCAATGTCAGCAGCCTGTTCGGCGCCGGCGCGACCAAGGCAGCCAAGAACGGCGCGGAAGAAACGCAGGACCGTTTCCTGAGCCTGCTGGTTGCGCAGATGAAGAACCAGGATCCGCTGAATCCGCTCGACAACGCCCAGGTGACCAGCCAGCTGGCCCAGCTTTCCACCGTGCAGGGCATTGAGAACATGAACAGCAGCCTGCAGGCGCTGGCCGCCAGTATGGGTGCCAACCAGATGGCGCAGGCCGCCAACCTGATCGGACGCGGTGTGCTGGTGCCGGGCGACAGCATCAGCCCGGCCCAGCTTGAAGATGTCATCGGCTTTGAATTGTCGCGTCCGGCCGACCAGGTGACGGTCGATATTTTCGACGCCGGCGGCGGCGTGGTGCGCAGCCTCGAACTGGGCCCGCGTGAAGACGGGATCAACGTGCTGGCCTGGGATGGACTGACCAGCAGCGGGGCAGCCGCACCGGAGGGTGCCTACCACTTCAAAATCAATGCCGTCCAGGGCGGCCAGCAGGTCAGCAGCACCGCCCTGCATCTGGGGCTGGTCAATAGCGTCTCGCAGGGCAGCCAGGGCGTGCAGTTGAACCTGGCGGGTAACGAGAGCGTGAGTTATTCCGATATCCGGCAGATTTTTTGAGCATGGCAGCGTGAACCTGAAGGCTAAACCCGTCGCAATCATCACAAGGAGCAGAACATGAGTTTTCAGCAAGGCTTGAGCGGCCTCAATGCCGCCGCAAAGAATCTGGATGTCATCGGTAACAACGTCGCCAACTCCAGCACGGTGGGGTTCAAGCAGTCGCAGGCACAGTTTGCCGACGTCTATGCCAACTCGCTCACGGGTTCCGGCGGATCTGGCGTCGGCATCGGCACCAAGGTTGCACAAGTGGCCCAGCAGTTCACCCAGGGCAACATCACGGCGACCAACAACCCGCTGGACATGGCCATCAACGGTGGCGGCTTCTTCCGTATGGACAACAACGGCGAAGTTACCTACCAGCGCAACGGCCAGTTCCAGCTCGACCGCATGGGCTTCATCGTCAGCCCGACCGGCGCCAAGCTGACCGGCTATACGGCGAATGCCAGCGGTGCGCTGTTGACCGGTGCGCCGACGTCCTTGAGCATCAACACCGCCGACTTGATGCCGCAGATCACGACCGGAGTGAATGCCGTGCTCAATCTGGATTCCGGCAGCGCGGTTCCGGCGACAACCCCCTTCGACATGGCCAACCCGGACACCTTCAATCATTCGACTGCCGTTTCGGTCTATGACAGCCTGGGCAATTCCCAGACGCTGCAAACGTTCTACGTCAAAACGGCAAACCCCGGCGAATGGGAAGTCTACGCGGCCAGTGACGGAACGCAGATTGGTGCGGCCCCGGTCGCCACCTTGGACTTCGACACGAGCGGGATACTGATGACGGCGATGCCGCTTGCGACCCCCGTCGCCGTGCCGGCGACCGCGTCGAGCGCCACGACCCCATTCGACGTTACGTTCGACTTCTCCGGCACCACCCAGTTCGGCTCCGCGTTCAGCGTCAACACGCTGAGCCAGGACGGATATACCTCGGGGCGGCTGGCCGGCTTCAGCATCGGCGCCGACGGCATGGTTCTGGGCCGTTATACCAACGGCCAGTCGGAGGTGCTGGGCCAGGTGGTGCTGGCCAATTTTGCCAACCCCAATGGCCTGCAGCAGCTGGGCAACAACATGTGGGCTGAGACCTCGACCTCGGGCAATCCGCTGATCGGCATCCCGAGTTCAGGCAGTCTGGGCGTGCTGCAGTCATCGGCGGTGGAGGATTCCAACGTCGACCTCACCGCCGAGCTGGTCAACATGATCACCGCCCAGCGGGTGTATCAGGCCAACGCGCAGACCATCAAGGCCCAGGATGCGGTGATGCAAACCCTGGTCAACCTGCGTTGATGGATTGAACGGATAGGGAGCCCGCATGGACCGTCTCATCTACACCGCCATGTCCGGCGCGAAGCACATCCTGGAACAGCAGGCGACCACTTCGCACAACCTGGCGAATGCAACCACCACCGGCTTCCGCGGGCAGATCGACCAGTTCCGCGCGGTGCCGGTGCAGGGCGCGATCCTGCCCACCCGCGCCTTTGTGGTGGATTCCACCACTGGCAGCGATTTCCGCGGAGGCGCGATCCAGCAGACCGGGCGCGAGCTCGATGTGGCGGTGCAGGGCGACGGCTGGATTGCGGTGCAATCCGCAGACGGCACCGAGGCCTACACCCGCAACGGCAGCCTGAAGCTGGACGAGAACGGCGTGCTGCTGACGGGCAGCGGGCTCACCGTGCTGGGCGACGGCGGCCCGCTGTCGATTCCGCCCGGCCGCAACATCGCGGTGGCCAAAGACGGCACGATTTCGCTGGTGCCAGACGGCTCCGCCGCCACCGGGCTGACCTCGGTTGGGCGCATGAAGCTGGTGAACCCGGCGGACACCGATCTGGTGCGTGGCGACGACGGCCTGTTTCGCCTGAAGGACGGCAATGCGGCTGATGCCGATCCCGGCGTGACCGTGATCAGCGGCGCGCTGGAGTCGAGCAACGTCAACGTCGTCGACGAGATGGTCAACATGATTTCGCTGGCGCGCCAGTTCGACATGCAGATGAAATTGCTGCAGCACGCCGAGAACAACGACAGCAAGGCAGCGCAGCTGCTGAGCATGAGTTGATTTTTTATCCGCGAAGGACGCGAAGGGGCGCGAATAAAACCCTTGAACTTTCTTCGCGTCCTTCGCGGATGAAATAAACAGATTTTAAAAAGGAGCCGACATGATTCGCTCACTATGGATTGCCAAAACCGGTCTGGATGCGCAGCAGACGCAGATGGACGTGATTTCCAACAACCTCGCCAACGTCAGCACAAGCGGCTTCAAGCGCTCGCGTGCGGTGTTCGAGGACCTGCTGTACCAGACCATCCGCCAGCCCGGCGCGCAGTCGTCCGAGCAGACGCAACTGCCGTCCGGCCTGCAGATCGGCACCGGGGTGAAACCGGTGGCCACCGAGCGCATCTTCACTCAAGGAAATTTACAGCAGACCGGCAACGCCAAGGATGTGGCGATTCAGGGCAATGGCTTCTTTCAGGTGCTGATGCCAGACGGCACCACGTCCTACAGCCGCGACGGCTCGTTCCAGGCCGACGCCAACGGCCAGCTGGTCACGTCCAGCGGTTACGCGGTGCAGCCTGCCATCACCATTCCGGCCGACACGCAAAGCCTGACCATCGCGCGCGACGGCACGGTGTCGATCACGCAGCCTGGATCGGCCACCCCGGTGACCATCGGCACGCTGCAGCTGGCGATGTTCGTCAACCCGGCCGGCCTGCAGAGCCTGGGCGAGAACCTCTACGGCGAAACCGCCGCATCCGGCACGCCGAGTTCCAACGCACCCGGCAGCAACGGCGCCGGCCTGCTGAATCAGGGCTACGTCGAAACCTCGAACGTCAACGTGGTGGAAGAACTGGTCAACATGATCCAGACCCAGCGTGCGTATGAAATCAACAGCAAGGCCATCCAGACATCCGACCAGATGCTGCAGCGTCTGACCCAGCTGTGAGCCTGACCATGAATACCTTGCGTTCACTTGGCGTGTTTGGTCTGCTGCTGGGGCTGGCGGGTTGCGGCACCACGCCGACGTCCATCGTGGGGCAGCCGACCACCGCGCGTCCGCAGGCGCAGCCCACCCAGGTGGCCAGCAATGGCGCCATCTATCAGGCGACCGCCTACCGCCCGCTGTTCGAAGACCGGCGCGCGCGCCACGTCGGCGACGTGCTGACCATCGTCATCAACGAAAAGACCCAGGCCGGCAAGGAGGCGTCGTCCAATGCGTCGAAAAACGGCGAGGTCGATTCGTCGATCAGCGCCGTCGCGGGTCTGTCGCTGAAGACGTTGCAGAAGCTGGGGGTGAACGCCGAGTCGTCGAGCCAGTACGCCGACAAGTCGGCGCTCAATTCCAGCAACAGCTTCAGCGGCAACGTCACCGTCACGGTGATCGAAGTGCTGCCCAACGGCAACCTGATCGTCGCCGGCGAAAAGCAGATTGCGCTCGACAAGGGCACCGAATACATCCGCCTGTCGGGTGTGGTGCAGCCCGACACCATCCAGGCGGGCAATACCGTGTCGTCGGCCAAGGTGGCGGACGCGCGCCTCGAATACCGCACCAGCGCCAAGTTCGACACGGCCGAAGTGGCGGGATGGCTGGGGCGGTTTTTCCTCAGCTTCATTCCTTTATAAACCCGAACTTTTTACCACAGAGGCACGGAGACACAGAGGAAACACAAAACATTGCGGCACCCCGCGCGATCACCCATCGGGTGAAAGCCAGGCCCAATGCAACCCATGGATTTAACAGGTTTCTCCGTGTCTTTGTGCTTCTGTGGTTCAACTGCTTTTTTTAGGATAAACGGTGGTCACCATGCACATTCAACGTCTGTTTCTGCTGGCCGCGCTCGCGCTGGGCGGCGTCGTGCATGCCGAGCGCATCAAGGACATCGCCGCCATTCAGGGCGTGCGCATCAACCAGCTGGTGGGCTACGGCCTGGTGGTGGGCCTGGACGGCAGCGGCGACCAGACCACACAAACGCCATTCACCACCCAGAGCATCATCAACATGCTGACGCAAATGGGCGTCAACCTTCCGCCCGGCGTCAACATGCAGTTGAAGAACGTCGCGGCGGTGATGGTGACGGCCGATCTGCCGCCATTTTCCCAGGCCGGGCAGGGCATCGACATCACGGTGTCGTCGATCGGCAATGCCAAGAGCCTGCGCGGCGGCACCCTGGTGATGACGCCGCTGAAAGGCGCCGACGGGCTGATCTACGCGATGGCGCAGGGCAACATGGTGGTCAGCGGCGCCGGCGCGTCGGCCAACGGCAGTTCGGCGCAGATCAACCATCTGAGCGTGGGCCGCATTCCCTCCGGCGCGACGGTCGAACGCAGCATCGCCACCGTGCTGGGCGAAACCGGCAGCATCAATCTGGAATTGCGGCAAAGTGACTTCACCACCGCAAGCCGCGTGGTCGAGGTGGTGAATGCGCGCTTCGGCAAGGACACCGCGCGCGCCCTCAACAGCCGCGTGATCCAGGTGAAGACGCCGGTCGGTGAAAGCGAGCGGGTCGCTTTTCTGGGCGCGATCGAAAGCCTCGACGTCAGCCCGGCGCAGGCACGGGCCTTGGTCATCATCAACGCCCGTACCGGTTCGGTGGTGATGAACCGGGCCGTCATGCTCGATCCCAGCGCGGTGTCGCACGGCAACCTGTCGGTGATCATCAGCACCGAGCCGGTCATCAGCCAGCCGGCGCCGTTCTCCAAAGGCCAAACGGTGGTCACCGCGCAGTCGCAGATCGAAATCCGCCAGCAGCCGGGCGAAGTCATGCTGCTCAAGGGCAGCGCTTCGCTCTCCGACGTGGTGAAGGCGCTCAATTCCATCGGCGCCACGCCGCAGGATCTGCTTGCGATCCTGCAGGCCCTGAAGGCGTCCGGCGCGTTGCGTGCCGAGCTGGAGGTCATCTAAATGAATGGTATTGGCAGCGCCGACCTCACCTCCAAGTTCGCGCTCGACGTCCAGGGCGTCAACCAGCTCAAGCTCGACGCCAAACAATCCTCACCCGAGGCGCTGAAGCAGGCGGCGCAGCAATTCGAGGCGGTGTTCATGAACATGCTGATGAAAAGCATGCGCGAGGCCACCCCGCAGGACGGCATGTTCGACAGCGAACAGACCCGCATGTACACCTCGATGCTCGACCAGCAGCTGACGCAGCGCATGGCCAGCCGCGGCATCGGCCTGGCCGAGGTGATGGTGCGCCAGCTCTCCAGCGCGCTGAATGTGCCCCCTCCGGGCGAGGGCATAGCGCCTGGCGCCGAGGCCGCCGCGCAGGGTTTTCCGTTAGAGGCTTCGCAAGGCTTTCCATTGAATGCCCCACAAGGGGACTCCGATCCACTACGCGCTGAAGCGCGTGTGGAATCGTATGCGCCGGGCCAGGTGACGGCGCAGCCGCTGCCGGCAACCCCCGCTCGCAGCGGGGATTCCCCGGCGCACGTCGAGGCCTTTGTGCAGCGCCTGCTGCCGCACGCCCAGGCGGCGAGCGCCAGCACCGGCATTCCCGCCCGCTTCATGCTGGGGCAGGCGGCGCTGGAAACCGGCTGGGGCAAGGCTGAAATCCGCGGGGCCGACGGCCAGAACAGCCACAACCTGTTCGGCATCAAGGCCGGCGCCAGCTGGAAAGGCAATACGGTCGACATCGTCACCACCGAATACGTCAACGGCAAGCCGCAGAAGCAGGTGGAAAGCTTCCGCGCCTACGACTCCTACGCTGATTCCTTCCGGGACTACGCCAACCTGCTGCGCGGCAACGCGCGCTACCAGAACGTGATCGCGCAGGGACAGGATGCCGTCGGCTTCGCCCAGGGCCTGCAGCAGGCCGGCTATGCCACCGACCCGAAATACGCCCAGAAGCTGATGAGCGTGATTAGACAATTTGACCGGGCCTGACCCAGGTTGGCTCAAGAATCCGGCGATCCCACCGATTCACCTATTGAACGTAGTGATCACCCTTTCCCGAAACCCACCCGTGCATAGATAAATGGCAACCAGTATTCTCAGCATCGGTCAGAGCGCCCTCGCTGCCGCGCAGGTGGGGCTCAGCACGACCGGCCACAATATCGCGAATGCCGCAACGCCGGGCTTCAGCCGCCAGGTCGTGGTGCAGGGCGCAGCCCAGCCGCAGAATTACGGCTTTGGCTTCATGGGGCAGGGCACCGAGATCGCCACGGTCAAGCGCATTTACAGCGAGTTCCTCGGCAGCCAGGTGCGCACCGCGCAGACCACGAAAAGCGGACTCGATAGCCATTACGCCCAGATCAAGCAGATCGACAACATGCTGGCCGACCCCGCTTCCGGGTTGTCGCCTGCCTTGCAGGGCTTTTTCAGCGGCATCCAGGAGTTGTCCTCGAATCCCGCGTCGATTCCGGCGCGTCAGGCCGCGCTGGCGTCAGCCGAGACGCTGGCTGCGCGTTTTCAGAGCCTGGCCGGACGGCTCGACGAGATCGAGCAGGGCGTCAACAGCCAGATCACATCGAGCGTCAGCGTCATCAACAGCTATGCGAAGCAGGTTGCGCAGCTGAACGATGCCATCGGCCGCGCCCAGGGCGCGAATGGCCAGCCCGCCAACGACCTGCTCGACCAGCGTGACCAGCTGATTCTCGACCTGAACAAGGAAATCAGGGCGACGGTCGTCAAGCAGGGCGACGGCGGCTACAACGTTTTCATCGGCAATGGCCAGCCGCTGGTGGTCGGGGTGACAACTTCCTCGCTCACCACGATGGCTTCGCTCACCGACCCCGAAAAAATCGAGGTGGCCTACCAGACGGCCAGTGGCCCCGTTATTGTGGGCGAGTCAAGCATCGCCGGCGGCAAGCTGGGCGGGCTGATGGAATTCCGCAGCCAGTCGCTGGAGCCGGCGCAGGCTGCGCTCGATACCCTTGCCATCGATCTCGCGACCACCTTCAACGCCCAGCATCGCCTGGGGCAAGATATCAATGGCACCCTCGGCGGCGATTTCTTCGTCATCCCCACCACCCAGGCTGGGGCATCCGGCTTTTCCGTGGCGATCACCGATCCCAAGCTGATCGCGGCCGCCGCGCCGATCCGCACTGCGGTTGCAACCGGCAACACCGGATCGGGTGCCATCAGCGCGGGCAGCGTAAACACGCCGCCGCCCCCCAACGCCAATCTGCAGCAGCCCGTCACGATCACGTTTACTTCCGCAACGACATTCGATGTCACGGGATCGGGGACGGGAAACCCGACTGGGGTAACGTATACGCCCGGCGGAACCATTACCTATAACGGCTGGAGCACCACGATCAGCGGAACGCCGGTTCCCCCCGACAGCTTCACCATCGACGCCAACACCGGCGGCGTGGGCGACAACCGAAATGCCTTGCTGCTGGGCGCGCTGCAAACCACCAACACCATGAACGGCGGCACCACCACCTATCAGGGCGCCTATTCACAGATCGTCAGCCAGATCGGCAACAAGACCCGCGAGATCGATGTGACCAGCAGCGCAGCGGGCATGCTGCTCGCCGAGGCGACCCTCTCGCTGCAAACCGAGTCGGGCGTCAACCTCGACGAAGAGGCGACCAATCTGCTGCGCTACCAGCAGGCCTACCAGGCGGCCGGCAAGGTCATGCAGATTGCCAGCCAGATGTTCGACGTTCTGTTATCTCTTGGACGGTAAACATGATGCGCATCAGCACCCAAACCCTGTTTGAAACCGGCGCCACCCGCATCGGCGAGCTGCAATCCGGCCTGGTCAAGACGCAGCAGCAAATTGGAACTGGCCGCCGCATCCTCACCCCGGCGGACGATCCGGTCGCTGCCGCGCGTGCGCTCGAGGTCACGCAATCGCAGTCGCTCAACACCCAGTACGGCGTCAACCGCCAGCATGCCAAAAGAGCGCTCGGCGCGGTGGAGGACATGCTGTCGAGCGTGACGGCCCTGCTGCAGGACGTGAAAACCACCGTCATCGCGGCAGGCAATGGCTCGTTCAGCGATACGGAACGCGGTTTTTTGGCAACCGAATTGAGTGGCCGCCTCGAACAACTGCTGGGGCTGGCCAACAGCCGCGATGCAATGGGCAACTACCTGTTTTCCGGGTTCCAGACCACAGCACCCGCGTTTTCCAAAGACGCGATTACCGGCGTGGTGCAGTACGACGGCGACCAGGGCCAACAGCTGATGCAGGTCGACGCCACGCGCCAGATGGCGGCCAGCAGCCTGGGGCAGACCGTGTTCCAGGGCGGCGGCCAGGATGTATTTGCTACGCTGAACGATCTCATCACCCTGCTGCAAACGCCTGTAGTCGATGCTGCAGCCGCCACGGCACTGACAGGGGGACTGGCAACCGCCAACGGCGATGTGGACCTGGCCCTGGACAACGTGCTCACGATACGCGCGTCGGTCGGCTCGCGCCTGCAGGAGCTCGATGCGCTCGACAATGCGGGCGAGGATCGCAACCTGCAGTACAGCCAGATACTGTCCGACTTGCAGGATCTCGATTACACCCAGGCGCTGACGCAGCTCTCGCAGCAGCAGATCACGCTCGAAGCCGCGCAGCGCTCCTTCGTGACAATCTCGGGCCTGTCGCTATTCAACTTCCTCTGAGCCCCGCCATGATTGCCAACGACATGTCGTCGAGCGAGCGGTTGAACGCGCAGGTGATGAATCTGTTGTCCGGGGTGTCGGAGCATGGCGACCAGCATCTGGCCGAGGTGGAGCGCGATCTGGTGCAGATGGATGTGTTGCTGGACGAGGCCATCAAAAAACTGTGTGCGAGCTTCATGGCGATTCATCACGCAGTCGACCTGCAGCAGAAAGCCTTGAATGGTCTGCTGGCCGACGGCATGCCGGCGCCCGAGTATGCGGCGCACTTCGAGGCGCTGCGTGGCGAGATCAACCAGCATGTCGGCGCCGCGGTGACCGGCCTGCAGTTTCAGGACATGACCAGCCAGCTGATCGGCCGCATGGTGCAGCACCTGGCCGGGCTGCGCGACGTGTTTGGCGCACTCGACACCAACGGATCGGTTCTGCCGGAAAGCAACAATGAAGCCCTGCTGGCGACGCTGAGCCACATCAGCGACCGGGTGGGGACGTGCTGCACCGAACTGGCAGGCGGCGTGCGCAGCACGGTGAATCAGCGGCACATGGAAAGCGGCGACATCGAGCTGTTTTGAGATGACGGAACACCGGGCACCAGTCCGAACATGAAAAGAGCGGGAGCAACAATGAGTAAAACAATACTTGCAGTGGATGACTCGGGATCGCTGCGCCAGATGCTGTCCTTCAGCCTGAAAGCCGCTGGCTATGGGGTGATCGAGGCGGTTGACGGGCAGGATGGCCTGAACAAGGCGAAGCAGCACAAGGTGGATCTGGTGCTGACCGACCAGAACATGCCGGGCATGGACGGCCTGAGTCTGATCAAGGCGCTGCGCGCTATGAAGAATTACCAAAGCGTGCCGATTCTCATGTTAACGACCGAGTCCGGTGACGACATGAAGGCCATGGGCCGTGCGGCAGGCGCCAATGGCTGGCTGGTGAAGCCCTTTGATCCGGCGCGGCTGACCGAAGTGGTGAAAAAACTGATTGGCTGAGGATGCGGCAATCGAATATGCAGCACGCAAATGACGGAGTTCAAAAATGACAATTGATATGAGCCAGTTCTACCAGGTGTTTTTCGACGAAGCGGATGAACTGCTCGCCGAAATGGAGAAGCTGTTGCTGGCTCTAGACGTGTCCGCACCGGATAGCGAGGATCTCAATGCGATCTTTCGTGCAGCCCATTCCATTAAGGGCGGCGCCGCCACCTTTGCTTTCAACGATATCACCGAAGTCACCCACATGCTGGAGTCGCTGCTCGACCGCATCCGCAAGGGCGAGATGGCGCTGACGCCCGAGCATGTGGATGCCTTCCTGGTGTCCAAGGATGTTCTGACCATGCAAATGGATGGCCACCATCACGGTTCGAGCGTAGACCAGAATGCGGTTGGCAGCGTGTGCCAGCGGCTGAAGGCGCTGTCGCTGGGTTCGGCTGCGGATACCCCGGCGCTCGCCGCGGCGGTCCCCGAATCCGCCAGGTTCGAAGCCGCGCCGGTTGCGGATGCGGACGGCAATTGCAGTTTCCACATCGAACTGCCCGACGTGCCGCAGCGGGATGTGGACGCGCTGGCGGCAGAACTGGGCTTGCTGGGGACGATCAGCCAGGAGAGTCTGGCCGACAAGCGCGTGGTGTTCACCCTGACCACCCCTGAGAGCCAGGACAGCATCGTCGCAATCTGCTCGTTCGTGCTCGACCCGGACGACCTCAAGATTACCCATGGCGGTGCGGAAGGGTCGCTGCAGAGCAGCGGGGCACCCACCGGCCTACCCTTTACGGGTGCGGCGCAAACCGGCACCGATGCGGCGAAACCGTCAGCCGAAGATCCCGGCTACGGGATTTTCGAGCTGGAGAAAACAGATGCCGTCAGCCAGCCAGCCGTTGCAACGACCGCGGCAGTCACCGCCGGTGCGCCCGCTGCCGAAGCCAAGAACTTTGGCCGCCGTGCCACCGACAAGGAAGGCGCCAGCCAGGAGTCATCGTCGATCCGTGTCGGCATTGAAAAGGTCGACCAGCTGATTAACTTGGTCGGCGAGCTGGTCATCACCCAGGCCATGATCGAGCAGCGCATCAGCGTGCTTGATCCGATCCAATACGAACGCCTGCTCAACAGCGTCGGCCAGCTGACCCGGAACACGCGCGACCTGCAGGAAGCGGTCATGTCGATCCGCATGATGCCGATGGATTATGTGTTCTCGCGCTTCCCGCGCATGGTCCGCGATCTGGCCGGCAAGCTGGGCAAAAAAGTCGAGTTCGTCACGCGCGGTGCGGCAACCGAACTCGACAAGGGCCTGATCGAACGCATTGTCGATCCGCTGACCCACCTGGTCCGCAATAGCGTTGACCACGGCATTGAAAAGCCCGAGAAGCGCCGCGCCAGCAACAAGAGCGAAACCGGCAGGCTGACTCTGTCGGCCGCGCATCAGGGCGGCAACATCGTGATCGAGGTGAGTGACGATGGTGGCGGCCTGAGCCGCGACCGGATTCTTGCCAAGGCGAAGCAACAAGGCCTGCCGGTATCGGACACGATGCCCGATGCCGATGTCTGGCAACTCATTTTTGCGCCCGGCTTTTCCACCGCGGAAGTCGTTACCGATGTGTCCGGACGCGGCGTGGGCATGGATGTAGTCAAGCGCAACATCACGGCGATGGGCGGCACCGTCGACATCCGTTCCGTTCCGGGCGCCGGCACCACGATTGCCATCTCGCTGCCGCTGACCCTGGCGATTCTCGACGGCATGTCGGTCAAGGTGGGCGAAGAGGTGTACATCCTGCCGCTGGGCTACGTCATCGAATCGCTGCAGCCGGCGGCCGCAGACGTCAAGGAAATTGCCGGCCAGGGCCAGGTGGTCAAGATCCGTGGGGATTATTTGCCGCTGATCCCGCTGTATCAGATTTTTGCCATCGAACCGAATTTCACCGACCCGTCACAAGGGATCGTCGTCATTCTCGAAGCCGACGGCAAAAAAGCCGCCCTGCTGGTCGACGGCCTGGTTGGACAGCAGCAGGTCGTCGTCAAAAACCTCGAGTCGAATTTCCGCAAGGTGGCCGGCATTTCCGGCGCAACCATTCTGGGAGACGGCGGCGTTTCGCTGATCCTTGATGTTTCCGCGCTGTTGCGCTCAAGCCGCCAACTCAACGCCGACCCCGTTTTTTCCTAAGGCCAGATAAGGATCAAAGCCATGTCGTACAGCACGCAGAGGCAAGCACAAACCGAAGCCGGAGAGGTTGCCGGAAAAGAGTTTCTGGCCTTCACCCTGGGCAAGGAAGAGTACGGCATCGACATCCTGCGGGTGCAGGAGATTCGCGGCTACGAGCCGGTCACCCGGATTGCCAATGTGCCCGATTTCATCAAGGGCGTGGTCAATCTGCGCGGCATCATCGTGCCGGTCGTCGACATGCGTATCAAGCTCAACCTGGGCACGCCTACCTATGACCAGTTCACCGTGGTCATCATCCTGAGCATTGCCGGACGGGTAGTGGGCATGGTGGTGGACAGCGTATCCGACGTTACCACGCTGTCGCCGGACCAGGTGAAGCCTGCGCCGGAAATGGGAACGACCTTCGACAGCGATTATCTGATCGGCCTTGGCACGCTCAACGAGCGCATGTTGATCCTGGTGGATATCGACAAGCTGATGTCCAGCAGCGAAATGGGGCTGATTGAAAAAATCGCGGCCTGAAAACCCGTTTAAACCAATACACAAAATTAATTCAAGGCAATCGGAGAGTAGAAATGTTTAAAAGCCTGAGCATCAAGGTAAGACTGGTTTTCATCCTGTCGTTTTTGTCGGTCCTGCTGCTGGTGATCGGCATCATTGGCCTCAGCGGCATGAGCAAAACCGAAGCCGGTCTGAAAACCGTGTATGAGGATCGCACCGTTCCGTTGATGGATCTGGGACTGATCATTGATATGGCCAACCGTGTTCGTACCAACGCCGTGATTGCTGCCAACGCCCCCTGGGCGGGTACGAACGAAGTGGCTAAAAACGCAAATGCAGACACGCTCTTGCTGGATGCGAAAATCGACAAGCTATGGAAAAAATACACCAATACTTTCCTGACCCCGGATGAAAAGGCGCTGGTTGATGATTTCAACTCGCAATGGAAGATTTATCAGACATCGCGCAACGTCACCCTCAAACTGGCGATGGATGCAGATTTTGATGCGGCCAAGGAAAATGCCACCAGCGATGCCGGACCCAAATTTACTGCGTCGCATGACACCCTGTTTAAACTGATCAAATTACAGGGTGCGGTCGCCAAGCAGGAATTCGAACAGGCACATATCCGCTATGAGAACAGCCGCAATATCGCCATCGCTGCGATTGCCCTTGGCCTGGGTCTGGCCGCGTGGCTCGGCTTTGTCCTGATCCGCGCCATCACCGTCCCGCTGAATGCTGCCGTAAAACTTGCGCGTGCGGTTGCCGAAGGCGATCTGACGCATCGCATCGACATCCATTCGAAGGATGAAATCGGCCAGTTGATGCAGGCGCTGAAGGACATGACCGACAACCTGGTGACGATCGTCAGTCAGGTTCGCACCGGCACCGACAGCGTTGCCACCGCGTCGAACCAGATTGCCACCGGCAACGCCGACCTGTCCTCCCGCACCGAAGAGCAGGCCTCCTCGCTTGAAGAGACTGCCAGCTCGATGGAAGAGCTGACCAGCACCGTCAAGCAGAACGCCGAGAACGCGCGTCAGGCCAACCAGCTGGTTGTCTCCACC
>JAUXVT010000042.1 GCA_030680405.1 Thiobacillus sp. | reverse complement strand
AGGTCGGGCACGTCGTTGGGCGAAAACAGGGTCCAGTCGCCGCCTTCCATCACGCGCTGCATGAAGAGGTCGGGAATCCAGTTAGCGGTGTTCATGTCGTGGGTGCGACGACGATCATCACCGGTGTTCTTGCGCAGCTCGAGGAACTCTTCCATGTCGAGGTGCCAGGTTTCCAGATAGGCGCACACCGCGCCCTTGCGCTTGCCGCCCTGGTTGACCGCGACGGCGGTGTCGTTGACCACCTTGAGGAAGGGCACGACACCCTGCGACTTGCCGTTGGTGCCCTTGATGCGGGCGCCCATGGCGCGCACCGGAGTCCAGTCGTTGCCCAGGCCGCCGGCGTATTTCTGCAGCATGGCGTTTTCCTTGATCGCCTGATAGATGCCGTCGAGGTCGTCGGTAACGGTGGTCAGGTAGCAGGAAGACAGCTGGCTGTGGCGGGTGCCGGCGTTGAACAGGGTCGGGGTCGACGACATGAAGTCGAAGCTGGACAGCACCTGGTAGAACTCGATGGCGCGCGCTTCGCGGTCGACTTCGTTGATCGCCAGGCCCATCGCCACGCGCATGAAGAAAGCCTGCGGCAGTTCGATGCGGCTTTCTTCAATGTGCAGGAAATAACGGTCGTACAGGGTCTGCAGGCCGAGGTAGCCGAACTGGTAGTCGCGCCCGGAATCGAGCTCACGGGCCAGACGCGCGATATCGAACTGGCCGAGCTTTTCGTCGAGCAGCTCGGCGGCGATGCCTTTCTTGATGTAGGCGGGGAAATACTCGGCGTAGCGCGTGGCCATGTCGGCCTGCAACACGGCTTCGCCCAGCACTTCGTGGCGGATCGAGTTCAGCAGCAGGCGCGCGGTGACAAACGAATAGGCCGGGTCCTGCTCGATCAGCGAGCGCGCGGCCAGCACCAGCGCCTTTTCGACTTCGGCCATCGGCACGCCGTCGTAAAGGTCGCGCAGCACGGTGTGCATGATCGGCTCGGCGCGCACGCCGTCGCCCAGACCGGCGCAGGCATCGGCCAGCAGTGCATTCAGGCGCGCGGTGTCGAGCGGCTTTTTCTGGCCGTCCTCGATCACGTGCAGGGTGGCTTCGGGCACACCGGCGGCTTTTTGCGAGGCGCGCTCCTGCGTGCGCTTTTCGCGGTACAGCACGTAAGAGCGCGCGACTTCGTGCTCGCCCGAACGCATTAGCGCCAGTTCGACCTGGTCCTGGATGTCTTCGATGTGGAAGGTGCCACCGTTGGGGGCGCGCCGCAGCAGCGCCGCCGTCACCTGGCCGGTGATCGCTTCGACCAGCTCGCGAATGCGCGCCGAAGCGGCTGCCTGCCCGCCCTGCACCGCGATGAAGGCCTTGGTCACGGCAATGGCGATCTTGTTGGGCGCAAAGCCGACCACCGCGCCGTTGCGACGGATAATCTTGTAGTCGGCGTAGCGCGTGTCGATCACCGCCGGTTCGGCAGCTTCGAGCGGAGGGACGGGGGGGGATGCGGCGGATTCGGTGGCGACGTTCAACATTTACAGGGCTCCTTGGTGGGGATGACGAAAAACCAGGCGGCTGTGTCCAAGCGCGAAATCCACACCTTATGCACAGCTTTCCCAGCTCCCGCCAACAGATTTATACACAACATATTGTGGTTCGGGTGGGAGCCAAGTACAAATTCTAGGTGCACGGCCCGACATGTCAACCCGGATTCGGCATATCCGGGCAGCATTTTTTGCGCGCGAAAAAAACCCATGACAAATCAAAGTTTTTGCCGAGCGGGATGCCTAAACTTTGAACAGCAGCCAGGCTGGATGCGGGCTGGCGCCAGGAAACGCCCGGCCGGGCCGATGAATGCGTGAAAATTCAGTTTATTGGCAAGCGCGAATACAGCGTGCGCTGCGCAAAGCCTGCTGAATCTTTGCGCGCCGGGCCGCGAAGGCGGATGCCCTCCAGGTCCCCTTAAGGTGATCAGGGGATTTTTGGTTATGATTACGCAAAAACCCCCACCCCGGATTGCCGGGCGCCGCCATGCGTCATACCGCTGTTCTGCTGATTTCCTGTCCCGACCAGAAGGGGCTGGTCGCGGCCATTGCCGATTTTCTGCTGCTGCACAATGCCAACATCCTGCACGCGGACCAGCATCAGGACGCCGAGCTGAAGCTGTTCCTGATGCGGGTGGAATGGGAGCTGGCGGATTTCAACCTCGATCTGGCCGACTTCGCCGCCGCCTTCGGCCCCATCGCCGCCCGCTTCGGCATGACCTGGCGGCTCGCCGAATCGAGCCGCAAGCCGCGCATGGCGCTGTTCGTGTCCAAGTTTGAACACTGCCTGGCCGACCTGCTCTACCGCTACCAGAGCGGCGAGTTGCATTGCGAACTGCCGATCATCCTCAGCAACCACGAAGACACGCGCTGGCTGGCCGAGGCCTACCGCGTGCCCTACCAGCACCTGACGGTGCACAAGGACGCCAAGCACGAGGCCGAGCAGACGCAGCTGGCAGTCCTGCGCGACCGGAAGATCGATTTCATCGTGCTGGCGCGCTACATGCAGGTGCTGTCAGCCGATTTCATCCGCCATTTCCCCAACCGCATCATCAACATTCACCATTCCTTCCTGCCCGCGTTTCACGGCGCCAAGCCGTATCACCGGGCATTCGAACGCGGCGTCAAGCTGATCGGCGCGACCGCGCACTACGTCACCGAAACGCTGGACGACGGCCCCATCATCGAGCAGGACGTGGCGCGCATCTCGCACCGCGACAACCTCGACGACCTGGTCAAGAAGGGGGCGGATCTGGAAAAAGTGGTGCTGTCGCGCGCGGTGAAATGGCACCTGGACAACCGTGTACTGGTGTACGCCAACAAAACGGTCGTGTTCGACTGAATCCATGCTCACACTCAATGTCCCCGGTACCGACCCGGTGCTGCAGCACACGGTTGAAACCCGGCCGAAAGCGGTCGTGGAATGGCTAGACCGCCTGCCCTTCGCCAGCCCGGCGGACACCGCCCAGCAGCTGGTCATGGCCTTGTATGCACTCAATCGTCATCCGCTGGGTGCGGACGAACGCCACGCGCTGCTGGCGCTATACCGCCCAGTGGTTGCGCGCGCCGTCGCCAGCCTGGAAACGCTGCTCGCCGAATCCGGCGTGCCGCCTCACGCCCAGCAACGGCAAACTGGCACGCTGCTGCGCGAACTGCAGATCGAGCACAGCATCGGCTACAAACAGGTGCTGCTGGCGCTGGCCAGCCGGCGCTTCGGCCGCGCCAGTCCCAAACGCACGGCCGAAGTCACCGCACGGCTGCTGGCTGCGCTGCGCGACATCCAGACCGCCTGCCATCTGACCTACACGCCGCTCCCCGCCGGCCTGTGGCAGGAAATGCACCAGATCCACGCCTTCGCACAGGCCTCGAACCTGGCCGACAACGCGGTGGACGATGCGCCGCCGGCCAGCCTGGCCTATTGCCAGGCGTTGCTGATCGCGCTGGCCGACCCGCCGCACATGAGCCATGCCGAACTGGTCCACACCCGGCTGTACCTGGATCAGTTTGCCGCGCTTGCTGTGCTGACCACCGCGCCGGTAGCCGGCCACCGCGGTTTTCCGATCCACGCCAAGGGCGGTGCCCCGCCGAACCCTTTCGCGGCCAGCCCGGCTCAGGGCGGCCTCTGGCTCGACACCGATGCGCTGTGTCACCATCTGCACGACACCACAGTTCGCCTGAGTACCGGCGAGACGCCGCGCCGCATCGGCCTGCCGCCGGGGATGGAAAGCGAACTCAGCCAGACGCTGTGCAAACGTCTGCTCAAACAGTGGGGCACCGGTACGCAGCGCGCATTCCGGCGTTACGCCATCCCCGGCAGCATGGTGCAGATAGTGGCCGGCGTAAGCGCCATCCACCGGCTGCTGGAACCTGTGCCGCAAGCGGCCCGACTCGAGCCGGATGAAGCAGACAACCTGGCGATCACTGACGTCGAACCGGTGTTTGCCGCGCCGGTCGCTGTCTACGCCACCCAGTGGACGGTCAGCAACGACAGCGCGGCCGGCCTTGCCCTGAGCGGCACACCGGATGCCCCGCTGAACCTGAAGGTGGGCGACCCCTTGGCAGTGCGTGCCGACGCTGCGGCGGAGTGGTCGCTGGGCGTGATCCGCTGGATCCGAATGCGCGACACGCGGCAGGTCGAACTCGGCGTCGAGCGGCTGTCGCCGCAGGTCCAGCCGGTGTGGGTGCGCCCCCTGCGCGGCCACCGCAAGGCGAGCCCGGAACCGGCGCTGTTCGTTCCGGGTCTGGCCGCGCTGAAGCAGAAGGATCGCCTGCTGCTGCCGCGCTATCTGTACCAGATCGGCATGGACGCTGACGTCTTGCACCCGCCGCACCAGTACACCCTCACCTTCGGCCGCCGCCTTGCGCACACGCCGAGTTTCGACTTGATCGATTTCACCGTTTTTGCAGGCGAGCAGCCATGACCGAAATTCTTGTTTTGTATTACAGCGTCGGCGGCAGCGTGCGCGAGATGGCGCAGCTGGTTGCGCGCGGCATCCATCAGGTGGCCGGCGCATCCGCCCGCGTGCGCACCGTGCCGCCGGTGGCGCCGCGCACCGAGGTGGCCGAGCCGCCGGTGCCGGACGAAGGCGCGCCCTACGTCGAACTGGCCGACCTCGAACAGTGCGCCGGCCTCGTGCTCGGCTCGCCCACCCGCTTCGGCAACATGGCCGCACCGCTGAAGTATTTTGTCGACACCACCGGCGCGCTGTGGTCAAAAGGCACCCTGGCCGGCAAGCCCGCCGCCGTGTTCACCTCCACCGCCAGCCTGCACGGCGGCCAGGAAACCACCCTCACCAGCATGATGCTGCCGCTGCTGCACCATGGCATGCTGATCGTCGGCCTGCCCTACACCCTGCCTGAAATCACTCACACCGCGAGCGGCGGCACCCCCTACGGCGCCAGCCACTGGGCCGGGGCAAACGACGACAAGCCGCTCACCGACGACGAACGCACGCTGTGCATCGCGCTCGGCAAGCGGCTCGCCGAAACCGCCCTGAAGCTGGCCGCATGAAAGCACTGCACCTCGCCGCGAGCGCAAGCCTGATCGCGCTGATTTTCCTGTGCCTGGCGTGGGAACTAGTGCTGGCGCCGATCCGCCCCGGCGGCTCATCGCTGGCGCTCAAGGCCCTGCTGCTGCTGCTGCCGCTGATGGGCATCCTGAAAGGCCGCCGCTACACCTACCAGTGGGCGCCGATGCTGGTGCTGGCCTATTTCACCGAAGGCGTGGTGCGCGCGTGGTCGGACAAAGGCCTGTCGGCCTGGCTGGCCGGCGCCGAAGTGGCGCTGTCGGTGGTGTTTTTCTTCGCTGCGATTTATTACGCCAAACTCAGCGCGCCATCGCGGCTCGCCCAATAAAAAAGTGTCCGGAAGCTGGCCGGACCATTAGTCGTGCGCGATGCCGACCAGACGGGCATTGAGCATGCGCGCCAAGGCTTCGCCGCCGCGCCGCATGACGCCATCATGGTTCCACTTGATCAGGGGACGCGCAAACAGCGCCAGCAGGTTCATCCAGACGGGCGTGGTGCGTATCTGCCAGTCGAAGCGTACGCTCGTCACGGAGCCGTCGGTCGTGAAGGACCAGCGGCCCTGGCCTTCCACATCGCCGCTCGCGATGCCCGCAACGGCAGTCAGCGGCTCGGCATGGATCACGCAAATATCAAACGTGAGCCGATAGGGCAGGCGCCCCCTCCATGTGTAACGGCGCACGCTGCCAATGCCGCGGGCATCGCCGGGCGCGAATTCCTCGACGCTTTCCACATTGCGCCACCACTGCGGCCAATTCAGGGAATGGGAGATGGCCTCGCAAACCGCCTCGATGGGCGCTTCGATATACCAGATGGTGACAAAGCGGTACTCCATCTTCATTCCCCCTCAGGATTGAACAAGGTTTCCGGCAGCGGAGCGTTGATTTCCAGGGCGTCCATCATGACGGTTTCGATGATGGCATCCTCCTGGTTGCGGCTAATCACCTTAATGGGGAACTGGCTCGACGTGTCCAGCCACAGTTCGTAGCGATGCACGCTGGCAACCGCACCCCCCTTCGCGCCGGTCACCACCAGATGCAGGGCCGTGCGACCATCCTCCATGCGCGCTTCGCCCCGCACCTCCGCCTGGCCCTGCTCCAGCAGGGTGCGGACATTTTCGAACAGCGCCCCGACATCCGACTTGTCCACGGTTTGGCCACCCGGACCCCGGATGAGCGAGTTGTGCGGACTCAGGCCGAGTTCTGGGAAACGGCCGGCAACATACGGCCACAGCCGCACGCGTCGGGTGAGCGGGCTGTAGACCAGCACCGCGCCCGCATGCGGTCGAATGAACTCCATGCGCACGAAACCAGGTTTCTTGTAGTAATAGCGGATATGGTCCTCGCCATCGGCATGGGAGGAGCGGAGGGTGACCCGGTAGGTCGCGACCGTGCGGTAATGCTCGATGGCGCCAGCCAGCGGCGCCAAGCGGGTTCCGGTGAGTGCCGCGGCCAGCATCAGGGCGGATAGCATTGCTATTCCACCACTTCGAGCACACCCCCCATGCCCTTCTCGCGGTGGCTTTCAAGAAACAGCAGCCTGTTCCTGCAATAAAACGGATAGCTGCCAACGGCGGTGGGCGTGAAGCGGATGTTCCTGGGCTGGCTCGACAGGCTTTCATCGACCGCGATGCCCGCCTCGGGCGCCTGGATGACGAAGGTGTGGGGAATCACGCTCCTGCCCACACTGACCGTCAGCTCGACCGGCACGTTCGACTTCACGATCACCCGGTTGGGCTTGAAGAAATAGGCCCCGCCTTCGATCCTGACATGCTGCACGCCGTCGGCAGCGCGGGTTGCCCGATAAGCCGTCCCGTCGGGCGGAGCGACGTCGGCACGGCATGGTCCATATCCGGCAAGCCCAAGGCAGAACACAAGAAATGTCACGGAGGCTTTCATGGTCTGGCGCGTCAAACCCTTGCAACGCGTGAACACTGAATTGCTTGATTTATAGTATGAATGCCGCCCAAACCAAGCGACCCGCCCGGTTTCTCCGGCGCACCCGGTTGCCGGTTTTCGCCCCGGGCCTGCGCCATGGCCCAACCGGCAGACGCTGGAGCCACGGTTTCAGTGGGGCCGGGAATCAGCCCATCACGCTTCCCCTTGTTGCGGACACAAAAAAACGCCCCGAAGGGCGTTTTTTCGAGTGCACCGCTCACACCTGCGGGTGCGCGCGTTCGCGCTTGCTGTGCAGCTTGTTGAGCGCGTGCAGGTAGGCCTTGGCCGAGGCTCGCCGCTGGCTTGTTTTTCCGCGCCTTCATCGGTGAACACCAGTTGCGCGTGCGGGACTTCGCCGGTCTCCGAACACACTTTCAATGACACCAGTTTGTAGCGCTCGTGGTCGGTCGCGTAGCCTTCGTCGGAAACCAG
>JAUXVT010000038.1 GCA_030680405.1 Thiobacillus sp. | reverse complement strand
ATGGCGCTGAGAGCCCCCACGAGCAGCATGGCGAGGAACACCATCGGTCCTGCGAGGCGAAAGGCCTTGGGCAACACGGCCACAGACCAGATACCCACGGCTACCATGGCGAGCAGGTGGTCCAATCCCATGAAGGGATGGACGATGCCAGAGATAAACCCCTCGGCACCATGCCCGGTATGGGCATGCGCCGAGGCTATCGTCGTCATCAGTGTCAAGGCGGTGGTGGACCGCAGTAAGTTGATTTTTCTCATTTTTAAATGTCTCCTGGTAATACTGGATGAGTTACAACAGAGGCGCTTAGCGCACTGTGACTGTGGCCATTTCCTGCCCGTCAGGGCCCATCACATGGGTTGAGCAGGCCATGCAGGGATCGAACGAATGAATTGTGCGCAAAATCTCCACCGGTTGTTCCGGGTTGGCCATGGGCGTGTTCATCAAGCTGGCTTCGAAGGCGCCAATCTGGCCTTTGTGGTCGCGCGGGCTGGCGTTCCAGGTACTTGGCACTACGCATTGGTAGTTTTCAATGCGGCCGTCCTTGATCTTGATCCAGTGACCCAGGGCGCCACGGGGTGCCGCGACGGTACCCACGCCCTTGGCCTCTTTGGGCCAGGTGGCTGGATCCCATTTTTCGACATTGGCGGTGGCTGTATCGCCAGCCTTGATGTTGGCAACCATCTCCTTGAAGTCGTCATACATCATTTCGGCGGCGTACTGCGACTCCAGCGCCCGCGCCAGCGTGCGGCCAATCGTGGTTGGCATCAATTGTTTGACGGTGTACTGCGTTTCAGCCATGCCCAAGGCCTTGGGAAACGTACTGTTGATGATGGCGGCGGAGGTGTCGATTTGCTCCTTGACCCGCTGGCAATACTTGTTACCCTGTTTGGCGTGCGCGTAACCGAGGATGTAGCGCGATAGTGGGCCGACTTCCATCGCGTGACCACGCCAGCGTGGCGACTTGACCCAGGAGTACTTCGCGCTTTCGTCGATTTCAGCGATGTTGGTGCGTGTTCCTTTGGTCTTGGCGCCCAGCATGTAATTGGGTTCTGTTACCCCATCCCAGCCGTGCAGACCCTTGGTTTCGTCGCCGTACTTGTACCAGCTGTGCGTCACGAACTCCTGCACCTGCTCCGGGTCACGCGGATCAACGGCGTGAATCTCGTCCCAGTTGCCGTTAAGAATGGCACCGCCCGGCAATTTTTGTGTTTTGTGGTCGCCCATGACCTTTTCATAGGTGCCATAGTCCATCACATTGGTGGCAGACAGTCCGCCGCCATAGAGCCAACCGGCGTTTTTGTAGATCGTACCGATGGCCAAGACATCGGGTACGTAGACGTTGTCGTTGAACTCGATCATTTCCTTGATGCGTTGCTCAATAAAATTCAGGCGCTCCATGTTGACCGGTGCGCCCGCAGCGCCATCCTTGTCGATATTGATTGCACAGGGCATGCCCCCCACCAGATAATTCGGGTGCGGATTCTTGCCGCCGAAGATGGTGTGGATCTTGACCCATTCCTTTTGCAAGTCCAGCGCTTCGAGGTAGTGTGTGACGGCCATCAAATTGGCTTCAGGTGGCAGCACATAGGCTTTGGAGCCCCAGTAGCCGTTCATGAAAGGCCCAAGCTGGCCGCTCTCCACAAACTTCTTGAGGCGATTTTGAATGTCGCGGAAATAGCCGGGCGACGACATCGGGTGGCTGGGTGACACGACCTGCTGCAGCTCGGATGTCTTTTTCGGGTCGGCCTTGAGTGCTGACACCACGTCCACCCAGTCCAGCGCATGCAGATGGTAGAAGTGCACCGCGTGGTCATGCACCTGAAGCGTCTTGGCCATGATTTCGCGGATCAGGTAGGCGTTTTTCGGAATCACGATACCGAGCGCGTCTTCCACTGCGCGGACCGAGGCCAACGCGTGGCAGCCCGTACACACGCCGCAGATACGCTCTACAAATGCCCAGGCGTCGCGTGGATCGCGGCCCTTGAGAATCACTTCCAGACCGCGCCACATCGTGCCCGTGGACACCGCGTTACGAATGATATTGCTGCTGTCAACGTTAACCTCGACACGCATATGACCTTCAATGCGCGTGACCGGATCGACCACGATGCGTCGGCCCGTGTTGTCCATCTTGAAACCTTGCGTTTCGTATGCACCCATGTTGTTTCCTTGGTTGTCTTGTGTTGTGCTTAGTGATCAGCCGGGGCTGGTTCATCTAGGCGGGTGTCTTTTTTCTGATTGGCGCGCTTGATGGCGGATACCGCTGCGTGGGCTACTGCCGCAGCCCCGACCACGGCCACCGCGGTGCCGCCGACCTGGTCCGCATTGGCTTCAACGCCAAACTGGTGAATATTGGTCAGGCGGTCGTAGAACGAACCCTTGTCCCAGAAACCGTCTTCCGAGCAGCCGATGCAGCCGTGGCCGGCCTGAATCGGGAAGCTCGTGCCTTCGTTCCAGCGCGTGGTGGAGCAAGCGTTGTAAGTCGTGGGGCCCTTGCACCCGACCTTGTACAAACAGTAGCCCTTGCGTGCTGACTCATCGTCAAACGCTTCGACAAACTGACCAGCATCAAAGTGCGGGCGGCGATAACATTTGTCGTGGATGCGCTGGCTGTAGAACATCTTGGGCCGACCCTGGCGGTCCAGTTCAGGGATGCGGTCAAAGGTGAGCATGTAAGTGATCACCCCGGTCATGACTTCAGCGATAGGCGGGCAGCCCGGTACCTTGATGATGGGTTTGTCGAAAATGACTTTGTGAATCGGTGTGGCCTGCGTCGGGTTGGGTTTGGCGGCCTGGACGCAGCCCCAGGAGGCGCAGGAGCCCCAGGAGATGATGGCCTTGGCATCTTTGGCCACATGTTTTAGCTGTTCGATGAAGGGTTTGCCACCAATGATGCAGCTCATTCCATCCTGATTCAGCGGCGGATTGCCTTCTACCGCGAGAATGTAATTGCCCTTGTACTTGACCATGATCTCTTCGAGGATGGCCTCGGCCTGGTGGCCAGCTGCGGCCATCAGCGTGTCGTCATAGTCCAGCGAAATCATGGACAGCACCACGTCTTTCGCCAGCGGATGCGCCGATCGGATGAACGACTCAGAGCAGCATGTGCATTCCAGCCCGTGTAGCCACAGCACCGGTGTGCGCGGCTTGTTTTCCATGGCATGTGCGATCTGGGGCACAAAGGCCGGGCCCAAGCCGAGCGACGTAGCAGTCAAAGAGCAATACTTCAAAAAACTGCGGCGGGATATGCCCTGGCGGCGCATCACCTCATAAAAAGTTTCCATTCAGGAATGTCTCCAGTTGATTTTTTGATCCTCTCCTACTGCTTTGCTGCCCAAAGCATTCGTAGAGGTTGCGACCTGCGTTCATGCACAGGCATACCCTTACCGCAATTCGTACGCCAATACACACCGAACCTAGGGAATACCCCGATCAGTCGCTTTAAGCGTTTGTTTTTATTGACTAAATTCGTGCGCTAGAAATTGGACCATGAGGGCATGTGGAAGGTGAGATTTCGGATGAAAAGGGCTTTTGAAAGATGGGTTTCCAGCAAAAAAATGTAAAAGTTTTACGCCGGGTGTGACATAGCTGATCCGGCATGTGGTCCGATGCCATTAAAGAAACGCTGATTAATGCGGCCCTGTCCGCGCCGATTGAATTCTGACCAGGGGGGGATCAGTTTTGCGTCGGCACTAACACCCGGACGAACCGATCAAGACGGTGGCGCTGTCGGGCGGCGTGTTTCAGAACCGGGTGTTGCTGGAGCAGGTCGTCATGCGGCTGCAGGTCGATGGCTTTCGGGTGCTGACGCACAGGTAGGTGCCGACCAATGACGACGGTCTGTCTCTCGGTCAGGCGGCGGTGGCGACGGCGCGCGCGTTACAACAGTAAACAGAAACGGAGACAGTCATGTGTCTGGGTATTTCAGGGCAAATCGTCGAAGTCACCGACGCGGTGCGCAAGCTGGCGGTGGTCGAAGTCGGCGGCGTCAAGCGTACCGTCAACATCGCTTGTATCGTCAACGAAGAACGTTCCGCTGCGTCCTGTCTGGGCGACTGGGTGCTGGTTTTGCGATGATCCGCATCGACGAAGCCGAGGCCGAGCGCACGCTGGCCTTGTTGACCGAGATGGGCGAAGTGCAGGCCGAGCTGGACGCGATGCGTGATGCGGGGTAATCGTACATTTCGTGCAGATTGACACGGTAGATGTCAAAAATATCAATGAATTCATCATCCTATGATTGAAAAATTGGTGCATCGGACGGACTTCGCTATGTGCTTGTTTTGCAAAGACTTTCCATTACAAGCGCACCAAAAGTACGATTACCCCGATTCGCGTGCGCAGGCCTCGGGCGGCGTCCCCGCCAGCGGCAGCTCCAACAAAAACTCCGCCCCGCCTTCAGGATGGTTGCGTACGCTCAGGCTGCCGCCGTGCTGCTCTACGATGCCATAGCTGATCGACAAGCCCAGGCCGGTGCCCTTGCCCACCGGCTTGGTGGTAAAAAACGGATCGAAGATATGTGTCGAGTGCTCTGGCGCAATGCCCGGACCGTTGTCACGCAGGCGTAGCTGCACGCGGGCGCTCCCCAGTTCGGTGTTGATCCACACGACGGGGCGTGCCTGGCCGACGCCAGTGGCCGCGTCCAGCGCGTTTTGCAGCAGGTTCATCAGAACCTGCTGCAGCTGGCCCGCGCTACCGGTCACGGTACAAGGCGAGCTGGGCTGCCAGTTCATCTCGAAACTGGGGGCCGCGCCCTTGCGTACCCAATGGATGGCGCGCTCGATCACATCGTTGAGGTTGACCGGCGTACGCACCTCCGGGTCCATGGCGGAGAAACGCTTGAGGCCATTGACGATGTCCGCCGTGCGCTGCGCGCCTTCGAGCGTGCCTTCGATCAGAGAGGGCAGGTCGCCCAGCACGTGTTCGATGCGCAACTTGGCACGAAGCTCCTCAAGCTGCTCGGCTGGCTCGCCGGCATATACGGCCGCCAGGTAACGGCGCAGGCGATCACAGTAGCGGCTTAGTGCATGCACATTGCCCAGAACAAAGCTGATGGGGTTGTTGAGCTCGTGCGCGACGCCGGCCACCAGCCGGCCCAGCGAGGCCATTTTTTCAGAGTGCAGCAGCTGCTGCTGCACGCGTTTGAGGGCTTCGTGCGCGGCACGCAGCTCGTGGTAGGCCCGCTTGATCTCTGCCGTGGGCCGGGCCACGAACACCGTGCCGACGCGGCGCCCGCTGGCGGCGACACGGGGTGTGCAGTTGGCGTCTACTGGCACGCTCTGGCGCTGGGCATCCAGCAGGTTCAGTTCCAGCCCTTCGCCGCGACGCGGCGGGTTGGTGTTGTCCAGCACGGTGCGCGCACGGTCCGTGCTCTGGGTATCGGCCAGCAGGTCATAAATCGAGGTGCCGCGCAGTTCGGCGTCGCTGCGCCCCACCAATTCGCACAGGGCGGCATTGGTTTCCTCGATCACGCCGCGCTCGCTGCACACCAGCAGCACGTCCGACATGGCCGAGAGCACGCTGAAGATGAATTGCTGCGACTGCTCCAGCTCGGTGTTTTTCTTCTCCAGCTCGATTTCGTCATGGATCAGCTGCGAGTACACCTCGTCCATTTTCTGGATCACGTCCATCCAGGTGGACTCGTTCACACCTTCCATGGGTCCGTGCGGTATCAGGCTTCCCAAGCCCTGGGGGCGATGGGATGGGGTGCCCGTCGGCGAGGATTGAACCATGGTGTGTAAAGGCTCTGTCGTCAATGCACGGTACACACCATGCAGGGATCGAACGAGCGCACGATGTGCTGCACCGCCACCGGTGTGCTTTCCCCGTCCTGCACCGGCGCGCCTACCAGAGCCTGCTCCAGCGCGCCGGGCGTGCCGGCGGCATCGCGCGGCGAGAAGTTCCAGGTGGTGGGCGCCACGATCTGGTAATTGGCAATGCGGCCCCGGCTGGCCACCACCCAATGGCCCAGGCTGCCGCGCGCAGCCTCGCTCAAGCCAATACCTACACCTTCGGTGAAGGCCGGGGTAGGCACGCAGTAGGCCTCGTTGGGCTGCAGTTGTTGCAGCCAGTTCTCCATCATCGGCACCACGCGCGCCAGCTCCAGCAGGCGCGCCAGCACCCGCGTGTAAACGGTGCCACCATGGCGGCCGACGGCGTCAAGCACCAGCGGGTTCGCCGCGGCCAGTTGCCGCGCGATGGCGCCGGTCTCAATCACTTCGCCGGCCAGGCGGGGCGCCTTGTTCCAGGTGTAGGCCTCGGCCTTGTTGGCATCCGGCAGTGTGATGCCTTCGACCGGATGCCGTGGCCCTGCCGTATCGGACAGCCAGGCGTAGGTGGCGTCTTCTCGGATGCCCCGCTCGTCCAGTGGCGCCAGCGCGCCGGTGCTCGCGTGCCACACACCGTCCCCCAATTCGAAGCCGCCCTGCGGCTGTGGGTAAGCGCCGTAACTGAGGTAGCGGCCCGGCCCCGGCCCCAGGCGGGTCAGTGCGGTGTCTTGCACCATGCTCAAAAACAGGCGGAAATCGCCACGCCAGGGGTCTTGCGCATGCCAGGCCCACAGCGCTTCTTCGCTGGAAAGCGCGGTGATCTGCTCAAGTGGCGCCGCAAACAGCTGGCGTTCCAGAAAGCCCCGGAATTCGCGCACCTTGGCCAGCAGGCGGATGCGTTCGGCCACCTCGATCGGGCGCGTCGAGCCGCCGGGCTCGATGCTTTGCGTATGCGGCCACTTGCCGGCCAGCGTACCCAAGAGCGTGAACCAGCGCTGGCGGGCCGCTATGGCCGCGCGTGTTTGCTCACCGGTCTGCGTGGCAAAGCGCTGAACTGCTTCGGCATGCCAGGGCTGGTGCGCATACACAGGCCGCGTGAAATCGGGCATGAAGAATAAATAAAAATGCGTGAGATGGTCGGCCAGGTTTTCGGTCGCCAGAATCACATTGGTGACATGCTGGCCGTTGGGGGGCATCGTGATGCCGCCCAGGCTGGCCAGTGCCCGTGCGCTGGCGACCGACTGAGACACCGAACAGATGCCGCAGATGCGCGGCACATACACCAGCGCATCATGCGGGTTCTTGCCTTGCAGGATCTGCTCGAACCCCCGGTACATCGGTGCATTCACATGGGCTGAGGTGACCCGGCCCGCCTCGATGTCGAGCGTGACTTCGAGGTCGCCCTCGACACGGTTGAACGGGCCAACGAGTAAGCGGGTCATGGCAGCTTGCTCATTTCAGTCGGGTTTTACGGGCCACGGGTGCCACCACCAGGTGGTCGGCCACGGCGTTGAGCTTGACGCGTCGGGGCGTGGCGGATTTGGACAGCGAGGCCAGGGCCACAAACCAGGCCTTGGGCATGTCGGTGGGCAGGCCAATCGGAATGCCGGCGATTTTGGGCGTCTCGTGAAAGGGATGGCCCGGATCCTGGAAACCGGGTTCGGTGCAGGCGATACAGGCATAGCCGCCGCGCGTGCACGAACCCTCGCCGTTCCACAGCCGGGTGTTGCAGTCCGCGTGCACTTGCGTGCCCTTGCATCCCATGTTTTCCATCATGCAGCCCAGATCGGACGGCTTTTCGGCGCTGGCCTTGTATTCGTAGTACTCATTGCGCGTGCAGCCGTGGTGCACCAGCTGGTCGGCGTAAAAACGCGGACGGCCCAGCGTGTCGAGATCGCCGACGCCAAACGTTTCGGCGGCCAGGGCCATCAGGCTGTCGATCACCCAGCCGGGGTGTGTGGGGCAGCCCGCGATGTTGATCACCGGCAAGCCGCTGGCCGAGCGGAATTCGGCCCCCAGCAGACCGCCCATGCGGTCATCCTCATACTGCAGGCCACAGGCATCGGTGGGGTTGGTGCCCCCTGCCGTCACGCCGCCCCACGCGGCGCAGCTGCCTACCGCCACCACATGTCGCGCCCGCGCTGCCAGCAGCGTGACCCAGTGGATCATCGGAATGCCGGTGCCGGCCAGCACATGGAAGCGGCCGGTGTTGTGCGGTCCGCGCAGCAGTGAGCCTTCAATACACAGGGCATCGAGCCGCAAGCGCCCGGCCACGATGTCTTCCAGCATGGCTATCAGCTCGTGGCCGCTTTCCAGCGAGAGGGAAGGGTGCCACATGAGGTGAATGCCGGCGTCGCGCAATTGGCCATGAAAATCAGTGGTGTCGGCACACAGCAGCGACATGCTGCAGCCACCACAGCCGCCGGATTGCAGCCACAGCACGTTGAACGCGGCGTCTGGTTTTACAGAGTCTTCCATATTCAGCCTTCCAGCCCGAAGCGGGCCATCTTGCCGCGCAAGCCGACCCGCGACAAGCCCAACTCGGTGGCTGCACGGGTCTTGTTCCAGCGGTGGCGCAGCAGGGTTTCACGCAGCACCATGGCTTCGATGGCATCGAGCCGCTCACCCAAAGTGCCACTGCGCGGCAGGGCCGCAGCATGCGCCCCCGCCTGGCTGGCGGTTGCCAGGCCAGCCTGGCCGTGCAGCATACGCGATGAGAAAGACTGTGCGTCGACCACATCGCCATCGCTGAGCGCGATGGCGCGCGCAATCTCGTTGCGCAATTCGCGAATATTGCCGGGCCAGGGGTAGCCCATCATACAGGCCAGGGCCTCATCGCTGAGCGTGGCATCGGGGCGGCCGAGCTCGGCGCCCACCTCCTGCACCAGACGCCGGGCAATCGGCGCGATGTCGCCCGCACGTTCGCGCAGTGGCGGAACGGTGATCGAGACGCCGGCGATGCGGTAGTACAGGTCTTCACGAAACAGCCCTTCACGCACGCGCTGCTCCAGGTCACGATGGGTTGCCGCGATCACACGCACGTCCACCGGAACCGAGTGTGCAGCCCCGACCGGACGGACTTCTCTTTCCTGCAGCACGCGCAGCAGTCGCACCTGGAACGCAGGCGAGGTTTCGCCGATTTCGTCGAGAAATATCGTGCCACCGCTGGCACGCTGGAACAAGCCGGGGTGGTCTTCATAGGCCCCCGTGAACGCGCCACGCTTGTGGCCGAACAGTTCGGACTCAAGGAGTGTGTCAGGGATGGCGGCGCAGTTTTCCACCACGAAAGCCCCACCCGCACGCGGGCTGGCGTAGTGCACGGCACGCGCCAGCAGTTCCTTGCCGGAGCCGGATTCACCCAGCACCAGCAGACTCAGGTCATAGCGGGCCACGCGCACCGCCACTTCGCAGACGGCGTCCAGCGGGCTGCCGGGCGCACGCTCAATGCGGTCGAAGTCGAAGATGCTGCGCGCCCGCGTCAGCTTGGCCGTGGCACGCTGGCGCAACACCGGCGTACTGGTGCGCAACTCAAGATGCAGGCGGTTGGTATCGCGCTGCAGCGTCTGCGCCTCCACCGCGTTGCGTACGGTGGCCAGCAGGTGGTCGGGTATCCAGGGTTTGAGGATGTACTGGTAAATGCCCGCCTCGTTGATACCCGCAATGATGTCTTCAGAGTCGGTGTAGCCCGAGATCACGATGCGCACCGTGTCAGGCCAGCGCTCACGCACTTCCTTCAGGAAGAGCACGCCGGTCAGCCCGGGCATGCGCTGATCACACAGGATCACGCTGATGTCGGTGCGCTCCAGCCGTTCACGGGCCTCGTCGGCATCGCCGGCGGTGTAAACGGTGAAGTCTTCGTCGAGCGTGCGGCGCATGACCTCTTGCGAACGCACTTCGTCGTCCACCACCAGAACCGTCGGCAAGGTATCAGCCAGATTCATGGGCGGTGAACGGCCAGATGCCGTGGTGTCCAGGCGTGGGGCAGCTTGTGCACAAAGTGGTAGCGCGCCACGTGGTAGCTGGGGTCAAAGCCGTAAAAATTGCGGTACATGCGGGACAATTCTTCTTTGCGGTAGTCAGCCAGCGGCCGGGTGGCCTCATCAGTAGCGCGGACCTGCTGTTTATGCAGTATTCTCTCCGGCAAATTGTAGGTGAGCGCCAGTGCCAGCGCATGAGGGATTACGTCACGTTCGAGCGCTGCAGGGACGGTGTCCAGGCAGCGGTCCACCAGTCCCATGCGCTGCGCGTCTACGGCCAACAGGGGCAAGCGCTGCGTCATCAGCTCGCGTGCCCGCTCTGGCCCCAGGCGCTGGGGTAACAGATAGGTCCAGTATTCTGAACCGTAGAGGTTGCCCATGTTGCGATAGTGGGGGTTCATCACTGCGCCCTGGTGCGCCCAGACTTCGTCGGCCGCCAGGGCCAGAAACACGCCGCCCGCCCCGGCATTGCCGCGCAGCACTGCCACGGTGATCCGGTCTGTGGTTTCAATGAGCTCCTGTGCCACATCGTTCATCGCGTTGATGTTGTGCCAGGATTCGTCGGCGGCGCTGCTCAAGGGCCGATGCGCTGCGGCCTCGATGCAGTTCAGGTGGATGCCATTGCTGAAGAAGTCGCGCCCGCCGAGTAACAGCAGCACTCGGGTGTCACGCTGTTTCGCACGTCGTATGGCAGCCAGCAGACGCACGCACTGCTCGGTGGACATGGCACCGTTGTAAAAGTCAAAAGACAGACAGCCCACGCGAGCGCCCGCAGGCCCCAGCTCCCAATAACGTAGCTCGGCCCATTCGTCGTCTTCGCGTTCGAGCGGCACTGACCACACTGGCAGCGTAGCCGCCTCAGGCGCAAACGCCAAAGTGGCCGGCAGCTTAAAGGCCGACCCGTCACCACAGGCCCGGGCCAGGCGGACCTGCCCGATCCAGACGCCGCCATCCACGGTGCGCCGCAGCAGGGCGTCATCGCGCTGGGCCACCACTGCCCCCACAGCGGCGCCCGCCAGCGCCTGCAGGGCCGTTCCGGTGGCAGGATGAGCGTCAAATAAATGGCAAGGGTGGCCAAACAGCTCGTCCTGGACACCCGGCTGGCCATCGGCGCTGCGCAGCCGCGCCAGTATCTCGGCGGTGGTATTGCTCAGCCAGTCTATACGGCGTGCTGTCTGCGGCATCGATGGCTGCCAGGTGCTGCAAGGCGAGTCCTGACTGGCCGCATCTACAGCCGTCAGTGGCATAAGCGGGTCTTTGGCATCAAAGCGTTCCACAGCGCGCAGCACCGCCACCACCGCTGCCTGGGTGACTTCAGACCGGTAGAGACTCCCCTTGCTGGCCGCACGCATGTCGAAACTGGCGTGGGCCCACACCGGACCCGCGTCGAAATCGGCGTTGGCCTGCAACACAGTCACCCCCCACTGCGGCGCCTGCTCCAGCACCGCCCAGTCCAGCGCGGCGGGGCCACGGTCCCCCGGTGGGCCGGGATGTACCACCAAGCACACCACCGAACGCCAGACCGATTCAGGGATGCGCCGTTTGAGAAACGGTGCGATCAGCAAATCCGGCTGGAACAGGGCACAGGCTTCTTCGGTCACCGAGTCCGAAATATCCAGCTCTACCGACAGCTCGTGCCCCAGTGCCTTTAAGGCTGCAAACAGCCGCTGGGAAAGGCTGTTGAAGCTGTGGCAGAGCAAGAGAATACGCATAGGAAGTGATATGGGTTGAGTCAGGGGCGAAGCGTGGCCACCAGTGCGGCAGCCTCTTTGCGGCCCAAATAGATATGTAATTTGGCTTCCAGCCCTGCCAGCGCCACACCAAACGCCTCCAGTGTGCGGGCCTTCAATAGGGGTTCTGCAACGATGACTACCTCGGGTCCGAAATGTGGCGCCAGGCGGGAAAGCGCCGCGCGGCGAAGTCCGGTCAGGCGGGCCGCCACTTCTTCCTCGGTCAGCACGGGCGTCGCTGATATGAGTGGAGTTGCGGGTGTCGCTGCGTCTGATGGCGGCCGCATCACCACAGGTGTCACTTTGGAAGGTACGAGTTCGATGTACCCTTGCTCTGCCAGCGCTTGAAGTATCGACGTTGCGTCGGAGCCTATTTTTTCCAGCAGTGTCGCCACACTGGCAAGACCATTGACCAAAATCAGCGTGGCACGTGCATGCTTGGTCAAACCACGGGAACGTGATTTGATCTCCGCAACGCCTTGTTCGCTCTTGCGGTACACACAGTCCGGATGAATTTCCATAGAACCTACTCCGGAGTTAACTTGAAGCCATTGGCCGAGGTCGCTCTAACAAATACGTGGCAGCTGCTCTCCGCTCAGCCAGTCCACCACGCGGCGTCCGCCAAAACGGGTGTTCATTTGCACAAAATGGTGGGGGTCCTCGGTCACCGTCCCTATGCGCACCGCCTGAGCTCCTAGCGGGTGGGCACGCATGGCCAGCAAGAGGGCATCGGCACTCTCAGGGCTGCAAATCGCAATCAGTTTTCCCTCATTGGCGACGTACAGCGGGTCCAGGCCTAGCAACTCACAGGCCGCATCGACCTGCGGCAACACGGGAATTGAGGCCTCTTCCAGCACCATGCCGACGCCCGACTGACCAGCGATTTCGTTGAGCGTGGTGGCCAGGCCACCACGCGTCGGGTCGCGCAACACGCGCACGCCGCCGGGTGCGGCCTGGAGCATGGCCGCCACCAGCGTGTGCAGGGCGGCCGTATCGGACTGAATCGTGGTCTCGAACTCCAGCGACTCGCGTTTTGACATAATTGCCACGCCGTGGTCGCCAATGGTGCCCGACAGCAGCACGACATCGCCCGGGCGCGCATTGATGCCTGAAATATCAACACCCGGCGCCACCACACCAACGCCCGTGGTGCTGATGAACACGCCGTCGCCCTTGCCGCGCTCCACCACCTTGGTGTCGCCGGTGATGACGGGCACGCCAGCTTCCCGCGCGGCGGCTGCCATGCTGTTCACGATGCGCTTGAGTTCGGCCAGCGGGAAACCTTCTTCAAGGATGAAGCTGGCCGCCAGGTACAGGGGCTGTGCCCCGGACATGGCCACGTCGTTGAGGGTGCCATGCACGCTCAGACAGCCAATATCACCGCCCGGAAAAAACAGCGGCGACACCACGTGGCCATCGGTCGCCATCACCATGCGAGCGCCCACGGGAAGGGCAAACGACGCGCTGTCGTCGCCCTGGCGCAAATAAGGGTTGTCGAACGCGGCCACGAACAACTCTTCAATCAACTGGGCGGCGGCACGTCCCCCGGCACCGTGGCCCATGTCGATGCGGCCATTTTTGAGATCAAGCGGGCGGATGTAGTTTTTCTTCACCATGTTGTTTAACTTGCCTCGGCCACGATGGCGATGTCGCGAAAGCGCCCGTAGGAATAGTGGGCGGCACAGGCCCCTTCGCTGGAGACCATGCACGAGCCTACCGGGTTTTCCGGCGTGCAGACCGTGCCGAAAATTTTGCAATCTGTGGGCTTCTTGACGCCGCGCAAAATGGCACCGCACTCGCAAGCCTTGTTGTCGGCCACCGGACGGTAGGCTAGCTCAAATCGGCGCTCGGCATCGAACTGGGCAAAGGCGGGCCGGATTTTCAGGGCACTGTAGGGAACCTCGCCCAGGCCACGCCATTCGAAACTGGTGCGCAGCTCAAACACCTCGGAGACGAGCGCCTGGGCGCTGAGGTTGCCATCGCGGTCAACGGCGCGTGAAAATTCGTTTTCAACTTCACAGCGACCCTCGTTGACCTGACGCACCAGCATCAGCACAGCCTGCATGACATCGAGGGGTTCAAACCCGGCAATCACCACCGGCTTACGGTACTCCTCTGAAAAATGCTCGTAGGGCCCTGAGCCGATGACGATGCTCACATGCGCCGGGCCAATGAAGCCGTCAATCGGCACCGTGCCGTATTGCCGGACTTCAGGCGATTCCAGGATGTGTGTGATCGCCGAGGGCGTCAGCACATGGCAGCACAGCACGGTGAAGTTAGCCAGGCCTTCGCGCTGCGCATCACGAATGATCAGGGCGGTGGGCGGGGTGGTGGTCTCAAAGCCGATGGCGAAGAAGACAACCTCACGTTCAGGATTTTGGCGCGCTATCGTCAAAGCATCGGATCCGGAATACACCATGCGAATATCGCCACCCCGTGCTTTTGCCTTCACCAAGGACAGGCCATTGGACGCCGGCACGCGCATGGTGTCACCATAGGTGCAGACGATGACGTTACGCTCCAGCGCCAGTTGGATGGCCAGATCAATACGGCCAATCGGCAGCACGCACACCGGGCAACCAGGTCCGTGAACCATTCGCACATTAGGCGGCAAGAGTTCAGCCACGCCGTAGCGCGAAATCGCATGCGTGTGACCACCGCAAAATTCCATGAAGCTGTAGTTTTTATCTGGATCAACTTCTTCTGCCAGCCGCTCGGCAATCTTGCGCGCAATATCGCCATCGCGGAATTCGTCGATGTATTTCATGGGGCTAGCTCCATCTGCTGGGCTTCGAACTGCGCCATCTCGCCAAACAGCGCCAGCGTGCGCTGGGCCTCATCAGGATCGATTTGTCCGATGGCGTGACCGACGTGAACGATGACGTAGTCGCCGACTGCAACACCGGGCACCAAGGCAATTGAAATTTGTTTGCGGATACCGCCCAAATTGACAATGGCCTGGTCGTTGGCCAGGAGCTCAACGAGTTCGGCAGGAATAGCTAGACACATGATAGGCTTTCGGTTTCTGGGTAAGTTGGGTGACCGGCCGCGACCTGATGCGCTGCGACCCAGGCCTGGCCCAGTGCCAGCCCCGCATCGCCGCACGATTGGGCTTTTGGCATTAGGACGCTCAGTCCGCGCTGTTGCAGGCTGGAGGTGATGCGGCTCGCGAGCAGCTTGTTTAAAAAGCAGCCGCCGCCCAGACACACGGTGCGGACTCCCATCTGCTCAGCGGCCAGTGCAGCCCAGTCGGCCAGCGCATCGGCCAAGGCCAGATGAAACCAAGCTGCAGCTGCGGGTACGTCACCTAAACCGGTGGACGTTTCAAGAAGCTGCGCCAGCAGAGGACGGATGTCGAGTTGTTCCATGGCCTGCGTGTTCACGCCGTGCACAACCGTTGGTGTAGCGTTTTGTAGCAACCAGGCTTGTGCCTGTTGCTCCAGCGCTATCGCGGCTTCGGCCTCATGGGCCTGGCGCACGCTGAGGCCCAAGGCGCCAGCGGCGGCATCAAACCAGCGCCCGGTGCTGCTGGTGGCGGGGCAATTGATGTCGCGCTCCAGCATGCGCTGCACCATGTGGGCAGCGGCTTCACCTACCAGTGGCGCAAACCGTGAGCCTACCTCATGGGTGCGGCCCAGCGCATGCAGCGCGGCGGCCGCCATGCGCCAGGGTTCGCGCGCTGCCACGTCACCCCCGGGCAAAGCCAGCGGCCACAGATGGCCCAGGCGCCGCCAATTGTTTTGATCGACCCACAGCAATTCGCCACCCCAGGCGGTGCCGTCAGTGCCCAGGCCCACGCCATCAAGCGCCAGACCCACAACCGGACCCTGCACGCCGTATTCGGCCATGACTGCGGCAATGTGCGCATGGTGGTGCTGTACGGCGATGGCCGGTACCCCCAGCGCATGTGCCAGTTCAATGGCCAGGCGAGAGCTGTAAAAATCAGGATGCAGATCATGGGCCACCGCCACCACCGGATGCTGCGCATGGTGCAGCAGTGCACGCGCGGACACCTCCAGCGCACGACACGCGTCGGGGTGGCTCAAATCACCATGCAGCGCAGACCACTGGGGCTGTCCAGACGAGAGCAGACACGCAGCATTTTTGAGCCACGCACCGCAGGCCAGCACCGTGGGCAAGTTGCCAGGCATCACGCAGGGCTCGGGATGTGGGTTGGTTGCTCGGGACTGGCGTTTCGGAGTCGGGCAACCTCAGCTTCCAGCTCGGCCACGCGCTGGCGCAACATGTCGTTTGGGTTTGCAGGCGTCATGGCAGACCCAAGCCAGTTCAGCCAGGCACCCATGCCCTCGCCAGTGGTGGCGGACAGTTGAATCACCTCAATGCTCGGATTGACGCGACGCGCGAGTTCAATGCAGCGTTGCACGTCGAAGAGAACATGGGGCAGCAGGTCGATCTTGTTGATAATCATCAGCGTCGAAGCGGCAAACATGTCGGGGTATTTGAGCGGCTTGTCCTCGCCCTCCGTCACAGACAGAATAGCTACCTTGGCGGCTTCACCCAGGTCCCAGACAGCGGGGCATACCAGGTTGCCCACGTTTTCGATGAACAGCAAGCTGCGTGCGTCAGCATGCGAATGGTGATGCTGCTCTGCATCATGGTGCTGGTGCAGTTGCGCAAACGCTTGTGCCACCATGGGTGCGTCCAGGTGGCAACCCTTGCCGGTATTGACTTGCACGGCCGGTGCACCGGTGGCGCGAATGCGGTCGGCATCAAAACTGGTTTGCTGGTCGCCCTCGATCACGGCCACATGCAGGCTCGGTTCACAGGACTTGAGCGCTTCGATGGTGGCGCACAACAAGGTGGTTTTGCCTGAGCCGGGGCTGGACACCATGTTCAAAGCGGTCACGCCGTGTGACTCGAAATGGTGGCGATTTTTCCTGGCGATCTGGTTGTTCGCACCCAGGATGTCTGTCTCCAGCTTGATGGCACGCGCCTGGCTCATGCCCGGCACAGAAACCCGCGCTTCTCCTGCACCAAAATGCAGGTCGCCACTGCGGGAATCGACGTGGACATGCCCGTGGTCGTGCACCTGATCATGTTCGTGGGAATGATCTCCGTGGGGACCATGGGTGTGGCCGTGAGGATGGTCATGCGCGCCCACCCCGGTGTCTGTCGTACCCGTGCCAGTATCGGCGCAACCGCAAATTACACACATATTGCTGTCTCCTTCTTTGTCAGGTCAATCATCTTCCACCAGCATCTCGACCACGCGCAACTCAGTGCCGCCCGTGGCTTGCAACTGGTAGTGGCCGCATAGAGGGCAGGCGTCGCCGCGCTGCTTGATCGTGACCGTTGCACCGCAGGGCAGGCACCAGGCTTGCCCTGGCGGTTCATCAATTTCAAATCGGGCATCCTGAAGGCAGGTGCCCGGTGCCAGGGCTTCGAGTACAAACCGCAGTGCACGTGCTTCCACACCGGCGAGTTGTCCCGCCTCAATCCGCAGGACGGTCACACGGCGAAACCCTTCGCGCTGCGCGGCGTCCTCCACCAGCTTGAGAATGCCTCCCGCGATACTGGCCTCATGCATGGCAGCTCTCAGTCGGGTCAGTGCCAAGGGCGTGTGCCAAGGTAAAACCCATTGCCGTGCTCAAGCTCGTCAACGCAGATCCGCTGAAAAGCCTCCATGCGACAACCATTTTCAGCATCCATAAATACATCCGAATATTCCAGTTTGTACGGTATCAGGCAAGGCCATTGCCCTGAATATCCGGGCTACAGACAAGGTGATTTATTACAACCGTCCTCTGCCGCCCGTCTGGATATAGTCGAGCAATTCGTTTTGCTGTCGATTGATTGCAGTCAGCGTGCTGTGAACGCGTTTGATCACTCCCCGCATGAAATTGAACATGAGTTCCGGGTGGTCTTTGATCAATGGCTCAAGGTCAGCTCGGTTAAAACTGATAACACAGGAATTTCCCAACGAGCGCACTGTGTTGGTATGTGGGGAATCATCAATGAAACTCAATTCTCCAACCAGATCCCCTTTTTCCAGTATATGTAAAATGGTGGGAGTCGGCTTATCCTTTGTTTCATAGGTGATTGCCAGGCGACCCTTCGCCACAATATAAAAGCAATTCGTAGAAATGTCTTTTTCACACAGCACCTCATCATCATTCAAATCAAGCTTCTGTGCTGCATGATCCGCAAGAATTTTTGCCCCATTTTCACCAATGTATTGGCCAATAGGTGCGCTGTAAATTAATGTTGCGATTTCTTCAGTTTTGGTTGTCATTATTTAACTCCAGTTATTTCATCATGTAAGTAATTACGAGCCGGTATTGATTACTGCAAGCAGCAGTCAGTTTTTGGAGACGGCGCTGTTGCAGTGCGATAGATGTGGGCGCTCGCCAGATTAAGATTTCTTTTAGCCTGTTCCGTCAGGCCGATTTGCAGTTCCCATTCATAGCCTCTGATGGCCAGCACATAGACGTCAGGGATTTTTCCAAAACACATCTGACAGGTTGCCATAATGGTTTCTATGGACATGGCATGCGAGGTAAAACTGAAATCCATTTTTGACTCAGCTTTATACAAGCGAAAACTGTCAACCGCCGTGTCCTTTGAGGCATCGACAAATAGCACCCGCTGTTTATGGCTGATTAAATCTGCATCTTCCAGATTGAGCTGGTAAAATTTTACCTTCTCCGCGTTGGCACAGGCCGATGTGGTTTCCAGCCAGTCGACAAAGGCCCAGCCAAGCCCATCATCCTGACGGCCGATATTGCCTATGCCGTAGATCAGCGCTGAATCATCATTGAAATGATCCAGCGTGAGATCACTTTCTGCGTTCATCAATTTGATTTCCTTTCGCATCAAGCAAGGTCACCTCCAGAGGCATTTCACCAAGGGCATGGGTCGCACAACTCAGGCAGGGATCAAACGCACGAATACCCACTTCGATGGCATTCATCATGCCTTCGGTGATTTCGGCCTGCCCACCCAGATATGCTTCGGCCACGCTGCGCACGGTGCGATTCATTACCTGATTATTTTGTGTCGTGGCAACTACCAGATTGGCGAAGGTAATATTGCCTTCCTTATTGGCTCTGTAATGATGCAGCAAGGTGCCGCGCGGCGCTTCCACCACGCCTACACCCTCTCCTGTCCACATGGCTTCCGTTGGGGTGACGAGCAGCTGATCTTTTTGCAGATCAGGGTCCCTCAGCAACACTTTGATGAGTTCGGCTGAATGGAGTATTTCTATGGCTCTGGCCCAGTTGGTATGCAAGGCTTTGTTGCTGCACTTGCCCTTGTTGTAGGCATGGAATTTTTCCAGCGCAGCTTGTGCAAGTGGCGTTGAATACGATTTTGTGACATTCACTCGCGCCAACGGACCCACGCGCACCGAACCTTTTTCCCTGCCGAGTTCCTTCAAGAACGGGAATTTCATGTAACTCCATTCCTCTGTCGCTTCAGAGAAATGGTCAAGATAATCGTGATAATCCAATTCGCGAACGACTTTCTTGTCGTTATCTACAATACGCATCTTGCCGTGGTAATAATCGACATCGCCATTGTCATCAACCAGGCACATGTCCAAGGCCGGTGCATCCCCGAAGCTATCCACCATGGCGCGGTTCTTCTCATGGAAGTCATAGAACAGTTGCAGACCTTCCATCGAATATTCGAGCATTTGATCGATGCTGGGAATGGTAGCGTCACCCTTGATGAATCTGTCTCGCACTTCAGCTGTTAGATTGTTATTCACGCCACCAGGAATGGAGCTGATGCCGTGCATTTTCTTGCCCAAAACAGCCTGGATGAGTTCCTGTCCCCATTTGCGTAGCATGACAACCCGTTTAATCAGTTCGGGATCAGCAGCCACCAAACCCAGCACATTGCGTTTTTCGGGGGCTGCATCCATCCCTAACATCATCTCCGGCACAATGCAGTAAAAATACGCCGTTGCATGTGACTGCAGTTGCTGTGCGTAGTGGCCTAATCGACGCATCTTCTCTGCAGTAGGAGTAATCAGGTTATGTGTGGAATAACCGACACCCACCATATCATCCAGTGCTTTGGCTCCGCACAGGTGATGACTGACAAAACAGATGCCGCAAATTCGCTGCAACAGCATGGGCGCTTCCCAGTAAGGGTGTCCCTGAATGAATTTTTCAAAGCCACGAAATTCAACCACAAGCAATTTCGCATCGATGACATTGTTGTCGTCATCGAGTTGGATGGTGACTTTTCCGTGACCTTCGATACGGGTAACAGGGTCGATAATCAGTTTTCTGCCCATAATAATTCTCCTTTTAATCGTAGCGATTGATTGATGTCGGCAAATCCACTGGGCGGCCATTCACGAGGTCGTCCAGTACCTTGAAAATCGCATCTCCATCAGGTGGACATCCAGGGATAAAGTAATCCATCTTGACCACTTCGTGGCATGGATAAACTTTGGTGGTTACCTTTGTCAGATCAGGATGGTTAGGAATAATGGGGATGACACCGGATACGGCTGTAGGGGAATTGATATAGGCTTCCTCAAGACATTCGCTGAGTGGCAATAGATTCCGCATCGATGGCACGCCGCCCCAGACCGCACAGGCACCGACCGAGATCAGGATGTCACAGTTTTCGCGATAATGCTCCAATGTCTCAATGTTTTCTTCACTGGCCACACCGCCTTCAACAAAGCCAACGACACAACGATCTGGAATGCGCTTAACGTCGGTCAGCGACGAGCGCAAAATAGTGACCTTATCCAAAAGGTTCAAAATTCGTTCATCCATATCGAGAAATGACAGGGTACAACCCCAGCATCCAACAAGGGCGATCATGGATACCTTGATTTTCCCTTCCTGGCTTGCCAGAAATTCAGCATCCACAGGGGTTCTAGGTAGATCGTGACTGTATATTTCATTGACAGCAGAATTAACTTGTTTCACAGAATGATTGCTCATTTATGGTCTCCTGCTAATGCACGTTCACGGACAGATTTAATTTCGAATTTTCGTTTGCCGATCGGTTCATTGAAGCCAACGCCTTTTTCAACAATTGTGCCTACCGGACAGAGATTGACCGCACGGGTAACTTGCTCGGAGGTCATTTTATTGGCGAGTTCAGCATTGATTTCAATGCGGGAGTTAGCGCCTCGACCACTGATACTGAATATTTTCTGGCCTGTTTCTTCATCACGAACAAAGTCCACGCAACGCTGGCAAAAAATACAACGATCCCGTTCGAGCAGAATCTTTTCGGATGCGTAATCTCTTTGCCGTGGCGTGAATCGATATTCGAAGCGAGACACCATCATCCCAACCTCATAGCCCACTGCCTGTAAATCACAGCGGCCACTTTTTTCACAGCTTGGACAGTTATGCGTGCCTTCAGCAAACAGGCTTTCAACCAGCGCTTTCCGCATATCCGTGACTTCTGGCTCATTGACCTCGACTTCCATGCCATGTACCACAGGAACGGTACAGGCTGCGGCAACTACCCCCCCCACTTTAACCGAGCAGACTCGGCAGGTGCCCAGACAGGGTTGTCCTTTCACATAACAAAGTGCCGGAATATAAACACCGTTCTCCAAAGCAACATCCATCAGAGGCGTTCCTGCCCGTGCATTGATGTTTTTTCCATCTATTTTGAGTTGAATCATCATGAAGATGTGCTCCTATTGTTTAATGTAGCGACTGCTTCCAGGTATCCCCTGCGGCTTTCTTTGAGGTCAAATGAGGGCAGTAGCGGGCCAACCTGCTTTACCAGTTTTGCCTGGTATATTTCAGGGAACTTTTCTAGTGTTGTCAAAATGGGTTTGGGTGAGGTGCCCCCAAGCCCGCACCGGCTTGTCTTGCGCACCAGTTTTCCCCAGACAACTACTTCATCAAGATCTTTTTGACATGCTTTGTTGTCAATGACACGACTTATTGTTTTGTACAAATCGACATTGCCGGAACGGCATGGCACACAGATTCCACATGATTCGTTTACAAAGAACCGCATAAAATGTTTGACGATAGCCAACAGGTCACGAGAACGATTAAATATCATCAATGAACCGTTACACGTGAGGTCTTCCAAAGCGATTGCCCGGTTACCATCTTTTTCTACGGAGACGCAATCTCCTGACGGGCCGCTGACTTGAACTGCCCAAGCATCCTTGGCACCAGCCTTTTTCAAAACCTCGTTTAGCGTGATTCCCCATTCAATTTCATAAATTCCTGGCGCATCGCAATCACCGGAAATACTCAATAGTCTTGTACCTGTTGACTCAGCTGTACCCATGGCCTTAAACCAGGGTGACCCTTCTTCCATAATTCGAGTGACGGCAACAAAGCTTTCTACATTATTGACACTGGTTGGTTTGCCCAGATAACCCATATTTACAGGATAAGGAGGCTTTACACGTGGCGTGCCGCGTTTGCCTTCCATGGATTCAATCAAGGCAGTTTCATCACCACAAATATACGCGCCTGCACCCATTTGTATGCGAACGTCGAAATTGAATTCCGGCTTTCCGCCAATGCGCTTGCCAAGCAGACCCTCGGCACGGAAGTCTGCCAGCTGCTTCTCAAGATAGTCCTTGAGGTAGTAGTATTCAGAACGCAGATAAATAATTCCTTCCTGCGCACCAATCGCATGTCCGGCAGTGATCATTCCGAAAATCACTTCCTTAGGTGACTCGGTCAACAAAACTCTGTCTTTGAATGTGCCCGGTTCACCCTCATCAGCATTACAAATGACAAATCGTGTTTTTTCATCATTGCCAGAGCACAGGCGCCATTTCAAACCCGTTGAAAAACCCGCGCCGCCGCGTCCTCGTAATCCGGATTCAGAAACAGTTTCAATAACCACCTCCGGACGGGTATTAATAACTTGATTAAGCAAGGCTTTGAAATCAGTTTTGTTCTGAAAATATACAGCGCCTTTGCTGCGAATACCAGAATTCACCATGGCGTGGACGTAAGCCAAGGTGTCGCTTGGCAAACCTTCAGGATTGACAATATCGGCAGGGGATTCACCCCTTTTCAAGCGCTTGACAATTTGCGAAATTTTTTCAGGAGTTAATCGTGTAAAAACCTCTTTGCCAATCAGCATCGCAGGTTCCTGGTCGCTTAGGCCAATGCACTCTGCTGTTTCCAGGCCGAATGTTCCTGTGGCATCTTTTTCGCCAAAGACACATCCGGTCTCCTGTTCAAGCGCATCGTGGACCGCCTGATAACCATGCATTCTTGCGATGACCGTGTCACTTAAATAAATCTGATGCGTGGCTGGAGGCTTGCCAAGAAAGAAATGATAAAAAGAATAGGTCTCCCGTATATCCAACTCCGTCAAACCGAGTTTGCCCGCCATTTCTGGCAGCACTTCATCGGGAATGTAACCCCACTGATGCTGGATATCCCAAAGAATATCCATCAATCGGGTTCTGTCTGAATTGTGATGCTCAAGTATTTCGTGGATTTTTTTCATAAAATTTTCCTGATTAGTTATCACACCCGGAACTCAAAGTCGTGTCACCAACATCACCAGGCCAGACGCGCCCATCAGCGCGGCTACGCTGCGCCCGACCCACACGGGCAAACGCTGCAGAGCAACACCCGCACCAAGTCCTGCGCCATGCAATGCAGCGGACCCGAGCATGAAGCCAGCGGCATAGGCGGCAAACGAATGACCGGCG
>JAUXVT010000037.1 GCA_030680405.1 Thiobacillus sp. | reverse complement strand
TTCCAGCAGCAACACCCGTCCGTCCGGGTGTGCCAGTTCGTGGATGTTGCGCAGGGTGACGCTCGGCTCGGTCGCCTCGGCCATCTGCATCTTGAGGCTTTGCAGGCGGGCAGGCTCGGGCCGGTAGTCGGTGCCGACCACTTTGCGCGTCTTGTTGTCCACTCCGAACACCAGCCAGGCCCGGTCGTGGTCGCGCAAGTTGGCCTCGTTGGCCAGGGCCGAAAAGTATTTGCCGATGTCGTCGGTGGAATAGCCGTCGCCAGCGCGCTTGAATTCCACCACCTCGTTTTCCCAGCGCTCGATCAGCGACGCCACGAGCGCCAGCATGGCAGTACTGTCCATGGGCAGGCTCACAGCGTCTTTATTTCAGTAGCAGGCGAGAGCAGCTTGAACACCTGCTCGACATTGATCTTCACGCTGTCGCTGACGAAGCCAGCATCGCGGAACACCGCGCGCAACGGCTTGTGCGCAGCGAGCTGCTTGACGAAGTCCTCGTCGATGCCGGTCTCGAAGCAGGCGGCCAGGGCATTGCCGTCGACGAAGAACACCGTCTTGCCGGCGATGGTTTGCTGGCTGATCGGCAGTGCCAGATCGACGCCCCAGTCGAGCAGCACCTGGAACAGCAGGTCTTCGGCAGTGCGGTCTGCGCGGATGTTGTCGACCAGGCCGGGGAGCGCTTCCTGCGTGACGGCATCCGGGGTGTAGTACACCTCTTTCATGTTGGAGCTGTCGATTTTGAGGACGCGGAAGCCGGTGTCTAGATTCGGGGCAGTGATGGCATTTTCTGATCCAATTTTTTTGCCAGCGCGGCGGATGCGCTCCTTGCAAATTTCAGCAATGGTTCGAGGTTTGCCGAGTGCATCGCAAAACTCCAACGCAACTTGCTGTGTCCTATTGTCTGATGACAAGGCTTCGGGTAACTGAACAGCTATGAATTTCCTTTTTCCATTGTCGTCGCAGTTTTGCTTGATGACCGCGTGAGCTGTGGTGCCTGATCCTGAGAAGAAATCCATGATGACGCATTCCTCCTTGGCACTGGTCGAGATCATCAATATTCTTTGCAGCACTTCTATAGGCTTTGGGTGATCGAACACCTTCCGACCGTCGAATATTTGATTTAAGTCTCTAGTGGCTTTCTTATTGCCCTCGACACCGACCCAAAGGTTTGACGAATATTTAAGTCCTTCGCCGAGGTAATGCTTCTGGTATACCTGCCAGCGGCTTACACCTTCCTTCTGAACCTGCTTCCATTCGATGAGTCCAGCTCGTAGCAGTTCTTCATATTTATCTTTACCGCATACCCATCGACTTTCCCAGCCCTCGGGGGCAATCGGGTAGATTGCTTGACCACCCGGGGTCGTTATGGGGTAATACATGGTAGGTCTATCTTCTCGCCTGTTCTCGCCCCCAGTTCGCCTTAGAGAGCGAGTCAGGTATCGCCCTCTTTCGTCTTGCTGATCATAGATGGCTACATCTTCATCACCCATCGGAAGGCTTTGAAACTCGTACAAGTCGGATTTGGCATAGATGACAACGAAATCAATTTCGCTGGAGATCCTTGTGTTGCCACTGCCCATTCGCGTGCCAGTCGCTCTAGCGATGGTGCCCCGATAATTCATTTCGCCGAATACCTCATCGGCAGCTCTTCTCAGGTTGTGAATTTCTTCGTCGCCAATCGAAATGAAGATGACGCCATCGTCTCGCAGCAGATTCCTGGCTAGTTTCAGCCGAGGGTAGATCATGCTTACCCAATCGGAGTGGAACCGTCCATTGGCCTCAGTGTTTGCGATTAAGCGATTACCGGACTCATCCTTCTGCGCGGATCGCCCGAAATAGGTTTCGGCATCCTCGGCGAAATCATCCGCGTAAATGAAATCATTCCCCGTGTTGTACGGCGGATCGATGTAAATCAGCTTGACCTTGTTCAGGTAGGTCTCCTGCAACAGCTTGAGCGCATCCAGGTTGTCGCCTTCGATGAACAGGTTTTGCGTGCTGTCGAAATCCACGCTCTCTTCCCGGCAAGGGCGCAGCGTCCTGGCAATCGGTGCATTGGCCGTCAGCAGCGCCTCGCGCTTGCCCGGCCAGTTGAGCTGGTAGCGCTCCTGCGGCCCCTCGACGATGCTCGATGCCAGTTCCTGCCGCAGCAGGTCGAAGTCGATGACCTTCCTTGGTTCACCCTTGGCATCCTTGGCTTCGGTGACGCAGTTGGGGAACAGCTCGGCCAGCTTGGCGATGTTGGCTTCTGTCAGGTCGGGGGAGTGCATCTTCAGCTTGTCCATGGGGCTTTCCTGTGTTTCCTGATTGCTGAGGCTAGAACGCTTGCTTGGGAACGCCTACGAAAGTGGCCTGTTGCGTGACGCTGCACCGACCCAGCCTGCGGAAAGTCGGCGCTGGCGAGACGGCGGTTTCTCGCGGTGGATCAGGATTTCGCCCGCCCTTGGCCGCAATTCGCGGCTGGATCAATCGATGCCAACGATTCAAGGTCAGGGGCGGCGCGACTCTATCGCGCAGCGACCCATGTATCACCGGATTAGGCGCCGACTGCTGCGCTGATTTGGGAGATGAGAGCATCGAATTCGTTGGTGATTTCTTCAATATATTTTTCAATCGCAAGCACGCGCACAACCTCTTCGTCTGCCTCGGCTTCGGTGGCGATACAGAACGCGATTTTGTGATGATCTTTGACATCGTCTCGGTCAAGTATCCAATTCACGTCAATGTCGTATTTTTTCTTGATGAGTTTTTTCACAGCACCATTGGTAAAAACCTCAACTTCTGGCGGTCGATTTCCAGGGAATGATAGAAGCCCATCCTTGGGGGCTGCGCCGACATCAGCATCCCTCACTGCTATTGCATTCTTTCCGGTCTTCCGTAGCACCCAGACTGCCTCACGAACTGCATCCTTATCGCCAATGTCATGAATGGCGATCACCTTAAGCAGTTCTTTCTTCTTAGAACGAATTACTTCGGTAAGAAGGACGCGAGCAAAGGGATCCTCAACGCATATATCGAGAGGTCGAGCATGGCCACCAGACAGAATGGATCTAACTTGATTAGCGGAAATTCGATTTTTTATCTCCACTCCATCCTGATCACGAACGATCAGCTTTCGTGCTTCCGGGGGTAATGCCTTAAGAATTACGCTTGAATGGGTAGAGAGAATGATTTGGTGATGACGCCGATTGCAAACGTCTAGAAGGTATTTTGCAAACTCATGCTGCGCATTCTCATGTAGCGAGGTTTCCGGCTCTTCAAGAATGAACAGGCTTTGCTCAGGGGACGTCTCAAGTCGATCAACGGTATATAAGACACGGCCTTCCCCAAACCCCATATTATTTTCGGAGTACGAATACCCGAGGCGAGAGGCAATCCCGATTTCCGATTCCTTGGCCTTGTGTGATACCCCCTGAAAGGACACTTCGTCGTACCTGTGGCCAATGATTCTCGCCATCTTCTTTATGACTTGGGGGTCAATCTCTCGCTTTTCCGTAAATTGAAGATCAGCACCACCGTAGACGCTTAGGTCACGCCGCTCAACCTTTGGGATGTAGACGGTAAATCCAACGTAATAGCAATGACGTTCAGGTTGCCGCTTATACCCAGACCACGCAGAGTTCGCTCGGGAAATTGTGACTTCCTGCGGCCTTTTGTAATCGTCGCTCTCAAAGGTGTAAATTGATTTCGCATCATCGGAAATTGGCTTTGGATCGGCTGGCGAAACTGGAAAGAAGTCTTTGACATACTGCCGCTTGTAGTTGATCGATGTGGTTGGCTTTCGATACGCGCAAATTGCCAACTGTCCTAGAGTGCTTTTGCCGGCACCATTCAATCCCGAAATTGCAGTAATAGGGAACTCTAGTTCTACGGTCATACCCCGTATTCCGCGAAACCCATGAACCTGTATCTGACGAAGACACGGCCCAAAGTTCGCGTAGCGATTCTTGATGGCGTATTTTGACGCTAGCTTTATTGCTATGTCGGACATTGGAGATCCCTTTGACTATTGGTACCTACGTGTATCGCGCGCGATCATCGATTCAAACCTCCCATATCCGCACCTCGGGCGCGATTCCGGCAGCGCGCGCCGCCACGCAGAAGTTGCGGTCGAAGGTGTGCATGACGGCGCTGCCGCAGGCGGCGAGGTGCAGCGCGTCGGCGAAATCCGCGCCGTGCTCGTACCAGTCGAGCGCATTGCGGACTTCTTCGGCGGCCTCGATCACGGTGTCGTCGGTTTCGAGCAGCGCCCTGAAAAAGTTCAGCAGTTCGGCTGGCATTCTCTTGTAGCGCGCTCGCAGCACCCATTCGGTTTCCAGCAACACGGTGCGCGAAATGAATACGGTGTCGCCCGCAATCAGTTGGCGAACCACGGCAACCTGGTCGGGATGATCGGCGACCAGGGCGCGCACCAGCATGTTGGTGTCCAGCGCAATCATCGGCGGTGGCCCCCGGCGGCTTCCCCGTCCACACTGTAATCAACCGGTTTGCAGAGTTCTTCGATGGACAGCGGCGCTCCCTCATGTTTTAACAGGCCGATCAGGTCCGCAAACTTGCGGCCGGTTTTCTTCGGCACGGCTTTGAGCGTGACGCCGGACGCGCTGGAAACCAGGGCAATCTGCGTTCCAGCGTCCCAATGCAGTTCGTCCCGAATTTCTTTCGGGATCACGACTTGTCCCTTGCTGGAAAGCGTGGTGGTAGCAGTAGTCATGGGAATCTCCAACGGTAAGACTAAAAGTAAGCCAAATTATCGGCGCGGTATCGGTATATGGCAAGCATGCCGAGGGCTCAGGTATTTCTCTTTACGCGCCCAGTCGGTCGATTTCGGTTTTGACTTCGCGCAATTCGGCGTTGAGCGCCACCTTGCGGTTGAACTGTATTTCCTTGTGCAGGCGCGCTTCCAACTTGTTGTAGTCGTTCTGCCGGCTGCGCAGCCGGGTCAGCCGTTCCACTTGTTCGGGGAGGCCTTCACCCGGCCTTGCCGCTTGCGGCAGCAGGCTGCGCAGCAGTTGTTCGTAGAGGTTGTGCAGGTCGAGCGCGATGGGTAGCGGTCGGCGCTCGGCAGTAGCCGGCTGCCATGTGCCGCCAAAGTAGCCATCGATCACCCACTTGCCGGCTTCGGCTGCGCTGGGCCGTTTATGAGCGGCCACCATGCGGGTACGTTGCCCGTGCTGCAACTGGAAGACGATAGGCAGCGGAATGGCGCGGTCGATGGCGCGCAGCACGTCTTCATCCAGCGCATCGGTTTTCAGCGCGATATCGAAGATTTCGATTTCAGCGACGCCCGAGCGCGCCGGCAGGTTGATGGTTTCCGGCGCCAGCTTGTATTGCCAGGTGATCTGCTCCACTTGTTTGACAAAGCGCTCGCGCAAGGCAGCGCTGACCCGGCCGTGCTGGTAGATCTTGCTTTTCGGCAACACGCGGCCCACTTTGGCCTGCGGCGGAAAATTGAACAGCGCGGGGGTTATGGCCTGCGTCATGCCGCGCCCTGAATGACGATGAAGGTAATCAGCTCAAAGTCGTCCAGGCCGGCGATGCTGTCCACCAACGCCGTGGTCTTGCCGCCGCTGAACAGGCTGTCGATGTCCCGCTCTTCCTTGCGGTCGATCATGGTGCGGATGGCTTGGTCGAGCAGGCTGGAGTAGGCCTGCATGTTGCGCCCGTCGTCGGTGGACTGGTTGAACGGCTCGTAGGCCTCGCGCAGCGGCTGGCTGTGGCCCTTGCAGGCGCTACGAGCGAGGTCGAGCAGACGCTTGGCTTCGGTGTGGTCGCTGATGATGCGGCCGTCGTTGCCGATGTAGATCAGGGAATAGGGGTAAAGGCGATTTTGCTGCTGGTGTTGCGCACCGGCGCGGTTGCCAGATGCGCGACTGCGCAGGGTGAAGATCACGCCGGGCAACAGGCCCGCCTCGGGCTGGGCCGGTACCACGGCATGCATGCCGTTGGGGACATGGCTCAACTCGCCATTGGTCTTGATGTAGTTAAGCAGGTCCATGCGGAAATCGTTGAGGCCGAGGTCGGTAATGGAGACGCCGGTCTTGATGTCTTCCATTTCGATCACTTCGTCCTGCAAGCGGCGCAACTGTTCCTTGCGGTAGGCCACGTCGTTGGCCTGGGCGTTGAGGACATTGTCGTCGCCGGTGGCGGTGACGTCGGCGATCATCATGCGGTTTTCGACCCGCTCCTTGAGATTGATGTACTCATCCAGGCTGATGTCCGGCCAGTAGTTGACCAACTGGATGCTGGCGTTTTGCGAGCCGATACGATCCACGCGGCCGAAGCGCTGAATAATGCGCACGGGATTCCAGTGGATGTCGTAGTTGATGACGTAATCGCAGTCTTGCAGGTTCTGGCCTTCGGAAATGCAGTCGGTACCGATGAGGATGTCGATCTCGCGCGGTTCGTCCGGGTAGATGACGGCCTTTTCCTTGGAACGCGGCGAGAACAGGGTGAGCAGGCCCTGGAAGTCGTAGCTCTGGCGGCTGCCCGGAATAGTGCCCAGGGTGGATTTTGGCGCGTCGCTGCCGGTGACCTTGGCGCAGTGCACCTTGTGGTGGTGCAGCAGGTGCTTGGCCAGGTTGTCGTAGAGGTAGTTGGCGGTGTCGGCGAAGGCGGTGAAGATCAGCACCTTGCGGTTGCCGGGGTTGATCGGCGAGGTGAGCTTGCTGGTGATCTGCGTCTTCAGGTGTTGCAGCTTGGCGTCGTCGCTCGGCGTGACCTTGGCCATTTCGGCCAGCAGTTCATCGATGAAGAACAGGTCGGCCTGGAGATCCTGCTCCCAGGAGGGCAGATCCATGTCTTCCAGGTTGATCTGGATTTTCTTGCCTATGGTGGCATCGCCGGGCAAGGGAAATTCGTCATCGTCGAAATCAGCTTCGGCGTCGGCAAAGGCTGCGGCGACATCGGCAAAGGCGCTGGCCGCGCCGGTTTGATCGAAGTTAGCGATCTTCTGCAGCGCGTCGCGGTGGCTTTTTTGCAGACTTTTCAGCGTCAGGCGAAAGGATTCGACCGAGCTTTCCAGGCGCTTGAGCAGATTGATGGTCATCAGCGCTTGCAGGCTCTTTTCGCGGTCTGCCTGCTTGAGCTTGCCGCCGCCACCCTCCACCTGGGTGTCGTATAGCGCTTCGTACTTCTTCAGGCGGCTGGAAAGGATGTAGCTGACGGGGGCATACACGGCGAGCTTGAGCTGCGACAACCGGTGGAAGATTTCATTGAAGCCGATGACGTCGGCACGGTGGGTCAGCGGGCAGTGAAATGACTGTGGTTTGCGCCGCTCGGGAAAGCTGCCGATGTCGGCGGTGTTGTAGAAGGTCTCGATGTGCCGGCGCGAGCGAGCAATGGTGACGCTGTCGAGCAGCTCGAAAAAATCGAAATCCAGGCTGCCGAGAATTGCGGCGGCGGTGCGCTGTTCCGGCGGCAGGGTGGACCAGACATTGAATGCTGCCTGGGCGCGGCGGAAGATGCCGTCGATGTCACGTTCCGTGCGCAGCTTGTTGTTGAGCGTGTCGCTGTCGCCTTCGTAGGCCAGCGCCAACTGGTTCTTCAGGTCGTTGAAGCGGTTGTTGACCGGGGTCGCCGAGAGCATCAGCACCTTGGTTTTGACGCCTTGGCGGATGACCTGGTTCATCAGCCGTTGATAGCGGGTTTCCTTGTCTTTGTAGACGTCGTTGTTGCGGAAGTTGTGCGACTCGTCGATCACCACCAGGTCGTAGTTGCCCCAGTTGACGCGATCCAGCGGAATACCCAGTGATTCGCCACGGGTGCGGCTCAGGTCGGTGTGGCAGAGCACGTCGTAGTTGAAGCGATCCCTGGCGAAGAGATTGGTCTTGAGGTTGCGGTTGTAGTTCAGCCAGTTGTCGGCGAGCTTCTTCGGGCAGAGCACCAGAACCGACTTGTTGCGCAGTTCGTAATACTTGATCACCGCCAGCGCGGTGAAGGTTTTGCCAAGGCCAACGCTGTCGGCGAGGATGCAGCCGTTATAGGTTTCCAGCTTGTTGATCAGGCCCGTGGCGGCATCGCGCTGGAAGTTGAACAGCTTCTGCCAGATCAGGCTGTCCAGATAGCCGGTGCGATCGTTGGGCAGAACATCCTCATTCACGTCTTCGAGAAATTCCTTGAAGATGTTGTACAGCATCAGGAAGTAGATGCGCTCTGGTGAATTCTCCTGATAGACCGAGGCGATGTGCTCGCACAGGCGCGTGGTCACGTCTTCCAGTTTTTCTGGGTCATTCCATATCTGATCGAACAGGCTGAGGAACATACCGGTGTGCGAAGGCTCGTCGAATCGAGTGACGATGTTCGAAAGCGCATTGCCTTTTTGGTAGCCCAGGTCGACTGCGGTAAAGCCCTGCAACGGCATGTAGACGGCGTCGCCGGCCTCATCGCCGGCCCGAGCCCGAACCCCGGCAAAGGGCTGCATCGGTGCCTGACCACGGTTGGAACGGAAGACGGCCTTGCGCCGTATCCAGTCGGCGCACTCCCGTGCGATGGCCTTCTGGGTAAGCTGATTCTTTAACTGAATCTCGAACTCGCTGCCGGTGAGGCTGCGCTCGCGCTCGGTCTTGGGAATATGGAACTCGCGCTGTTCCTTCTTCATCTTGTCGCTCACCTCGTTGGGCACGAAGGTCGGCGAGGTGAAGATGAATTCCAGGGAGTCGATGTTCTCCAGCTCCTTTTTCAGCGCGACGTACGCATAGATAGAGAAGCACGAGGCCGCAATCTTCAGCTTCGAGCCAGGCTTGAGGGTGCCTTTGAGGTCTTCACCCAGCAAGCTGTTGATGTTGTCGATCAGGCGCATTTGTCATTGTGGAAACCCAATTGCAATGATTATCGCGGATTTGTCCTGACATATGGCGAGCCATGTGGCCTGTTCGGCCGATCAAGAGTCAAGAACATTCGTGCATGAACGTCGGCTGTCGAGAGTCGACCGGACGCCAATTGCGGCAATTCCCATACCTTGTCAGCGTCTCCTGATGGCCGACTGAAGCCATTGCTACTTTGGTTAACGGCGAATCCTTGTCTTTGGAGATGGTGTGCCAGAGGTACTACCTTCCCCTTCGCCGTGTGCCTTGGGCAGGTATTCTGTATCGCCACGATTCGATCTGTCCACATTATGTTTTGCTAGATCGTTTTCGTTTTGCTGGCGATAAATGTTCCTTAGCCTATCCCACTCGTCATCGGCTGATCTAAGACGTCCAATCTTTTCCATGGCCACAAACATGGCGTATGTCGTTAAGAAGTGGACATCATCTCTCCGAAAAACAACCTCTACGTCGGCATCTTCGTACAGCAGCAATGCCGGACCGCTGACACCGTACTTATCTCTATTTAGAAAAAGCGAGTTGGCCGCCACCTCTCCATCGCCATGTGATGCGTACGTCGGATCTGCTTTCCTCGAATCTTCTACAGCCTTACAGACGATTGTCCGAACAACAGTAATCCGCTTTGTCTTTTTGTGCTTTTCGAGAAAAGCCTGAATCGTCTTTTCCTCACTATTCAGCTCGCGCCTCTCCTTGCGAGCCTGTTTCTCGACAATCTCAAATTCAACCTCGCGCGGCATGAATACGGGAATCTTGAATTCCAAAAGCAGATCAAGCTTCCCTAGCTTTGCCAGGAAGATAATTGGGGTTGCGTCCATTATCAGCATGCAGCACTGGCGCATTACCGTGCTCCGATAAGGATAAGGGCCTCTGTCGCCAGTTGGTCTGCCTTGGCGCGGTCCAGGTGGTACAGGCTTTGTCCAGAACCGCAAACTTTTGCAAAGAACTGTTCCTTGGAATCAAGCCCTAGTTCGCGCTGACCCTCCGCAGATGACATCGAGCCATCTGCATATCGCTCAATGGTAGACCGATTTGTTCTTGTCAAAGCGACAAGGTTTCTCCTGACGATATCGCTCAGCGTTGTGCTGTTTTGCGACGCATACACTTTGGCTTGACGCAGCAACTCCGGCGCAACATTAACTGTAATGTTCGGCATATCGGCCTCCGTATGAATCGCTTCATGGTACGGACTGTCGTACCAAAGTCAATATGTCCGTATCTGCGGTCAATCGAATTTTTGGCTTTGCCGGAATGCCGGTTGAAATCGCGGCTGGAAAGCGCGGTGAGGGTCATGGCGACACCTGCAATCGGCGTTGTGTGGGTACGTTACCGCAAAGCCAAACCGGGCCGCAAGCGACTATTGGTACGTTTCTACATTACTCGCCGGCAAGAGTCGGCGCTGGCGACACGGCGCCGCCGGGGTGATTCGGCCTCAGCGGCTATTGAACCGCGCAGCGAGCTGGGCCAGCTTTTCCTGCCGCTGTTGCTCGGCTTCCTTTTGCCGCTGCGCTTCCTTCTGTGCCAGTTGCTCGGCCTTGTGGCGGTCGGCGGCTTTCTTGAAGCGCTCGCGCAGGGTTGTGCTGGCGACTTCGCGGTGTTCGTCGGTGACTTCGCCGGCGGGATTGCCGTCGAGGTCGTAGCGTTCGCGGCTGGCCAGCAGCGCCTTCAGGTAGCGCGTCGATGCGGTGTGCAGCCGCATCGCCAGGCGCAGTTGGGCGGTGTCGACTTCGGGCATTCTTTCCTTGATCGTCTTGTGGATGCCCAGGGCCAGGGGCCGGCTTTCGCGGAACACCGCGTAGTTGGCGCTGATGGTTTCCAGCAGGGCATTTCGCGACGGGAATTTGGGGGGGGAGGAGGTCATACCTGAGTCCGTGGGCAAAGCCGATGGCGGGAGTTTATCGGAGTGGCATCCTGACTGGAATCAATCTGTCTTGTCCGGCGAGTCGACGTGCTCGACGATTCGCACCGATCGGTATTCGTCGACCACGACAGCTTCGCCGTCGATCACGTGGCCATCGGCCGGGCGTTGCCGCATGGCCTTGCGCAGTTCGCGGGTTTTCCACCAGAACCAGGCCCAGGCGGCGAGTCCGACGACGACCACCAGGACCAGGATCACCAGCGAAAACATGAAGCCGAGCACGAGCAGGACCATGCCCACGAGTGCGGCGATGATCTTGGTCAGCAGGCTGGGTTCTCTGGCTTGCACCATGGTTTCCTTCGCTCAGGCCTTGCACGCTTCCGCGGCGATATCGAGCGAGCGCAGGCGCAGCTCCGGATCGAAGATGTCGCAGACCAGGATGAATTCGTCGGCATCCGTGCTTTGTTTCAGCGCGGCCAGGCCGGCGCGCACGGTCTGCGGGCCGCCGATCACGGCGGCGGCGAGGAACTCGGCCACGGCGTCGCGCTCCTGCGGGTGCAGTTGCGCGAGGAAATCCTTCACCGGCGGCGGCAGGCAGCGGCGGTCGCCATGCAGTATCCCCAGCACGCGCTGATGGACGCTGCTGGCGAGGAATTCGGCCTCGTCGTCGGTGGCCGCGGCGACCAGCGGCACGCCGATCATGACGTAGGGTTGGGCGAGATTCGCCGAGGGCCGGAACAGGGCGCGGTAGAGATCGATGGCGTGGTGCAGCAGGCCCGGCGCGAAGTGCGAGGCGAAGGCGTAGGGCAGGCCGCGCTCGGCCGCCAGTCTGGCGGAAAACAGGCTCGAACCGAGCAGCCAGATCGGCACGTCGGTGCCGGCGCCGGGCATGGCGACCACGTGCTGGCCGGCTTGCGGCGCGGCGAGCAGTTGCTGCAGCTCCGCCACTTCGCGCGGGAAGTCGTCCTCGGTTTCGAGCCGGTCGCGGCGTAGCGCGCGCATGGTGACGCGGTCGGTGCCGGGGGCGCGGCCGAGGCCCAGGTCGATGCGGTCCGGGTAGATTTCGGCCAGGGTGCCGAAGGCCTCGGCCACCACCAGCGGGGCATGGTTGGGCAGCATGATGCCGCCCGCGCCGACGCGCATGCGGCGGGTGCCGCCGGCGATGTAGCCGACCAGCACCGCGGTGGCGGAACTGGCGATGCCCGGCATGTTGTGGTGCTCGGCCAGCCAGTAGCGGGTGAAGCCGAGCGACTCGACATGCTGCGCGGTGCGCAGCGCAATGCGCAAGGCATCGGCCACGTTGCCGCCTTCGCGCACGGCGACGAGGTCGAGCATGGACAGCTTGGTGTCCGCAAGAGTTGTCATGGAGTCGTTGGTGGCGGGGCGATGGGTCGCTTGCGGCAGGCTGGGAATTTACACTGGAACAGATCAGTCCGGCAGGTCTTCGCGGGAGACGAGGAAGACCTTGCCTTCGGCATGTTCGGTATCGAGCCAGACCGCCGGCAGATCGGGAAAGGCGGCGTTGACCAGATCCTGGTTGTGGCCGACTTCGATGGCCAGCACGCCACCGGGATTCAGGTGTTCGCGCGCCTCGGCGAGGATGCGGCGGACGATGTCGAGGCCGTCCGCGCCGGCGGCCAGCGCCAGCGCCGGTTCGTGGCGGTATTCGGGCGGCAGCGCGGCCATGGCCTCGGCGGTGACGTAGGGCGGGTTGCTGAGAATCAGGTCGTAGCGCTTGCCCTTGACCGCCGCGAACAAGTCGGATTCGATGGCCTTGACGCGGTCTTCCAACTGGTAGTCGGCGATGTTGCGGCAGGCCACCACCAAGGCGTCCGCCGAAATGTCGATCGCATCGACGGCGGCATTGGGGAAGGCGTGGGCCATCAGGATCGCCAGGCAGCCGGAGCCGGTGCACAGGTCGAGCGCCGTTTCGACGGCTTCCGGGTCTTCGACCCAGGGCGCGAAGCCGTTTTCCAGCAGTTCGGCGAAGTAGGAACGCGGCACGATGACGCGCTGATCGACATGGAAGCGGAAGGGCCCGAGCCAGGCTTCCTGCACCAGGTAGGCGGTGGGCATGCGGTGTACCACGCGCTGCTGCAGGTTGCCGAGCAGCGTCAGGCGCTCGGACTTGGTCAGGTGGGCATCGAGCCAGGGCTCCAACTGATCGTGCGGCAGGTGCAGGGTGGCGAGGATCAGCCAGACCGCTTCGTCCCAGGCGTTGGTGGTGCCGTGGCCGTAGCACAGGCCGGCTTCGTTGAAGCGGCTGACCGCCCAGCGCAGCCAGTCGCGGACGGTGATGAGTTCGTCGGTGGTGCCGTTGATCACTGGGAAAGGAGGCGTTCGAAAGTGAGTTCGTAGATGCGGGCCAACAGATCGAGATCGGCTACCGCGATCCGTTCGTCGATCTGGTGAATGCTGGCGTTGACCGGTCCGAATTCCACCAGTTGCGGGCAGATGTCGGCGATGAAGCGGCCGTCGGAGGTGCCGCCGGTGGTGGATGGTTTCGTGGCGACGCCGGTGGCGGCAAGCGCTGCCGCGCCCAGGGCGTCGCAGAGCGCGCCGCGCGGCGTCAGGAAGGGCTTGGCGCCCAATGTCCAGACGATCTCGTATTCGAGCCCGTGACGGTCGAGCAGGGCATGCACGCGGGATTGCAGGCCTTCCACGGTGCTGGCCGTGGAAAAGCGGAAGTTGAACATGATCTCGAAGCTGCCCGGCACCACGTTGCCGGCGCCGGTGCCGGCGTGGGCGTTGGAAATCTGGAAGCTGGTCGGCGGGAAATACTCGTTGCCCTGATCCCAGGTGCTCGCCGCGAGTTCGGCCAGCGCCGGCGCGGCGAGATGCACGGGATTTTTCACCAGGTGCGGGTAGGCGACATGACCCTGCACGCCCTTGACGCGCAGCGTGGCGGAGAGCGAACCGCGCCGGCCGTTCTTCATGGTGTCGCCGAGCCTATCGACGCAGGTGGGTTCGCCGACGATGCAGAAGTCGATGGTTTCGCCGCGCGCCTTGAGCGCTTCGACCACGCGCACCGTGCCGTCGATGGCGTCGCCTTCTTCGTCCGAGGTCAGCAGCAATGCCAAGGAGTCGGCGCTGGCGCCACGGCGATCGATCAGCCTTTCCATCGCCACGACGCAGGCGGCGATCGAGCTTTTCATGTCGGCCGCGCCGCGGCCGTACAACCAGCCATCGCGCACGGTCGGCTCGAAGGGCGGCGAGGTCCATTGCTCCAGCGGGCCGGTGGGCACCACGTCGGTGTGGCCGGCAAAGCAGATCAGCTTTCCGCCGGGTTTTCCAACTGCGCCGCGCCGCGCCCAGAGATTGCTGACTTTTCCTGTTGGGCCATCGGCATCGATGCGCTCAATGGAAAAACCCAGCGGCGTCAGCCAGGAGGCGATCAGGTCGAGACAGCCGGCGTCCGCGGGTGTCACCGAAGGACGCGCGATCAGCGCCCTGGCCTTTTCCAGAACCGGCATCAGGCGTCCATGTTCAGCTTGAAGTCGCTGAAGGAACCCGGTGCGACCGACTTGGTGTAGTCGGGGGCCGAGGACGGGTCGGGTTCCGCGGGTTTTTTTGCCGCGCCCGCCGCTGCGGGAGCTGCGGCGTTGTTGATCACCTGCTGCAGGTTGTTGGCCGAGTCGGCGTTGTTCAGCGCTTCTTCCAGCGTGATGACGCCGGTGCTGTAGAGCGTGTACAGGCATTGCTCGAAGGTCTGGCTGCCGGGCACCATGGACTTTTCCATGGCGTCCTTGATTTCGCCGAGGTCGCCCTTTTCGATCAGCTCGGCGATGTAGCGCGAATTGAGCAGCACTTCCACGGCCGGCGCGCGACCGCCGTCGGGCTTCTTCACCAGGCGCTGCGAGATCACGCACTTGAGCGTGACGCCGAGGTCGGAGAGCAGGGCCGGGCGGTTTTCCAGCGGATAGAAGCTGATGATGCGGCTCATCGCGTGGTAGCTGTTGTTGGCGTGCAGCGTGGCCATGCACAGGTGGCCGGACTGGGCATAGGCGATGGCCTGGCTCATGGTGTCCTTGTCGCGGATTTCGCCGATGAAAATGACATCGGGCGCCTGGCGCAGCGCGTTCTTCAGCGCGATATGGAAGGCCTTGGTGTCGGAGCCGACTTCGCGCTGATTGACGATGGATTTCTTGTTCTGGAAGATGAATTCGACCGGGTCTTCGAGGGTCAGGATATGGCCGGCCTTGCGCGCGTTGCGGTAGTCGATCATCGAGGTCAGGGTGGTCGATTTGCCCGAGCCGGTGGCGCCGACCATCAGGATCAGGCCGCGTTTTTCCATGATCACGTCCTTCAGCACCTCGGGCAGGCTGAGCGAGTCGAAATCCGGGATGTCGCTCGGGATGTAGCGCACGACCAGCGCCGGCGAGCCCTTCTGACGGAAGCAGGAAAGGCGGAAGTTGCCGGTGCCCGGCATGTTGTAGGCGCCGTTGAATTCCAGCTCTTCGAGAAACTCGTTCATCTGCTTCTCGGTCAGCACCTCGCCGAACAGCGTCATGATGGTGGCCGAGTCCATGATGGTCTGATTGATCGGCACCGAATTGCCGTTGATCTTGATGTGGATTGGCGAACCGACGGATACAAAAATGTCCGAGGCTTTCTTCTCCGCCATCAACTGGAACAGTCGCTGCATCGTGCCCATGGTTTTCTCTCCGCGTGTGGTTCTGTGCTGTCAGTCGCGCAACAACTCGTTGATGCCGGTCTTGGCCCGCGTCTGCGCATCGACCCGCTTGACGATGACGGCGCAATACAGGCTGTATTTTCCATCGGCGGAAGGCAGGTTGCCGCTGACCACCACCGAGCCTTCCGGAATGCGGCCGTACAGCACTTCGCCGCTGGCGCGATCATAAATCTTGGTGCTCTGGCCAATATACACGCCCATCGAAATTACGCAGTTGTCCTCGACGATGACGCCTTCGACGACTTCCGAGCGGGCGCCGATGAAACAGTTGTCGCCGATGATGGTCGGATTGGCCTGCAGCGGTTCCAGCACGCCGCCGATGCCGACGCCGCCCGACAGATGCACGTTCTTGCCGATCTGCGCGCAGGAGCCGACGGTGGACCAGCCATCGACCATGGTGCCTTCGCCGACATAGGCGCCGATGTTGACGAAGCTCGGCATCAGCACCACGTTCTTGCCGATGAAGCTGCCGCGCCGGACGATGGCGCCGGGCACGACGCGGAAGCCGCCGTTGGTGAAATCGTGGGCCGCGTAGTCGCTGAACTTGTTCGGCACCTTGTCGAAATAGCGCATCGGGCCGGCTTCGGTGACGGCATTGTCTTCGAGGCGGAAGGACAGCAGCACGGCCTTCTTCACCCACTGGTGGGTGATCCACTCGCCGTCGATCTTTTCGGCGACGCGCAGGGCGCCTGAATCGAGTTCGCCGATGACGTGGGCGACGGCGTCGCCGATGCGTGCCGGCGCGGCGCCGGGGCTCAGGTCGGCGCGGTCTTCCCAGGCCTGTTCGATGATTTGCTGAAGTTCGGTCATGACAGTTTCTTTCAGAGAGACAGACAAAAAGCGTCGATCCGGCGCGCGGCTTCGAGGCATTGCTCGTGCGGTGCGACCAGGGCGATGCGGATGAAGTTGGCGCCCGGATTGATGCCGCCGCCCAGGGTGGATGGGCGCGCCAGATAGCTGCCCGGCAGCACCACCACATTCTGCCGCCGCAGCAGTTCGCGGGCGAATTCGGTGTCCGCAATCGGAGTCCGGGCCCACAGGTAGAAGCCGGCATCGGGCACGCGGCAATCCAGGTGGCGGGCGATCACCGGCGTGACCTCATGGAACTTCTCGGCATACCTGCGGCGGTTGTCGCGCACGTGCGCCTCGTCGCCCCAGGCGGCAATGCTGGCGGCCTGCACCGCCGGGTTCATGGCGCTGCCGTGATAAGTGCGGTAGAGCAGGAACTGCTTGAGGATCGCCGCGTCGCCGGCGACGAAGCCCGAGCGCAGGCCAGGCACGTTGGAGCGCTTGGACAGGCTGGAAAAGATGACCAGGTTGCGGTAGTCGGCGCGGCCCAGTTGCGCGGCGGCGGTGAGCCCGCCCAGCGGCGGTCGTGCTTCGTCGAAATAGATCTCCGAATAGCACTCATCGGAGGCGATGACGAAGCCGTAACGGTCGGAAAGCTCGAACAGGGTCTTCCAGGAAGCCAGGTCGATGACCTTGCCGGTCGGGTTGGCCGGCGAACAGACATAGACCAGTTGCACGTCACGCCAGGTGCTCTCCGGCAACGCGCCCCAATCCATCGCGAAATCGTGTTCGGGCAGGGTGTTGAGATAGATCGGTTCGGCGCCGGCGAGCAGGGCCGCGCCTTCGTAGATCTGGTAGAAGGGATTGGGGCAGACCACCTTGGCGCCGCTCTTGCTGCGGTCGACGACGGTCTGGGCGAAGGCGAACAGCGCTTCACGCGAGCCGTTGACCGGCACCACCTGGGTCGCCGCATCGGGCGCGGGCACGCCGTAGCGGCGCGTGATCCAACTGGCAATGGCCTGGCGCAGCGCATCCGAGCCCTGGGTGGTCGGGTAGTTGGCCAGCCCGGCGAGGTTGTCGGCCAGCGCGCGCTGAATGAAGGGCGGCGTCTCGTGCTGCGGCTCGCCGATCGACAGCTTGATCTCGCCAAGAGTCGGCGCTGGCGACACGCCGGCAAACAACTGGCGCAGCTTTTCGAACGGATAGGGCTGCAGGCGGGCGAGATCGGGATTCACGGCGTGGCGCGGGACGGACGGAAAGAACGGCATTATACGAGAGCCGACCAGCACTCGATGACCGCCGATTTCCGGTACATTCGCGTTTCTGCAGTGCCTGAGGAGTGAGCCATGGGACAAATGATCGAATTCAAGCGGCCGGACGGCAGCGCCTGCGGTGGCTATTTCGCCGGCGCCGGGAAGGGCCGTCCCGGCGTGGTGGTGATCCAGGAATGGTGGGGGCTCAACGACCAGATCTGCGGCATCGCCGACCGCTTCGCCCGCGCCGGCTACAACGCTCTGGCGCCCGACCTGTTCCAGGGCCGCGTCACCCAGGACCCGGACGAGGCCAACCACATGATGAACGGCCTCGATTTCCCCGGCGCCACGCACCAGGACATCCGCGGCGCGGTGGATCATCTGCGCGGCATTGACGGCGGCGGCAAGGTCGCCGCCATGGGCTTCTGCATGGGCGGCGCGCTGGTCATCGCGGCGGCCGTGCATGTGCCGAACCTTGCGGCGGGCGCGTGCTTCTACGGCATCCCGCCGAAGGAGTTCGCCGATCCGGCCGAGATCCGCATTCCATTCCAGGCGCATTTCGCCAGCCGGGACGACTGGTGCACGCCGGCCGCCGTCGACACGCTGGAAGCCGCCATGCGCGCCGCCGGCAATGCGCCGGAACTGTACCGCTACGTCGCCGACCATGCCTTCTGCAACGAACGGCGCGGCGAGGTCTACGATGCCGCCTGCGCCAGCCAGGCCTGGGAGCGCATGCTGGCTTTCTTGGCCAAACATCTGGACTGACCCATGCCGACACCCGAACTCACGCCCGCCGACTGGGTGAACATCAGCCTCACCGAAGCCATGCTGGCGCGCGACGGCCCGCCGCTCTACGTTGCCGCCAAGCTCGGCTGCGTCGCGGCGGTGCGCGTGATGACGGAGGCCGGCACCAACGTCGAGGTGCTCGGTCCGAGGAAGGAGCGGCCGCTGCACGCGGCGGCGGCCGGCGGTCATGAAAGCATTTGCGCCACGCTGGTCAGCGCCGGCTGCGATGTCGACGCGCAGGACGAGGACGGCAACACGGCGCTGATCACCGCAGTACTCAATGGTCATGGCGCACCGGTCGAACTGCTGCTGGCGGTCGGCGCCGACCTCGACATCGCCCGGCTCGACGGCATGACGGCGATCCATATCGCGCAACTGCCCGGCACGCCGAAGGCCATCTACGAGCTGATCATGCTCGGCCAGGACGAGGCGTTTTGAGCTTGCCCCGGTTCGCGGCGGCATGAAGCTGTATCTCGCCGGCCCCGACGTGTTCCGCCCGGACGCCGGCGCATGGGCCGCGGATGTTCGTGCGCTGTGCCTGCGCCAGGGCCATGAAGCGCTGATCCCGCTCGATGCCATGCAGGCCACGGCGGCGGAGATTTATCGCAGCAACCTCGGCCTGATCGTCGCGGCCGATGCGGTGCTGGCCAACCTCAACCCGTTTCGCGGCGCCGAACCGGATTCCGGCACCTGCGTCGAGGTCGGCTACGCGCTGGCGCTGGGCAAGCCGGTGATCGGCTACCTGGACGTACTGGCGCCGCTGCGCGAGCGCTTGCAGGCCCGTGACGCGGACAGCGACTGCCAGGATGCCGCGGGCTGGGCCGTGGAGAATTTCGGCCTGCCGCTCAATCTGATGCTGGCGGTGCCGGTGCAGTTGGTGCAGGGCGGGCTGGAAGCCGCGCTGCGCGCCGTGAGCGAAGAAACGGTGCGGCGCGGCTAGCGGGCCGTCGGCGCCATGCGGATTTCCGGCACGATGCGGGTGTTCTCGCCGTCGACGATCAGCCAGAGTTCGCCTTCCTGCAGCGTACATTGCAATTGCATGCCGCGCTCGGCCAGCGCCGCCAGCGCGCGACTGTCCTCGGTCGAAAGGTTGATCACTGTGAGCTTGTCCTGGCGATGCAAGGCCGTCTGGTTCTGCTGCCACCACATGTCGGCGATGCGCCCGCCATAAGTCAGCACCACCACTTGCTGCGAGCGTCCGCAGGCGCGGCGGACACGCTTTTCGTCGGGCAGGCCGACGTCGATCCACAGCTCGATGGCGCCGGTCAGATCCTTGCGCCACAGGTCGGGTTCGTCTTCGGACGACAGGCCCTTGCCGAACATCAACGCCGGATCGGCATGCATGGCGAAGGCCAGGACGCGGACCATCATTCTTTCGTCGGTTTCCGACGGATGGCGGGCGACAGTCAGCGTATGGTTCTGGTAGTAATTGCGGTCCAGATCGGCGATCTGGAGTTCGACTTTGAAGATGGTGGATTTGAGAGCCATGGTGCGCTGCTGAAACGGCGCCACATTAAACTACAGATCGGTCGGCATGGAGGCAACAAAAGATGCTCGCACGCAAGGTAGCGGTGATCGGCGTTGCCAGCGGCTACGGCGCCGGCGATCCCGCTTGCCAGGACGGCTCGGACGTGGTCCGTGCGTTGCGCTTCCTGTCCGACCTCGAAGCGGTGGACGACGGGCTGCACTGGGACGAGCCGATCCGGCTGGCGTCACCGCATTCCGCCGAGGCGCTGGATGCCGTGGCAAACATTGCCGGTCAACTGGCGGATCGCATCGGCAGTCATTTGCGCGACGGCGATTTCCCGCTGGTGATCGGCGGCGATCATTCCTGCGCGATCGGCACCTGGTCGGGCGTCAAGCGCGCGCTGGGCGCGACAAAACGGCTTGGCCTGATCTGGATCGACGCCCACATGGACAGCCACACGGTGGCGACCAGCGCGACCCATCACATACACGGCATGCCGCTGGCCAGTCTGCTGGGTCATGGCGATCCGCGCCTGACCGGAGTGGCCGGCGCGGGGCCGAAGCTGCTGCCGGAAGATGTCTGCCTGATCGGCGTGCGCAGTTTCGAATCGGACGAGGCCGTGCTGTTGCGGCAACTCGGCGTGCGCGTGTATTTCATGCACGAGGTGCGGCGCCGCGGCTTGTCCGAAGTGTTCGCCGAGGCCTTGTACCGGGTCGGCGAACATACCCGGGGCTATGGCATCAGCATCGATCTCGACGCGCTCGATCCCACTGACGGGCCGGGCGTGGGCACCCCGGTTCCCGGCGGCCTGCTGCGGACCGACCTGACCGATGCCCTGGCGCAGGCGCATGGCGACCAGCGGTTGCTGGCGGTGGAAATCGTCGAGTACAACCCCTATCGCGACGAACACTTCGTCACCGCCCGCGCCATCCACGACCTGTGCCAGTCGCTGATGCCGTAGGGCGTGCGGCTACTTCTTGATCGGCGTCGGAATCGACGACTTGCCTTGCGCGCCGCCGAAAGGCAGGGCCGGCGCGGCTGGCTTGGTCTTGTCCTTCTTGGGTTTTTTCTGTTCGCGATTGCTGCGCATTTGTCCCTTGGCCATGTGAGTCTCCTGAGTGTGTGATGGGTGGCAATGCTCGACCGGGCATGCAGGGCGGACCATTCGGGAAATCCGTCTGGCCCGGATCCGCCATTCCGCGGCGGAGGTCGGCGGGCTGCGGCAGATGGTACTCCCAATCGGCGGCGGGGCCGGCACCGCGGCGAATATTCCGACGCCGATTTGACTTTGCCTGCAGCGGGGCATAGAGTGAAATTGCGTTCGACTTGAAGGCAGTTTGAGGAGGAACCTAGCGCTGAAAAAACGTCCGCGATCTACCGTTCCACCCTTTGATCAGGAGTCCTCAAGGCTCCAGCCCTGATGGGCAGCGCCGATTTGTGCAACAGCTTGCGGGCGCATTACAAGTACCGCTAAAGAGGCAAGCGAAAGGCCCGTTTTGGTGAAATACCGGAATGGGCCTTTTGCCGTTTACCGTCGGTGGCGCCGGCAAATGTGCAGGACCTGGGAGCCGGCGATTGATGACCGATGCATTGAGTTGGTCGAGTGCGATGCAGGCAACTGGATGCCCTGTTCGCGCTGCCGGCCGATAACAATCTCGCAGCTAACGTGGCGTCAGAAGCGTGATGAATGGCCGGTTGTTCCGCTTGCGCCATTCCCACGGCGGCAGGGGAGTGGCATCGGCCCACAGCCCGATGCGTCGGGCGTGGGCGTCGAATTCGGCGTACTCGTAATAGCCTTGTTCCGCCAGCGGTTGCTCGCGGCGTTCTTCCCGATACCACCAGGCCAGTCCGGCCTCCAGTTGCGCCAGGCCGGCGTCGCGCGTTCGGGCGCAGCTTATGCAGCCGTGCGGTTGCACCATGACGCGAGCGACGACGCGCCCGTAATTGTCTTCCTTGCGCCGTTCGATGCTGACCTTTTTGTTCAGCACCAGCTTCGCCAGGCTCTTCCTCGACTGCTGGCCGAATGCCTGCCGGGGTTCCGGCGCATCAATGCCGGCGAGGCGAATTTTGTAGCGGGTCTGGTGATCGTCCGCGACGATGACGATGTCGCCTTCGGTGACTTCGATCACCGTGCCCTGCAGGCTCTCGCCCCAGGCCACGGGTGCGCTCAGCAGGCAGCCCAGAGCCAGGCAGCGGAGGAGATTTGCGAATGCGGGAAAACTCATGGTCGATGAATTCCCTGTTGGCGGAGACAGGAACAGGCGGTCGCCCATGCTACCAAACGCGGGCTCGTCGGGCAGATGCGTTCCTATGGTAAAAATTTGGGGATAAACTGCGAGTCAGGGCCAGCGAGCACAAAAATGAGCCGTCGAGCTGCCAGTCGCGCCTACGCGGGCGCGGCGACGCAAGGACGGTCTGGCCGTTGCGACATGAGGAGGCTAGGCATATGGCAGGCATTCAGTGGGGGCTGGATTTCTACACCGGGCTGCCGGAAGTGGACCGGCAGCATCAGTGGCTTTTCGCGCTGATCAATCGGCTCCATGACGCGGAAAAATTGGAACCCGAAACCATCGATCAGGCATTCGCGGAGCTGCAGGACTATGTGCGCGAGCATTTCACGCTTGAAGAACAGTTGATGGCCGAAGCCGAGGTCGATCCCGAACATCAAGCCCAGCACCGGGCCGCGCATGCCGGATTCGTGGCGCGCGTTAACACGCTCTGGCAGGCGCGCACCGACGGCAGCGAGTCCGCCGCGGCGGAATTGCTGGAGTTCCTCACCTACTGGCTGATGCAGCATATCCGGCATACGGATCGCAAGATGGCGCTTGAAATCCACGCCCGGATGGGAACCCAGGCGCCGCACAACATGTTCGAGCACTTCTGACGCGGTGCTGTGGCGCAACCTCTAAGGCATGATCTCCACGTATTCGTAGACTTCGGCATCGACCAGGCGCTTGCGCAGGGGCAGCGGCAGGCGCGCGAACCAGGCATGCGGATCGTGCCGGTCGATTTCGCGGCCGATGAACTTCACCAGTTCGCAGATCGGTTCGACGACGTTGCGGCGATAGCGCTCGTCCTGCTTGACGTAGCCGAGGTAGAGGTTCTTCATGCAGTTGCGGCGGCACCAGGGGAAAGCCTCGCAGTTGTCGCAGGGCATGGCGGGGCTGGGCTGCAGGGGGCTTTTCCGCAGCCAGTTGCCCTGGATTTCGCCCATCTGCATTTCCGGTACATACATCATGTCGGGACAGGGAAATATCTTGCCGTCGGGCATGACGTTGATCAGGTGCGTCGAGACGCGGCACTGGGTTTGTCCGGCATACAACTCCTGCGCGCGCGTCGGCAGCACCTTGTTGCGCACGATGCCCATCAGCGGCACCAGCGGGTAGAGCGTGTCGGTGCTGGCGAAGAATTTGTCGATCAGGCGCACCAGCACCTGTTTGCGGCGGTCCACGGAATCGCCGGCATACATCTCGTCGGCGACGAATTGCCAGTAGAGGTAGTCGATGGCCTCGACCGCGGTGGCCAGCTCGTCGAGTTCCTCGAAGCCGGTGTCCGGGTTGCTCCAGGTCACGCGCGCCGTGATCGTGCCGCCGACGCGCTGATGGACGTGGTTGAGATTCTTGATCACCTGGCGCCAGATGCCGCGGCCGCGGTAGCCGTCGGTGATCTGCTCGCCGCCGTCGATCGACACCAGGATGTTGGAGAAGCGCCCCAGCATCCAGTCGGGCAGGTTGTCGAGCAGGGTGCCGTTGGTCTGCAACTGGTAGCGGAACTCGGGGAAGCGCTGCATCACGGCCTGCATCATGGGCAGGTTCAGGGTCGGTTCGCCGCCATAGAAGGTGACGTAGATTTCCTTGCCCTGCAGGTGTCGCGCGACGAAGGCCGCCAGTTGGTCGATGTCGTACTTGAGTTCGGTCTGCGAACCCAGCATTTCGCCGACGCCGAGCGAACAGTAGGTGCATTTGAGGTTGCACTTGAGCGTGGTCAGCAGTTGCAGTTCGACGCGGCCGCCGACGATGGGATCGGCATCGGAAACGGGCTGGACTTGTTTTGCGGCTGGGGGTTGGGCGATGTTCATGATTCCGGTTCTTCTGCGATGTTTCAGGATAGGGCGGATCGGGTTCAGTGCAAGGTCGGGTTCGACGCCACGAGGCGCAGGCCGACATTGACGACCAGCACCCGCTGCCCGAGCATGACGACGCTGCCGCTGCGGCGGTTGTCGCCATTGTCGCTGTAGTCGAAGCCATAGACCCGGCGCAGCAGCAAGCGGCCGTTGTCGTCGCGGCCCAGCCCGAGGCTGGAAATCGATACCGTGTCGTCGAGCAGTTGCAGATCCTCGGCGGCACAGGCGGATTTCGCCGCGCCGATGCCGATGCCGCGCACCTGGAGGCTGTCGTACCACAGCCAGGCCAGTGCGCCCAGCGCGGCGAGGCTCAGGATTTCGAATACCGGCATGGCCCGATGTTACCCGTCCCGGCGCCGGTTGCTGTCCGCTGGCCGCCGCACGGCTATTTGTACTTGCCGAAAACGGTCTTTGCGTCCCGGTGCGCACGATCCAGGGTGCGCAGCGCAGGCTCGTCGTCGTGGCGAGTGAAGAAGTCGTCGGCCTGGGCGCGCATCACCATGCCGATCGCCGCCTCGTCGGCGACCGCATATTTCTCGGTGATCAGCGTGGTGACTTCGTCGAGATATTCTTCATAGCTCATGCCGGCCTTGTCGCTCACCGGGTGTTTCTTTCGCGCACGATGGGCGGCACATATTTGACCGAGAAGCGCCAGCCCTCGGGCGTGTCTCGCAGCAGCAGCGTCTTCGAGCTCGCACCCGGCTCGAACACCTCCTCCGAGTGGGCCAGTTCCACCGCGCCGAGCCCCTTGATCACGCACGCGCCGGGAATCACCGTGAACACCGATTCCGCCGCGACGATGGCGAAATGGCCCTCTTTCGATTCCGAGCACGTCAGCCCCCGCGGCACCGAGTGCGGATCCTGCCGCCAAGCCTCTCGCATGGCCTCGATCCCTTTGACCAGGTCCGCCGTGATGGTGATCGCGAGCACGACTTCACGCGACTTTGCATGACTCATTCTGTGTTCCCCCTGTTCCCCGGAAAGTCCCGGCCGCATGGCCGGCGCAGCTTCGACACTATACCGAGCTTCGCAATGGCCGATGCGGCCGGCTTGATTGTGTCGATGGCTTCTGCACCCGCAACGCGCCAGAGCGGTGCTTGCGAGAGCCGTTCAATTGTAGGGCGGACCATAGGGCGGATCGTAGGGCGGACTTTAGTCCGCCTTCCAGATGAAGCCGGCCCTGCATTGGCCACGGCAGCGAGCGACATCGACCTGATGCTGATCAGCGACAAGTTGAACGGCGACGAGGTCAAGCAAGCGCAGCGGAACCTCAAGCGCTGCATTCACCAAACCAGCAGAATGCCTATGCAAGCATCGCCGGGTCGTCGAGCAGGCCCGTCATGAAATAGGCGGCGATCCGGTAGATCAAGGGCTCGGAGGATTCGGCCAGTGGCTTCAGCAGGCCGGAAACGACCCGCTCATGCGCCAGCCCTATCCGGCAGCCAGCAATCGTTCGGCATTCTGCCTGGCCTTGATGCGCGCCTGATTCTCGGACTTGTTGATCGTGGTGACGGTCTTGCCGAAGGCGTCGCGCTGGGCGACGTCGCGCTTGGTGGCTTCTATCGAGCGGATGCAGCGCCACTTCTTTCCGGCCTTGGTTGCGATCTGGCGCATTTCGTTGCTGGGATGACGGCGGCCGCAGTGGTAGCAGTAAATGGTTTCTTCAGTTGAGGACAAGACTTATACCTTCTTCACGAATTCTGACTTCAGGGACATCGCGCCGATGCCGTCGATCTTGCAATCGATGTCGTGGTCGCCATCGACCAGGCGGATGTTCTTGACCTTGGTGCCGACCTTGACCACCGACGATGAACCTTTGATCTTCAGATCCTTGATCACGGTCACGGTGTCGCCGTCCTGCAGCACGTTACCGTTCGAGTCCTTCACGACGCGCTTTTCATCGCCGCCGGCGGAGGCCGCCTTGGGCCATTCGTGGGCACATTCCGGGCAGACGTAGTTGTCGCCGTCTTCATAGGTGAATTCCGAACTGCATTGCGGACACTTGGGCAGGCTGCTCATGGCTTGGTTCCTTTGTTGGCGGCCGGATATAAAGCACATAGCCAACCCCGAGGGATTGGCTATGTGCTTGTATTTCTGGCTCCTCGACCTGGGCTCGAACCAGGGACCTACGGATTAACAGTCCGGCGCTCTACCGACTGAGCTATCGAGGAATATTCAAGAGGCGCGGATTATAGCCGCGCCGCTTTGGGCTCGCAATAGCCTTGCTATTTTTTCAGCACCGTGGCGATGGCCTTGGCCACGTAGTCGATGTTGCGCGTGTTGAGCGCGGCGACGCAGATGCGCCCGGTGCTGACGGCGTAGATGCCGAATTCGCTCTTCAGGCGTTCGACCTGTTCGGCGCTGAGGCCGGTGTAGCTGAACATGCCGCGCTGCACCTTGATGAACTCGAAGCCGGTGGCGCCGGCGGCGGTGAGCTTGTCGACCAGGCTGTTGCGCATGGCGCGGATGCGGTCGCGCATGCCGGCCAGTTCGTCTTCCCACTGCTGGCGCAGTTCGGGGCTGGCAAGCACGGCGGCCACCACGGCGCCGCCATGGGTGGGCGGGTTGGAGTAGTTGGTGCGGATCACGCGCTTGACCTGCGACAGCACACGTGCCGATTCGTCCTTGCCTTCGGTGACGATGGTCAGCGCGCCGACGCGCTCGCCATACAGCGAGAAGGACTTGCTGAAGCTGCTGGAAACCACGAACTGCAGGCCTGAGGCGGCAAACAAGTCGAGCGCGATGGCGTCGGGCTTGATGCCGTCGGCGAAGCCCTGGTAAGCCATGTCGATGAAGGCGACCAGATCGCGCGCCTTCACCGCGGCGACCACTTCGGCCCACTGGGCGGCGCTGAGATCGGCGCCGGTGGGGTTGTGGCAGCAGGCGTGCAGCACAACGACGGACTTGGCCGGCATCGCCGCCAGTGCGGCTTTCATGCCGGCGAAATCGACGCCGCGCGTGGCCGCGTCGTAGTAGGCATAGCTTTCGACCGTGAAACCGGCGCCTTCGAACAGGGCGCGGTGGTTTTCCCAGCTCGGATCGCTGATGTAGACCTTGGCCTCGGGCAGCAGGCGCTTCAGGTAGTCGGCGCCGACCTTCAGTGCGCCGGTGCCGCCCAGGCATTCGCAAGTGATGGCACGGCCGGCGGCGAGCAATTCGGAATCCTTGCCGAACAGCAGGCCCTGCACCGCGTTGTTGTAGGCGGGGATGCCCTCGATCGGCTGGTAGCCGCGCGCCGGCTGGGTTTCCAGGCGGGCTTTCTCGGCGGTTTTGACCGCGGCCAGCAACGGGATCTTGCCGTCGTCGCCGAAATAGACGCCGACGCCGAGATTGACCTTGTTCGGGTTGGTGTCGGCATTGAAGGCTTCGTTGAGGCCCAGAATGGGGTCGCGGGGGGCCATTTCGACGGCGGCGAAGAGTGAACTCATGAATACTCCGGATGCTGGTAGGGTTTAAAAGTCGGCGCTGACAGCACGGCGATTTTATGCTGCACTGCGATGCGCGCAATAATACCGCATCGGCCGACCCGATTCGATCAGGAATTTGTCGGCTTTCCATAAGTAAATAAACGGGTTATCAGTGGCCGACATACATGAACTGAAGGGCAGGGTGGTCGAGTTTGCGGGCAGTCCCTGGCGCCTGCACCAGCCGTTTCTGCCGGCAGGCGATCAGCCGGAGGCGATCCGCCTGCTGACCGAGGGCATCGAAGACGGGCTGTCTTTCCAGACCCTGCTTGGCGTGACGGGCTCGGGCAAGACCTACACCATGGCCAACGTGATCGCCCGCCTGGGCCGCCCGGCGCTGGTGCTGGCGCCGAACAAGACGCTGGCGGCGCAGCTCTATTCGGAATTCCGCGAGTTCTTTCCGGAGAACGCGGTCGAGTATTTCGTTTCGTATTACGACTATTACCAGCCCGAGGCCTACGTGCCGTCGCGCGACCTGTTCATCGAGAAGGATTCCTCGATCAACGAACACATTGAGCAGATGCGCCTGTCGGCGACCAAGAGCCTGCTGGAACGGCGCGACGTGGTGATCGTGTGTACTGTGTCGGCGATCTACGGCATCGGCGACCCGGTCGATTACCACAGCATGATCCTGCACCTGCGAGTCGGCGAGAAGATCGGCCAGCGCGAGATCATCCGCCGCCTGACGGAAATGCAGTACGAGCGCAATGAGATGGACTTCAAGCGCGGCGTGTATCGCGTGCGCGGCGACGTGATCGACGTGTTCCCGGCGGAGAACGCCGAGAGCGCGGTGCGCATCACGCTGTTCGACGACGAAATCGAAGGCCTGACCGTGTTCGATCCGCTGACCGGACATACCAAACAGAAGCTCGGCCGCTTCACGGTGTTTCCGTCGAGCCACTACGTTACGCCGCGGGCGACGGTGTTGAAGGCAGTCGAGGCGATCAAGGAGGAGCTGCGCCAGCGCATCGAATTTTTTCAGACGAATCAGAAACTGGTCGAGTGCCAGCGTATCGAGCAGCGCACCCGCTTCGACCTCGAAATGCTGGATCAATTGGGCTTCTGCAAGGGCATCGAGAACTATTCGCGACATCTTTCCGGGCGCCAGCCCGGCGAGCCGCCGCCAACGCTCTACGACTACCTGCCCAATGATGCGATCATGTTCGTCGACGAATCGCACGTGACGATTCCGCAGGTCGGTGGCATGTACAAGGGCGACCGCTCGCGCAAGGAGAACCTGGTCGACTACGGCTTCCGCCTGCCCTCGGCGCTGGACAACCGGCCGCTGAAGTTCGAGGAATTCGAGAAGCTGATGCCGCAGACCGTGTTCGTTTCGGCGACACCCTCGACCTACGAAGAGGCACACCAGGGCCAGGTGGTCGAGCAACTGGTGCGGCCGACCGGGCTGGTCGATCCGGTGGTCGACGTGCGGCCGGCCAGCACCCAGGTGGACGATCTGCTTTCCGAATGCAAGAAGCGCATCGCCGCTGGCGAGCGCGTGCTGGTGACGACGCTGACCAAACGCCTGGCGGAACAGTTGACCGAGTACCTCAACGACAACGGCATCAAGGTGCGCTACCTGCATTCGGACATCGACACCGTCGAGCGGGTCGAGATCATCCGTGACCTGCGCCTCGGCGAGTTCGACGTGCTGGTCGGCATCAACCTGCTGCGCGAGGGCCTGGACATTCCCGAGGTCTCGCTGGTGGCCATCCTGGACGCGGACAAGGAAGGTTTCCTGCGCTCCGAACGCAGCCTGATCCAGACCATCGGCCGTGCCGCGCGCAACCTCAACGGCCGCGCGATCCTGTACGCCGACCGCATCACCGAGTCGATGAAGAAGGCGATCGACGAGACCAACCGGCGCCGCACCAAACAGGTCGCGCACAACCTGGCCATGGGCATCGAGCCGCGCAGCATCAACAAGCGCATCAAGGACCTGATCGACGGCGTGTACAGCGAAAAAGCGGGCAAGGAAGCCGACCGCCTGGCGGCCGAAAGCGCACACCGCGCAAGCATCGACGAGATGAGCGAGAAGGACGTGGCGCGGGAGATCAAGCGGCTTGAGAAGCTCATGCTGGAACACGCACGCAACCTCGAATTCGAGAAGGCGGCCAGCGTTCGTGATCAGTTGGGACGTCTCAAGGCTTCGGTGTTCGGTGCGTCTGGCATGGACAACATTGCCTGATGGCCGATCAGCACGCCGGGCCTGGCCCTTCACAGTGGACGGGCCCCGTCTTCTTTTCTCGTTTCATCTGAACGATTTGCATCGCACCCGTGTCTCACGGGCTGGTTCCCCTCGAATGTGACTACTCAGTCATTGTTTGATCTTTTCAGTCGAATGTTGATTTGTCCTAGACAAATAGACTTTCTGAGTTAAGATGCCGAGCGAATCACTAGGCTTTTACGCTATACTCGACGAAAACAGTCGGGAAAGCCTTCGATGAGTGACCAGCAGTGGTCAGGGTGGGCGGAGAAGGGGTTCAAAGGGCAATGCCCGGTGAGCCAGTCAACGACAGTCAAGCCAACATTCAAGGAGCTTGAAAAATGCGCCTCACGACCAAAGGCCGCTTTGCGGTCACAGCCATGATTGATCTGGCCCTGCGCCAGAACAACGGACCCGTCACGCTCGCGGCCATCAGCCAACGGCAGCAGATCTCGTTGTCTTACCTCGAGCAGCTTTTCGGCAAGCTGCGCCGCCATGAACTCGTCGAATCGACCCGTGGGCCGGGCGGTGGTTATACCCTGGGCCGCAAGGCATCCGAAATCACCGTGGCAGACATCATCGTGTCGGTGGACGAGCCAATCGACGCCACGCAATGCGGTGGCAAGGAAAACTGCCTGGGTGAAGGACACCGCTGCATGACCCACGAACTGTGGGCCGCACTGAACACCAAGATGGTGGATTTCCTGGATTCCGTGTCCCTCCAGTCGCTGGTGGACGATCAGCTCGCCAAAGGCGTGGTGGTGGAAAACGCTCCCATGATCAAGCGCGCCATTTCCAGTGCTCCGGTGGTCAAGCCCATTCGCGTGAACGCGCCCAACTCGGTGTTTGCGCTGGGTGGAGTGGCGTTCTCCAAATGAGCCCGATCGGCCCGGAGCGGCGCTCCGGGCAGGTTTTAGGCCAAGGCCAGATTTTCATTCGACTCCGACAGACCCGCACAAAGACAGCCCCATGAGCACTCCTCACTTCCCCATCTACATGGATTACAGCGCCACCAACCCCTGCGACCCGCGGGTGGTGGACGCCATGATTCCCTGGTTGCGAGAACACTTCGGCAATCCGGCGTCGCGCAGCCACGCCTGGGGATGGGAAGCCGAAAAAGCGGTGGAGACCGCACGCGAACAGGTCGCCGCGTTGATCAATGCCGACCCTCGGGAAATTGTCTGGACCAGCGGCGCGACCGAATCGAACAACCTCGCGCTCAAGGGCGCGGCGCATTTCTACAAGACCAAGGGCAAACACCTCATCACGGTCAAGACCGAGCACAAGGCGGTGCTGGACACCTGCCGTGAGCTGGAGCGCCAGGGCTTTGAGGTGACCTACATGGACGTGCAGGCCGATGGTTTGCTCGATCTGGACGCCTTCAGGGCCACCATCCGGCCCGACACCATCATCGCCTCGGTCATGTTCGTGAACAACGAAATCGGCGTGATCCAGGACATCGCGGCCATTGGCGCGATCTGCCGCGAGAAGGGCGTGATCTTTCACGTGGACGCAGCGCAAGCCACCGGCCGTGTCGACATCGACATGACGACGCTGCCGGTCGACCTGATGAGCCTGACCTCGCACAAGACCTATGGCCCCAAGGGCATCGGCGCTTTGTATGTTCGCCGCAAGCCGCGCATCCGCATCGAGGCGCAGATGCATGGCGGTGGTCACGAGCGCGGCATGCGTTCGGGCACGCTGCCCACCCACCAGTGCGTGGGCATGGGCGAGGCTTACCGCATTGCCAAGGCAGAGATGCACGAAGAAAACCTGCGCATCAAGGCCCTGCACGACCGCATGCTGGCTGGCCTGAAGGACGTGGAAGAAGTCTTCATCAACGGCCACGAAACGAAGCGTGTGCCGCACAACCTCAACATGAGTTTCAACTACGTTGAAGGCGAGTCCTTGATCATGGGGATCAAGGGCCTGGCGGTGTCGTCCGGCTCGGCTTGCACCTCGGCAAGCTTGGAGCCCAGCTATGTGTTGCGCGCCCTGGGTCGCAGCGACGAACTCGCCCACAGCAGCCTGCGCATGACCATCGGCCGCTGGACAACCGAAGAAGAGATCGACTACGCGATTGCGACGATCAAGGAAAATGTTGCCAAGCTTCGCGAACTCTCACCCCTGTGGGAAATGTTCAAAGACGGCATCGACCTGTCCACCATCCAGTGGGCAGCACACTGAAGGAGAAAGTTCATGGCTTATTCAGAAAAAGTGGTTGACCACTATGAAAACCCCCGCAATGTGGGCTCGTTCGAAAAGGGCGACGACAGCGTGGGAACCGGCATGGTGGGCGCGCCCGCCTGCGGCGACGTGATGAAACTGCAGATCAAGGTCAACCCGACCACGGGTGTGATCGAAGACGCGCGCTTCAAGACCTACGGTTGCGGCTCGGCGATCGCCTCGTCGTCGCTGGTGACCGAATGGGTCAAGGGCAAGACGCTGGACGAAGCGGCAGCGCTGAAGAACAGCCAGATCGCTGAAGAGCTGGCCTTGCCGCCCGTGAAGATCCACTGCTCCATCCTGGCCGAAGACGCGATCAAGGCTGCGGTGGACGACTACCGCAAAAAGCACAGCCACTGAGCTGCACAGGCGCCATGTCCATTTCCATCTCCGAAGCCGCTGCGCGGCACGTCACCCGCTACATTGCCAAACGCGGCAAGGGCGTGGGCGTGCGTCTTGGCGTGAAGACCACCGGTTGTTCGGGCCTGGCCTACAAGCTCGAGTACGCCGACGACATCGCTCCCGAGGACGTGGTGTTTGAAGACAACGGGGTGAAGGTGCTGGTCGATCCGAAAAGCCTGGCCTACATCGATGGCACCCAGCTCGACTTTGTGCGTGAAGGCCTCAACGAAGGTTTTCGTTTCAACAATCCGAACGAGCGCGACCGCTGCGGTTGCGGTGAGAGTTTCCGGATCTGATGCGTTAGCGTTTTCCATCCAAGCCGCCCGCGCTTCACAGCGTCGGCGGCTTTCTGTTTTATGAACCTGAACCTGCAATCGAACGATTTCGAGATTTTCGGCATGGCACCCGGCTTTGGTCTGGACCGTGCTGCGCTGGATGCGCGCTGGAAAGACCTGCAACGCGAAGCCCACCCCGACCGGTTTGCCACCGCCGACGCTCAGGCGCAGCGCGTGGCCATGCAGTGGTCGGTGCGCATCAACGAGGCCTACCAGCGCCTGAAGGACCCGCTCAAACGCGCGGTCTATCTGTGCGAGCTGCATGGCGCGCCGATCCAGGCGGAGAACAACACCGCCATGCCGGCGGCCTTTCTCATGCAGCAGATGCAGTGGCGCGAAGATCTCGACGAGGCCAGTGGACTGGCCGATCTGGAGCGCATGGCCGACGAAGTGACTGCGGCTCGCCGAGACATGCTGCAAGGCCTGCAGACCACGTCCGACGAGCTGCGCGACTGGCCCGCACTGGCCCAGCAGGTCAGAGCCCTTATGTTCGTTGAGCGCTTTGCGCGCGATGTGGAAAGCCGCATCGATCTGCTGGGACAATAGGCAGTTGTCTTTTTGAACCGATCGTGACCCATGGCGCTTCTGCAGATCTCCGAACCCGGCCAGTCCCTTGACCCGCACCAACGCCGCGTGGCGGTGGGCATCGATCTGGGCACCACGCATTCGCTGGTGGCCGCTGTGCGCCACGGCGTGGCCGAATGCCTGCCGGCCACCGATGGCCGGGTGATCCTGCCCAGCGTCGTGCGTTACCTCGATCCCGCGCTGGGTGGCTCCGGCCGCCAGATCGGATTTGACGCGCTGGCCGCTCAGGTGCAGGACCCGGCGAACACGGTTAGCTCGGTCAAACGCCTCATGGGCCGCAGCCGCGCCCAGGTGGTGGACGTGGACAAACTGGCCTACACCGTGGTGGAGCAAGACGGCATGGCTGTGGTCGAGACGGTCGCGGGCCGCAAGACGCCGATGGAAGTAAGCGCCGAGATCCTGGCCACACTGCGTTTTCGCGCCGAGGACAGCTTCGACGACGAACTGTATGGCGCCGTGATCACCGTGCCGGCTTACTTCGACGACGCACAACGCCAGGCCACCAAGGACGCGGCGCAGCTCGCCGGCATCAACGTGCTGCGCCTGATCAACGAACCCACAGCTGCGGCGATCGCCTACGGTCTGGACAATGGATCGGAAGGCGTCTACGCCATTTACGACCTGGGCGGCGGTACCTTCGACATCTCCATCCTGCGCCTCACGCAGGGCGTGTTCGAGGTCATGGCCACCGGCGGTGACTCCGCCTTGGGGGGCGATGACTTTGACCAGGCGCTGGCCGCTTGGGTGCTCGCGCAACAGGGTGTGGGCGCAACGCTCAACCCGTCGGAACGCGCGGCGGTGCACGCCGAGGCACGACGGGTGAAAGAAGTGCTGTCGTCTTCCGCGAGTGAATCCTTCCGGGCTGTTGTGGCCGGCAGGACGATCGAGCAGACCGTCTCGCCCGCCGACCTCGAAGCCTGCACCGCCGCCCTGACCACACGCACCATGACCGCTGTGCGCAAGGTGCTTCGCGATGCCGGCATCACCAAGGACGAGGTCAAGGGCGTGGTGATGGTCGGCGGATCGACCCGCATGCCGGTCATCCGCCGCACCGTGGGCGAATTCTTTGGCCAGGAGCCGCTGACCAACCTCAACCCCGACGAGGTGGTGGCGCTGGGCGCGTCCATCCAGGCCAATGCGCTGGCGGGCAACAGCAAGGATGGTGACCTGCTGTTGCTCGACGTGATCCCTCTCTCGCTCGGCATCGAAACCATGGGTGGACTGGTCGAGCGCATCGTGCCGCGCAACAGCTCGATCCCCACCGCGCTGGCCCAGGACTTCACCACCTACCAGGACGGCCAGACCGCGCTGGCGCTGCACGTGGTGCAGGGAGAGCGCGACCTGGTGGGCGACTGCCGCAGCCTTGCCCGTTTCGAGCTGCGCGGCATTCCGCCCATGGTGGCCGGTGCGGCCCGCATCCGCGTGACCTTCACGGTGGACGCCGACGGTCTGCTCTCGGTGAGCGCAAAAGAGCAGGGCAGCGGCGTGGAAGCGCGCGTGGACGTGAAGCCCGCTTATGGTCTGAGCGATGAGCAGATTGCCGCCATGCTGCAGGACAGCTTTGCCACGGCCCAGCAGGACATCCAGGCGCGCGCTCTGGTCGAAGCCCGTGTGGATGCCGACCGCATGATCGCAGCCACCCGCACTGCGCTGGCAGCCGACACGGATTTGCTGGAAGGCGACGAACGCCAGCAGATCGATGCCCTGATCGAAGCGTTGACCCAGGCCGTAGGCAGCACCGATGCCGCCACGGTGGAAGCGGCCACCGCGGCTCTGGCCAAAGGCACCGAAGCCTTCGCCGCGCTGCGCATGAACCGCGGCATCCGGCAGGCCCTGGCCGGCAAGAAACTCGAAGAAGTCTGAACCCCATGCCCATCATCAAAATCCTCCCCCACCCCGAATACTGCCCGCAGGGCGCCAGCATCACCGCGCCCGCAGGCACCTCGATCTGCGAAGCCCTGCTGGACAACAAGATCAACATCGAACACGCCTGCGACATGAGTGCGGCCTGCACGACTTGCCACGTGATCGTGCGCGAAGGCTTCAACAGCCTGAACGAGCTCGACGAAACCGAAGAAGACCTGCTTGACCGCGCCTGGGGTCTGGAGCCGAACTCGCGCCTGTCGTGCCAGGCCATCCTGGCGCAGGGCGATGTGACGGTGGAAATCCCGAAGTACTCGATCAACCACGCCAAGGAACTGCACTGATGCGCCAGATCGTCCTGGACACGGAGACCACCGGCCTGTCCGCCGACAGCGGCGACCGGATCATCGAGATCGGTTGCGTGGAACTGCTCAACCGCAAGCTCACCGGCAACAACCTGCACTTCTACGTGAACCCCGAGCGCGACAGTCACGAGGACGCGCTCAAGGTGCACGGCATCAGCAACGAATTCCTGCGCGACAAGCCCAAGTTCGCAGCCATTGCCGACGAGCTGCTGGAATACCTCCGTGACGCCGAACTGATCATCCACAACGCGCCGTTCGACATCAGCTTTCTCAACAAGGAACTGGATCGTCTGGGTCGCCCACCCATCAAGACCGTGATCGGCCAGGTGACCGACAGCCTGGTGATGGCCAAGGAAATGTTCCCGGGCAAGCGCAACGGTCTGGACGCCCTGTGCGACCGGCTGGGCGTGGACAACTCGGGTCGCACATTGCACGGCGCGCTGCTGGACGCCGAGCTGCTGGCCGACGTCTACATCAACATGACGCGCGGCCAGGACGCCTTGCTCATGGACCTGGGCGATGCACCCGACGAGAACGGACTCACAGAAACACTGGACCTCAGCAGCTTCGAGCTGCCGGTGCTGCGCGCCAACGAACAAGAGGCGCAAGCCCACGACGGCGTGTTGGCCGACCTGGACAAGGCGAGCAAAGGAAAAACCGTGTGGCGTTCGCTTGAAGTGGCCTGAAGGCGCCAAAAACCTGGCTATAATCTGAGGCTTCCGATAGATCGAACCAACAAAACGGATGCGATTTTTCGGGCGGTTAGCTCAGTGGTAGAGCACTGCCTTCACACGGCAGGGGTCGCAGGTTCGAACCCTGCACCGCCCACCAAAATTGTTATATGTGACAACGCTTTACGCCACCTTCGGGTGGCGTAGTCGTTTCCGGTGGGCCAAAAGTGGGCCATTGGACCCTTGGCAATGCATGTATACCTCGCACAACAGTGTCGAGACGAGGTTCGGCTCACAAACGAACCGCGTGCGCGAAGGCCCATCAGCCGATTGATTTGTACGTCAATCTATCTTTTCGACCGCCAACCCCCCAGCAGCAGCGCATTGCTCACCACGCTCACGCTGCTCAACGCCATGGCCGCACCGGCCACCACCGGGTTCAGCAAACCTGCAACCGCCAGCGGAATGCCGATCACGTTGTAGGCGAAGGCCCAAAACAGGTTCTGGCGGATCTTGCGGTAGGTTCGGCGCGAGATGTCGATCGCGTCGGCCACCAGCGCGGGGTCACCTCGCATCAGGGTGATGCCGGCGGCGTGCATGGCCACGTCGGTGCCGGTCGACATGGCGATGCCCACGTCGGCCGAGGCCAGCGCAGGGGCATCGTTGATCCCATCGCCCACCATCGCCACCGAGCGGCCACCCTCCTTGAGCCGGTTCACGATGGCCGCCTTGTCTGCGGGCAACACCTCGGCTTCGATGTGGTCGATACCCAGCACACGCCCCACCCACCGCGCGCTGCCCCGGTTGTCGCCGGTGACCATCACGGTGCGAATGCCCAAAGCCTGCAGGCTCTGAATGGCTGTGATGGCGCTGGCCTTGGGGGCATCGCCAAAGGCCAGCATGCCCACCAGCGCTGGTGCGTTCGTCACGTCGGCAAGCCAGGACACCGTGCGTCCTTCGTCTTCAAGCCGGCGCGCTGGCTCGGCCAGCGCCGATGTGTCCACGCCCAGCTCCTGCATGAAACGCGGGCTTCCGAGACGCAAGGCACGACCCTGCACTTCAGCCGACATGCCGCGCCCGGGAACGGCGCTCACCTTGGCGGCGGAGAGCAGCGCAAGGCCGGCCTCTTCAGCGGCGTTCATCACGGCGCGCGCAAGCGGGTGTTCGCTGCCCGCCTGGATAGCGGCACTCCAGGACAGCAGCTCATCGTCGTGGCCGGGGGCTGCCACCGCCGCGACCAGCGTCGGTTTGCCTTCGGTGAGCGTTCCCGTCTTGTCGAACGCGACGGTGTCGATGCGGTGCGCGATTTCCAGGGCTTCGGCATCCTTGATCAGGATGCCCTGGCGAGCGGCCACCCCGGTGCCGGCCATGATGGCGGTGGGGGTTGCCAGGCCCAGGGCGCACGGACAGGCGATCACCAGCACCGCCACCGCGTTCAGGATGGCCTGCTCCCAGTTGCCGGTGGCCAGGCCCCAGCCCAACAGGGTGAACGCGGCGATCAGCAGCACCACCGGTACAAAGACGGCGCTCACGCTGTCCACGATGCGCTGGATCGGGGCTTTCTTCGCCTGCGCCGATTCGACCATGCGCACGATGCGCGAGAGCGTGGACTCGGCACCCACCGCCGTGGTCTCCACCAGCAGCAGTCCCTCGGCGTTGACAGCGCCGCCGGTGACCTTGTCGCCCGCGTGTTTGGCCACGGGAAGACTTTCGCCCGTGATCAGCGACTCGTCCACCTGGCTGGATCCTGTGATGACGACACCATCGACCGGGATCCGTTCGCCCGGGCGAATCACCACGGTGTCCCCCACCTTCACCTGCGCGATGGCGACGTCGACATCGCCATAGGCCATGCGCACGCGCGCCAACTCGGGCTTGAGCGCGTTGAGGGCGGCGATGGCGGCCGTGGTCTGGCGTTTGGCGCGCGACTCCAGCCATTTACCCAGCAGCACCAACGTGATGATCACGGCCGAAGCCTCAAAGTACAGGTGCGGCATGCCGTGTTCGGCGTGTTTGACCAGCAGATACACACTCAAGCCGTATCCGGCGCTGGTACCCAGGGCCACCAACAGGTCCATGTTGCCAGCGCCGGCACGCACCGCCTTCCAGCCCGCGCGGTAGAAGCGCGCGCCCAGCCAGAACTGAACGGGCGTGGCCAGCGCGAGCTGCAACCAGCCCTTGATCGTCCAGTCAGAGCCGAACAGCATGGCAATCATGGGCAGCACCAAGGGCAACGACAGCAAAGCAGCGAGCGCGACAGGCCACCAGGGTTCGCCCTGGTTTCTTGTGGGCTGGGCTCCCTGGTCCACGCTGGGTTCTTGGCCCACGCTGTAGCCTGCCTTTTGAACCGCTGCCACCAGGCTGGCGGGCAGTGTGGAAGCAGCTGCGTTCACGGTGGCACGTTCGGTGGCCAGGTTGACGCTGACTTCCTTTACGCCGGCAACGGCTTTCAAGGCCTTTTCGACGCGGCCCACACAAGAGGCGCAGGTCATGCCTTCGATGGGAAACTGATGCTCGATGAGCGACAAGGTGGCGGTGTTCATGAGGAACTCCAAGGGTTGAGGGTGGAGCGAATGGTTGGCCTTGCCACGGTGGCAAGCGCAACGGCAGATGTGACTTGACATTGCCACCGTGGCAATACCCAGAGTGCGGGTTCCCTCAACCCTCTTACGGAGTCATCCATGCACGAATTCCACCTCCCCGACATGACCTGCGGCCACTGCGCTTCCAAGGTGAACGTCACCCTGAAACTGGTTGATCCAGCATGCGAGATACAGGTCGATCTTCCGCGACGTCTGATCACTGTGAAAAGCGGTGAAGACCGCGATGTTCTTGTCGAAGCGCTGGCTGACGCTGGCTATCCAACCCTTTGAACCCCGCTCCTCAGGGCTCTCCCGGTGAGGGCCTTGACCTTCCCACCATGACAAGCTACATCCTTCGACCGTTGGAGTCATTCAAACCCCGGAGCGCACCATGACCACTCTGATGAACATTGGCGAGGCGGCTGCCGCCGCAGGCGTCTCCGCCAAGATGATTCGCCACTACGAACAGATCGGCCTGCTGCCTGAGGCAGAGCGCAGCGATGCGGGTTACCGTCTGTATGGTGAACGTGAAGTCTCGGTATTGCGATTCGTCCGGCAGTCGCGCCATCTGGGGTTTTCGGTGGCCCAGATCGCCGAGCTCATCGGCCTGTGGAGCGATTCACAGCGCACGAGCCGCGAGGTGAAGGCAGTCGCGCAACGTCACCTGGCGGACCTGGAAGAGAAGCGGCGTGAAATCGAACAGATGATGGACGGGCTCTCGGTCTTGGTGAAGGCCTGCCACGGCAACGAACAGCCTCACTGCGCGATCCTGGACAAGCTATCGCGCGGCAGCCTGACCCAACACCAACCTCATCAAAAGCCGCAGCTCAAGAAGTCCCGTGCTCAGGCAGAGGCAACCAGCGCCGGCACCTCCAGCCCGATCGATCTCATGGCCTGGATGCGGGGCGTGCACGTTCACCATGACGCTCACTGAGAGGACAAGCCGTCACTGCCAAGGCAGCGAGCCGGTTTGTTCGGTGACGAACCGACCGACGTAGCGCCCAGTCGCACACTCTTTCGACTTGGGAGCCTGCCTTGACCTGCTTTCTTGATCTGCGTCAAGGCTGCTCCAGCGTCCAGGGTTAGCCTTGGATCGTTGCCTCTATTCACCTGACTGATATGCACCTGTATCGCCACTCGCTGCGCCATGCCACCTGGATGATCTTGGCGGTGTGGCTGTTTGCGTTGGGAGCAGGTGTGGCCAATGCATGCCTTTTGAACGAATCGAACAACGGTAGTCAATCTTCGTTCGCGGCGATGCCACAGGATGTACCCGTCGCCCAAACCCATCACGGCGATCAATCCGATCCCGACGATGCCGGATGCTTGAAGTTTTGCGATGAAACCGCTCTGGCCGTCACCAAGGTGGATCAGCCCATCGCCGATGTCAGTCCAGGGTTGGTGGGCTTGCCACACCAGGCATGGGGGCCATCCATGACCTCGGCCATCGCCTCACGAGTCCGGGTGCAGGCCACCAGACCCGTGCATCTGACTGTGCCCACCGCAGCCCGCCCGCATCGGTTGACGTTGTAGGCCGCATTGCAGTCCATTGCGTAGAGTGCCTCCGCACTCTGGTCTGGCCAGATGGCCCCCGTCCCGTTTTTGGCTTCCGCCACCTTGTCGCGGCATGAGGCGGCTCTCATATTCATTCACAGAACACCACCATGAAAACTCTCCACACTATCGTCGCGATCTCTGCCGCCTTCTTGCTGACGGCATGCGCAAACCCAAGCGCACCGGGAACCGGCGCAATGTCGGTAGCCAAAGCCGACGAACACAACGCCCATCAAGCGGCTGCGGCATCTTCTGCAGCACCTGCTGCCATGCCAAACGGCATGAAGGACATGCAGGCCATGCGCGACAAGATGATGGATGCCAAGACCCCAGCCGAACGGCAGGCCCTGATGAACGAGCACATGAAAACCATGCAAGAAGGCATGGCGATGATGAAAGACATGAAGGGAATGGGCGGCATGCATGGCAAGGAAGGCATGCCAGGGATGTCCGGCATGAAGGAGATGCCCATGCACATGGGCAAGCACCATAAGACGATGGAGATGCGCATGGACATGATGCAGACCATGATGGAAATGCTGATGCAGCGCATGCCGGGTGCAGCCACCGCGCCCGCCAACAAGTGACAAGCCATCAACGCTCAACCAGGTGCGATGGAACTGCGCATCAATCGCCAGGGTGACACGTTCTCCCTCAACTTTCGCAGTCAACCCTGGCGGAGCGATTCAATGAACCCAGCCTACGACGAATCCAACGGGTCAACGTTCTGGCGCCGGCCTGCAGGCATGGTGCTGCTCACGGTTGCCTTGATCGCCGGTTTTTTTCTGCTGCGAGAGCACTGGGGTCATCTGCTGGGTTACTGGCCCTATCTGCTGCTGCTCGCTTGTCCGCTGATGCACTTGATGCACGGGAACGGCCACGGGGGGCACGGTAGCCATTCGCAGGATTCCGGGCGTGCCCACAACGACAGTAACTAGGCCCACCAACATGAATGCAAACCCACATCACGCCAGCAGTGCGCCGTCCGGATCGGCCTCACCAAACGACCTGAAAGACCCCGTCTGTGGCATGACCGTCACGGCGCAGTCTGGACACAGGTCGACCCACGAGGGACATACCTTCTATTTTTGCAGTTCCAAGTGCCAGGGCAAGTTTGCTGCGGATCCGCTGCAATACCTCGCACCCAAGCCAGCTGCAGAGACTTCTTCCGCGGTGGCCGGCACGATCTATACCTGCCCGATGCACCCGGAGATTCGCCAAGACCATCCGGGAAATTGTCCCAAGTGCGGCATGACGCTCGAGCCCTTGCTGCCCGACCTTGACGACGACGACAACCCTGAACTGCGCGACTTCCAGCGCCGCTTCTGGTGGACCTTGCCGCTCACGGGGGTGGTGTTCGTGCTTGCGATGTTCGGTCACCGTTTGCAGTGGTTCGACATGGGTACGCAGAGCTGGATCGAGCTTGTGCTGGCGTTACCCATCGTGCTCTGGGCCGGGTGGCCGTTCTTCGTGCGCGGCGCGCAGTCGGTGGTGAACCGCAGCCCGAACATGTGGACCCTGATCGGCCTGGGCACCGGCG
>JAUXVT010000033.1 GCA_030680405.1 Thiobacillus sp. | reverse complement strand
CATCCGCACGTGCATTATATCGTGCCCGGCGGCGGCCTGAGTGCTGATGGACGCAAGTGGATCGGCGCTCGGCAACGCGATTGGCTGTTGCCGGTGGCGAAGCTCGCGGCGGTGTTTCGCGCCCGGCTGGAGGAAGCGTTGCGCGCCGAGGCACCCGCGTTGCACGCGTCGGTGCCGGCCGGGACGTGGCGGGGCCGGTGGGTCGTGCATTCCCAGCCGGCCGGCTCGGGCGAGGCAGTCGTGCGTTACCTCGCGCGCTATGTCAGCCGCACGGCGATCAGCGATGAGCGCCTGGTCCGGGCCGATGACGAGCGCGTCGTGTTCCATTACACCGACACGAAGACGCAGCAGCGCCGCCGCTGCACGCTTGGCGCAGACGAGTTCTTGCGGCGCTATCTGCAACACGTGCCGCCGTCGGGACAGCATCGCGTGAGATACTTCGGCTGGATGCATCCGTCCGCGAAGCGGCGGCGAATGAAGATCGAGACGCTGCTGCAAAAGCCGATCGTGCTCGCGCCGCCACCGCCGGAGTCGCCGCGCTGGCATTTGCGCTGTCCGCATTGCGAGCGCTTCACGCTCGTGCGCGTCGGCACGCTCCCGCGCCAGGCCCGTGGGCCGCCGAGATGCACGCGATGAACATCCAAATCAGATTCCCCGCTCTACCTTCACGCCGCGACCCTTGCGGCGCGCGCGGGAGCTTTGCGCCGAAGAAAGAAAATCGCTCAGGTGATCGATCAAATCGCCGCCGCAGGGTGTCCCGACCGATAAAACACGTCGTTCCCGGCCTTCCCGTGACACGCCCACGCGCACTCCACCGCCTTCGCCGATTTCTTCCGCTCACCGCGCGCCAAACACAAAGCGCATAAGCGCTCTCGCGGCGGCGAACCTCACTCGTGACCGGGCTTGTTCAACCAGCGTCCCGATTCGCGCTACGGCGAATCAGAACGCTCTGAGGTGGTGGGCGGCATAATCGCCATGATGGCGGCGCAACTGCTCTTCACCTATGCGCCTTTCATGAACAAGCTGTTTCACAGCGCTCCCATCAGCGGCCGCGCCTGGCTGGAGATCATCGCCGTCGGCCTAGTGGTGTTCCTCGCCGTGGAATTCAAAAAGTGGGTGGCGGCACGCAGCCGCGCCGTCGAGCACCCTGCGTCTCGACCACAGGATCCCTGAAGGACGACCCCCATTCCAAGTCAACGCCGCACGGCGGCGTTGCTGCTCATCGTTCGCGTTGCTTGAGTGTCGCGAGATAGGCCACTAGGGAGTCGAGGTCCTCGGCGGGTTGTTGCTGGTAGCGCGCCTTGCGGCGGCGCACCCCCTCGCTAAGTGTTTCGGTGGCCACGCCGGTTCCGATCACCCAAGCGCGGAGTTCGTCCGCTGCCCAACGGTCGCCACAACCGTCGAGAGGATACCGCGGATTGCCCTCGCCACTGACGGAATGGCAGGTCGCGCAGCCGTTGTGGCCGTAAACAAGTAGTCCCAAGGCGATGTTTTCCCGCGGAGGCATCCCGTCCGGCACCACGGATTCGCCGGCAACGGGCGCATCCGCGCGAGCGACTGCGGGCGGCGCGAAGGCGACGGGATTGTGCCGCACCGCGAACGCGAAAGAGAGCGCTACGACGAGGACAAGCGCGAAGACGCAGGTGGCGCGGGCAATCATTTCTCTCATGGCAGCGGTGGGTCAGCGGTGGGGCTACGCCATGTCGAAAAGTTCGAAGTGAACCCGGCGCAGGGGAACGCCCAAGGCACGGAGGGTGCCTTGGATCGAATCGGTCATGGGTCGCGGGCCACAGACGAAGTGAACAAACGAACGCGTGGCCGGGGGCAGCGCGGCACGCAAGTTGTCCTCCGTGAGCATCCCGGTCAGACCGGACCAGCCTGCGGGCGGCTCCTGCAACACGTGCGTAAAGGTGAGATCGAGGCGGGATTGGAGCGCGGCGATCTCCTCACGGAAAATGACCCGCTCCCATCTGGCGTTGCCATAGACAAGATGCACCGGACGCGGGTCGCGGCGATCAGCCAGGGTGCGCAGCATGCTCATGAGCGGGGCGATGCCGACGCCGCCCGCGAGGAACACGAAGCCTAGCGCATCGCGATGGCGGTCGATCGTAAACACGCCGTGCGGCCCCTCCACGTAGGCAATCTCGCCGATCTTCGTGTGACGAATCGTGCGGGTAAAGTCGCCCAGTTCCTTGATCGAAAACTGCAGCGCAGCCGACTCCTCGGCACTACCCGAGAACGAAAACGGATGCTCCTGCGCCCGGAACGGACTTGCCCCGAGGGTCAGCCACGCGAACTGCCCCGGCTGGAACCGCATGCCCGGGTGATTCTCCGGCTGTAAGGTCAGCGTCCACGTATCGCCGCGCTCCGCTTTGACACCGGTCACGCGGTAGGGCCGCCGGCGCAGGGCTAAGGGTTGGAGCACGCGGATGTATCCGAGCAGGAGCAGCCACAAGACGGAATACCCGATCCAGGTTACGCGCTTCCAAGGCGCCGCAGTGAAGTGGCCGACCCCGACAACATGCGCGATCGCAAGAGCCACCGCCGCAGTGGCGAGCACGCCATGCCAGATCCGCCAGCGGTCGTAGTCGAGCCCCAGTGGCTTGCGCCACAGTGACGTCACGAGCACGAAAATAAACAATAGCAGCGATAGGCGTCCGGCAGTTAGCGTCCAAGGTGCGGTGAGGGGATGCCACGCGCCGAGCGCATCGCCGTAGCGCACGCGGAGAATCGCGTAGTGCGCCACGACGAGTCCGACAGCACCCACCGCCGCCCAGCGATGAAAGTAGTAGATGATATCCATCCCGAAGGGCGCTGTGGCCCAACGGAAGCGCGCGGTCAGCGCGAACTGCAGACCTAGCATCGCGAGTCCGGCAAAACCGAGCGCCATGGAAAAATCCCACCAGCGACCGCCACCGCGCGGTATCGGGCCCGCCAAAAGCACAAGGAGCGGGAGCGCGGCGAGGAGCAGATAAACCCCGATCCAGACAGGGGCAGGAATGGCGCGAGGATTCCGGTGGATGTCGTGCGAGGTGATTAGACTCGGGAGTGCCATGAATTTAAGGAGCCCAACTTGGCCGGTCGTGAGCGTCAAGTCGCGGAAATCGAGCGAGTCGTTGAAAATCGAAAGCGCACCCAGACCTGCGCCGCACGCTTCTTGCGCTGTTTCGTGCGCACGGCGGAGCCTCGCGGCCCTGCCGGGCGTCTTCTTATTTGTCCTCGTGTTTTAGGAGGCAACGCAGCGCCCAGATCGTGACCACTGTGCCAAGCAGGAGCGACAGCCACAGCGCCAGCGGCGTATGCATGCAGGCCGCCAAATCCAGCAGCATCCACAAACCGCGGAAGACAAACACGCCGGCGATGACAAGGGCCAGTTCGGCAAACAGCAACAATCGCTTGTTTTTCATGCCCACAGCATGGGCGCTCCCCCCGCGGGGGGAAGGACAATTCAGACTGGGGCCCTCCTTACAACCGAGACAGCGGGAAGCACCACGGCCGACGAACCATCCGCGGCGGTCGGGTCCGCGTGCGCCGCGTTCTCTATATGGCGGCGGTCGTCGCGACACGTTTCAATCCCATCCTCAAAGCATTTTATGACCGGCTGATCAAAGCCGGTAAGCCCAAGAAACTCGCGCTCACCGCCGTCATGCGCAAACTCGTCGTCCTCCTCAACCACCTCCTGAAAAACCCTCAATTTAAGCTCGCCTGAAAGACCGTTGCTGACCCTATTGCTGGACTCGTGACTTTGTGGTCGTCGCGCTGCCATTTGTTTACCCGATGTATGAGGAAATGATTAAGCGC
>JAUXVT010000024.1 GCA_030680405.1 Thiobacillus sp. | reverse complement strand
CGGAGTTAACTATCCACGTGAGGTGATGCATGAATGTGATCGACACACTCAACCCGGATCAAGTCGCCCAGCTCCACTCGCTGTATCGCCAAGAATGGTGGACAAAGGATCGAACACTCGAGGAAACACAAGCCTGTGTCGATGGATCACAACTATGCATCGGCCTCATAAATGCGAACGATGAGCTGATTGGCTTTGCTCGTGTCCTCACCGATTACACCTTCAAGGCATTGATCTTTGATCTAATCGTGCGAAAAGATCACAGAAAAACCGGGCTGGGTGACAAACTCATCACACTCATCACCTCGCACACCAGGCTTCAGGCCGTTAAACATTTTGAACTCTATTGCTTGCCAGAGATGCATGACTTTTATGCTCGACACCAATTCACAAATAATCTGGGCGGTATACAACTGATGCGGCTTCACCGAGTCTGAGATTGCGATCTGTATTCAGAGTAAACCCCATCCCGCAATCAAGCAGGCTCTCCAAAGCAAACCCAGCGGATATACCGCCCCATCTCAATGAAAATCCCCAAGCGACTCGAACCCCTGCTCGAAGACGGCCTGATCGACGGCGTCGTGCGCCAGCTGATGAGCGGCAAGGAAGCCATGGTCTTCGTCGTCGTGTGCGGCGACGACATCCGCTGCGCCAAGGTCTACAAGGAAGCCAACAAGCGCAGCTTCCGCCAGAGCGTCGATTACACGGAAAACCGCAAGGTGAAGAACAGTCGCCAAGCGCGCGCCATGGCGAAAGGCACGCGCTATGGGCGGGAAGCCCAGGAAGCAGCCTGGCAAAACGCCGAAGTCGACGCCTTGTATCGCCTTGCCGCCGCTGGCGTGCGTGTGCCGGCGCCATATAACTTCCATACCGGCGTATTGCTGATGGAACTGGTCTGCGACGAGGACGGCAATGCGGCTCCGCGTCTGAATGATGTGGATTTCACGCCGGAGCAGGCGCGGGTGCATTTCCGGATGCTGCTCAGGCAAGTCGTGCTGATGCTGTGCGCCGGGGTGATTCACGGCGATTTGTCGGAATTCAACATCCTGCTCGGCAGCGACGGCCCGGTGATCATCGATCTGCCGCAGGCGGTGGATGCCGCCGGCAACAATCACGCCCGCGACATGCTGGAGCGCGATGTCGCCAATCTGACCGGCTATTTCGGGCGCTTTGCGCCGGAACTGCTGAAGGCCGAGTACGGCAAGGAAATCTGGGCGTTATACGAACACGGCGCGTTGCATCCGGAGGTGCCGCTGACCGGCCGTTTTGCGCACAGCACGAAGCCGGTGGACCTGGACGGCGTCATCCGGGAAATCGACGACGCCCGCGCCGAAGAGGCGGCGCGGCGGCTGCGGCTGCTGGAAGCGGGGTAGTACGCATCGTCAGCCAGCCCGCGCCCTGTTTCGGTGCCTTGCCGAAGCACGCTCGGTGCGTCCCTTATAATCCGGCATGACCGAACAACCGCTCCCCACGCCCGATTCCCCGTCCGCCGCCCCCCCTTCGGCCGGCGCGCCCTTCGACGGACTGCCCCTGGCGCCCGCCGTGCTGTCCAATCTGCGGCAGCTCGGCTACCTGAACATGACGCCGATCCAGGCGGCCAGTCTGCCGATTGCGCTGGCCGGCCATGATCTGATTGCGCAGGCCAAGACCGGCAGCGGCAAGACGGCGGCATTTGCCCTGGCCCTGCTGGCCAGGCTGAACGTGCGTCGCTTCGCCGTGCAGGCGCTGGTGCTCTGCCCGACGCGCGAGCTGGCCGACCAGGTGACGCAGGAGATTCGCCGGCTGGCGCGCAGCGAGGACAACATCAAGATTCTTGCCCTGGTCGGCGGCTCTACTATGCGCCCGCAAATGGCCAGCCTGGAGCATGGTGCCCACATCGTCGTCGGCACGCCGGGCCGCATTTTGGATCACTTGCAACGCGGCAGCCTGAACCTGGAGGCGCTCAATACGCTGGTGCTCGACGAAGCCGACCGTATGCTGGATATGGGTTTTTATGACGACATCGCCGCCATCGCCAGGCAGTGCCCCGGCAACCGCCAGACGCTGCTGTTTTCAGCCACCTATCCCGAGGTCATCGCGGAACTGAGCCGGCGCTTCATGCGGCAGCCGCACGAGGTGAAACTGCTGGAGCGGCACGAGAACGACAAGATTCGCCAGCGTTTCTATGAAGTGAGCAACGAGGAACGCTTGCAGGCGGTAGCGCTGCTGCTCGATCACTACCGCCCGGTCAGCACGCTGGCCTTCTGCAACACCCGCCAGCAATGCCGCGACTTGCTGCAGGTCTTGCGCGCCCAGGGCTTCCACGCGCTGGCCTTGCACGGCGAACTGGAGCAGCGCGAACGCGACCAGGTGCTGATTCAGTTTGCCAACCGCAGTTGTTCGGTGCTGGTGGCGACTGATGTGGCCGCGCGCGGCCTGGATATCGCCCAGCTCGAAGCGGTCATCAACGTCGATGTCACGCCCGACCCCGAGGTCTATATCCACCGCATCGGCCGCACGGGGCGCGCCGACCAGGACGGCTGGGCGCTGAGCCTGGCCAGCCCCAGCCAGATGCGACGCGTCGCCAATATCGTCAAGGAACTGGGCACGGAGGTTGAATGGCATCCCCTCAGCGATCTGCACCCAACCAGCGAAGAACCGCTGCCGCCGCCGATGGCGACCTTGCAGATTCTCGGCGGCCGCAAAGAGAAGATCCGTCCCGGCGACGTATTGGGTGCGCTCACCGGCGAGGCGGGTTTCACCAGCGCGCAGGTGGGCAAGATCACCGTCACCGAGTCCACCACCTATGTCGCGGTGGAGCGGCGCATCGCGCACGAAGTTCAGCGCAGGCTGGCCGCGGGCAAGCTGAAGGGGAAAAGCGTCAAGGTGCGCATTCTGGAAGTCTCCACCGATTCCTGATTGGGTGAGACCGCCCGGTGCAAGCGGTGATTGCGGTTCGGTGGCTTAAATTCCGACCCCGAACACCACCAGCCGGTCCTTGACCGTCTCGGCTTGCCCGTGCCAGTTTTTTGCGCTGCGGGTTTGAATCAGCTGGCCGGGCAGGCTGAGATCCGCGCCGACGCTGATGAACATGTCGGGCGACAGGGTGGTGGCCAGCGCGTCCAGCAGGGCCGCGCTGCGGTAGGGGGTTTCGATGAACAACTGGGTGGCGCGATCGCGGCGCGCGGTTTTTTCCAGTTCACGAATTTTCTGGCTGCGCTCGGGTTCCTTGGCGGGCAGGTAGCCGTGGAAAGCGAAGCGCTGGCCGCCCAGACCCGAGGCCATCAGCGCCAGCAGAATCGACGACGGGCCGATCAGCGGGACGACGGGAATGCCTTCGCGATGCGCGGCCATGACCAGCGCCGCGCCGGGGTCGGCCACGGCGGGGCAGCCGGCTTCGGACAGCAGGCCGACATCGTGCCCGGCCTTGAGCGGCGCCAATAGCGTCGGGATGGCAGCGGCCGGGGTGTGTTCGTTGAGTTCCGAGAGTTGCAGCGCCTGGATCGGCTGCGGATGGCCCATGGCTTTCAGATGCGCACGTGCCGTTTTGGCGCGTTCTACGACGAAATGGTCGAGCCGGCGGGCGACGGCGAGGGTGTCGGGCGGCAGGCAGGCGTCCGGGCTGACCGGCCCCAGCGGCACCGGAATCAGGTAGAGGGTGGCCACGTTAAATTACACCGCGTGCCATGTCAGCACGTCGATGCCTTCGTTCATCAGCATCTCGGTCAGCGCCATCAGCGGCAGGCCAATCAGCGCAGTGGGATCGGGGCTGTCCATCCGTTCCATCAGGGCGATGCCGAGCGATTCGCTCTTGGCCGCGCCGGCGCAGTCGTAGGGCGTTTCCTTTTCGAGATAGGCGGTGATCTGCGCGTCGCTGAGCGGGCGGATGTGCACCACGGTCGGCACCTCGCGCGTCTGGGTGTGGCCGGTGCGGCTGTTCAAGAGCGTCAGCGCGGTGTGGAACACCATGGCGCGGCCCTGCATTTTCTTCAGCTGCGCGAAGGCATTGTCGAAATTGCCGGGTTTGCCAAGCTGCTCTGAATCGAGCATCAGTACCTGGTCGGAGCCGATGATCAGCGCGTCGGGATGGGTCGCTGCAGCGGCCTGGGCTTTCAACACTGACAGGCGCAGGGCGGTGGCTGAAGGCGTCTCGTCCGGCAGCGGGGTTTCGTCGACATCGGGCGAGAGGATTTCAAACGGCAGATGCAGCCGCGACAGCAGCTCGCGCCGATAGCGCGAGATGGAGGCAAGCACCAGTTTCATTCGGGCTGGATCTCGACCAGCGCCATGTCAGGCGTCACCGCGTCGCCTTTTTTCGCGAAGATGCTGATGACGACGCCGGCAATGGGCGCCTGCACTTCGTTCTCCATTTTCATCGCTTCGATCACCAGCACGCCGTCGCCGGCCTTGACAGTCTGGCCGATGCTCACCTGCACGTCGACGACGGTGCCTGGCATGGCGGCGGTGACGTGGCCGGGGTGGGTGGCACGCGGTTTCTGACCGGACGCGCTCGGCGCAGCGGCGGTTTTGCGTGGTGCGCCGTCATTGCCGGCCACTGCGACTTCGTTCAGCGGTTCGACCAGCACCTCTTCCGAGACGCCGTCGACCGATACGAAATAGGGCCGCTGGGTGGCGTCGCTGCGGCCACTGCCCGACAGCTTGATGTGGTAGGTCTCGCCGTGCAGCGTGATCTTGAATTCGTCGGCGGCATAGCGCGGCGCGCTGTCCTGCTGCGAGACGCCTGGCGGCAACAGCGGTTCGGGTTTGAGGCTGCCGGCCGCGCGTTCCTGCAGCCAGGTCTTGCCGATCTCGGGGAACATGGCGTAGGTCAGCACGTCCTCGTCGGATTTGGCCAGCCCCTCGATTTCGACGCGCAGCTTGTCGAGCTCGTCGCCCAGCAGGTCGGCCGGACGGCAGGTGGTGACGTCGAGATCGCCGATGGCCATCTTGCGCACCTCCTCGTTGATATGCCCCGGTGCCTTGCCATAGCGCCCCTGCAGGTAGAGCTTCACTTCGTTGGTGACCGATTTGTAGCGTGCGCCGGTGAGCACGTTCAGTGCGGCCTGGGTGCCGACGATCTGCGAGGTGGGCGTCACCAGCGGCGGGAAGCCGAGGTCTTCACGCACCCGCGGGATTTCCTCGAGCACGGCGTCCATGCTGTCGAGCGCGCCTTGCTCTTTCAGTTGATTGGCGAGGTTGGAAATCATCCCGCCCGGCACCTGGTTGATCAGCACGCGGGTGTCGGTGCCGGTGAAGGCCGACTCGTACTGCCAGTATTTCTTGCGCACCTCCTTGAAGTAGGCCGAGATTTCCTCGATCAGCGGCAGCGATAGCCCGGTGTCGTATTCGGTGCCGGCGAGCGCGGCGACCATGCTCTGCGTGGTGGGATGGCTGGCGCCTTCAGCAAACGCGCCGACGCAGGTGTCGATGATGGTCGCGCCCGCTTCCACCGCCTTCAGGTGCGTCATGTGCGCCAGGCCCGATGTTGCATGGCTGTGGGTATGGATGGGCAGGTTGGTGGCTGCGCGGATTGCACGCACCAGCTCGAATGCGGTGTAGGGCGTGAGCAGGCCCGCCATGTCCTTGATGGCGATGGTGTCGCAGCCCATTTCCGCCAGGCCGCGGGCGAGTTCGACGAAGTGCGGGATGTTGTGCACCGGGCTGGTGGTGTAGCTGACCGTGCCCTCGGCGTGCTTGCCGGCGGCTTTGACTGCTTCGATCGACACGCGCAGGTTGCGCAGGTCGTTCATTGCGTCGAACACGCGGAACACATCGACGCCGTTGTCGGCGGATTTCTGCACGAAGGCGCGCACCACGTCGTCGGAATAGTTGCGGTAGCCCAGCAGGTTCTGCCCGCGCAGCAGCATCTGGATGCGCGTGTTGGGGAGTGCACGGCGCAGTTTGCGCAGGCGTTCCCACGGGTCTTCGCGCAGGAAACGCACGCAGGCGTCGAAGGTCGCGCCGCCCCAGGCTTCCAGCGACCAGAAACCGATCTGGTCGAGCTTGCCGCAGATCGGCAGCATGTCGGCGGTCTGCATGCGGGTGGCGATGAGCGACTGGTGACCATCGCGCAGGACGAGATCGGTGATGTGTACTTTGGCCATAAATTACAGTCCCTGGTGCGCGGCGATGGCGGCCGCGATGGCGGCCGCCATCACTTCCGGCGGTTTCTTTTCGGTGTATTGGGTGAGTTCCGGGTGTTCGTCCACAAAGCTGGTGTTGAAGCGCCCGCTGCGGAACTCGGGATTTTTGAGGATTTCCTGATAATAGGGAATCGTCGTCTTCACGCCATACACCAGCATGTCGGCGAGCGCGCGGCGGCCGCGTTCGATGGTCGCTTCCCAGTTCAGATTCCATACCGTGAGCTTGGCGCACATCGAATCGAAGTAGGGCGGAATCACGTAGTCGGTGTAAATCGCCGCGTCCACGCGTACGCCGGGGCCGCCTGGCGAATAGTAGCGCGTGATGCGGCCGAGGCTTGGCAGGAACTCGTTTTTCGGGTCTTCGGCGTTGATGCGGAATTCGATGGCAAAGCCGCGGTACTTGATCTCGTCCTGCCGGTATTGCAGCGGTAGGCCGGATGCAATACGGATCTGCTCCTGCACGATGTCGACGCCGGTGATGGCCTCGGTGATGGGGTGTTCGACCTGCAGCCGGGTGTTCATCTCCATGAAAAAAAACTGGTTGTCGGCGTCGAGCAGGAATTCCACCGTGCCGGCGTTGACATAGCCTACCGCCTTGGCGGCACGCACTGCCAGCTTGCCGATGTATTGCCGCTGCGCCTCGGTGAGTTGGGGCGAGGGCGCGATTTCGATCAGCTTCTGGTTGCGCCGCTGAATCGAGCAGTCGCGCTCGAACAGGTGGATGATATTGCCCTGCGTGTCGCCCAGAATCTGAACCTCGATGTGCTTGGGATAGACCACGCATTTTTCGACGAAAACCTCGGGCTTGCCAAAGGCCTTGCTGGCCTCCGAGACCACGCGGTCATAGTTTTTCAGCAGATCTTGTTCGCTGTCGCAACGGCGGATGCCGCGCCCGCCGCCGCCATTGGTGGCCTTGAGCATCACCGGATAGCCGATCTTGTTTGCCAGCGCGCGCGCTTCCTCGACGTTTTCCAGGTTGTGGTCGGAGCCGGGTATCACCGGAATGCCGGCGGCAATCATGGCATTGCGCGCCTGGATCTTGTCGCCCATGCGGCGGATCACCTCGGGAGAGGGGCCGATGAAGCGGATGCCGCGGCGCGCGCAAATGGTGGCCAGATCGGGATTCTCGGAGAGGAAGCCGTAGCCCGGATGCAGCGCATCGCAGCCCGAAGCGGCCGCTAGGTTGACCAACGTGTGCGCGTTCAGATAGCCGAGGATGGGGTCCTTGCCGATGTGGTAGGCCTCGTCGGCTTTTTTCACGTGGAGTGCGTGGCGGTCGGCGTCGGTGTAGATGGCCACCGACTTGATGCCCAGTTCGGCGCAGGCGCGCACGATGCGGACAGCAATCTCGCCCCGGTTGGCGACCAGTATTTTCTTAAGCATGGGCTCGCCTGACGTTGGGAAGGCTGGGGTTTCTTTGACAAAAAGAACGCGAAATCATATCATTGCTGGCTAATGTTTAACCGGGTGCGTCATGCTTGAATCCGCCATGCTTCAGCCAATTGAGGTCGATCCATGGCGCTTTTGCAGGGATGGGCAGTCGTGGGAAACCCGGTCAGAAGTGGCTGCGTTTCCGCGTCTTGCCCATGAATTTACGCAAGGCACGCTGTTCTGTCGAGTTGTTGGGCGAGTGGATCAGCGGGGGAGCTTGTCTCTGCAGTTGACGGTCAGCGGCGAGGTGGGACTGACCTGTCAGCGTTGTCTGGGCAGCATGCCGTATGGGGTTGAAGTCGAACGCACGCTGTATCTGGCGCGCAACGAAGCAGAGATGGAACGACTGGATGCGTTGCCTGACAGTGATGCAATCCAGGCCGGTGAGACCTTGAATCTTGTCGATCTGGTTGAGGATGAAGTGTTGTTGAGCCTGCCGCTGGCGACGATGCACGCAGAAGGTGAATGCCCCGTCCTTGGGGCGTAGTGATTTTTAATGCACCCGGTTGGGTGCAACGGAATTTAAGGAGCAAGAAATGGCAGTCCAGCAGAACAAAAAATCCCCGTCCAAGCGCGGCATGCACCGCTCGCACGATTTCCTGACCAACCCGCCGCTGGCCGTCGAGCCGACCACGGGTGAAGTGCATCTGCGCCACCATATCAGCCCCAACGGCTTTTATCGCGGCCGCAAAGTCGCCAAGGCCAAAGGCGAATAATTCCCTGGCGCGCCGCAGTTTGGCGCGTTCAACTCAGCCAACGATTCCGGCTGCATGAGAAATATCACAGTCGCCATTGATGTCATGGGGGGCGATCACGGCCCCCATGTCACGGTCCCGGCGGCGATCAATTGTCTTGTGCGTCATCCTGATCTGAATGTGATTCTGGTCGGGCCGCAGGACATCATCGCGGCTGAACTCAAAGCGCGCCGTGCCAAGCCCGGGCCACGCCTCATCGTGCGTCACGCCAGCCAGGTGGTGGCCATGGACGAGGCGCCCGCATTGGCGCTGCGCGGCAAAAAAGATTCCTCCATGCGTGTGGCTATCGATCTCGTAAAATCCGGCGAAGCCGATGCCTGCGTGTCGGCAGGCAACACCGGCGCCCTGATGGCGACCGCGCGCTTCGTGCTGAAAACCCTTCCCGGTATCGACCGCCCCGCCATAGCCGCCGTGATGCCGACGATCAAGGGGCACGCGCTGGTGCTGGACATGGGTGCCAACGTCGACTGCTCCGCCGAGAACCTGCTGCAGTTCGGCATCATGGGCGCGATGCTGGTGTCGGCGGTGGAGCACAAGCCGAATCCGAGCGTGGGCCTGCTGAACATCGGCGAGGAAGCCATCAAGGGCAATGAAATGGTAAAACGCGCCGGCGAGCTGCTGCGCGAGAGCCACCTGAACTTCTACGGCAACGTTGAAGGCGACGACATTTTCAAGGGCACCACCGATGTGGTGGTGTGCGATGGCTTCGTCGGCAATGTCACGCTGAAAGCCTCTGAAGGGCTGGCCAAGATGATTTCCACCACGCTGCGTGCCGAGTTCAAACGCAACTGGCTGACCCGCATCGCGGGTCTGATGGCTTTGCCGGTGTTGACTGCCTTCAAGCGACGGCTCGATCCACGCCGCTACAACGGCGCCACTCTGCTGGGGCTGAAAGGCGTGGTGGTGAAAAGCCATGGCTCGGCCGACCGCTTCGCGTTCGAACACGCAATCGAAACCGCCAGTGATGAAGTCCGCAATAACGTGCTGAAACGCATTACTGACCAGATCCAACTCCTGCAACGGGTGGCCGCTTGATCTATTCCCGCATCCTCGGTACCGGCAGCTATCTACCGGCCCGCATCCTCACCAACGCCGATCTCGAAAAGTTGGTCGAGACGAACGATCAATGGATTGTCGAGCGCACCGGCATTCGCGAACGGCATATTGCCGCCGAGGGCGAATTCACCAGCGATCTGGCTGTCCAGGCGGCGCGCGCCGCACTCGAGGTGGCGGGGCTGGCGGTGGATGACATCGATCTGCTGCTGGTCGCCACCACCACGCCTGATCTGGTGTTCCCCAGCACCGCCTGCATCATGCAGTCCAAGCTCGGCATGACCAACGGCAAACCGGCGTTCGACCTGCAGGCGGTGTGCAGCGGTTTTATATATGCATTGAGCGTGGCTGACCAGTTCATCAAGACCGGTGCGGCCAAACACGTTCTGGTGGTCGGCGCGGAAACCCTGTCGCGCATCACTGACTGGAACGATCGCAGCAACTGCATCCTATGGGGCGACGGTGCGGGCGCGGTGGTATTGGGCCCATCCAGCGAACCCGGCATCCTTTCCACCCACATCCATGCCGACGGCCGCCACAAGGAATTGTTGCGCACCACCACCGGCACCTCGACCGGCATGAAGGAGCCTGCGCTGATGCGGATGGAAGGCAATCCCGTATTCAAGATGGCGGTCAACACGCTCGACCGCATTGTCGACGAAACGCTGGAAGCCAACGGTCTACAGAAGTCTGATATCGACTGGCTGGTGCCGCATCAGGCGAATATACGCATCATTTCCGCCACCGCCAAAAAGCTCGGCATGAGCATGGACCATGTCGTCACCACCGTGGCCGGCCATGGCAATACCTCGGCGGCCTCGGTGCCGCTGGCATTCGACGTGGCGGTGCGCGACGGCCGCATCCAGCGCGGCCAGACGGTGCTGATGGAAGCCTTCGGCGGCGGCTTCACCTGGGGCTCCGCGCTCCTCAAGTATTAAGTATCAGATAACAGGAATTGGCTGTGAAACTTGCTTTTGTTTTCCCCGGACAGGGTTCGCAATCGGTCGGCATGATGGGGGGCTGGGGCGATCGCGCCGAAGTGCGCGCCACCTTTGCCGAAGCGTCCGACGTGCTCGGCCAGGACCTGTGGGCGCTGGTCGCCGATGGCCCGGCCGACCTGCTCAACCAGACGGTCAACACCCAGCCCGCCATGCTGGTAGCGGATATTGCTGCCTGGCGCGTGTGGCAGGCAGCGGGCGGCGCAACGCCAGCGTTGTTGGCTGGCCACAGCCTGGGTGAATACGCCGCGCTGGTCGTGGCGGGTTCGCTGGACTTTGCCGATGCGATCAGGCTGGTGCGTTTTCGTGCCGAGGCGATGCAGGCTGCGGTGCCCGAAGGCGTCGGCGCCATGGCGGCAATTCTGGGGCTGGACGACGATGCCGTGCGCGCGGTCTGTGCCAACGCGGCAGCGGGCGAAGTGGTCGAGGCGGTAAATCTCAACTCACCCGGCCAGGTGGTGATTGCGGGCAACAAGGCGGCGGTCGAGCGCGCCATGGCGCTGGCAAAAGAGATGGGCGCCAAGCGCGCGCTGCCGCTGCCGGTCAGTGTGCCGTCGCATTCCTCGCTGATGCTGCCGGCCGCTGAAAAACTGCTTGCGCATCTGCAGACTGTGGCGATCGCGGCGCCGGCGATTCCGGTGCTGCATAACACCGATGTGCAAAGCCATGCCGATGCGGATACGATCCGTGCCGCGCTGGCGAAACAGCTACACACGCCGGTGCGCTGGGTCGAGACCGTGCAGGCCTTGAAAGCCGCCGGCATCGAGCGCGTGATCGAGTGCGGCCCCGGCAAGGTGCTGGCCGGCCTCAACAAGCGCATCGACGACAGCCTGCCGGCATTGGTGCTGGTGGATGAAGCCAGCCTGCAGGCTGCACTCAATCAATAAGGAGACTGCATGCTGCAAGGACAGATAGCGCTGGTAACCGGCGCCAGCCGCGGAATTGGCCAGGCGATTGCGCTGGCGCTGGGCCAGGCGGGCGCCACCGTGGTCGGCACCGCGACCAGCGACACGGGTGCACAGGCGATCAGCGATTACCTCGCCGCTGCCAGCATCAAGGGCAGCGGCATGAGGCTCAACGTGACCGACGCGGCTGAAGTGGATGCCGTCATCGCTGCGATCAACGCGCAGTTCGGCGACGTCGGTATCCTGGTCAACAACGCCGGTATCACCCGCGACAATCTCTTGATGCGGATGAAGGACGAGGAGTGGGACGACATTCTGGCGACCAATCTGACGTCGGTGTTCCGGCTGTCGCGCGCGGTGCTGCGCGCGATGATGAAGGCGCGTGCTGGGCGCATTATTTCCATCGCATCGGTGGTAGGTGCGATGGGCAACGCCGGGCAGACCAATTACAGTGCGGCCAAGGCCGGCATCATGGGCTTCACCAAGTCGCTGGCGCGCGAGGTCGGCAGCCGCAACATCACCGTCAACTGTGTGGCGCCGGGCTTCATCGATACCGACATGACGCGCGCGCTACCCGATGCGCAGCGCCAGGCGCTGCTTGCACATATCCCGCTGGGACGACTGGGCGCTGTTGAAGACATTGCGCAGGCCGTCGCGTTTCTGGCGTCTCCCGCCGCCGGCTATATTTCGGGCACCACCCTGCATGTCAACGGTGGCATGTACATGGCATGACCGCCAAACAAAGTTTGGTAGAATTCACCGGCTTTAAATTTATTAAAGCCCCTATTTCAAGAAGAGAGGATCAGTAATGGATAACGTACAGCGTGTAATTAAAGTCGTCGCCGAGCAATTGGGCGTCAACGAGGCAGACATCAAGAACGAGTCTTCCTTTGTCGGTGACCTGGGCGCTGACTCGCTCGATACGGTTGAACTGGTGATGGCGCTGGAAGAAGAATTCGGCTGCGAAATTCCCGACGAAGATGCGGAAAAAATCACCACCGTCCAGCAGGCGATTGACTACGTCAACGGCCATTCGAGCTGATCGTTCACCCCAGCAAAAAGGACTGGATTTTGTCCAAACGTCGCGTCGTCGTTACCGGTCTGGGGATCATCTCCCCGGTCGGCAATACCATTCCAGAAGCCTGGGACAACCTGGTTGCCGGTCGCACCGGGATCGCCCGGATTGTCCGTTTTGATCCTTCACCGTTCGCCTCCCACATGGCAGGCGAGGTGAAGAATTTTGACGTTGCGCAATATCTCAACCCGAAAGAAGCGCGCCGCATGGATGTCTTCATCCAGTACGGCGTGGCCGCCGGCATCCAGGCGATCCGCGATTCGGGCATCGAGGTTACCGAAGCCAACGCCGAGCGTATCGGCATCAATATCGGTTCCGGGATCGGCGGTCTGCCGCTGATCGAGGACACCCACACCCTGTTGATGGAATCCGGCCCGAGGAAGATTTCCCCCTTCTTCATCCCGGGTTCCATCATCAACATGATTTCCGGCAACCTTTCGATCCTGTATGGAATAAAAGGCCCCAATCTGGCGGTTGTTACCGCGTGCACCACGGGCCTGCATGCCATCGGGCTGTCCGCCCGCATGATCGAGCATGGTGACGCCGATGTGATGGTCGCCGGCGGCGCCGAGTGTGCGACTTCGCCGCTGGGCCTGGGCGGCTTCTCCGCTGCACGTGCACTGTCCACCCGCAACGACGACCCGGCGACCGCCAGCCGTCCGTGGGACAAGGATCGTGACGGCTTTGTGCTGGGCGAGGGCGCCGGCGTGCTGGTGCTGGAAGAGTACGAGCACGCCAAAAAACGCGGCGCCAAAATCTACGCCGAGGTGGTGGGCTTTGGCATGAGCGGAGACGCCTACCACGTGACGTCGCCGAGCACCGACGGGCCCAGGCGTTCGATGCTGAACGCGATGCGCGATGCCGGCGTTAATGCCGATCAGATCAATTACATCAACGCGCACGGTACCTCGACGCCGATGGGCGACAAGAACGAAACCGACGCGATCAAGCTCGCGTTCGGCGATGCCGCCTACAAGACGGTCGTCAACTCGACCAAGTCGATGACCGGCCACCTGCTGGGTGGCGCCGGCGGTGTGGAGTCGGTATTCACCGTGCTGGCGCTGCATCATCAGGTGTCGCCGCCGACCATCAATATCTTCTCGCAAGACCCGGAGTGCGATCTCGAGTACTGCGCCAACACCGCGCGTGACTTGAAGATCGACTTTGCGCTCAAGAACAACTTCGGGTTTGGCGGCACCAACGGCTCGTTGGTCTTCAAACGCGTTTGACCTTCGCTGCGGATCGCCTGAGCACGCCGGAAATCCGGGCATGGCCGCTGCTGCCCAACCAGCTGTGGCCTGATCTGGTCGGCCTGCAGGCAGCCCATCCGCAGCGTTACCCCGGCCTGTTTCTCAGCAGCGGCGACAGCGGCTGGGACGTGCTGTTTGCGTTTCCGCAGGACACCACGCGCATCACCGTTGCCGATGGCCTGCGCGGATTGCAGGCGCATCCGGCCATGCAACTCCACCTTCTCCAGTCCGCTCAATCTGACCATGGTCTGCCGTTTACCGGCGGCTGGCTGTGTGCGTTTGCGTATGAACTGAGTGGATTGTTCGAGCCCAGCGTGGGGCTGGCTGAGGATGCCGATTTCCCCCTTGTGTGGCTGACCCGTATCCCGGCTGCGATCCTGTTCGACCGCCGCAGCGGGCGTTGTGTACTGGTGGCGGAATCCGGGCAGCATGCGCTGATCGACGCCATGGCGCGCGATCTTGCGCAGGCGCTACCCCCCATCCCCGTTTTGCCGGATCTCGTCACCCTGCATGAAGACGATCCTGCTGCCTTTTTGGCGGGCGTCGCGCGCATCCAAGACTACATTCGTGCAGGCGATGTGTTCCAGGTCAATCTGTCGCGCGGCTGGCAGGCCGAATTTGCGACACCGGTTCCCGCTGCGGCCCTGTTTGCGCGGTTGATGCAAAAGAATCCCGCGCCGTTTTCCGCGCTGCTGCAGATGGATGAATGGGCGATTGTGAGTTCGTCGCCGGAACGACTGGCCCACCTCGGCCGCGACGGCAGTCTGGCAACGCGGCCGATTGCCGGCACCCATCCACGCAGTGAAGACGCAGCGGAAGACGCCGCCCTGCGCGCGCGCCTGCAGGCGCACCCCAAAGAACGTGCCGAGCACGTCATGCTGGTTGATCTGGAACGCAATGATCTGGGACGGGTGTGCGAACCCGGCAGTGTGAACGTGGTGGCCCTGATGGAAATCGCCAGCTACCGTCACGTGCACCACATCGAATCCACCGTCTGCGGGAAGTTGCGTGAGGGGGTGAGCGTGTTCGATGCCTTGCGCGCAGTGTTTCCTGGCGGCACTATCACAGGCTGTCCCAAGGTGCGCACCATGCAGATCATTCATGAACTGGAGCAGACGCCGCGTCGCAGCTACACCGGCAGCGTCGGCTACATCAATCACGACGGCAGCTTCGATTTCAATATTCTGATCCGCAGTTTCCTGCTGCGCGGGCGCGAATTGTGTTTTCGCGCCGGTGCCGGCATCGTGACCGATTCCATCGCCCAGCGCGAACTCGACGAAACTCGTGCCAAAGCCCGGGGGCTTTTGCGCGCGCTGGATTTCGCATGATCTTCGTCAACGGCCAATGCTCTGACACTGTGAGTGCACTGGATCGCGGGCTGGCCTATGGCGACGGCGTGTTCCGCACCCTGCGCACACACGCCGGGCAGCCGCTGTGGTGGCGCGATCATTACGCCAAGCTGGCTGCCGACTGCGCGGCGCTGTTGCTGGCCTGCCCCGATGAAGCCGGATTGCGTGCCGAAGTCTGCCGGGTGGCCGCGGCCGGGGAGAGCATCGCCAAGATCGTGCTCACGCGGGGCACTGGTGCACGCGGCTATGCGCCCCCGCAAGGCCAGGCCTGCACCCGCATCGTGCTGTCCGCGCCCTTGCCGTCGCATGCACATCCCAGTGCGCCTGTAGACATCAACGCGCGCTGGTGCACGCTCAGGCTGGCGCGGCAGCCCCGGCTGGCGGGGATCAAGCACTTGAACCGGCTGGAAAACGTGCTGGCGCGGGCGGAATGGGACGATCCCGCGATTTTCGAGGGCGTGTTGTGTGACGATAGCGGCGCAGTAATCGGCGGCGTGATGAGCAATCTGTTTTGGATCAAGGATGGCGAACTGTTCACGCCAGATTTGAGTCAGTGCGGGGTGGCGGGCGTGGCCAGAATGCGCCTGCTGCGCGCCGCGGCGCGTCTCGGCATCCACACCCATATCGGCCGCCTGCTGCCAGACGCTATACTCGCTGCAGAAGAAGTGATGATCTGCAACAGCGTCATCGGCGTGCGCCGGGTAGCCCGGCTGGATGACGTGACCTGGACGCCTGCGGGCTGGACGACTACTTTGAATAACGCCTTGTATGAAGACGTGGATTAAGCGATTTTTAGTGCTTGCCGGCTTGGCTGCGCTGGTGGGGGCAGGCGGGCTGGCCTGGTATGGCAACCAGCCCTTGCGCATCGAGCCGTTGCCGAAAACACTCAACGTGACGCCGGGCACCCATTTGCGCAGCTTGAGCGTGATGCTGGAACGCGAAGGCGTGATCGGCAATGCGCACGTGTTCTGGCTGCTCGGGCGCGTGCTCGGCAAGGGCGGGACGCTCAAGGTCGGCGTGTATACGCTCGACCAGCCGCTCACGCCGCTGGCACTTTACGGCAAGATCGAACGCGGCGAAGTCTCACAGGTGATCGTACAGTTCATCGAAGGCTGGAACTGGCGCGAGGTGCGCGCCGCGCTCGCCGCGCAGCCCTTCCTGAAGAATGACAGCGCCGGCATGAGCGATGCCGAACTTCTGCAAGCCATCGGCGCAGAAGAAAGCCACCCCGAAGGCCTGCTGTTTCCAGATACCTATTTTTACGCGCCGCACACGTCCGACCTCAACGTGCTGCGCCGCGCCTATCGCCTGCAGCACGAAAAACTCATGGCCGCGTGGGAAGCCCGCGCGCCGGGTCTGCCTTACCGCACCCCGTATGAAGCGCTCACCATGGCGTCGATCGTGGAAAAGGAAACCGGCGCGGCATTCGAGCGCCCGCAAATTGCCGGCGTGTTCCTGAACCGGCTCAGGCTGGGGATGCGCCTGCAAACCGATCCCACTGTGATCTTCGGTCTGGGTGAGCGCTTCGACGGCAATCTGCGCAAGGCCGATCTGCAGCGCGACACGCCGTACAACACTTATACCCGTGCCGGGTTGCCGCCCACGCCGATTGCGATGCCCAGCGAGGCGGCGATCCAGGCTGCGCTCAATCCCGCCCAGACGGATGCCCTGTATTTCGTGGCGCGCGGCGACGGCACCCATATCTTTTCCAGCAACCTCGAAGCGCACAACCGCGCGGTGAACCGTTACCAACGATGAGCACGCACGGCAAATTCATCACCTTTGAAGGCGTCGACGGTGCCGGCAAAAGTACACACCTGGGGTTTGTCGCCGACTGGCTGCGCCAGCAGGGCAGGGAGGTCATCGTCACCCGCGAGCCCGGCGGCACCCCGCTCGGCGAAACCCTGCGTGAATTGCTGCTGCATCGCGACATGGATGCCGATACCGAGTTGTTGCTGATGTTTGCCGCACGTCAGGAACACCTGGCCGCGCTGATTTTGCCCGCGCTGGCGCGCGGCGTGTGGGTGGTGTCCGACCGCTTCACCGATGCCAGCTACGCCTACCAGTGCGGCGGGCGCGGCATCACCGTGGAACGCATTGCCGCACTGGAAGCCTGGGTGCAACGCGGCTTTCAGCCCGATCTGACCCTGCTGTTCGACGTGCCGCCGGAGGTGGCGGAAGCGCGCCGCTCGGCCGCACGCATCGCCGACCGTTTCGAACGCGAGGCCGACCGCTTTTTCAGCCGCGTGCGCAACGCCTATCTCGACCGCGCGCGCGCCGAACCCACGCGTATTCGCGTGCTGGATGCGCGTCACAGCATCGCCGAACTGCAGGCTGAAATCGGCCAGCTATTGCAGGGGCTGACGTGAGCGCACCGTATCCCTGGCTGGAAGCATCGTGGCAGCGTTTGCTGGCGACCCGCTCACGCCCGGCACAGGCCTTGCTGCTGGCGGGGCCGCGCGGAGTGGGCAAGGGCGCGCTGGCGCTGGCGTGGGCGCAGGCCCTGCTGTGCGAAGCGCCGCTCACCGACGGCGCAGCCTGTGGCCAGTGCCCGGCCTGCCACTGGTTCGACACCGGCGGGCATCCGGATTTTCGCCTGATCACCCTGCAGGAGAAAACCGGCAAGGAAGGCGAAATCCGGATGGCCACTGCCATCGAGGTCGATCAGGCGCGGGAGGCGGTCGATTTCGTCCAGCTCTCCACCTACCGGGCGGGTTTTCGGGTGGTGCTGGTCAACCCGGCGGACAGCCTCAACCTGGCAGCCGCCAATGCCTTGTTAAAGGTACTGGAGGAACCGCCGTTAAATACAGTATTCGTGCTGGTCTCGGATCAGCCGCGACGGCTGCTGCCGACCATCCGCAGCCGCTGCACCCGGCTCGACATTGGCCTGCCGCCTGCCGACAGGGCAGCACAATGGCTGGCCGAGCAGGGCGTGGACGATGCGATGAACCTGCTGGCGCTCTCCGGCGGCACACCGCTCGACGCGCAGCGTTGGGCCGACAGCGGCGAGCTGGATGAACGCCGCAGCGTGCTGGAAGGCCTGGCGCGTCCCGACCAGCTTGATCCGGTGACCCTGAGCGACAGCTGGAAAGCGGTCAGTCCGCAGACGTGGCACAACGTGGCGTACAAGTGGCTGGGCGATTTGCTGGCGGTTAAGTTGCAGGGCAGCGTGCAGTTCAACCGCGATTTTTCCGAGGTACTGGCTCGGCTGGGAAAAAAGGCCGATCTGGCGAAGTTGTTGGCGCTCGCCAAGACGCAGGCGAACGAAGGCAGGACGCTGGCGCATCCGCTCAACCGGACCTTGCAGTTGCAGGCCTGGCTGATTCAGTACCGGCACGTGTTTGATTAAAGAGAGTTGATCATGAATGCAGCAGTTAATGATGTCGCAGTACAAGTCCGCCCCGGCGTGCTCTCCCTGTCGATCAAGGAAAGATCCGCGCTGTTTGCGGCCTACATGCCGTTCATCAAGGGCGGCGGACTGTTCATCCCTACCAACAAAAGCTACAAGATGGGCGAGGAAGTCTTCATGCTGCTGACTCTGATGGAAGACCCCGCCAAGCTGCCGGTGTCGGGCAAGGTGATATGGGTAACGCCCGCTGGCGCGCACGGCAACCGCACCCAGGGGGTCGGTGTGCAGTTCGCCTTCAACGAAAGCGGCAAGGCGGCGCAAAACAAGATTGAAGGTTTGCTCGGCGGTTCGTTAAAATCGGTGCGTCCAACCCACACCATGTAACGCCGTTATGCGGCGTTATCCGAGCCGCATGTATATCGATTCCCACTGCCACATCAATTTCCCCGATCTCGCTGGCAAGCTGCCTGCGGTGCTTGACCTCATGGCGGCGAACCAGGTGAGCCACGCGCTGTGCATCAGCGTGGAACTGGAGAAATTTCCCGAGATTCGCAGCCTGGCCGAAGCGTACCCGAACGTGTATGCCTCGGTCGGCGTGCATCCCGACCACGAAGACTGCACCGAGCCGACGGTGGAGGAGCTGGTCGCGCTGGCCGATCACCCCAAGGTGGTGGCGATCGGCGAAACCGGGCTGGATTATTTCCGGCTCACCGGCGACCTCGAGTGGCAGCGCGAGCGTTTCCGCACCCACATCCACGCCGCGCGAGCCTGCCACAAACCCTTGGTGATCCACACCCGTGCTGCGGCCGACGACACCCTGCGCATCATGCGCGAAGAGCATGCGGCCGAGGCGGGTGGCGTGATGCACTGCTTTACAGAAAGCCTGGCGGTGGCCGAAGCTGCCATCGACCTGGGTTTTTACATCTCGTTTTCCGGCATCGTCACCTTCAAGAATGCCGCTGCCCTGCGCGAGGTGGCGGCGGCGATCCCGCTGGAACGCATGCTGATCGAGACCGATTCGCCGTATCTGGCGCCGGTGCCGCATCGCGGACAGACCAACCAGCCAGGGTTTGTGAAGCATGTGGCGGAAGAAATTGCGCGGGTGCGCGGCATCACCGCCGAAGCAGTGGGTGAAATCACGACGCAGAATTTCTTCCGTCTGTTTGCCGCTGCACAGCCCTGAGTCAGGCGCTATTCGCCAGTCATATCTGCTCTTTCCAGTTCCGCGTCGTGATTGGCTTGTTGTTTCGGCCACCAAACTTTATCTGGCGGGCCTGTTGGGTCGCAATGCGCTGCTGAATCGACGCTGCGTGGCGCGTGCCAACCAGATGGGTTTGCTGGGATTCGGCGGAGATCGTTTTACCGCTACAGTGCGCATTTCGAAGGCCCTGCTGCCGTGTTTCTGAATGACCATCTAGCGCTCGGCGTCGAATATCGGCACAAACCGAATAATCTCAGCGTGTTTTGGAAAGACGATTGCCGCGACATCTTTCTCGCCTGGATTCCGCATAGGCGGGCGCCACTCACGCTGGCCTACGCCCAGCTCGACAATGTCGCCAATCAGCCCGATCAGGAAGCCGTGTATGACTCCGTCCAGCTGAGTTAATAAGCGCAATGGACGGGTTCTTTGCCATGGCAGGCCGCAAGGGGCGCAGCCCGCCGGCATCATCGCAGCGTGTTGATGGGGCTGCTTAGGCTTCGTCCCGCGTCATGACAATGCCGGGGCAATGAGCACGGGTGGAATCCCGACCGGTTAGCCCCTGAGAGGCTGCCTCTGGACAGCGGTGTGGCTGGTAATGGCTTCCGGGTGATGGAGAAAGAACCCCTGTCCATAATCAACCCCGATTTCCTTTAACGCCAGCAGGGTTGCCTCGTCCTCGATGAACTCTGCCACGCACGCTATTTTCAGGGTTTTGGCGATCTGGGTGATGGCAACGACGATGGAGTGATCATGCTCATCGTGCACCATGTTGCGCACGAAGCTGCCATCAATTTTCAGGTAGTCCACGGGCAGCATTTTGAGATAGCCGAAGGAACTCAAACCGCTACCGAAATCATCGAGGGCGAACTGGCACCCCATTTTCTTCAGTTCCGTCATGAAGCGGGCCGCGTGGGACACGTTTCGAATGGCTGCGGTTTCGGTAATCTCAAAGGTGATCAGGCCCGGCTTGACGCCACTGCGCAGGATTTCCATTTTGACGAAATCAAGCAGCTCCTCCTGCCCCAGTGATTGCCCGGAGAGGTTGATGGCATAGGCGGCCAATCCCAGCGTGGCGCCATGATGAGCGATGAGTTTCAGCGCATTGCGGATGACCCAACGGTCGATTTCGGGCATGTGACGGAACCGCTCGGCGGCAGGAATGAGCCGCCCCGGCAGAACCAGCGAACCATCCTTTTCCAGCATGCGAACCAGCAGTTCGCAGCGGGGAGCTTCTCTGCTGGCAGGATCAAGGGGATAGATTTTCTGGAAGTGCAGAACAAACCGGTCATTTTCCAGAGCACTTGGAATGCGCACCGACCATTGCATCTCCAGGTGGCGCCGCGCCTGCTCCACATCGTCCAGGCTGGAGACATGAATCTGGTTGCGCCCCTTGTCCTTGGCCACGAAACAGGCAATGTCGGCGTTGCTGAAGATGTCCACGGCAGCGACCGTGTCCGGCCGGATGGGAACCACCCCGATGCTGATCCCCACTTCGAAGGTCTGCCCCTCCCACAGGTAACGGTAATCGCGAATCCGGTTGCGGACGTCTTCCGCCAGGGCGCGGGCCTCGTTCAACGGGATATTTCGCATCAGGATGCCGAATTCGTCGCCCCCCAGGCGGGCGACGGTGTCGGTTTCGCGCACCCGGTGGCGCAGCATCGTGGCGAGTTCGATCAGCAGGCCGTCGCCGGCAATATGTCCGCAGGTGTCGTTGACGACCTTGAACTGGTCCAGATCCATGTAACAGAACGCATGGTTTGTGTCGTTTTCCTTGGCATCCCGCAGGGCGTCCTCGACTTGCCGCTCGAATTCGCGCCGGTTGATCAGTCCCGTCAGGGCGTCATGGGTGGCCTGGTAGGCCAGCTTACGGGAGGCTTCCCTGGCCTCGGTCACATCATGGAACACCAGCACGGCGCCGATGGTCTTGCCCGCCTTGCCGCGGATCGGGGCGGCGGTTTCCTCGACGGCGTACGACCGGCCATCGGCACTGAGCAGCTGGGCGAGGTTGACGCCGCTGATCACGGTGTCCTCTGCCAGGCAGAGGCGCGCGGGGTTGGCCAGCGGACTGCCTGTGGCCTGATCCCGTACCCGGTAGAGGGTTTCAATGGGTTTGCCCGCCGCCGCTGCCAGTGTGCAGCCGGTCAGGGTTTCCGCCACCGGATTCAGATAGCGCACTCGGCCCTGCAGGTCGGTGGTGATGACGGCGTCGCCGATGGAATACAGCGTCACTTCGGCGCGTTCCTTTTCTTCGTGCAGCTCGTGTTCGGATTGATGCAGGGCGGCAATGCGGTTGCGGATCGCTTCGGTCATGGTATTGAAGTTGCTGGCCAGCACGCCGATTTCGTCGCGGCTGGTCACCGGGATATGCAGGTCGTAATCGCCGCCGCTGATTTTTTGGGTGGCCGTCAGCAGAGACTTGATATGCCGGGTCAACAGGTAACCGGCGATGCCCAGGGCCAGCAGGGTGAACAGGATTTCCGCCCCGGCAATCAGCAGGCTCTGGCGCAGAATGCTTTCCCTCGAAGCCACAAAGGAGGCCAGCGAAAGCCCGTACTGAGCGTATCCGATGGTCTCGCCCCCAAGCGTGAGGGGGATGGCCGTGTCATACACCAGATCGCCCAGGCTTTGCCGGATGTTCCGATCGACTGCGGGCAGATTGGCCACATCGACCTTCCCGGCCTGGGCGTACAGGTTTTTCTTGTCATCGAGGATGACGATATAGTGCAGCTCGGCGGCCGAATTGTTGACCAATTGCTGCAGAATTTCGTCGATCGACGCGTGATCGCGCTCGAACAGGCGCGCGCCCAGCGACGCATTGAGCAGCGGACTGACGGTTTGCAGACGCGCTTCGGTACGGTTTTCCATCACTTCGGTCATCAGGCGCAGGCTGTTGGCAATCAGCAGCCCCAGCATCATCACTTCAATGACGATGCTGACGATGACCAGCCGGGTGCGGATGGAATGGAAAAAGGGGGTCCTGTTCGGGGTCACGGGCTGGCCGGTTTAAGGAATATCTGGGTATAGGGATCAAGCCCTTTCATGGCACGGTCGTCGACGGGTTGAAATTTCTCGAAGCCATTGGTCGTGAAGTAGGATTCGCTGCCCGGCTTCAGGTGGAAATCCAGCAGCAGCTTTTTGATCTTTTCGATGTCCTGCGTAGCAAGTCGCGGGTGCGCCATGACCAGGAAGCCCGGCGCTTCGGCAGACGTGCCGATGACCCGCATCTGATCCTTCCGCTCATCGTCCAGCACATACCACAGCAGCTTGCCCGTCACCGAGGCATCGGCCTCGCCGCGCAAGGGCGCGAGCATGGCATTGTTATGGGTGCGCGTTTCGATGATCGTCACCGACTCGCCGGGCACCAGGCCATTTTCCCGCAGCGTGTGCTCCGCCATCTGATAAACGATCGAGACCTTTTGCGCGATCATCACCGTTTTGCCCTTCAGGTCCTTGATCTTTTGGATATTCGAATCCTTACGGGCAAGAAAAAAGCCCTGGACAGTATGGCTGGTCTGGACCACGCGCTTGTATCCATCGCGGGTTTCCGCCAAGCGGCCAAGATGGGGGGCGGTGATGACGATGTCGTACTGACCTTCGCGGGTGCGGTCGACAAAGCTGTTGAGGTCCGGTGCGGTGACCAGGGTCACCGGGCGCTGCAGGCTCTCGGCGAGATAATCCTTGAGCGGGGCGTGAAAAGCCGCCAGCTGGACCGGGGTGACGTAGGGAAACACGCCCAGGGTCAGCGGCGTTTTTTCGCTTGCCATCGCAGAAGGGCCCAGCATAAGTACGAACACAAACGAAATAAAACGCATCAAGCCTGTCTCTCTATGAAACGCCAGCCTTCGATGCCATGGAACGATCCCGGCGCCCTGTCAGGAATGCTGGCTGAAATGTCCTGAATGGTCCAAGCCTCGTGGCCATCCTGCTTTCATGCCAGACGAATGATGTCTGTTTTACGGATGGCTGCAGGGAATCCTTTAATCATCAGGGGGCGGGGCGCCCCGTCACGTTCCCGAAAGATACGGTAATGTAGATAAGTGCGGCAAGTCGGGCAGAAAGCACCTATTTCGATTGCGCGGCCAGCCTGTTGAGCACGTGCGCCGCCGCCCGCAGGCCGAAGGTCGCGGTGACGCACACGGAAGATCCGAAACCGGCGCAGTTAAGTCCGTGCAGATGCGCGTCCTCCGGACGTTCGTAGCATACGCCGCCCTCGGCGCTCGGATAGATGAGGGGCTCGGTGGAATACACGCAGTCGACGCCGAATTTTTTACCGGGATCGCGCGGAAACCCATGTTCGCGGCGCAGGCGCGCGCGCACCTTGGCCAGCAGGGGGTCTTCGGTGGTGCGGGCGAGATCGGCCAGTTGCACCCGGCCGGGGTCGGTCTGGCCGCCGGCGGCGCCGACGCAGACCAGCCTGATCCGCTGCCGGCGGCAGTGGGCGATCAGCGCGGTCTTGGCGCGGGCGCTATCGATGGCATCCACCACGTAATCGTAACTTTCCGCCAGCAGCCCGGCGACATTTTCGGGGGTCAGAAATTCTTCCACGCCCGTCACCCGGCACAGCGGGTTGATCGCATGGATGCGCTCTTTCATGGCCAGGGTCTTGGACTTGCCGAGTTCGTGCGTCAGCGCGTGGACTTGGCGGTTGATGTTGGATTCGGCCAGATGGTCGGGGTCGATCAGGGTAAGCCGGCCGATGGCCGAGCGCGCCAGCGCCTCGGCGGTCCAGGCGCCGACGCCGCCGATGCCGATGACGCAGACATGCGCCTGCTGAAAGCGCTCGAAGGCTGCCGTGCCGTAGAGCCGGCGCACACCGCCAAAACGGCGCTCGAAATCGATCGCGTGTTCGCTGTGGAAGAGGTCAGTCATGGGTGGGGCCGGAAACGGCTTGTCGCCAAAGGGGCTGGCTGCATCAGGGTTTCAGGCGGACGAGGCGCGAACATGACGCGAATCATACCGCGTATGGTGCGCTGTAAAACGGAAGTGTGAAGGGCGAACCCGAGCGTCGGGTTCGCTTCGTTCAGGCTGGGGTGCCCCCAGTCGACGGGTTACAGGCTCGCGGTTTCGAGTTCGAACTGGATCGCCTGGATGCCGGCACGGGCACAGGCCTCGTCCTGCTCGCCGGTCGCCGCGCCGGAGATGCCGACCGCGCCGATGATGTTGCCGGCGGCCTCGATCGGCACGCCGCCAGCGGAAAAAACCAGACCCTCGACCTTGCCGACCGAGAACGGCTGGGTGAAGCGATCAGCCATGGTCGAAGTGGCAGCATTGAAGTTGACCGCGGTATTGGCTTTCTGCCGGCTGATCTCCAGGGTCATGCGCGGCGCCAGCGTGTCGCGCAGCACCACCATGGCATCGCCGCTGCGATCAACCACGGTCACGCCAATCTGGATGCCCTCCTTGCGGCAGGCCTCCATCGCGGCATGGGCGATTTTCCCCGAGGCCTCGACGGTGAGCCGGGGGATTTTGATGATGACGGGCGCTTCTGCTGCGATCGCGGGTAAGGCAAAGAATGCGGCGCAGCTCGCCGCGATCCATGAAGGTTTGCGCATGAGAGTTCTCCTCCTGTTGATCGGTTGAAGTGACAAACGTCCTGCACGGCAGGCCGGTTGAAAAAAGCCCTGGCTTAGTCGCGCGCAGAGGGCGCCATGCACGACACGATGTAACCCCAAGGCTACGGTTGCAATGGCGCACATCATGAAGCTTAGCGTACTAACCGAAAAACGCTTTGACCTTGTCCATGAACGACTGCGCTCGCGGGTTGTTGTTCCGGCCCGGGCTCAGACTATCCAGCTCGCGCAGCAATTCCTTCTGACGCTCGGAGAGATTGACCGGCGTTTCGATCTGCATGTGGCACAGCAAGTCGCCGGGCGCTTGGCTGCGCACGCCCTTGATGCCCTTGCCGCGTAGGCGGAACACCTTGCCGGACTGCGTTTCGGCCGGGATCTTGATCTTGGCATGGCCTTCCAGGGTGGGAATTTCGACCTCGCCGCCGAGCGCGGCGGTGGCGAAGCTGATCGGCATTTCGCAATGCAGGTCGTCGCCGTCGCGCTTGAATACCGGGTGATCCTTGAGGTGGATCACCACATAGAGATCGCCCGACGGACCGCCGTTGACGCCGGCTTCGCCTTCGCCGCCCAGACGGATGCGGTCGCCGTTGTCGACCCCGGCGGGAATCTTCACCGACAGGGTCTTGTGTTTCTTGACGCGGCCTTCGCCATGGCAGGCGCTGCAGGGGTCGGCCACCATCTTGCCGGTGCCGCCGCAGCGCGGGCAGGTCTGCTGCACCGAGAAAAAGCCCTGCTGGATGCGTACCTGGCCATGTCCGCCGCAGGTGGTGCAGGTCGTCGGCGTGGTGCCGGGCTTGGCCCCGCTGCCGTGGCACACGCCGCATTCTTCCAGCGAGGGGATGCGGATCTTGGTCTCGGTGCCGCGGGCGGCCTCTTCCAGCCCGATTTCCAGGTTGTAGCGCAGGTCGGCACCGCGATAGACGCGGTCGCGGCGGTTGCCACCGCCACCACCGAAAATGTCGCCGAAGATGTCCGAGAAGGCGTCGGAAAATCCGCCGCCGCCAAACCCGCCGCCGCCCATGCCGGCCTGCTGGTCGATGCCGGCGTGGCCGAACTGGTCGTAAGCGGCGCGCTTGTCCGAGTCGGACAGGATTTCGTACGCCTGCTTGGCTTCCTTGAATTTCTCCTCCGCAGCGCCCTTGTCGTCCGGGTTGCGGTCAGGATGGTGCTTCATGGCCAGCTTGCGGTAGGCCTTCTTGATTTCTTCGTCCGAGGCATTCTTGGCGACGCCGAGGACTTCGTAATAGTCGCGTTTGCTCATAGCAGGGGTCAGGATTCAGGGATCAGGATTCAGGGGAGGCGAGGGACGGGAACCAGTAGAAAAAGGGAAAGCCGCGCGAGCGACCTTCCCTGATCCCTGAATCCCGACTCCTGACCCCTTTACTTGTCCTTCACCTCTTCAAACTCGGCATCCACCACGTTGTCATCTGCTGCGCTAGCGCCGCCGCTGGGCGCTTCACCCGGCTGCGCCTGGGCTTGCTCGGTTTTATACATCTGCTCGGCGAGCTTGTGGCTGGCGGTGGCGAGCGCATTGGTCTTGGCTTCGATGGTGTCCTTGTCGCCTTCGTGGACAGCGTCTTCCGCTTCTTTCAATGCGGCTTCGATCGCAGCCTTTTCGTCGGCCGTGACCTTGTCGCCGTATTCGGCCAGCGATTTCTTCACCGAGTGGATCATGCTGTCGGCCGCGTTGCGCGTAGTCGCCAGTTCGACGGCCTTGTGGTCTTCGGCCGCGTTGGCCTCGGCGTCCTTCACCATGCGCTGGATTTCTTCCTCGCTCAGACCGGAGCTGGCCTGAATGCGGATCTTGTTTTCTTTGCCGCTGGCCTTGTCCTTGGCCGACACATGCAGGATGCCGTTGGCGTCGATGTCGAAGGTGACCTCGATCTGCGGCATGCCACGCGGCGCGGGCGGAATTTCGGACAGGTTGAACTGGCCCAGGCTCTTGTTGCCCGAGGCGATTTCGCGCTCGCCCTGCAGCACGTGCACCGTCACCGCGCTCTGGTTGTCGTCGGCGGTGGAGAACACCTGCGAGGCCTTGGTCGGGATGGTGGTGTTCTTCGGAATCAGCTTGGTCATCACGCCGCCGAGGGTTTCGATACCCAGGCTCAAAGGCGTCACGTCGAGCAGCAGCACGTCCTTCACTTCGCCCTGCAGCACGCCGCCCTGGATCGCGGCACCCACCGCCACGGCTTCGTCCGGGTTGACGTCACGGCGCGGATCCTTGCCGAAGAAATCCTTCACCGCGTCCATCACCTTGGGCATGCGTGTCTGGCCGCCGACCAGGATGACGTCGTCGACCTGCGAAGTGGTGAGGCCGGCATCCTTCAGCGCCATCTTGCACGGATCGATGGTGCGGGTGATCAGGTCTTCCACCAGGCTCTCAAATTTGGCGCGGGTGATCTTCACCGCCAGGTGCTTGGGGCCCGACGCATCGGCCGTGATGTAGGGCAGGTTGACTTCGGTCTGCTGCGCAGACGACAGCTCGATCTTGGCCTTTTCCGCCGCTTCCTTCAGGCGCTGCAGCGCGAGCACGTCCTTCTTCAGGTCGACGCCCTGTTCCTTCTTGAATTCCTCGGCAATGTAGTCGATCAGGCGCTGGTCGAAGTCCTCGCCACCGAGGAAGGTGTCGCCGTTGGTCGACAGAACTTCGAACTGGTGCTCCCCTTCCATCTCGGTAATTTCGATGATGGAAATATCGAAGGTGCCGCCGCCCAGGTCATACACGGCAATCTTGCGGTCGCCTTCCTTCTTGTCCATGCCGAAGGCGAGCGCGGCCGCGGTCGGCTCGTTGATGATGCGCTTGACTTCCAGCCCGGCAATGCGGCCAGCGTCCTTGGTGGCCTGGCGCTGGCTGTCGTTGAAGTAGGCCGGCACCGTGATGACGGCTTCGGTCACTTCCTCACCCAGGTAGTCCTCGGCGGTTTTCTTCATCTTGCGCAGGGTTTCGGCCGACACCTGCTGCGCGGCCATTTTCTTGTCGCGCACTTCCACCCAGGCGTCGCCGTTGTCGGCCTTGACGATCTTGTATGGCATCAGGCTGATGTCCTTCTGCACTTCTTTCTCGTCGAAGCGGCGGCCGATCAGGCGCTTCACCGCATACAGAGTATTCTTCGGGTTGGTGACGGCCTGGCGTTTGGCGGGCGCGCCGACCAGGATTTCGCCGTCTTCGGTGTAGGCCACGACGGACGGCGTGGTGCGCGTGCCCTCGGCATTTTCGATCACCTTCGGCTTGCCGTTTTCCATCACCGCCACGCAGGAGTTGGTGGTACCCAGGTCAATGCCAATAATGCGTCCCATGATGCGTTCCTTCTAAAAGAGATTGAATTGATTCGAATGTGGGGGAGGTGGCGACCATTTCAAGGCTGTTGTCAATGAGGTTGGCCAATGAGGCCGGCTCAATCCTTGCCCTTGGCCACCATCACCAGCGCAGGCCGCAGCGTGCGTTCGTGCAGGCGGTAACCTTTTTGCAGCACGGTGACCACCGTGTTGGCCGGCTGATCAGACTCGAGCATCTGGATGGCCTGATGCTGGTGCGGATCGAACTTCTCGCCCATCGGGTCGATGTCGTGCAGATTGAATTTGCCGAAGGCGGCAACCAGCTGCTTCAGGGTCAGCTCGACACCGTCTTTCAGGTTTTCCACGCTCGGCGCCTCGACTGCCAGCGCGGCCTCCAGGCTGTCTTTCACCGCGATCAACTCGCTGGCGAAGTTTTCCACCGCAAACTTGCGCGCCTTGTCCACGTTTTCTGCCGTGCGGCGGCGCATGTTCTCGGTTTCCGCCTTGGCGCGCAGCCAGGCATCGTGATGCTCGGCCGCCTGGAGTTCGGCCGCTTTCAGCAACTCTTCCAGGCTGGGCATGGTTTCCTTTTCAGAGTGGGTTTCTGCCGTGTTCGTGTCGGTTTTGATGTCGTCCTGCATGTGGGCTCCCAATTGGTTCTCACGAAAAGCTGGGGGCGAATGGCAGGGATTCAAGAGGTGAAAGTCAATCTTCCTGTGCCGCGAATGGACAGTGCCGGGGGATTCAACTTCAATTTGCCGCGCATAGGTGCTTCCGGTATGATGCGGCGCTCCCGGAGAGGTGGATGAGCGGTTTAAGTCGCACGCCTGGAAAGCGTGTTTAGGATAATATCCTAACGCGGGTTCGAATCCCGCCCTCTCCGCCAACCATCAATCAACGGCCACACAACGCGCAATGCCGAAACATGCCTACCACGGCAGGCTTTCCGTGGTTGTTCCCGTCAAAAACGAGCAGGACAATGTCGAGCCGCTGGTGCGCGAGATCGCGGCGGCGCTGTCCGCCAACACCACGTTCGAAATCCTCTACATCAACGACGGCAGCACCGATGCCACCCAGACACGGCTGGAGGCGCTGAAGACCAGGTTTCCGATGCTGCGGGTGCTTCGCCATCGCGCCTCGTGCGGGCAGAGCCGAGCGGTAACGACCGGAGTGACCGCGGCGCGTTACGAATGGATCGCTACGCTCGACGGCGACGGACAGAACGATCCCGCCGATATTCCGGCGCTGCTGGCCAAACTGGTCGATCCCTCACAACCCCCGAATCTGGAACTGCTGGCGGGCTGGCGCGCCAGGCGCAACGATACCTTCCTGCGCCGCCTGTCGTCGAAAATCGCCAATGGCGTGCGCTCGCGCATGCTGCGTGACAACACGCCGGACACCGGCTGCGGCCTCAAGCTGTTTGCCCGCGAAACCTTCCTGCAGCTGCCCAACTTTGATCACATGCATCGCTTCCTGCCGGCGCTGGTGATGCGCAATGGGGGCGCGGTAGTGTCGGTTCCGGTCCATCACCGCGCGCGCGAACGTGGCACCTCCAAATACGGCGTACACAACCGGCTGTGGGTAGGCATCGTCGATCTGTTCGGCGTCGCCTGGCTGCAGCGGCGCGTGCGCCTGCCAGTGATCGAGCCCGACTCCGATCTCTGAACGAATGCGGCCTGAATGAAAGTGCGCGTCATCCTCAAGGGCCTGGCGCTGATGCTGAGCCTGGCCTTGCTGGGCTATCTGTTCAACACCAGCGATCTGGGCAACAGCGTCAACGAGGCCTGGATCGATGCGCGGGTGCGCGGCCACGGCGTCAATGGCGCGTTGCTGTTTCTGCTGATGGGCGGGCTGTTCACCGCTATCGGCCTGCCGCGCCAGATCATCGCCTTTCTCGGCGGCTATGCCTTCAGCGTCGGGCTGGGCACGTTGCTCGGCGTGCTGGCCGCGTTGCTGGGCTGCATGTTGAGCTTTGCCTATGCGCGCTTCTTTGGAAAAGGCCTGCTGCGCGCGCGGCTGGGCGAGCGCGCTGGGCGGTTCGACCACTTCATTCACGACCATCCCTTTTCCATGACGGTGCTGATCCGTCTGTTGCCGGTGGGCAGCAATCTGCTGACCAATCTGGCCGCGGGCATTTCCAGCATCCGCTCCAAGCATTTTTTCTCCGGCACCTTGCTCGGCTACCTGCCGCAGACCTTGGTATTCGCGCTGGTCGGTAGCGGCGTTCATATCGCGCCCGCCTTGAAACTCGCGCTGGCCATCGGCCTGTTCCTGATCTCGGGGGCGTTGGGGGCTTATCTTTACCGCCATTTCCGGCATGGCCAGAGCCTCGACGATCAGATCGATGCCGCACTGGACGAAGCAGAACCTTCACCCCATGAACCTACAACAAAGTCCTGATTCCTCCGGGCGTGGCCTGTTGCTGTTGAGCCTGCTGCTGCTGGTGGCGTTGACCGCGGTGGCGCTGCTGACGCGGCCACTGACGCCGATCGACGAAACGCGTTACGTCAGCGCGGCGTGGGAAATGTGGCTGCGCGGCGATTTTCTGGTGCCGTTCAAGAACGGCGAACCCTACAGCCACAAGCCGCCTTTCATGTTCTGGATGTTCCACGCGGGCTGGGCGCTGTTTGGCGTCAACGACTGGTGGCCGCGACTGGTGCTGCCGCTGTTCTCGGCGGGTGGACTGGTGTTGACCTATTTGCTCGCTCGCCGCCTGTGGCCGCAGCATGCCGGCCTCGGCGGGCGGGCCGCGCTGATGCTGGTAAGTTCGCTGTTGTGGATCGTCTTTTCCACCGCGGTCATGTTCGACGTGATGCTGGCGTTCTGGGTGCTGTTCGGCATGCACGGCGTACTGAGTGCCGCCAACGGCAAGCGCCGCGGCTTCGTTATGCTGGGCATCGCGATTGGGCTCGGCGTGTTGACCAAGGGGCCGGTCATCCTGCTAAACCTGTTGCCGATAACCGTGCTGGCGCCGTGGTGGAATCCGGGCATGCGTTGGGGCCGCTGGTTCGCTGGGTTGGGGCTGGCGGTGCTGCTCGGCGCAGCGATCGCCCTGATGTGGGCAATTCCGGCCGGCATGGCGGGGGGGGAGGCCTATCGCAATGCGATTTTCTGGGGGCAGACCGCCGACCGCATGGTTGAGTCCTTTGCCCACCGGCGGCCGTTCTGGTGGTATCTGCCGCTGCTGCCGTTGCTGCTGTTTCCCTGGTTTGTCTGGCCGGGATTTTGGCAGGCGCTGGTGCATCACCGGCGTGCCGGGCTGGATCGCGGCACGCGCTTTTGCCTGGCCTGGATGCTGCCGGTGTTTATCGCGTTTTCCTTTATCAGCGGCAAGCAGCCGCATTATCTGGTGCCCTTGTTTCCGGCGTTTGCGCTGCTGACTGCGCGCGTGCTGGCAGACCGTTCGAGTTCACGCGTGAGTCTACCGGCGTTGCTGGCAATGGCGTTGGGGGTGGCACTGATTCTGGCGGCCAGCGGGCAGATTGCTGGGCTGCACGATAAGGTCGTAGCGCTGCCGCCGGTCTGGCCGGGGGTGCTGCTGGTGCTGCTGGCACTGGCGGCCTGGGTGGCCGGTCGGCGTGGCGTGCAGCCAGTACTGACGTTGGGGGTGTTAGGGGCCGTTACACTGATATTGGTGCAGCTGGCCGCCTCGCAATCGATCGACCCCCTCTATGACATCAAGCCGATGGCACAGGCGATCAGACAGGTTCAGGCACAAGGACTGCCGGTGGCGAATGCCGCGAAGTACCACGCGCAATATCAGTTTCTGGGCCGGCTGGAGGCGCCGCTGGTCGAACTGCAGGGTGCTGAACTGACGCGCTGGCTGGCCGTGCATCCCGAAGGATATGCGGTGATATATCTGAAAGACAGGCAGAGCCTGGACGCGATTCCAGCCCGCCACAAGCAGGCGTACCGCGGGGGCGCGGCCGTTCTGGTGGACGCGCGGACAGCGGCCAGACTGCTGGCCGCGCACGTTGAGTAGCGGGGCTTAAGCCTCGGCTTCGCGGGGCGGCAGCACCACTTCGCGCGAGGGCGAAATGGTCGAGATGGCGTGCTTGAAGATCATCTGCGCGGCCTGATCCTGGCCTTTCAGCAGCACCACAAACTGGTCGAACGATTCGATCCGCCCCATCAGCTTGATGCCGTTGACGAGAAATACCGACACCGGAATGCGTTCCTTCCGCAGCGTGTTGAGGAAAACATCTTGCAGTTGATTATGTTCTTTGGCCATGTTTGGCTTCCTGTCAAGTGAAAGCGGGGCGATGCCCCGCTTAACTATTGTTATTAGCTGATTATTCGATTTTTGCACCGGCACGCGTTGCCGCGATGGCGTCGCGGATGCGCAGTTGCTGCAATTGCTTGACGATTTCGCCGCGCACGGAATCCAGCGGCGGCAACTGCGGCTGGCGCGTTTCGTCGAGGCGGATGACGTGGTAGCCGAACTGTGTCTTTACCGGCGTTTTGGTGGTTTCGCCTTTTTTCAGGCTGGCCATGGCGTCTGAGAATTCTTTCACGAACGCACCCCGATTGGACCAGTCAAGCGCCCCGCCGTTTTTGGCAGAGCCGGGGTCCTGGGAATGCTTTTTCGCCAGGTCCTCAAATTTGGCCTTCTTGCCGAGGTCGGCAATGATCTTTTTCGCCTCGGCTTCGGTTTTTACCAGAATATGGCGTGCGCGGTATTCCGGCTCGATGGGACCCGCTTTGGCCTTGTCATACGTGGCCTGGATTTCTGCGTCGGTTATCGGGTGGGCTTTGACGTAGTCTTCCAGATAGGCCTTGGCCAACTGATCCCTGCGACGGATATCCAGCGCGGCGGCCAGATGCGGCTCCTTGTCGAGCCCCTTGTCCAGGGCGGCGCGCGACAGCAGTTCCAGATTGATCAGCGACTCGCGCACACGCGCGTCGAGCTGCGGGGAATCGGGCTGGCCCTGGGCCATTTCTCGTTTGACCAGTTCGCCATACAAGGCGGGGATTTCCTTGCCGTTGACCACGGCCAACGGCTTGCTGGCGTCAACTGCAGGGGTGGCCGCAGCAGGGGCAGGGGTCTGTGCTTGCGCCAGCGGGGTGAGGGCCAGCAGGATCAGGGTGGGGAGAAGGGCAAGACGCATGTGGATTCCTTTTAAAGTTCTTCGGGGGTTAAGGCAGTGATCGACAGCGCGTGGATTTCGCGTTGCATAAGCTCGCCCATGGCTTCGTACACCAGCCGGTGACGAGCGAGGGTGGAGAGGTTGCGGAATTTGGGCGATACCAGGGTCAGGCGGAAATGCCCGCCGCCCGAGGCGGCACCGGCATGGCCCTTGTGTTGGGCGCTTTCGTCTTCCAGAGTGTAGGTTTCGGGTTCCAGCGCGGCGAGGCGCTGGCGGATCAGATCGGCCGTGCTCATGCAGGAAATACTTTCTTGAAGGGTTTGACGCTGACGCCGGCATACACGCCGGCCGCCACGTAGGGATCGGCATCCGCCCACGTCTGCGCGTCGGTAAGCGTTTCGAATTCGGCGACGATCAGGCTGCCGGAAAACCCTGCGGTGCCGGGGTCGTTGCTGTCGATGACGGGAAAGGGGCCGGCCAACAGCAAATGCCCGGCCTGCTGCAGGGCGTGCAGACGATCAAGGTGCGCGGGGCGGGCGGTGAGCCGCTGATTCAGGCTGTCGGGCACATCCTGCCCGACGATGGCGTAGAACATTATTGCTTTTCTTCCTTTTCCAGATCGGCTTTATCCAGATACCGGGTCAGCATCATGCTCTGACCGATCACAAACAACAGCATCAGCCCCAAGCTGCCGAACAGCTTGAAGTTAACCCAGGCGTCAGTCGAGAAGTTGAAGGCGACAAACAGATTTGCAACCCCCATGAAGGCAAAAAAACCACCCCAACTCGCATTCAACCGACTCCAGGCGGGGCCGGGAAGTTCCATCTGCGCGCCCATTAGGCTGCGGATCACGTTACGGCCAAGTGCGGCGGCGCCAAAAATGATGGCCGCAAAAATCCAGTACAGCACGGTCGGCTTCCACTTGATGAAGCTCTCGTCGTGCAGCCACAGGGTGGCACCGCCGAACACCACGATGATGCCGAGGCTAACCCACAGCATGATCTCGACCTTGTCCCCGCGCAGCTTGACCCAACCGATCTGCGCGAAGCTGGCGACGATGGCGACCAGGGTGGCGAGGTAAATGCCGGGTTTCTCGCCCGCGCCCAACGCCAAGCCGAGACTGGCCATGAAGGTGCGCGTGGCTTCGGCATTGGCATCGCCTATTTTGTAGGCGATGAAAAAGACGATGATGGGAAAAAGATCGAACAGCAGTTTTTTCATGATGCTTTTTTCATCGGGGTGGCGCAGGGAAGCCCACTGTAATTCGGGTGACCGCTTATTTTGCTATGATTCTCCCTCCTGACCAAGCGCTTTTGGCCTTGGTCGCCTGATCCTGACCATCGATGCTCAATATCGATCTGCATTGCCATTCCAATGTGTCTGACGGCATATTGCCGCCCGCCGAGGTGGTTGCGCGCGCGGCGGCCAACGGCGTGCACGCGCTCGCGCTGACCGACCACGATGACGTGTCGGGGATCGCCGCTGCGCAGGCGGCAGCGGATGACGCAGGGCTGACGCTGATTGCGGGCGTCGAAATCTCGGTGAGCTGGGGCGGACAGACTGTGCATATTGTCGGCCTGCGCATCGACCCCACGCACCCCGAACTGGCCGCGGGCCTGCACCGCATCCGTCTCGGGCGCATCGAACGTGCGCAACGCATGGGCGTGGATCTGGCGCAATCCGGCATCGACGGCGCCTATGAAGGCGCCACCAGCCATGCCGCCAACAAGCAAATGGTGGGGCGCACGCATTTTGCGCGCTGGCTGGTGGCGCAGGGCCACGCGCCCGACATGCGCACCACATTCAAGCGTTTTCTCACGCGCGGCAACCCCGGCTACGTCGAGCACGAATGGACCTCGCTGGAAAACGCCGTCGGCTGGATCCGCGCCAGCGGCGGCATAGCCGTGATCGCGCACCCCGGGCGCTATGCCTTCACCGCGCGCGAGCTGCACCTGCTGCTGGACGCCTTCCGCGCGCTGAGCGGCGAGGGCATCGAGGTCATCACCGGCAGCCATCATCCTTCCGAGTACGGCAAGTTTGCCGACCTGGCGCGCGCGTTCAGTCTCAAGGCCTCGCGCGGGGCGGACTTCCATGCGCCGGGCGAAGGCATCGATATTGGCCGCCTGCCTGCGCTGCCGCATTACTGCCAGCCGGTATGGCAGGGCTGGCCGGAACTGGCAGCCCATTTTTCTCCTTCCATGGCCTGAGCCCTTATATTCAAGCTTTCATTTTATGGCGCAATTTTTCAATATCCATTCCGACAACCCTCAGCCCCGCCTGATTCAGCAGGCGGTGGATATCCTCAAGCGCGGCGGCGTGATCGTCTATCCCACCGACTCGTGCTATGCGCTGGGCTGCCACATCGGGGACAAGGAAGCGGCGATGCGGCTGTTGTCGGTGCGCGGGCTTGACAGCGGGCACGATCTCACGCTGATCTGCAGCGACCTGTCCGAACTCGGTCGCTACGCCCAGGTGGACAACACCCAGTTCCGTTTTTTGAAGGCGCACACCCCGGGCGCCTACACCTTCATCCTGCGCGGCACCCGCGAAGTGCCGAAGCGACTGTTGCACAAGAAGCACGACACCATCGGATTGAGGGTTCCCGCGCATCCGATCGTGCAGGCGCTGCTGGCCGAACTGGGCGAGCCCATCCTGTCGTCCACGCTGCTGCTGCATGGCGAAGACGTGCCGCTGACCGAGCCGTGGGAAATTCGCGAACGGCTGGAGCATTTGGTCGATCTCGTCATTGATGGCGGCGCGTGCGGTCTCACCCCGACCACCGTGGTCGATCTGACCACCGACACGCCTGCCGTGCTGCGTTTTGGCAAGGGTGACACCTCGGACTTCGAGTCCTGAGCCCGCATGGAACTCTCCCTGATCCAGAAAATTGCGGTGTTTGCGTTGCCGGTGATCTTTGCCATCACCCTGCACGAAGCCGCCCACGGTTACGTGGCGCGCTACTTCGGCGACATGACGGCGGCTTTGCAGGGCCGCATTACGCTCAACCCGCTCAAGCACATCGACCCGGTGGGAACCATCCTGGTGCCGCTGGTGATCCTGCTGACCAGCAAGCTGCTGGGCGGCGGCGCCATCCTGTTCGGCTGGGCCAAGCCGGTGCCAGTCAACTTTGCCCGCCTGCGCCGTCCCAAGCAGGACATGCTGTGGGTGGCCGCCGCCGGCCCCGGCATAAATTTCGTCATGGCGGTGTTCTGGGCGCTGATGATTCAGCTGGGTCACGCGCTCGGCAGCGGCTTTGCCGGCGCGCCGCTGATGCTGATGGGCGCCGCAGGGGTGTTCATCAATGTCATTCTGATGGCCCTCAACCTCATCCCGCTGCCACCGCTCGACGGCGGCCGCATCGCTGTCAGCCTGCTGCCGGTGAAGCAGGCCATGCAGTTCGCGCGCCTGGAGCCCTACGGCCTGTTCATACTGCTCGGCCTCATGTTCACCGGCATCCTCGGCATCATCCTGTGGCCGCTCATCAGCCTGTTCATTGGCCTCATTGCGCTCGTCACCGGCCTCGAACCCGGACAGCTGATCGGCCTGATCCAGGTCGTGCTGTCCTAACTCCCTCGCTCCCCATTCCTGGCTCCTAGCTCCCAACCATGTACTCCGATCGTGTTCTTTCCGGCATGCGTCCCACCGGGCGTTTGCATCTTGGCCATTACCACGGCGTCCTGAAAAACTGGCTGCGCCTGCAGAACGAATACCAGTGCCTGTTTTTCGTCGCCGACTGGCACGCGCTGACCACGCACTACGACACGCCGCAAATGATCGAAGAGAATGTGCGCGACATGGTAATCGACTGGCTCGCCGCGGGTGTCGATCCGGCGCAGGCCACGCTGTTCGTGCAGTCGCGCGTGATCGAACACGCCGAGCTGCATCTGCTGCTGTCGATGATGACGCCGCTCGGCTGGCTGGAACGCGTGCCCACCTACAAGGACCAGCAGGAAAAGCTCAGCGAAAAGGACCTCTCGACCTACGGCTTTCTCGGCTACCCGCTGCTGCAGTCCGCCGACATCCTGATCTACCGCGCCAACCTGGTGCCGGTGGGCGAGGACCAGGTGCCGCACATCGAATTCACCCGCGAAATCTGCCGCCGCTTCAATCACCTGTACGGCCGCGAACCGGGGTTCGAGGACAAGGCGCGCGCTGCAGTCAAGAAGCTCGGCTCGAAAAAGGCCCGGCTGTACGAGGAGTGCCGCACCGCCTATCAGGAAAAGGGCGACGACGAGGCGCTGGAGTCCGCCAAGGCGCTGTTGTACGACGCGCAGAACCTGTCGATGAACGATCGCGAAAGGCTGTTCGGCTATCTGGAAGGCTCCGGCAAGATGATCCTCGCCGAGCCCGAGGCGCTGCTGACCGAGGCGTCCAAGATGCCGGGGCTGGATGGGCAGAAAATGTCCAAGTCCTACGGCAACATGATTGCCCTGAGAGAAGACCCGGAGATGGTGACGAAGAAAATCCGCACCATGCCGACCGACCCCGCGCGCGTGCGCCGTATCGACCCCGGCAACCCGGCCAACTGCCCGGTGTGGCAGTTCCACCAGGTGTATTCGGATGACACCACCCGCCAGTGGGTCACCGCAGGCTGCACCAGCGCCGGCATCGGCTGCCTCGAATGCAAGCAGCCAGTGATTGACGCCGTGCTCGATGAGCTCGCGCCGATCCGCGAGCGCGCGGCGTATTACGAGGACAACCCCGACCAGGTGCGCAACATCCTCGCCGACGGTTGTGAGAAGGCGCAGGAACTGGCGCGGGATACGATGCGGGATGTGCGGGAGGCGATGGGGCTGACGTTCGGCTGAGAAGGAATTTAAGCTTGCAATTCGGATGTGTACACCATCTCCGAAATAGCACGCTTAGTTCTTGTCAGTAAACTTGCACTCGAAAGCTTTGCCCGTTTTTTTGTTTGATGGCCAGGGTGTCACAAATTCGTGTAGACGATCTGCCCATTTTTCGGCGTCCTGCTGTGGCACGATCACGAAATAGACGCGCGAGGTGCCACGCCGGTATCGCAGAGGGAAAACTGCTGCATTGCTGAAGGCAGGTCTGTTTTTGATCTGAGCCGCAAGATTGGCAATCTGTTTGTCGTGGCTCACATCCTTGTCTTTTCGATTGGGGTGGTGATACAAGACGACGACGCGCGCACCTTCTCCCCAGAATTTATCCAACTCGCCTCTCAGGACATATTTGGCGTCGGTCGCTTTCCCACCATCCTTATCGTTGTCGCTGGCTAACCCGTTGTCTGGATCCAGAAACACGATTCCCCTGTTTTTCATTTTGTCCAATGCTTTATTCAACCAGCTTTGGCGACTTTCTTTTCGCTCGCTTGTCGAGGCTGTCTTTGAGCAGGACAAGCAGTCTGCGAAGCAGGCTAGGTCTTCGCCGAGAACATTCTTTTCCTTGACGGACAGAACAGAGCGTTTGCCTTCAACAATGGATTTCAACTGCCCGTAAAGGGCACGATCTAGTTGTTCTAACTTCGATCCATCCTTGCTGGGTTTGATCTGAAATATTTGACCCTCCTCTGAGAGTTTTAGGCCAAGATAGCCAATGTGCTTACCGTCCCTGGCTTGATGCTCAGCGTCTGTGTGATCCGGGTTCGCCAGATACCAGACTACTCCAAGGCTGAGGCCCGACAAGTCTCGCATGCACTTGAGCAAAGCATATTTACCAAAGTCTCCGACATCACCGACATACTTATCCTGCACGATCCAATCCCCTTTTTTTGTTCATGTCGTTACTGTAGTGTCCGGTTAACGAATTAAATGCGAATTAAATGGGCCTCGCAATAAAACGAGCGCTAACCCAAAACGCTCAAGTTCCAATGGTGAAATCTTATTCCAATCGCATTCCAGGAGCAGGCGCATGACCAGGCGGAAGTGGCAAAAGCAGGTTGAAGGGCTGCCTCTCTGTGGCCGCCACCGAATAGCATGGCTGCCGGTATTGTCGCGGGTTGCGCATTGGGACTGATTGCCGCAGCCACAGGCATGCGCTTGATTTCCATGTCGAAACAAGCGCCGTGGTGATATCGTTTGACTCTGTTTCCGGCATTTCAGGCAAAATTCCGCCTTGGCGCTGAATCCGTCATTCTCCAAGGGGAGTCCTGATAATGACCGTAACCTTAAGCCTCGACCTGACGCTGCTTTACATATTCGCCGCCAATGTTGTCGCCATACTTGCCTATGTGCTGGTACTCAAGCACCGTGCGCGACGCCGGGAGCGCAGCATCAAGGCGGTTTCCGCGGTGATCGTCGATTATTTCCAGGCTGACGGCATAGAGGTCCGCGTGGACTGCGTGCCCGGCCGGGGTGCCAAGGACTTCATTGCCTTCATCGAATCGGAACCGATGAAGCGTTTCCGCTATTCCCACATTGTCGAGGCTTCCCTGCGGGTGCATGTGCAGCGCACATGCAGAGAGGAACTGGACCGGATATTCTGGCGTTTCCCCATCCATGGAAAGGGCCGGGCCGCGGAGGCGGGCGTCAGGGAAATGGATATTCTTGATGACAAGCATGACGAATATATCCGCGAAGGTCTGGAGGCCCTCAAGAATAAAGGGGCGTATGACATACGGGAAGGCTCTTGGGAGGAGTTCGAAAATACGGTCATCAAAAGCGACGCAGGACAGAAGCCATAAGGTGCAGAGAAGGGGCTGCTAACTAATGTGGACCCGACAAAACAACCGGGGACACCGCGGATAGCTGAAGAATATTAGGTCAGCTGTCCGTCCCTGGTTTCAATCCCCGCAGTTTCTTGGTTTCACCCTGCCGCTGCTTGCTTTCCAGACGCCGTTTTTTGGAAGCCAGCGTAGGGCGGGTCGGGCGGCGCGGCTTATCCACTTCGCAGGCTTCGCGAATCAGCGCGAGCAGTCGTTCCAGTGCATCGTCGCGGTTGCGCCTCTGGCTGCGATAACGTTCGGCTTCGATAATCAGCACGCCATCCCGGGTGAGGCGACGGCCTGCCAGGGTGATGAGACGAGCGCGCACCGGATCGGGCAGCGAAGGGGAGCGGGCGACGTCGAAGCGCAGCTGCACCGCGGTGGACACCTTGTTGACGTTTTGCCCGCCGGGACCCGAGGCGCGCACGAAATCTTCCTGAATTTCCCGCTCGTCGAGCTCGATCTGGGCGTTGACCCGAATCATGCCTGCGGACTTGTGATCACCACTTCACCACGTGCACGTTGTTGAGCGTGCGTCCCAGAAAGCGCTCGGCGATGGTCTGGAAGCGCAGCGGTACGTCGGTGACGTAGAAGTCGTAACGCGGCTGGGCCGGACCGGGATTGGCCAGCTGTTTCTCCGCTAGCAGCGCGGCAACCTGCTCGGCCATGGCTTCGGCGGAATCGACCAGGGTGACGTCGTCGCCGACCACTTGGCGCAGCAGCGGTTTCAGCAGCGGGTAATGCGTGCAGCCGAGCACCAGGGTGTCGATGTGCTCGGCGAGCAGCGGCTTAAGATACTCCTGGGCCGTGAGCCGGGTGACTTCATGGTCGAGCCAGCCTTCCTCCACCAGCGGCACGAACAGCGCGCAGGCCTGCGAATGGATGCGCGAATCGGGCGCGTATTCGTGGATGGCGCGCGCGTAGGCGTTGCTATTGATGGTGGTGGGGGTGCCGATGACGCCGATTTTCCTGCCGTCGCGCGCCGACACCGCGCCGGCGTCGATCACGTCGAGCACCGGCACCGGCGACAGGTCCTTGACCACTTGCGCGGCCACCGCCGCCATGGTGTTGCAGGCGATGACCAGCAGCTTGACGTCCTTCTCCAGCAGGAACTGCGCAATCTCGGTGGTGAAATGGGCGATGGTCTCGACCGATTTCACGCCATAGGGCACGCGCGCGGTGTCGCCGAAATAGACGATGTTCTCGTACGGCAGGCGCTCCATCAGCGCGCGCACCACGGTGAGTCCGCCGATGCCGGAATCGAATACGCCGATGGGGGAGTGTGCATTCGTGGACATGGGTGGCAAGATGGCATGATGGAGAAAACGGCATTTTACCCGCAGCGCTGCATTGCACCGTATTTGTCGGGGCGGCATTCGGCATGAGCGAGTGCGGTTGCGATTCGGTGTGCAACACGGCGCCGCCCGATCCGGGCTACCGGCGCGCGCTGTGGATTGCGCTGGTGCTGAACGCGCTGATGTTCGGCGTCGAGCTGGTTGCCAGCTTCCAGGCGCAGTCGGTGTCGCTGCTGGCCGACGCGGTCGACTTTCTCGGCGACGCGGGCAACTACAGCGTGGCCCTGTTCGTACTGGGGCTGGCCCCGGTGTGGCGCTCGCGCACCGCGCTGTGGAAGGGCTGGCTGATGGTGGGCTACGGCGTGTTCGTGCTCGGCAAGTCGGCCTGGCAGTGGTCGGCCGGCGTGGTGCCGGAACCGGTCATCATGGGCGGGGTAAGCCTGCTGGCGCTGGCGGTCAACGTCGGTGTGGCGGCGCTGCTGTTTGCCCACCGGCAAGGCGACGCGCAGGCACGCTCGGTGTGGCTGTGCTCGCGCAACGACGCGCTGGGCAATCTGGCGGTGATGGGCGCTGCGGCCGGGGTGTGGCTGACCGCGCACGGCTGGCCGGACATTGCGGTGGCGCTGGTGCTGGCCGGGCTGGCGCTGACCTCGGGCGTGTCGGTGATCCGTCACGCGCAGCGGGAGCTGCGCGCTGATTGAATGTGGCGCGGCAGGAATTGCGGGCTGCTAAAGCGTTTGCTGGCGAGACAGCGCCCACGCCACGTGTTCGCGCACCAGTTCCGACGGATGATCCAGCCGCGCGCCGAGTGCGGCCTGAATGGCAGGGGAGGGCGCCGCGTTGCCCAGCGCGACCGCGATATTGCGCAGCCAGCGCTCGTGCCCGATGCGGCGGATCGGCGAACCCGCCAGGCGCTCGTTGAAATCAGCCTCGCTCCAGACAAACAGTTCCACCAGTTGGGCGCTGTCGAGTCCGTTCCTCACGCCGAAGTCGGCCAGTGTGCTGGTCTGTGCAAAGCGGTTCCACGGACACACCAGTTGGCAGTCGTCGCAGCCATAAATTCGATTACCCAGCAGCGGGCGCAGGTCAAGCGGGATGCTGCCCTTGAGTTCGATGGTGAGATAGGAAATGCAGCGCCGCGCGTCGAGCGTGTAGGGCGCGACGATGGCCTGGGTGGGACAGACGTCGATGCAGGCTTGGCAGGTGCCGCAATGGCCGGCTTCCGGCGTGTCCACCGGTAAAGCCAAATCGGTGTAGATCTCGCCGAGAAAAAACCACGAGCCGTGTTGCCGGTTTAATAACAGGGTGTGCTTGCCGCGCCAGCCCAGCCCGGATTTCGCGGCGAGCTCCACTTCCAGCACCGGCGCGCTGTCGGTGAAGACGCGGAAATGATGCTCGCCGACATCGCGGCCGATTTGCTCCGCCAGGGTTTGTAGGCGGTTGCGCAACACCTTGTGGTAGTCGCGCCCCAGCGCGTAGCGGGAAACATAGGCAGCGTCGGCATCGGCCAGAACGTCATGAGGGTCGGTCGACGCCGGCGGAAAATAGTCCAGCCGCGCGCTGATGATGCGCAGCGTGCCGGGCACCAGTTCGGCCGGCCGGCTGCGCTTCACGCCGTGCGCCGCCATATAATCCATCTCGCCATGAAAGCCCCGATCCAGCCATTCCTGCAAGCCCGCTTCGGCCGCACTCAGGTCGCCGTCGGCAATGCCCACCGCGGCAAAGCCGAGCTCGTGCCCCCATTGCTTGATTTTTTGCGCCAATCGACTTAAATCCCGCTCATGCATACAGCAGATGATACCGTGCGCTGCCGCTGTCATCTGGCCGACGAAGCCGCGACGCTGGCATTCGGCGCGCAGCTGGCGCGGGAACTGACGCCCGGGCTGACGTTCTACCTCGAGGGCGATCTGGGCGCGGGCAAGACGACGCTGGTGCGCGGACTGCTGCGCGCGCTGGGGCACAGCGGGCGGGTAAAGAGCCCGACCTACACCCTGGCCGAAACCTACAGTCTGCCCGCGTTTGAGCTATATCATTTTGACCTGTATCGTGTGCATGATCCGCGCGAATGGGTGGACGCCGGGTTTCGCGACATCAGCGACGGCCGGGCGGTGAGCCTGATCGAATGGCCGGAAAAGGCTGCGGGCTGGCTGCCGCCGCCGGACGTGATCATCCGGCTGACGATTGCGGACGAGGCGCGCGAAATCGAATGCGAAGCCGCAAGCCCGCGCGGCGCCCATTATCTGGAGTCATTTTGCACGCCCTGCTGAAAATTATCCTGCTGTGCGGTTTGCTGGCGTCGGGCTGGGCCCAGGCGCTGCAACTCGGCACCACGCGCCTGTGGCCGTCGCCCGATTACACGCGGATCACGCTGGAGGCCGCGCAGCCTGTCGCGCATAAATATTTCACCCTATCGAATCCGGAGCGGCTGGTGATCGATCTCGAAGGCGTGGAGGCGGGCGCCGCACTCGACGCGCTGGCCGGGCAACTGACCGCGGAAGATCCCTACGTCAGCGCGATCCGGGTGGGCATGAATCGGCCCGGGGTGATGCGCGTGGTGCTCGACCTCAAGACGGCGGTGAAACCGTCTGTGTTCCAGCTGCAACCGCTGGGACAGTATGGCCACCGGCTGGTGGTCGATCTATATCCGGCCCAAGCCGCTGAAGCCGCTGCGAATCCGCCTGCTGCGCCATTCCCGGTGATAGCCGAAGCTGCCAAGCCAGCCAAACCGGGGGTGCCACAATATGCACGGCTGATCACGGTGGCGATCGATGCCGGCCATGGCGGCGAAGATCCCGGCGCGCTCGGCGCCAACGGCTCGCGCGAGAAAGACATCACACTGGCGCTGGCGAAGAAGCTCAAGGAGAAAATCGACGCGCAGGAAAACATGCGTGCCGTGCTGATCCGTGAAGGCGATTATTTTGTCCCGCTCGGGCAGCGGGTCATCAAGGCGCGCGCGTTGAAGGCCGACCTGTTCATATCGATCCACGCCGACGCCTTCATCAAGCCGCACGCACGCGGCTCGTCGGTGTTTGCGCTGTCCGAGAACGGGGCGACATCGGTTGCCGCGCGCTGGCTGGCCAAGAAGGAAAACGAGGCCGACTTGGTGGGCGGCATCAACATCGACGTCAAGGATATCTTCCTCAAGCGCACCCTGATCGACCTGTCGCAAACCGCGACCATCAACGACAGCCTGAAGCTGGGGCACGCCGTGCTGAAGGAGATTGGCGGCGTCAACACGCTGCACAAGGCGCAGGTCGAACAGGCGGGGTTTGCGGTACTGAAGGCGCCGGATATTCCGTCGATCCTGATCGAAACCGCATTCATTTCCAACCCGGAAGAGGAAAAACGCCTGAACGATCCCGCCTATCAGGACACGCTGGTAGCCGCCATCGTTGGGGGCGTCAGGAATTACTTCGATAAACACCCGCTGACTGCGCCGTCGCGGCTGACGCGCAATCCATGAGCGCCCGTTTGCTGGGCGTGGCGGCCCCCGGTTTCGACCGGCCGCTCGATGTGCTGGAAGCCTGCCACGGCCGCATCGCCAAACAGTGCGACACGCTGGCCAAGTTGCTGGCGCATCTGCCGGCCCACGGCGCCGATGCGCAGGCGCAGCAGGCGGCGCGCGCGGTGCTGGCGTACTTCAACACCGCGGCGGTGCATCACCACGACGACGAAGAGCGCAACCTGTTTCCGCTGCTGGAACAGGCCGGGGCACCCGGTGCCTGCGATCTGCTTGAGCTCCTGACCCACGAACACGACGAGCTGGCGCTGCTGTGGCGGCAGCTGCGCGTGCTGCTTCAACAGATTGAATCGGGCGCAGCTGTCACGCTGGACGAGGCGCTTGCACACCGCTTCATCACCCTCAACCGCAGCCACCTCGAATTCGAGAACACGCGCGTGTTGCCGCTGGCGCGCCAGGTGCTCGGCGCCGCCGAGATAGAACGCCTCGGCCGCGCCATGGCCGCACGCCGCGGCGTGCCGTTTGCGGGCATTCCGTCCCCAAATCAACCGTGACTTTGTCGACTTCACCTTGCCGTGCTATGTGCACTGTCTGCGGCTTGCCTTCGCGTCACGCTTGATTTGAAAACGGAATTTGTTATGGCCATACGCGTCCTGCCCGATGTGCTGATTTCGCAGATCGCCGCCGGCGAGGTGGTCGAGCGCCCCGCCGCGGCACTGAAGGAACTTCTGGAAAACAGCCTCGACGCCGGCGCCACCGATATCCAGGTCGAGCTCGAGCAGGGCGGCATCAAGCGCATTCGGGTCAGCGACAACGGCAGCGGCATCGCGCGCGACGAACTCATGCTCGCCTTGACCCGCCACGCCACCAGCAAGATCGCCAGCCTCGCCGATCTGGAACAGGTGGCGAGCCTGGGGTTTCGCGGCGAGGCACTGGCATCGATTGCCGCCATCGCGCGGGTGCAGCTCACCAGCCGCAGCGCGGACGCCGATCATGCCTGGACGCTGCAGGCCGAAGGCGGCCACCTCAGCGCGCCCGCGCCGGCGGCGCAGGCGACCGGCACGACAATCGACATCCAGGACCTGTTTTACAACACGCCGGCACGGCGCAAGTTCCTCAAGACCGAGGCCACCGAATACGCCCACTGCGCCGAAACCGTGCGCCGGCAGGCGCTGGCGATTCCTGGAACGGCATTTACGTTGACCCACAACGGCCGGGTGCAACTGCGCCTGAACGCCGGGCCGGCGGCAGACAGGGTGCGTCATGTGCTGGGTGAGGCATTCGAGCAGAACACGATTACGGTTGATGCTGCCGCAGGGGTGTTGCGTCTATCCGGCTGGGTGATCCGCCCCGGTGCCGCGACGGGGAGCCGCGACAGCCAGCATGTGTTCGTGAATGGCCGCTATGTGCGCGACAAGCTGATCGTTCACGCGCTGAAGGAAGCCTACCGCGACGTGCTGCACCATCAGCTGAATCCGGCGTATTGCCTCTTCATCAGCCTGCCGCCGGACTTGGTGGACGTCAATGTGCATCCGGCCAAGACCGAAATCCGCTTCCGCGACAGCCGCGGCGTGCACCAGTTCCTGTTTCATGCGGTCGAGCGCCTGTTGTCGGCGCCGGTGGCGGCAGGCAGCCTGCCTGATGTGGCCAATGACCCCGCAGCGCCGATGTTCAGGCCGGCCTATGGCCTGCCGCAGCAGGCATCGATGCCATTGCAGGTGAACGAGGCGATGGCGTTCTATGCGCCGCTCGCGGCGCATCCATCAAGTGGCGTGCCGTTGGCGGCGCAGGGGGCAGGATTCAGGGGCCAGGATTCAGGGGTGGGTGTTGCGCCTGCGGCGCAGCCTTTCCCTCAAAACGGGCAGGGCGATGCACCGCCGCTCGGCTATGCGCTGGCGCAACTGCACGGTGTGTACGTGCTGGCGCAGAACGCGCAGGGGCTGGTGCTGGTCGACATGCACGCCGCACACGAACGGGTGGTCTACGAAAAGCTCAAGACCGCGCTCGATGCCCGCGCGGTGCCCGCGCAAACCCTGCTGATCCCGGTGGCGCTGACGGTGGACGCGCGCGACGTGGCGGAAATCAGCCCGCATCTGGATCAGCTGGGTGAAATCGGATTCGAGCTGTCGATCACCTCGCCGACCTCGGTGGCGGTGCGCTCGGTGCCGTGGCTGCTGAAGAACGCCGATCCGGTGGAACTGACCCGCGCTGTGCTGCACGAAGTCGCCGAATACGGCGTGGCGCGCCTGCTGGCCGAGCGCCGCAACGAATTGCTGGCGACGCTGGCCTGCCACGGCGCGGTGCGTGCCAACCGCCATCTGACACTGCCCGAAATGAATGCGCTGCTGCGCGAGATGGAAGCCACCGAGCGGGCCGGGCAATGCAACCACGGCCGCCCCACGTGGTTCCAGGTCAGCCTCAAAGAACTCGATTCCACGTTCATGCGCGGGCGCTGATTTTGCGACCGGCGCTTTTATATATAAGCTTTGGCTAATTAATCAGGTTAAGCGAGACCATCATGAACGAACGCACCGAACACAAAACCATCCCGATCCAGGACATCAACGAGGCCAGCAACTGCTCCAGCGCCGAACCCTATGCGTTGATGGTGCTGGGCGACTCCATGATGCCGGAGTTCGAGGAGGGCGAAATCATCGTCGTCGAGCCGTCCGGCCTGGTCAAGGATGGTTCCTACGTTGTGGCCTACGTCAACGACGAATACATTTTTCGGCAGATCGTGCAGCATGACGACGGCTGGATGCTGAAGCCGCTGAACCCCATCTACGAGAACATCCCGATTGCCGATCTGGATGCGGCCAAGGGCGTGGTCATCATGAAGAAGCGGCCGGGCAAACGCAGCGAGCAAAAGCGCTACGTCTGACCATGGCGGCGATCAATAGAATTTATTAAATTGGCCATTAAACATTCGAATAAAATTGTTGACTAATATACTCGGGTATATAGACTTAGGGTGCAGTTCAACCCTTCACTTCAATAAAGGAGATAAACCATGAGTGGACTGATCGCTAATTTTCCGACCAATGGAATCGTGACGGTCAACCGGGTGGTTCTGAAGCCGGAATACACGGTGGATGACTTGCAGGAGCGGGTGGCGTTCCTGTGCGAAAACGTCAAGACCTATCATTCAGATACCGGCTTCGTCGGCGGCTTCGTTGCGCTGAACTCCGGTCAGGTATCGAACGAAGGCTCGACCATCGGCCAGGCAGTCGAAAGTCCGATGAAGGGCAAGGAGGCGCTGATCGTGACCTTCTGGACCGACTTCGAGAACCACGAAAAATCGCACCGTTCCGAGACCTTCCAGCCCCTGTTCCAGAAAGTGCTGGATCTGTGCGTAAACGGCAACGAGGAAATCGCCTACGAAATGCTGTGGTCCGGCAAGGCCTACGACTCTGACGAGATCGCGGCGGCGCGTCAAGCCAAGGCGCAGTACGCCACGGCCTGATTGCGGTTAAGGCGAAGCTGAAGCGGCGGGGTTACCCCCCGCCGCTTTTTTTGCATTGAATAGTTGGGTGAAACGCTGCGGCAAGCGCTTTCCTTTATCCGGTCCCTGATGCCTGGATTTTGCCGGCCGGAAAAGGCGTCAGTAAGGCCGCATAAAGCGTAGGCCGATATGGTCGAGGCCCTCGTTTTCCCCACCCACGATCCATTTGTGCGACATGTGATCGTAGAACAGGGAAATTGACGCGGCAGGGCTGACCCGATAACCGACTTCCAGGCCGAAGCGGGGCAGAATGCGGGTGCCGTAGCCGCAATCACTGAATTGCTCGCAGCGAACCGGGTCCTTGTGCAGTGGGCCGTCATGCACCGCCGCGCTGAGGAGACCGTCGACGAACCATTGTGCTGTCTCGCGGAAACGAACGCTCAGGCCGGCATAGGCGACGCTGGTATACCCCTCGAAATTCGCCGTGATGCCCAGGTGCGGGCGGGGCGAACCCCAGATGTCCAGCGGTGCGAACTGAACCTCCAGATTGAGATCAACCCCGTCTTCATGATGATCGCTGAAGGGTCCCCGGTCATGCGCGAGCACGCCAATCGCCAAGGTCCGTTCGACATTTCCGGCGAGTTCTGTCGCCTGAGCGGGCGCATGGAGGCCGAGGGCGATGGCCAGCCCCAGGCCCAGGAATCCGCCGATTCCAACCCCGCCAAGCCGGTTCCGCATGGCCATGGCGCCCATCCTGGATGACTGATCATCGACCCTCATCGTTTCCAGTATCAGGCCGTTTGGAAAATCGATCCTGCCCCGATCCCGGACAAGGTGGAGCGCGCAGCGGCGAAAACGTGTAGACCTGGTCGCGAGACAATCGAGCGGGTCATGTGGCGCCCTCCATGGCTCGGGCATATTTCCCCTCGCGGGCCAGGCCGTTCAGATGGCACCGGGTCAACAGCGCCTTCTGCGCGGCGGTGACGTTGCCTTCCTGCCCCTGCCAAGCGGCCAGCACCGGCGCCTGCAGCGCCCGCCCATACGAGAAGCTGACCTGCCACGGATGTGCGCCCATCGCGTTCATGGCGTTCAGATGGTCGGTTGCATCCTCGGCACTCTGCCCGCCGGAGAGGAATACGATCCCCGGGACCGCCGCCGGCACGTAACGCGTCAGGCAGCGCATCGTGGCTTCGGCAACCTCCTGCACGCTGGCCTGACGCGTGCACTTCTTGCCGGCAATCACCATGTTCGGCTTCAGCAACATGCCTTCGAACAGCACGCGGTGGGCATCCAGTTCGGCGAACACCGCCTCCAGCGCCTGCGCCGTCACCGCTTCGCAGCGCTCGATGCCGTGGCCGCCATCCATCAGTACTTCCGGTTCTACAATCGGCACCAGGCCGGCCTCCTGGCACAGCGCGGCGTAACGCGCCAGCGCGTGGGCATTGGCGCGTATCCCGAATGCCGACGGAAGATCGCGTTCGTCGATCTCGATCACCGCCCGCCACTTGGCGAACTGCGCGCCCAGTTGCCGGTACTCGGCGAGCCGTTCGCGCAAGTCGTCGAGGCCGTCGGTCACCTTGTCGCCGGGGTACAGCGCCAGCGCCTTGGCGCCCTGGTCGACCTTGATGCCGGGGCTAATTCCCCGGCTCGACAGCAGCTTGGCGAAGGGAATGCCGTCGCGCGTGCTCTGGCGCAGGGTTTCGTCGAAGAGGATGACGCCGCCGATAGTGCGTTCGATGCCGTCGGTGGTGAACAGGATTTCGCGGTAGCGCCGGCGGTTTTCTTCGGTGGACTCCACCTTGATCGAATCAAAACGCTTCTTGATCGTGGGGTTGCTTTCGTCTGCCGCCAGCACGCCTTTCTGCTTGGCGACGATGGCGTTCGCAACGGACTTGAGTTCTTCGATGTTCATGGTCAGCGACCCTCCGGTAGGGATAAATGAACAGGGGCAGTTCGTTGGTGCCCCCATCTCTACACTCTAGACCCTGATTCTTACGCTTCGCCCTGGCCTGGACGCGCCGAACCGCCGGCCGTCATCGGCCGCGACCGCCAAGCTGGGGGATAATCGCCCCCCATGTCTGCCCCCAGCCATCCCCCCGCCATATTCCTGATGGGTCCGACCGCCTCGGGCAAGACCGCGCTGGCGGTCAGCCTGATCGAACGCTTTCCGCTCGAAATCATCAGCGTCGATTCGGCGCTGGTGTATCGCGGCATGGATATCGGCACGGCCAAGCCCGACACTGCCACGCTGGCCCGTGCGCCGCATCATTTGCTGGATATCCGCGATCCCACCGAAGCTTATTCCGCCGCGGCGTTTTGCGACGATGCGCGGCGCTTGATGGCCGACATCGTCGCGCGCGGCAGGGTGCCCCTACTGGTCGGCGGCACCATGCTGTATTTCCGCGCGCTTTTACAGGGTCTGGATGACTTGCCGCGCGCCGATCCGGCGCTGCGGCAAAAGCTGGCGGCGGAGGCGATGGCCCGCAGCTGGCCCGCATTGCACGCCGAACTGGCGCAGGTCGACCCGGTCACTGCGGCGCGGCTGGCGCCGCACGATTCCCAGCGCATCGGCCGCGCGCTGGAAATATTTCAGCTCTCCGGGGTGCCCATGGCGGCCTTGCTCGACAAGGCGCAGGCCGTGCTGCCGTATCGCGTGCTGCAACTTGCCCTGATCCCGTCCGACCGCGCCGTGCTGCATCAGCGCATCGCCGCGCGCTTCGACGCCATGCTCGCCGAAGGGCTGATCGATGAAGTGAAATCCCTGCGCCAGACCTATGCGCTCAACCCCGACCTGCCCGCCATGCGCACGGTCGGCTATCGCCAGGTGTGGGCCTATCTCGACGGCAAAATTGATCTCAATGCGCTGCGCGAGCAAGGCATCGCCGCCACCCGCCAGCTCGCCAAACGCCAGCTGACCTGGCTGCGCTCATGGCCCGATCCGGTGGTGCTGGATTGCTTGGCGGACGATCTGGAAGCGCAGGCGACGGCTCGGGTGGAGCGTCATTTGCGGGCCTAGCGGGTTGACGAACGAGAGGGCCTTAATCCTTGCCCGTCGACTCGACCCTGGCACGCGCCTGCCCGCGATGGAAGCGGATGCCGATTTTTTCGCCCGCATTGAGCGTCGCGGCATCCTGCACGACGGCGCCGTTTTCCTGCTGGACGATGCTGTAGCCGCGCGCCAGCACGCCTTCTGGGTTGAGGTGGGCGAGGCTGCTTGAGAAGCGCGCCAGATTGAGCTGGCGCTGCACGAAACCGCTTTGAACGGCGCGTTGCGCGCGCGTGCTTAGCGCGCCCAGCCGTTGCTGCTCGCGCCGAATGACGTGCAGCGGGGTTACCAGCCGCTGGTTCAACCGTGTGATCCGCAATTGCTCCCGCGTCAGGCGGGTGCGGGTGGCGTTGTGCAGGCGCTGCCCCAGCTGGGTCAGGTCAAGCTGCCGGCGGCGCAGCAGTTCGGTGGGGTGAATCAGCCGCCGCGCCAGATAATCCAGCCGCTGCATTTCGCTGTGCTGTTTGCGGCCCAAGTGATGCTGCAGCTGGCGGGCCAGGTGCCCCAGTTGCTGCAGCAGTTCCCGCCGCACCGGGCTGGCCAGCTCGGCCGCCGCCGTGGGCGTGGGCGCGCGCAGATCGGCGGCAAAGTCGGCCAGGGTGAAATCGGTTTCGTGGCCGACCCCGCTCACCACCGGCACCGGGCTGGCGGCAATCGCGCGCGCCACCGCTTCGTCGTTGAACGCCCACAAATCTTCCAGCGAACCGCCGCCGCGGCACACCAGCAACACGTCGCACTCGGCGCGCTCGCCGGCCGTGCGGATGGCGGCGGCGATCTGCGCGCCCGCGCCCGCGCCCTGCACCGGGGTCGGGTAGAGAATCACCGGCAAACCCGGCATGCGGCGCGCCAGCGCGGTCAGCACGTCGTGCAGGGCGGCGGCCTGCGGCGAGGTAACGATGCCGAGACGGCGTGGAAAGCGGGGCAGAGCGCGCTTTTTGAGCGGGTCGAACAGCCCCTCGGCTTCTAGTTTCGCCTTCAGCTTGAGGAAGGCTTCGTACAGGCGCCCGGTACCGGCGCGGCGGATGGCTTCGGCGCCCAGCTGGAATTCGCCGCGCGCTTCGTACAGCGAGGGCAGGGCGCGGATTTCGACGTGGTCGCCGTTGGCCGGGGTGAAGTCGGCAAACTGGTTGCGCCCGCGGAACATCACGCAGCGCACCTGCGCGCTGGCGTCCTTGAGGGAAAAATACCAGTGGCCGGAAGCGGCGCGCATGAAGTTGGACACTTCACCTTCCACCCACAAAAGCGGCAGTTGCGATTCCAGCGCGCGGCGCGCCATGCGGTTGAGCTCGCTGACGGTGAGCACGGGCAGGACGGGCGTGCGGTCGGAGAGATCGTCCAGAAAATCCATGGCATGCAGGATAACGGGTTAATACCCGGCACGGTTCATGCACAGTCATTAGGCTTTCACAAAAATTTTTGATTAATCCTATTGACGATGATTGTATTTTTATAACTCATTGATATTAAATAGATAAAAATATTGGCTACATTTTTGTGCCAAAACGTTTTTTCCTTTGTGGGCGGGTGTTTAGGGAGTCTGGCAGGCTGTTCCTCACAGACTTATCCACACTAATTGTGGAGAACTCGAGGAAGCTGGCTAAAGCGCCGCCCACACAATTGGGGCTTGCCGAAACACGCACGCGGGGGCTACATTTCGCCTGTTGTTTTCATTGTGGAGTGGTATTCAGTGCTTGCTATCATTGAGGCGGCCGGTTGGCCGGTCTGGCCGTTGATTCTGGCGTCGGTTATCGCCGTGGCCATCATCATCGAACGCACCTACAGCTTGCGTACCCAGGAAGTGGCCCCCGCCAGTCTGCTGCTGGAAACGATCAAGAGCTATCAGGAACGCGGCGTCACCCAGGACCTCGTCACGCGACTGGCCGACGGTTCACCGCTGGGACGGATTTTTGCAACCGCGCTGAAGAATGCCCACAACTCGCGCGAGATCATGAAGGAGTCGATCGAGGAGGCCGGCCGCGCCGTCACCCACGAACTCGACCGTTTCCTGACTTCGCTCGGCACCATCGCTAGCATGGCGCCCCTGCTCGGCCTCTTCGGCACGGTCATCGGCATGATCGAAATCTTCGGCGCGCAGACGGGGGGCGGCACCAACCCCGGCCAGCTGGCGCATGGCATTTCGATTGCGCTATATAACACAGCGTTTGGCCTGATCGTGGCGATCCCGGCGATGATTTTCTATCGCTACTTCCGCAACAAGGTGGAATCGCTGGTGGTGGACATGGAGCAGCAGGCGATCAAGCTGGTAGAAATCGTCCACGGTGACCGGAAATAAGCCATGAACTTCAGAAGAGGGCGTCGCGAAGACTATCCGGAAATCAACCTGATTCCGTTCATCGACATCCTGCTCGTCATCGTGATTTTTCTCGCGGTGACCACCACCTACGCGCGCTTTGCCGAACTCAAGATCAACCTGCCCACCAGCGGCGCCGAGCAGACGCCGACCCCGCCCAAGCAGATCGAGGTGGCGGTGGCCGAAAATGGCCGCTACCAGATCGACAATACCGCGGTCGGCGATGCCTCGGTCGATGAGCTGGCCGCCGCGCTGAAAAAAGCCGCCGGCAACCAGGTCGATCCGGTGGTGGTGATCAACGCCGATGCGCGGGTCGCGCATCAGTCGGTGGTGAACGTGATGGAAGCGGCGCGCCGGGTGGGGCTCACCCACATCACCTTCGTCACCCAGACCGCCCCGTAAGCGGGCGCATTCGTGTTTTCCCTTCGGCATGTCTGGGCGCGCACTGGCGTGCTCACGGTGCTGCTCTCACCCCTTGCTGCGCTGTTCGCTGCCGCGTCCTGGTTGCGCCGTCTGGCGTATCGACGCGGCTGGCTGGCTGCAATTCCCGTCGGCGTTCCGGTGATAATCGTCGGCAACCTCACCGCCGGCGGCAGCGGCAAAACCCCGTTGACGATCTGGCTGGTTAACTGGCTGCATGCCCGGGGGTATCGCCCCGGTGTGGTCAGCCGCGGTTATGGCGGCGCGGCGCGTGGCTGCGTCGACGTGCAGCCTGACAGCCAGCCGGCGGAGGTGGGCGACGAGCCTTTGCTGATCCGGGTCAAAACCAGTGCACCGGTGGTGGTCGGGCGCGACCGGGTGGCGGCGGCGCGTACCCTGCTGGCGCGCCATCCGGGGGTGGACGTGATCGTGTCCGACGACGGCCTGCAGCACTACCGCCTGCAGCGCGACATCGAACTGGTGGTGATCGACGCGGCGACCGGGCTGGGCAATGGCTGGCCGCTGCCGTCCGGACCGCTGCGCGAACCCAGGCGCCGGTTGCGCAGCGTGGATGCGGTGATCCAGGTGGTGCGCGGGACGGCGCAGCCCCAACCCTATCAAGCGGTGGCGACCTGGCGTGCCGATTACACTGCCGGGCAGGCCTATCGTCTGCGTGCGCCGCTGGAAAAACGGGCGCTACGGGATCTGCCGCAACACGACTGGCTCGCTGTGACCGGCATCGGCAGCCCGCAGGGCTTTTTCGACATGCTTGAAGCGCAGGGCGTCTGTTTCAGTCCGCGCGCCTTCGCCGATCACCATGCTTTTCAGCCGCAGGAACTGCCCGCCGACGCTGCCGTGCTGATGACCGAAAAAGACGCGGTAAAATGCCTGACGTTTGCAGGAGCAGACTGGTGGGCGGTGGAACTCGATGTCGCCCCCGAATCCGGATTCATCGACTGGCTGGACGCACGCCTCAAACAATAACAACACCAACGCGCGCGCATCTAAGGAGGGGATGTATGGGAATGCAGCATTCTGAATGGGGCGACCGCCGTCATCCCTGCCGCTGGGAATCCGAAACCGGGGATGCCGGTTTCTGGGTGCCCGATCGCTCCGAAATCGTCACCCAGTTCTTCACCCGCTATCTGTTTTTTTCGCTGGCGGTCATTTATTTCTCCACCCTGGAAACCGTGACGCCGGTGCTGCTCAGCATCGATCACCTGCTGATTGCGCTGGGCGTTTATTTTTTCCTCAACACCTGGTTCTTCCGCCAGGCGCTGCAGGGCGTCACGCTGCTGAAGATCCGCAGCGCCATGGCCGCCGATCTTCTGATCGTTACCCTGTGCGTGATTCACGACCCCAATACGATTCCGCCGTCGGCACTGGCATTTTTGATGGTGCTGCTGGGCAACGGCATGCGTTACGGCATGCGTCTGTTTGCAGAGGTGCTGGGGGGCGCTTTTCTCGGCATGGCGATCTCCTTCGCCTTGCGCTATCGACTGGGCGGTTTTGAGGTCAATGCGGGCGATGTATTTTTCGGTGTGTTCTGGGTCACCCTGGCCTTGTACGCTTACATCCTGATGGGCCACATTGAAGGACAGCGTCGCCAGCTGGATTACCGCAGCCGCTTTGATGCGCTAACCGGGCTACTCAATCGCCATGGCCTGCTTGCCGCAGCAGACAGAGTCTTCGACAAGACGAATACAGGCATCCCGGCCACCGTTTTATTTGCCGACCTGAATCAGTTCAAGGCGGTCAATGACCGCTACGGCCATGGCGTGGGCGACCGCGTGCTGGCCGAGTTCGCACAGATCTTCAGCGAGTCGGCCGAAACGGGCGTGTGCGGGCGCTGGGGCGGCGACGAGTTTGTTGCTCTCCTGCCGCAGCGCGACGACGCCGCCATCCGCCAGATTTTCAAGCGCATCGAAGCGCGCACCGAAGCCTGGAGCAACAGCAACGGCCTGCCGATGGCGGTGAGTCTGGGCGTCAGCCATGCCCCGCGCGACGGCCATGATCTGAAGACGCTGTTGTCGGTCGCCGACATTCATCTTTATCAAAGCAAGTCGCAACAGCCCGAAACGGCCAGCACGCCCTCATACGACAGGATGCCCCCGAATGAACCCGAAATTGCTTGAAATCCTTGTTTGCCCGGTCTGCAAAGGCCCGCTCGAATGGAAAAAATCCGCGCACGAACTGGTGTGCCGGGCATGCCGCCTGGCCTATCCCATCCGTGACGACATTCCGGTGATGTTGCCGGAAGATGCACGCCCGCTGGAGCCCGACGAAATCCACGGCAAAAGTTGAGCATGCATTTTCGCGTCGTCATTCCTGCGCGCTACGCGTCCAGCCGGCTGCCGGGCAAGCCGCTGGTGGATATCGGCGGACGCCCGATGGTCTTGCATGTGCTGGAGCGCGCCCTGCAGGCGGGCGCCGAATCGGTGGTCGTCGCCACCGACGACGCACGCGTGCAGCAGGCGGTCGAGGCTGCCGGCTATCAGGCCTTGATGACCTCGCCGGATCATCAGTCCGGCACCGAACGTCTGGTCGAAGTAGCCGAAACCCTGGGCTGGGCCGACGACACGCTGGTGGTCAACGTGCAGGGCGACGAGCCCCTGATCGACCCCATGCTGATCCGCGAGGCCGCGCGCCAGCTTGTCTTGCACGGCGACGCGGTGATGGCCACGCTGGCGCATCCCATTCACGATCACGCCGATTTCATCAATCCCAACGTCGTCAAGGTCGTCGGCGACGAAGCCGGCTACGCGCTGTATTTCAGCCGCGCGCCGATTCCCTGGCCGCGCGACGCGTTTGCCGCGCAGCAGGCCATGCCGCACGAATTCGGTGCGCTGCGCCACATTGGTCTGTATGCCTACCGCGCCGGGTTTCTGCGCACTTATGCCAGCCTTGTCAGCTCGCCACTGGAGCGCTACGAGATGCTCGAACAGTTGCGCGTGCTATGGCACGGCCACCGCATCAGCCTCGGCATCACGCCCACCGCGCCGGCGCCCGGCGTCGATACGCCGGAAGACCTGGCGCGGGTACGCAGCCTGTTTGCAGCTGCATAGCAGCCTCTTGAATCCGCCAATAAAAAATTTTAAGTGTTGTGCAAGCGAACCTTGCCTTAGGCTAGCGTGGTTTGACACATTCATATCAAGGGAGACACGCAATGCGTTTGATTCTGTTGGGCGGCCCCGGTGCCGGCAAGGGCACGCAAGCCAATTACATCAAGGAAAAATTCGGCATTCCACAGATTTCCACCGGCGACATGCTGCGTGCGCAGATCAAGGCCGGCACCGAACTCGGCATGAAAGCCAAGGCCATCATGGACGCGGGCGGTCTGGTGTCGGACGACATCATCATCGGCATGGTCAAGGCGCGCCTGACCGAGGACGACTGCAAGAACGGCTACCTGTTCGACGGTTTCCCGCGCACCATTCCGCAGGCCGAGGCGATGAAGGCCGCTGGTGTGCCGATTGATTACGTGGTCGAGATCGACGTCGCCGACGAGGAAATCGTCAAGCGCATGTCGGGCCGCCGCGTGCATTCCGCATCCGGCCGCACTTACCACGTCGTGTTCAATCCGCCCAAGGTTGCCGGTAAGGACGACGTCACCGGCGAAGATCTGATCCAGCGTGACGACGACGCGGAAGAAACTGTCAAGAAACGCCTCGACGTCTATCACGCGCAGACCGAACCGCTGGTGAAGTACTACGGCGACTGGGCGGCGCGCGGCGAAGCGGGCGCACCCAAATACGTGAAGATTGCCGGCGTCGGCAAGGTCGAGAGCATCCGCGATTCGATCTTTGCCGCACTCGGCTGAGCCGGGAAGCCTCAAGCGATGCCGAAGCAGATTGCCCCGCTGACCGACACCGAACGCTGGATCGTCTCCGGCGCGGTGAAGGAACGGTATGGCAGGGAAGTCGAGATCCAGGATGTCGATACCGAAATCCGCCTGCACATCGATGACCGCGAATTGGCGCTGTGCCCGGGCTTTTACTGGCACGAGCGCGGCTGTCATTTCGTGCTGTCGAAAACCGGCGATTCGCGTTATCGCAGCATGTTCTTCTATCGCATCCGCGACCGCTTCAGCACGGGCCGCGAGGAATACGACGACATCGGCGACTGCGTCACCACGCTTTTGAAAATGCAGGCCGACGAGGAAGCCAAGCGCCTGGCCGAGGGCGAAGCGTCCGGCCACAGTTGAGTGTGACAAGCCAGCCTCGCGGCTGGTTTTTTGTTTTGCAAAAACCCTATCCACTGCATTGAATTAAAATAGTGAGGAGGCAACACCATGGCGAAAAAAATGAACGCCTTTTACGCACAATCCGGCGGCGTCACCGCGGTCATCAACGCGTCGGCCTGCGGCGTGATTGAAACTGCACGCAAGCACAAGGACAAGATCGGCAAGGTCTATGCCGGCCGCAATGGCATCATTGGCGCGTTGACCGAAGACCTGATCGACACCAGCAAGGAAACCGACGCTGCCATTGCCGCGCTGCGTTCAACCCCGGCGGGCGCGTTCGGCTCGTGCCGCTTCAAGCTGAAGTCGCTGGAAGACAACAAGCGCGAATACGCACGCCTGATCGAGGTGTTCAAGGCGCACAACATCGGCTATTTTTTCTACAACGGCGGCGGCGATTCGGCCGACACCTGCTTCAAGATCAGCCAGCTGTCCGAAGCGATGGGCTATCCGATCCAGGCGATTCACGTGCCGAAGACGGTGGACAATGACCTGCCGATCACCGACTGCTGCCCGGGCTTCGGCTCGGTCGCCAAGTACATCGCCGTCTCCACGCTGGAAGCCAGCTACGACGTGCGCTCGATGGCGAAAACCTCGACCAAGGTGTTCGTCATCGAAGTCATGGGACGCCACGCCGGCTGGATCGCAGCCGCCGGCGGGCTGGTGGAGGACCACGGCATTCCGGTCGTCATCCTGTTCCCCGAAATTGAATTCGACCAGAAGAAATTTCTCGCCCGCGTCGACAAGCTGGTGAAGGAACACGGCTACTGCACGGTCGTCGTCTCGGAAGGCTGCCACTACCCGGACGGCACCTTCCTCGCCGAACAGGGCACGCGCGACGCCTTCGGCCATGCGCAACTCGGCGGTGCCGCGCCGGTGGTCGCCAACAGGATAAAGGATGCGCTCGGCCACAAGTTCCACTGGGCGGTGGCGGATTACCTGCAGCGCGCCGCACGCCACATTGCCTCGAAAACCGACGTCAAGCAGGCCTATGAACTCGGCAAAAAAGCGGTCGAGCTGGCGATCAAGGGCCACAACTCGGTGATGCCGACGGTCGACCGCATTTCCGACGTGCCCTACAAGTACAAAATCGGCATGGCCGACTTGAAGGATGTCGCCAACGTCGAGAAATTCATGCCGCGCGACTTTATCACCAAAGACGGTTTCGGCATCACGCCCAAGTGCAAGCGGTATCTGTCGCCGCTGATCCAGGGCGAGGACTACCCGAAATACCAGGACGGCCTGCCGGTGTATGTAACATTGAAGAACGTCGCGGTGGCGAAGAAGCTGGCTGCGTTCAAGCTTTGATAGGGGTCTGGATTCAGGATTCAGGGGTCAGGGAAAAACGATGACACTCGACCGCGCGCGGCAATTGCTCAAGGTGCAGGCGGACTTTGGCGGCTTTTACAACGGCAATTCAGCCAAGCTGATTTTGTCCGAAGTGCAGCGCGAGCATGGGCAGGAAGCGGTTGATCAACTCATCCTGGAATTGAAGCTCGACCAGATATTCGGGTTTGAGCAGGGCACGCGTTTCGAAGGCGGCCTGGCGATGGGCAAGTGAGAGAATGGCAGCGCAAGTTGCCGTTATTGTTTACGTATTAAAAATTAAGGGGTGGAAAAAATGCAGATGGAATTGGTGTGGATTTTGGCCAGCGCAATACTGGCCTTGGTGTATGGGGTGGTGTCGATCGGTTGGATACTGAAAAAACCCGCTGGTAACGCGCGCATGCAGGAGATCGCGCTGGCAATCCAGCAGGGCGCGCAGGCCTATCTCAACCGGCAATACACCACCATCGGCCTGGTCGGCGTGGTGCTGTTCGTCGCCCTGTGGCTGGCGCTGGGCAGCCACACGGCGATCGGGTTCCTGATCGGCGCGGTGCTTTCGGGCGCGGCAGGCTTCATCGGCATGAACGTGTCGGTGCGCGCCAACGTGCGCACCGCGCAAGCGGCCTCGCTGGGCCTCAACGCCGCGCTGAACGTCGCGTTCAAGGGCGGCGCCATCACCGGCATGCTGGTGGTGGGCCTCGGCCTGCTGGGCGTGGCCGGCTACTACGCCGTGTTGACGTCGATGGGTGCGACATCGATGGATGCGATTCATGCGCTGGTCGGCCTCGGCTTCGGCGGCTCGCTGATCTCGATTTTTGCGCGACTCGGCGGCGGCATCTTCACCAAGGGTGCGGACGTCGGCGCCGACCTGGTGGGCAAGGTCGAAGCCGGTATCCCCGAGGATGACCCGCGCAACCCGGCGGTGATCGCCGACAACGTTGGCGACAACGTTGGCGACTGCGCCGGCATGGCAGCGGACCTGTTCGAGACCTATGCGGTGACGCTGATCGCCACCATGCTGCTCGGCGTGCTGATCGCGAGCCAGGCCGGTGCGGGCGCGGTGATCTATCCGCTGGCGCTGGGCGCGGTGTCGATCGTTGCCTCCATCATCGGCTCGTTCTTCGTCCAGGTACGCGAGGGCGGCAAGATCATGAACGCGCTGTATCGCGGCCTGGCTGTTGCCGGCGGCCTGGCGCTGATCGCATTCTACCCGGTGACGACGATGCTGCTGGGCGATGGCATGCAGATGAACGATGGTAGCGTCATTCCGGCACTGAACCTCTACTTGGCCGCGCTGATTGGTCTCTTGCTGACCGCTGCGATGGTGGTCATCACCGAGTATTACACCGCCACCGAATACGCCCCGGTGCGCCACATCGCGCAGGCCTCGACCACCGGCCACGGCACTAACGTCATCGCCGGCCTTGGCGTGTCGATGAAATCCACCGCGGCCCCGGTGCTGGCCGTGTGCCTGGCGATCTGGGGCTCGCATGAACTGGCCGGGCTGTATGGCATCGCCATTGCCGCCACCGCCATGCTGTCGATGACCGGCATCATCGTCGCGCTCGACGCCTACGGCCCGATCACCGACAACGCCGGCGGCATTGCCGAAATGGCCGACCTGCCGAGCGCCATCCGTGACATCACCGATCCACTCGACGCCGTGGGCAACACCACCAAGGCGGTCACCAAGGGTTACGCCATCGGCTCGGCTGGCCTCGCCGCGCTGGTGCTGTTTGCCGACTACACCCATGCGCTGGAAGCCAGGACCGGCGGCGTGACGATGTTCGACCTGTCGAATCACATGGTCATCATCGGCCTCTTCATCGGCGGCATGATTCCCTTTTTGTTTGGTGCCATGGGCATGGAAGCAGTGGGACGTGCGGCAGGCTCGGTGGTGGTGGAAGTACGTCGCCAGTTCAAGGAAATCCCCGGCATCATGGCCGGCACCGCCAAACCCGATTATTCGCGTGCGGTCGACATGCTGACCAAGGCGGCGATCAAGGAAATGATCGTGCCGTCGCTGCTGCCGGTGCTGGTGCCGGTGCTGGTCGGTTTGATCCTGGGCCCGGTAGCACTCGGCGGCGTGCTGCTCGGTGCCATTGTCACCGGCATTTTCGTGGCGATTTCCATGACCACCGGCGGCGGCGCGTGGGACAACGCCAAGAAATACATCGAGGAAGGCAACTACGGCGGCAAGGGTTCGGAAGCACACAAGGCCGCCGTCACCGGCGACACCGTGGGCGATCCCTACAAGGACACCGCCGGCCCGGCCATCAACCCGCTGATCAAGATCATCAACATCGTGGCGCTGCTGATCGTGCCGCTGATTGCCTGAGCCTGTCTGATGGGTTCGGTATGGAAATAGCTGAAGGATAGAAGAGGGCAGTCACCCCGGCGCTTGTCCCCGTGAGGGGGAAGCCGGAATGATGGGCCACAGGCTTCATATATTGAATCAACAGGCTTCACCGTTTGCCGCCCTGCCGATATAGTGCAGGGCGGTTTTGTTTTGTGCGCGGGAACCCCGCACGGATTTGGCCGCCTGACAACAAGGCCGACCTTTTGGAGAAGCATTCTTGAAACAGTTTATTGTGGCCTGTGCGCTCGCGCTGCCGATGATCGCCCACGCAGGTGGCGTCGAGCGCTTCAAAGCCTTTATCGCCGGCGCCAAAACCGCCGAGGCCGACTTCACCCAGACCGTCGCCGACAAGTCCGGCCGCGTCACCCAACAGGCCAGCGGCAAGATGGCGTTTGCCCGCCCCGGCAAGTTCCGCTGGGATTACACCGCGCCGTATGAACAGGTGATCGTCGGCGACGGCGTCAAGCTGTGGCTGTACGACGCCGATCTGGAGCAGGTCACCGTCAAGTCGCTCGGCGACGTCATCGCCGGCACCCCTGCGGCCTTGCTGGCCGGCGACAACGCCATCGAAAAATACTTCAGCCTGAAAGACGCCGGCGAGAGCGGCGGCCTGGAATGGCTGGAAGCCACCCCCAAAAACCGCGACACCACCTTCGAGCGCATCCGCATGGGTTTCAAGGGCGACGTGCTGGTGCAGATGGAGCTGTTCGACTTCTTCGGCCAGCGCACCACGCTCAAGCTGTCACGCTTCGTGCGCAACCCGTCCATCGCGCCGTCGCGCTTCCAGTTCACGCCGCCAAAAGGCGCCGACGTCATTGGCGACTGACGAAGGTAAGCGAGGCAATCGGCCCGTTGCCGCAAATCGCGCCGAAGAAACGCCGCAGGGTGCGCCATGCGCACCTTAGGGCGAAAATCGGTGCGCATGGCGCACCCTACGAAATCAATTGGCTCCATGGCGTTTCTTGAGAAACCATTCCGACGCGTGCCGGAATACCGCCGATCAAGCTGGGCACCGGCGCTTGTGCCCTCTGGGTATCCTCCGGTGCGACGATGTCGGTGCGACAACGCCAGAATGACGGCACAATAGCGACTCTGGCCCAATCAACCATGTGCCCCCAAGACCTCTTCCAGACCGAACCTGTCACCCCCGAGCCCACGCGCGACCCCAACGCGCCGCTGGCTGAGCGGCTGCGCCCGCACACCCTGGCTGACGTCGTCGGCCAAACCCATCTGCTGGGGCCGGGCAAGCCGCTCAAGCTGGCGTTCGATTCCGGCAAGCTGCATTCGATGATCCTGTGGGGGCCGCCGGGCGTGGGCAAGACCACCCTGGCGCGGCTCACCGCGCAGGCCTTCGGCGCCGACTTCATCGCCATTTCCGCCGTGCTCTCCGGCGTCAAGGACATCCGCGAAGCGGTCGAGCGCGCGCGCATGAACCAGACCATCGGCCGCGCCACCATATTGTTCGTCGACGAAGTCCACCGCTTCAACAAGGCGCAGCAGGATGCGTTTTTGCCGCACGTCGAATCCGGGCTGTTCACCTTCATTGGCGCCACCACCGAAAATCCCTCGTTCGAAGTCGTCGGCGCGCTGCTGTCGCGCGCCCAGGTCTACGTGCTGAAATCGCTCACGCCCGAGGAACTCGGCCAGCTGATGCAACGCGCGTTAAAGGAACTGCCGGGCCTGAAGCTGGGCGAGGGCGTCGACAAGCTGCTGGCTGCCTATGCCGACGGCGACGCCCGCAAGCTCCTCAACCTGCTGGAACAGCTCGACAGCGCCGCCCGCACCGAGCAGGTCAGCGAAGTCGACGCCGCTTTCGTCGGGAATGCCCTGGCGCAATCCCTGCGCCGCTTCGACAAGGGCGGCGAAGCCTTTTACGACCAGATTTCCGCGCTGCACAAAAGCGTGCGCGGCAGCGACCCCGACGCCTCGCTGTACTGGCTGGTGCGCATGCTCGACGGCGGCACCGACCCGCGCTACCTCGGCCGCCGCCTCATCCGCATGGCCAGCGAAGACATCGGCCTGGCCGACCCGCGCGCGCTCAGACTCGCGCTCGATGCCGTCGAAACCTACGAACGCCTCGGTAGCCCCGAAGGCGAACTCGCGCTGGCCGAAGCCTGCCTGTATCTGGCCTGCGCGCCCAAGAGCAATGCCGCCTATGTCGCCTACAATGCCGCGCGCGCGTTCGTCCAGTCCAACCCCTCCAACGACGTCCCCATCCACCTGCGCAATGCCCCCACCAAGCTGATGAAGGAACTGGGTTACGGCCGCGCCTACCGCTACGCCCACGACGAGCCCGAAGCCTATGCCGCCGGCGAGCGCTACTTTCCCGACGATCTGCAAGAACAACACTGGTACCAACCTACCCCGCGCGGACTGGAAGGCAAGATCGCCGAAAAGCTGGCGCATCTGCGCAAGCTGGATAAGGAAGCCGGGGAGGGCTGAGTGTTTCCGGGTTCCCGTAATCCAGACGCAAACTATCCTTCACGGTACCGCGTCTAGCCTACTCAAAATGGTCATATTCCTGGAAAGCGTAAAGAAAAGTGCCCTATTTTTTACACGTCATTAAATCGTGTCAAAAAACCGAGCGTTTTCTCATTTATGCCAGATCGCCTGAAGTCCTTGCCGGTACCGAGCCGCATTAATCCGCAAGGCGCTGGGCGGTATTTTTACGCTAGAACTGATTGACCGCCGCTTTAATATCCGCGCAATGCGGCCTTGAACTCGCGTCGTCGCCGATGGAGGGTGAGCTCGGTGTAGCCGTTGGGCACACGCCGACCGTGGAAGATCATGTCCTGCGCCGCATGGAAGGCGAGGCTGATGTAGTGCGGCGCCATATTGATGTAGTTGTGGTCGCCCGCATTCTGCTGGTCCACCAGCCTGGCCATGCGCTTGAGCGTTTCCATCACCTGGATTTCACTGACCACGCCATGATGCAGCCAGTTGGCGATGTGCTGGCTTGCGATGCGCAGCGTGGCGCGGTCTTCCATGAGACCGACGTTGTGGATGTCCGGCACCTTGGATGCGCCCATGCCCTGGTCGATCCAGCGCACGACATAGCCGAGCAGGCCCTGGATGTTGTTGTCCAGTTCGCTCTGGATGTCTTCCGGCGACCAGTTGGGGGATGCGACGACGGGAATGGCCAGCAGGTCGTCGAGCGAGGCGCGCGCGCGTGACCGTAAGGCCTGCTGGCGAGCGAAGACGTCGACGTGGTGGTAATGGATGGCGTGCAGAGTGGCGGCGGTGGGCGAGGGCACCCAGGCGCAGTTAGCGCCTGCCTCGGGGTGTGCCTGCTTGCTCTCCATCATGGCGGCCATCCGGTCGGGCATGGTCCACATGCCCTTGCCGATCTGCGCCCGTCCCGACAGGCCGCAGGCCAGCCCGATGTCCACGTTCCAGTCCTCGTAAGCCTTGAGCCAAGCGGCGGATTTCATGTCGCCCTTGCGCAGCACGGGCCCGGCCTCCATCGAGGTGTGTATCTCGTCGCCGGTGCGGTCGAGGAAACCGGTGTTGATGAAAATCAGCCGCTCGCGCGCCGCGCGGATGCAGGCCTTGAGGTTGAGCGTGGTGCGCCGCTCCTCGTCCATGACGCCGATCTTGAGCGTATTGCGCGGCAGTTCCAGCACGTCCTCGATGCGCGCAAATAAATCGACCGTGAAGGCCACTTCGTCCGGGCCGTGCTGCTTGGGTTTGACGATGTATACGCTGCCACTGCAACTGTTGCGCAGGGGGCTGCTGCCTTTCAGGTCGTGCAGCGCGCAGTAGCTGGTGATGAGGCCGTCGAGCAGGCCCTCGAAGACCTCGTTGCCCTCTAGGTCGAGCGCCGCGTCGGTGGTCATCAGGTGGCCGACGTTGCGTACCAGCATCAGGCTGCGTCCGGGGATCTCGAAGTAGTGGCCCTCGGGCGAGAGGTAGCGGCGGTCCGGGTTGAGGCTGCGGGTCAGGGTCTTTCCGCCCTTGTCGAAACTGCTGGCGAGTTCGCCCTTCATCAGGCCGAGCCAGTTGCGATAGACGTTGACCTTGTCCCCGGCATCCACCGCGGCCACCGAATCCTCGCAGTCCATGATGGTGGTGAGGGCGGCCTCCAGATAGATGTCGCGGATGCCGGTGGGATGCAGTTCGTGGATGGGATGGTCAGTGTCGAAGCGGATCTCGATGTGAAGCCCGTGGTGCACCAGCAGCAGCGAATCGATCGCGCCGGCTTTTTCCTGATACCCCCTGAATTGCCCGGGGTCGCGCAGTCCGATATGCGCCCCGCTCGACAGCGTCACCGAGAGCTGCCCCGCCCTGACCGAATAGACGATGGCATCGATGTAGCTGCCCTCCAGCAGGGGCACGGCCCCGTCGAGAAAGGCCTTGGCATAGTTGATGACCCGGGCGCCGCGCACCGGATTGAAGGCGTCCTTCCTTTCTGCGCCACCCTCCTCGGCGATGACGTCGGTACCGTAGAGGGCATCGAATAAACTACCCCAGCGCGCATTGGCGGCATTCAGGGCGTAACGGGCGTTGTTCACCGGCACCACCAGCTGCGGGCCGGCGATGCGAGCGATCTCGGCGTCGACATTTTCCGTGCCGATGGCGAAGTCCTCGCCCTCCGGCAGCAGGTAGCCGATGTCGACCAAGTACTGCTTGTAGGCCGCGGCATCGTGCGGCCGACCCTTGCGTTGCAGGTGCCAGGCATCGATGCGGGCCTGCAACTCGTCGCGGCGCGCCAGCAGGGCACGGTTACGCGGGGTCAGCTCGCGCAGAATTTCGGCGAAGCCCTGCCACACACGGTCACTGGAGATGCCGGTGCCCGGTGCGATCTCGTCGCGCACCAGATCGAAAAGGGGTTTTGCAATCTGCAGGCCGGCTACCGTGATGCGTGCGCTCATTTCACAGTCTCGATCATGCGTTCAGGTGAGGACATTGCCTGGCCTGCCGGAAACGAAGGCTTCGATGTTGTCCACCAGTTGATCCGCCAGGGTCTGCATCGCCTCGCGGCTGGACCAGGCGACATGCGGCGTGAGGATGAAGTTCGGCAGGTCGAGTTCGAGCAGCGGGTTGCCTTCGCGCGGCGGCTCGACGGAAAGCACGTCGAAGCCGGCGCCGGCGATGCGCCCCGATTTGAGCGCGTCGACCAGAGCCGCCTCGTCCACCAGATTGCCTCGTGCGGCGTTGATGAGGATCGCACTTGGTTTCATCAGCCCGAACTCGCGCGCGCCGATCATGTGCCGTGTCTCGGCAGTCAGCGGGGTGTGCAGCGAGATCACGTCGGCCTCGCGCAGCACGCTGTCGAAGGGCGTGTGGCCCGCGCGTGTCGTCGCAGCGCCCTTGTGCTCGGCGATCAGCACCTGCATGCCGAAGGCCTCGGCGAGCTTCTTCATGCCGTTGCCGAGCGAGCCGTGGCCGACGAGTCCCAGCGTGCTGCCGTACAAATCATTGATGGGCCGGGTGAACAGGCAGAACTGGTCGGCTTTCTCCCATAAACCTGCGCGCAGATCCTCGCGCCAGCCCAGCAGATTGCGGCGCAGCGCCAGCATCATCATGAAGGCGTGCTCGGGCACGGTGTGCACGGCGTAACCGCGAATGTTGGAAACGACAATGCCGTGCGCGCGGCAATACGCGAGATCGATGTTGTCGGTGCCGGTGGCGGCCACCGCGATCATTTTCACGCTGGGCGTATGCGCCAGGATGTCGGCGGAGAGCCTGACCTTGTTGACGATGACGATGTCGGTGCCCAGGATGCGCGAGACGACCTCCGCCGGAGCGGTCTGGTCGTAGTCGATCCAGTCATGCGCAAAGGACGGCGCACGCATGTCGGCGATCAGGCTGTTGCGGTCGAGAAAGACAATGCGACGGCTCATGGCCGCTCCATGCCGGATTCGCGCTCGACGATCTTCATCACCGCCGCCGAATCCAGTTCCGCACCGCCGGTGCCCATCAGCGCATTGAGATGCTGCATCACCAGCGCCGCACCCGGCAGGGCGAGCCCGAGCTCCTTTGCGGTCTGCATCACGATATTCATGTCCTTCTGGTGCAGCCTGGTCCTGAAGCCGGGCGTGTATTCGTTGTCGAGCATGCGCTTGCCGTGAACTTCGAGAATGCGGCTGCCGGCAAAGCCGCCCATGAGCGCGTCGCGCACCTTGGCCGGATCGACGCCGTTCTTGCGGGCGAAGGTGAGCGCCTCGGCCACGGCCTCGATGGTCACCGCCACCACGATCTGGTTGCAGGCCTTGGCCACCTGGCCAGCGCCGTTGTCACCCACGTGCACGATGTTCTTGCCCATGGCTTCGAACACCGGCTTCACGCGCGCGAACACCCCGGGCTTGCCGCCCACCATGATGGAAAGCGTGGCGTTGATCGCCCCAACGTCGCCGCCGGATACGGGCGCATCCAGCATCTCGATGCCGCGCGCGCGCAGGGTTTCCGCGAAGCGGCGTGTGGCGGTGGGGGAGATGGTGCTCATATCCACCACCACCGCGCCCGGCCTGGCGCCGTGGATGACCCCGTTGTCGCCGAAGATGACCTGCTCCACGTCCGGCGTGTCGGACACCATGACGATAATGATTTCCGTCTTGGACGCGGCCTCCGCCGCCGACTGGCAGGCGGTGCAGCCGGCCTCACTCAGCGGCGTCATGGATTCCGTCCGGCGGCCATGCACGAATACCGTGTGGCCTGCCTTGCGCAGATTGAGGACCATGGGTTTGCCCATGATGCCCAGACCAATGAATGCGACGTTCATCGTTTGTCCTCCGTTGAATGCATATCAAAGCCGCCGCAGGACGTTGCCTTGCCGGCGCCCGCTTACTTGTACATCACAGACGGCAGCCACATTCCAATCTGCGGCCACATATAGAGCAGGAACATGGCCAGCACCTGAATCGCCATGAAGGGCATCATGCCGGCGAAAATCTGGTTCAGCGTCACATGCGGCGGCGACACGCCCTTCAGATAAAACGCCGCCATGGCCACCGGCGGCGAGAGGAAGGCGGTTTGCAGGTTCAGCGCCACCATCAGACCGAAGAACAGCGGGTCGATGTTGAAGTGCGCCAGCAGCGGGATGAAGATCGGCATGAAGATGACGATGATCTCCGTCCACTCCAGCGGCCAGCCCAGGATGAAAATGATGGCCTGCGACAGCAGCATGAACTGAAGCGGCGTGAGCTTCATCGACAGCACCCATTGCTCGACCAGTCCCTGCCCGCCCAGCAAGGCGAAGGCCGCCGAGAAAATGCTCGATCCCACGAACAGCCAGCACACCATGGCTGAGGTCTTGGCAGTGAGGAAGGCGGATTCCCTCACCGTCGGCAGCATTTTCACCTGGCGCACAGCGAGCACGCACCACACGCCGATGGCTGCCATGGACAGCCAGCCCAGCCAATCAGGCGGTGCGGTCGGGAGCATCCCAGCCTTGAACAGAAGGAACCACACGACGGATGTGGCAAAGGCAAGCCACAGGGGCATCCACGTCGGCCGCAGCTTGTGCCGTTCTTCCCGGCTTTTGCTCAGCGCCATGTACATCGCCGCCAGCACGAAGCCGCCGAAGGAGCCTATCGCCGCCGCTTCCGTCGGCGTGGCCAGGCCGAACACGATGGTGCCGAGCACGGCCAGAATCATGACCGCCAACGGGAAGAACGACGTCAGCAGCATCTTGAAGATTTCCAGCCGTGCAAAGCTGAACAAGGCATACGTCGCCGCCAGGACCGCGATGCCGCCGGCCAGCACGATCCAGTATGAAGAAGGGGCGGGCAGACGCTCCACGGCGGCGGGCGAAGGCAGCACCTGAATCGACGGCGCCGTGGCTTGCGCAGTGGGAGCCGGCGGTTCCTGCAGGCCTTCGGCGACGGGTTCAGCCGGGGGCTCCTGTATGCCTTCGGCCTCTGGTTCGGCCGGCGGTTCCTGCACGCCTTCGGCTTGAGGCACGTTCAAATCGGGCGCTTCCATCGAGTCGCTGCTGACCAGGCCCATCTCCTGCAAGCCGGAGATGTCGGTCACCTTGTCGGGCCGGGTGATGCTGTTCCAGGCGAGCCCCATGATGACGGCGAACACGATGGCCGGCAGCAGCGCGGTGAAGAGTTCGCGCGCGATGCGATCCTTGGTCGCGCCGGCACCGTCCCGAGTCAGCGCGGCGCGGAACAGCGCAGGCAGCGCCCGGTCGCCGAAGCGGGAGGCGATGCTGGCGGTGTGCGCGGGCAGTTTCACCTTGCGCTCGCTTTCCGGCAGCGGCGGCGCCCATTCCGGCTTCAGCTTCGCCACGATCATCACATAGCCCACATAGAGCAAAGCGAGCATGAGGCCGGGGAAGAAGGCGCCGGCATAGAGCTTCACCACCGATACGCCGGCGGTGGCGCCATAGACGATGAGCAGCACCGAGGGCGGTATGAGAATGCCCAGGCAGCCACCGGCGGTGATGACGCCGGCCGAGAGCTTGACGTTATAACCAGCGCGCAGCATGGCGGGCAACGCCAGCAGGCCCATCAGCGTGACCACCGCGCCGACGATGCCGGTGGCGGTGGCGAAGATGGCGCAAGTCACCAGGGTGGCCACGGCCAGCGAACCGGGGATGCGCGCCAGTGCGAGATGCAGGCTCTTGAATAGTTTCTCGATCAGGTTGGCGCGCTCGACCAGATACCCCATGAACACGAACAGCGGGATTGAAATCAGCACGTCGTTGGTCATCACGCCGTAGGTGCGTTGCACCATCAAGTCCAGCGTTTGCCGCACCGCAATGTCCGGATTGACGCTGCGGTAAGCGAGCCACCCGAAAACCATGCCCATGCCCATGAGCGTGAAGGCGGTGGGGAAGCCCAGCATGATCATCACCACCACCAGCGCCAGCATGAGCAGACCCAGGTGGCCGCTGGTGAGGTTTCCCCAGGGCATGAAAATGGCGATGGCGGCGAGCATGATCGCCATCAGCATGAAACCGAAGCGCAGCTCCTTCTTCATGGCTTCGACTCCTGCCGTACGACATACTGGTCGAGCTGGGCGATGTCTTCGTCCTTCACATGAACCATTTCCTTGAGCTTGCCCACATCCACTTCTTCCACGTCCTCCACGCGGGAAGGCCACGCGCCGTCGCGCAGACAAATCACGCAGCGCAGAATTTCGATGATGCCCTGCATCAGCAGGAAGAAACCGGCGACCGGTATGACGAATTTGAAGGGGTACAACGGCAACGGATCGGGGCTGAAGGTTTTTTCGTGAATCGCCAGCGATTCGTTGGCATAGGTCCAGCCGGCATAGGTCAACGCGAAAATGCCCGGCAGGAAGAACACCACGTACAGAATCAGGTCGATGCTGGCCTGGGTGCGCGGCTTGAAGAAACCGTAGAGCACATCGCCGCGCACATGGCCGCCATGCGCCAGCGTGTAGGCGCCAGCGAACATGAACAGGGTGCCGTAGAGCATGATCTGCACATCCTGCGCCCAGGGGTGGGGGGTGTTGAGCACATAGCGCGAGAACACTTCCCAGGAAATCAGAAACGTCAGCCCAACGATGGTCCAGGAAAAAAATCGGCCGACAAACGTGCTCACCTTATCGACAAAGAGCAGCAATTTCTGCATGACGAACCCTTGCAAAGACATAAAAATGGCCGTCCGGCTTGCACCGGACGGCCACGGACTAAGCCAGGTTGCGTTTCAAGCCTTCTTTTTGCTGAAGAAATGGTTGTAGGCCATCTTGTAATCGACGTTGGTGTCGTTCTGCCAGCGTACAGCGCGGCCGGCGAAAGCGCGCATGGATTCCAGCACTTTCTTGAAGGCAGGATTCTCCGCGCTCTTGGCTGCAACGATCTTGTCCCAGGACACCAGCTGCTGGCGTAGCAGCGCATCCGGGGTCTTGTAGAACTTCACGCCCTTTTTGCTGCTCATTTCCACATAGTCCTTGGAGTAGCGGTCGATCGCTTTCCACGACATATCGGCGGAGGAGGCCTCGATGGCGTACTTGATGATGGCCTTGAGTTCATTCGGCAGCGCGTCGTATTTCTTCTTGTTGAACAGAATCTCGAATTGCTCGCTGCACTGGTGGAAGCTTTGCAGCATGCACACCTTGGCCACATCGGGGAAGCCGAGCAGATTGTCACTCGACGCGTTGTTGAACTCGGCTGCATCCAGCAGGCCGCGATCCAGGGCCGGCACGATCTCGCCGCCGGGCAGTGGGCTCACCGCCGCACCCAGATCCTTGTACATATCCACTGCCAGGCCCACGGTGCGGAACTTGAGGCCCTTCATTTCTTCCGCCTTGGTGACAGGCTTCTTGAACCAGCCGAAGGGCTGGGTCGGCATCGGGCCGGTCAACATCGACACCACGTCCATGTTCATGCTCTTGTAGATGTCTGCCAGCAACTCCTTGCCACCGCCGTAGTAATGCCAGGCCAGCACCATATTGGCATCCATGCCGAAGGCCGGGCCGGAACCCCACAGCGCCACGGCTGAATTCTTGCCGTACCAGTAGGCGATCACGCCATGGCCGCCATCGAGCGTGCCCTTGCTCACCGCGTCGAGCAGATCGAAGGCCTTCACCACCGAACCCGCCGGCAGCACCTCGATCCTGAGTTGCTTGTCGGACATCTCGTTGACCTTCTTGGCGAAGTCAAGCGCGTATTCGTGGAAAATATCCTTTGCTGGCCACGTGCTTTGAAAACGCAAAGTGATCGGCTCTGCTGCCTTGGCAATCATGGGGAAACCCATTGCCGCAGCGCCAGCGGCCGTGGCGCCGGCCGCACTCAGGAATTTGCGTCGCGACGGAATTTCGGAAGGGATGGACTTTTCGGGGGCTGCTTTTTTGCTCATCGTTATCTCCTCGGTATTGATATTGAAAGTGAACAGGCACAATCGAATGCAAACCTCGCTATATGCGATTTTTATTATTGACCCTTTTTATTATTGACCCCGATTTCCGGAGTGTGGAAATCCTATACCTCTATGACATCGCGTAGCAAGCTGACCCTATTAACCTGGTGCCAGCCCACCCCGCGCGAATACGAAAACAAAATCGCCGACACGCTGGCGGATCAGCGTCCCTTAGGGCAATCCCACGTGCCGCACAAGGCACGATGGAAGCGGCAATCCCGTTCAAACAATCCCGCGTAAGGAATCAGCCGCAACTCAGGCCAATAAACCAAACACGCAACACCCCCACCTGGAGACCCCATCATGATCAAACGCATCCTCTTCATCGTTGCACTCGCCATCAGCCTGCCCGTGCTTGCCGACAGCAACGCCCCCTGGGGCAGCGCCAAAGTACTGGACATCCAGTATTCAAAACAAAAAGTCGTCTACGACACTGCCGTCAGTACCGTTGCCGCCCTGACCAGCGTGCTCGACCGTGCCAGCTATCTGAGCGCGATCAACGGCGCCGACCCCTTCGACAACAAAATCGTCATCGTTTTGCACGGCAACGAAATCAACTTCTTCGCCATCAAAAACTACGCCAAAAACAAAGCCCTGATGGACCGCGCCCAAAGCCTGACTGTGGGCGGCATCATCGAATTCAGAATGTGCAAAATCGCCGCCGAAGGCCACGGCTTCGAACCCAAGGACATCCACGGCTTTGTTTCCATGGTGCCGATGGGCGACGCCGAAATCGTCCGGCTGCAGCACGAAGGCTATGGCTACATGCGCTGACGCGGCCTGCCTGAACCGCTTTTGGTTCAGCAATCAACACTTTACGATTCACCATCCCCCCTCGCTGGGGTGATCGCCATCATGGTCACTTCCATCCAACTGTCCACCGTGGGCGCTTCATTCGTGGGAGCGGGATTGTCGCCGCGGCCGCTCTTCTGCCCGGCCTACAAGGCCGGATGACAGAGCAACTGACCTGGCAGGGCATCGCGAATTTGCTGCGGCGTCATGTCCGCCGCTGATATCCTTTTCTCGGTGCAGTCGTACTCCGGCGGGAACAGCGGCGCAAACACCTTGAGCCCAATGTGACGTCCCAGTTCGCGATAGCTCTCGAACTGGTTTTCGTCGAAGAACTGGTCGCCCGTCGATTCGTTTGGAAACTTTGAGTGGCGGTCGGCATATTCCTTCACGTCGCTCGTTTCGTCGCCGCTCAGCGTGGCCTTGATGTAGATCAGAACGCCCGGCAGCGTATTCGGGTAGCGGATACAGCCCACCGCGAAGTGCGACTTGCTGCGCTTCGTCTTGCCTTGGGGCCGCAGTGCCGCCAGATCGATTTCGATCCGCGTGCCAAAATCCGTCCAGCATTTGCGGACGGCGTTGGCCAGATCCTCGAACTGGTAGTCCGGGTCGCAGCCGGCATCCACCGCCACCACGACATGGCAGCGCCGGCGCACCAGTTCGTAGATGCCCAGATTCTCGAAGTGGCCGCCGTCCGAGATGTTGAGAAAGCTGGCATCGCTGTTCAGCTGCCCAAACACCTCCTTGAGCAGGGCAAGGCCACCGAAACGCGGGCTGACCTTGCGCCAGGCTTTTGGATGGCGCGGATTGCCGCACCAGCGCCCGAGGCGAACGTTGAAGACGCTCATCAGTGCCGACAGCGCAGCCGACGTGTGATAGCCCATGTTGGGGTTGGTCGCCGCACCCGAAGCGGCCACCACGGTGCCCAGATGGATCCCGCCGGGTGGGTTGAGAAAGGCAAATTGTTTGGCCGCGTATTCTTCGGTGCGGCGATAGGCGCCGATGCGTTTGCCGTCCGAATTCCAGAATTCGAAGCCGGTGTGTAAGGGCGTGAAGGCAAAGGATGCGGCCCGGCGCGTCTGCCAGGCCAGGTCCTCGCCGCCATTCAGGTTCATCGCCGCATTGACGATGGGGAAGGGCCGCTGATTCTCCAGCACGGATAGCGGCAGATCGTCCCCGGGATCGAACCCGGTAAACGGGTGAGGCTTGCGCACGATCTTGGTCGGCACGGTTTGCCCCACCCGCGTGGCGCCCAGATAGCAGCGGTTCAGGCGGTTGCGGTAAAAGTCATGCAGCGAGAACAGGTTGATGTCCACCCGCCAGCCCAGCAAACCAAAAACCGCTGCGCAAACTCCCACCACCCACCACACATCGGCCACATCCACCCTGACAAGATTGAAGATGGACGAATACACGATGGGGCCGAAAGGGCCCGCAGCGGCGATCGGTACGCAGGCGTCGCACAGATACCCTGGGGTGGCCAGCACCGCATGCAGCACGCTGGCCAACACAATCGCCAGGCCGATGATGAACACATAGGGCGCCACCACCACCACCCTGTTCAACCACCCCTTGCCCTTGCCTGATTGACCTTGGCCCCCGGTGAACGAACTCTTGCCCAGCAGCACCCCACCGATACTGGTGGCGATCCAGGCCAGGCCGCCGGCCAGGGCCAGTCCCGCCAGCCACTTCACCAGCGGCGCCGCATACAGCGTGACCGCAAACACGGCCAGCCAGGCTACTGCCGCCTGCATGATGAAGCCCCCCAGGCGCGCCCACCACTCACGGTCCTGATCCGTGAACAGCCGCTTCATCATCCCGATGTGCACGGTTACCACCGCCGAATAACTCAGCAACACCAGCGGCGTGCCGAACGTGGTGGCGTAGGCCACGCCGCCCACTTCGGGAAGGCTTTCGGCCCCCTTGCGCAGGCTGTAGAAAATCACCCCCCCCAGCGCGCCCGCCAGCAGCGTCCAGAGAATCTGCCAGACGAAACGGGCCAGGCCCGCCACCCACTCGATCAGGTCATCCAGCGCAGCACGCAGGTGCTTTGGATCGTCAAGCGCCGCCAACAGCGCCACCAGCTTCTTCAGCGCGGTCGGGGCGACGTCGGCCCACCCGCTCTTCAACCAGAACACCACCGCCCAGGGCGCCAGATACACCAGCGTCGTCCACATCACCCAATCCCACAGCGAGTATTCGGCGGCAGCGGCATGCGCCTGCAGCGCCAGCGCTAGCAGCCACGCCGAAATCAGCGACGGCACCACGATCAGGACGACGATGAACCCCGGCCCGGTCCGATTGAAACGGTCGCCCTTGAACCGCGTCAGCCTTAGCATGCAGGCGGCCACCGCAGCCAACAGCCGATCAATCGCATTGAAGCGGTCGCTCTTGTGAAACCGCGTAAGGCTTATCGCGCAGGCAACCACCGCAACCAGCAGCAGTCCAATCGCCAGCCAAACCAACAGCGGCAGCCCGGTGTTTGCAAGCGGCGTGGTCAGCGCGAACTTCGTCGGATCGGTCAGCCAGCGGCTCAGGTTCAGCAGCAGATAGGGCAGCGTCAGCAGCGCGCCAAAGAACGCCACCAGGATCAGCTGGTTCAACAGCAGATTGCGCAGATACGTGGAAACCGCCGCCAGCGAATCGCCCGAAAACACCCCCAGCCTGGGCGTCAGATAATTGCTGTAGCGGCGCAGAAAGCGCAGCGAAGGATGTTCCGGCGGGCAGTCCGAAGCCAGCGTGCCGTCCGTGCACCACGGCCGCGCTTCGCCGGAAAGCTCAAGCTCCACCGCCGCCAGCGCATCCGCCACCGACTGGCCCGGCTTGCGGCTGCGAAAAATCAGCGTCGACAGCCAAGCCCCGATATAGCCGCCGCCCGACACCGTCGACAGATAGTCGAACGCGCGCAGCAGCCTCAGCCGCGCCAGCGCCTGGATCACCCCCAGGCAAAACGTCGCGCTGCGTATCCCCCCGCCCGACAAGGCCAGCCCCACCAGCTGCGCCCGATCCGCGCATGCCTCAGGGCTTTGCTGCGGATCGTGCGCCTGCGGACGCAACTGCTCGATCTCGTCCCGCAACACCCTGGAAAATTCGTCGCTAACCGTATTCGTATTCGAATCCATGCTTCCCCCCTTATGCACGGCAGCGTGGCTAGCCGCCTTATTCTTTCTTATTCATAGAGCAGATCGCCGAAAAGCTTACGCATCTACGCAAGCTGGATGAGGAAGCGGGGTAGGTGTGAGGACCTGCGCAGCATCATCGAAAACCTGCTGCTGGCCACCGCATTCGTGCCTATGGCCAATGAGGTTGCATCCGGGCTATATGTCGATGAAACGCGATTTAATCGACATATTTTATTGACGTGTCGATGCCATCGACCTATCCTCGAAACGTGTCGATCAAATCGCAAAACGTAAACATGAGCGCCTCCCCAAGCTGGAAGCCGGACCAAGCCTACAACGACCTGCCGCCCCTGCCGCCGGCCGTCGAGCTCGACACCAAAACCGTACTCAAGCAGTGCATCAAGTCCAACGCCGCGCTGGCGGAGTTGAAGCAGGCCGCCGAACTGATCCCCAATCAGACCATGCTCATCAACACGCTGCCGCTGCTGGAAGCGCGCGCCAGCTCCGAAATCGAAAACATCGTCACCACCACCGACAAACTGTTCCAGCACATCCAGGCAGACGAAAAGGCCGACCCCGCCACCAAGGAAGCCCTGCGTTATCGCCGCGCCCTGTTCGAAGGCTTCCAGTCGCTGCAGGACAGGCCGCTTACCACCCGCACCGCCGAAGCCATTTGCAGCCAGATCAAGGGCCGCGAAATGGCTGTGCGCAAAGTGCCGGGCACCGCCCTGCAAAACGACCGCACCGGCGAAATCATCTATACCCCGCCAGCGGGCGAAACGGTCATCCGCGACCTGCTCGCCAACTGGGAACGCTTCATGCACGGCGCCACCGATCTCGACCCGCTGATCCGCATGGCCGTCGGGCATTACCAGTTCGAAGCGATCCACCCCTTTGATGATGGCAATGGCCGCACCGGGCGCGTGCTCAACAGCCTGTTCCTCATCCAGGAAGGGCTGCTCAGCCTGCCCATCCTTTACCTCAGCCACTACATCATCCAGCACAAGGCCGACTATTACCGGCTGCTGCATCAGGTCACCGCCGAGCAAACCTGGGAAGAGTGGCTGCTCTATCTGCTGCGTGGCGTGGAAGACACCGCCCGCTGGACCACCGCCAAGATCGCCGCCATTCGCGCGCTGGCCGACCACACCGCAACACAGGTACGCGAACAGCTGCCCAACATCTACAGCCGCGAACTGGTCGACACCATCTTCGAGCAGCCCTACTGCCGCATCGACAACCTGGTCGAAAAAGGCATCGCCAAACGCCAGACCGCCTCGGTCTATTTAAAGAAACTGGTCGAGATCGGCGTACTCGTCGAGCAGCAGGCTGGCAGGGAAAAGCTGTTCATCCATCCCAAGCTCATGCAACTGCTGCTGCACGAGCAGAACACGTTTGAACCATACCGATAATCCAACCAGCCAGTTGTGCGAAGATTCGACAGATAACAAACAAGGGGGCGTCTTGGTTCCACTACCGGAACAACAAGCGAGGGGGAATATCGATGTGCTGCTGGAGGCGGCAGGCTGGCACGTCTGCGATGCGTCCGCCGCCAACATCCATGCCGCGCGCGGCGTCGCCATCCGTGAATTCCCGCTGCCCGGTTACGGCTTCGCCGACTATCTGCTGTATGTAGACGGCAAGGCGGCGGGGGTGATCGAGGCCAAGAAAGAAGGCGTCACCCTCACCGGCGTCGAAACTCAGTCCGACAAATACACCAAGGGCCTGCCCGCCGGTCTGCCGCGCTGGAGCAGCCCGCTGCCGTTTGCCTACCAGTCCACCGGGATCGAAACCCGCTTCACCAACGGCCTCGATCCCACGCCACGCTCGCGCCCGGTGTTCGCCTTCCACCAACCCAAGCTGCTGGCAGACTGGCTGAACTACGCGCCCACCGCGCAGCCGGGGGAGGGCAGCGCAGGTGACACCGCCGCCACCTTCCTCGCCCGCCTGCAATTCATGCCGGCGCTCAAGGAAGAAGGCCTCTGGCCCGCGCAGATCACAGCGATCCGCAACCTGGAAAAATCCCTCAAGGAAAACCGCCCGCGCGCCCTGATCCAGATGGCCACCGGCTCGGGCAAGACTTTCACCTCGATTTCCTTCATCTACCGCCTGATCAAGTTCGCCGGGGCGCGGCGCATCCTGTTCCTGGTCGATCGCGGCAACCTCGCCGACCAGACGCTCAAGGAATTCCAGCAATACGTCTCGCCCTACAACAACTTCAAGTTCAGCGAGGAATACATCGTCCAGCGCCTGCAGGGCAACCAGATCGACACCACCGCCCGTGTCTGCATCTGCACCATCCAGCGCATGTACTCCATGCTCAAGGGACGCGACCTGCCGGCCGACCTGGAAGAAGAATCCGTCGACCAGCTCGGCAAGCTGTTCAAAGAGCCCGAGCCCATCGAATACAACCCGGCCATCCCCATCGAGACCTTCGACATCATCGTCACCGACGAAGCCCACCGCTCCATCTACAACCTGTGGGCGCAGGTGCTGGAATACTTCGACGCCTACCTCGTCGGCCTCACCGCCACGCCCGGCAAGCAGACCTTCGGCTTCTTCCACCAGAACCTGGTGATGGAATACAACCACGAAATGGCTGTGGCCGACGGCGTCAACGTCAACTACGACGTCTACCGCATCAAGACCGCCATCACCGAGGCCGGCTCCAAGGTCGAAGCCGGCTACTACGTGGAAAAGCAGGAACGCGACACCCGCAAGACCCGCTGGGAAGAACTCGACGACGACTTCGCCTACGACCCCAACCAGCTCGACCGCGACGTCGTCACTCCGGACCAGATCCGCACCATCGTGCGCACCTTCCGCGACAAGCTGTTCAGCGAAATCTTCCCCGGCCGCACCGAAGTGCCCAAGACCCTCATCTTCGCCAAGGACGACAACCACGCCGAAAACATCGTCGAAATCCTGCGCGAGGAATTCGGCAAGGGCAACGAATTCGCCCAGAAGATCACCTACCGCACCACCGGCGCCACGCCCAAGGAACTGATCTCCGCCTTCCGCAACAGCTACCACCCAAGAGTCGCCGTCACAGTGGACATGATCGCCACCGGCACCGACATCAAGCCGGTGGAAATCGTCTTCTTCATGCGCGCCGTCAAATCGCGCGGCTTCTTCGAGCAGATGAAAGGCCGCGGCGTGCGCGTCATCAAGCCAGACGACCTCAGGGCCGTCACGGGATTCCACAGGGCCCTTTGGCCTCAGGTTTGTTGTCTGAAGTAGTACTTAAGCATATTGATGATAAAGGCTTGCGACGTGGTAAAACCCATTACCTCCGATATGTTGATGACATCAAACTATTTGCCAAATCCGAGAACATTCTTCGACAGCGTTTGGTCTCGCTTGACCTGGCGGCGAAGGAAGTAGGGCTGTTCCCGCAGAGCGCTAAAGTCAACATTCGACGGGTCACCGACCCATTGTCAGAGATAAAGAGCGTCAGTCGACCAGCGGAGCCAGCTGTTACCCCGGTTACTGATCAGCAGAAGTTACGGGTCAGACTTCGCGAATTGACGCGTAGAGGCAAAGTCGATTCTGATAACCTTTCGCGTTTCAAATACCTGATTGCTAGGGCAACTCCGCACTATTCTTTAACGCCCCGGCTTGTCCAAATATTGGAAAGCCAGCCTGCGCTTTTTTCCGAAATCGCAGCATACCTTTCCAGGTATGAGAAATTGCCTATCAAGGCAGCAGAAAAACTCATCGAATACCTTAGAGGCGACGAGATATACCACGCGGCACACGGAAGCATCCTGCTTTCCGTTCTCGACAATATGCAACAACCTCACCGCGACATCTGCGCTGATTTTTGTTACCGACGTTTGATTACAGAGAAACGAAAAATTACGCCGCAGCCGACATATAAGGCAGCACTAATCGCATGGGCGCTAAGGTGTAACAAACTCAAGTTCACTGAACTAAGAAGGCTAATGCTAGAAGAAGTTGACTGGTGGGTGGCGAAGGACTGGCTCAAGCATTTAAAGGAAGACCAGTATGGTCAGGCAAGCTATGAGTCGTTGCTCAATGAAAGAATCAGGCAAGCTGGAACGGAACCCGCCCGGGTGGCTGCCCTAAAAATTACTGAAGATATGGTTGGCGTCCACAACCCATATCGGGCAGCTCAAGAGTCAGCACGATTGCTCCTCTATGCAGCAGGTAAAGTACGACATATTGGAAAACCGACAAGCATGGTCGGCACAGTTCTTAGTTATGTTTTAAATGACGCGTTTCATGCCTTCGATTGGGGAAAGCTGTTTGCTGGTAAGCACAATGATGCAGAGCAGATAGCCTTCACAATCAAAATGAATTTCGAGTCTGATATCAACGCCTGCATCGTTACTTTGGATAGTCCCCTGATATTGGGCCTGGCCGCGCCAGATTCCGTAAGGCGTCGAGTAATCAAGTTCGATGGACTTTGCTGGCCTCCCGCCTTGGCCCGTGGCATTGCTACTCGTCGGGGCACTCGACCCTTCCACACCGCGCAGCGTTGGCGCATCGCAAGGTTTATCGGTGTAGGTTGTTTTACCGTTCACGACACAGCGGTAGAACTGCTGGTCTGCCTTGGCGGGTGAAACCAAGACCACTCCGAGCAGCAGCCCAGAAACCAGGACAGCGACACATCTACTTCTTGCGCTTGGGTAGGTGAGCTGCTCGACGTAGTCGCCGTAGCTCATGCCGTCGTCGCGCAGGACGTTGCAGTAGTTCCAGAGTTTTTGGACGATCCCGTGCGTGGTCATTGGCATATCTTTCTACCAGGTCACGGTTGCCACAATTTCCGCGATCGCCGCTTGGACCACAAGCCTAACCTTATAGAAATCATGATGTTTAAGTCTGCGTGTTGACATGCCTGACTTTGAGTGGCGTGGGTGCGCAGTAACAGATTCAAGGCGAAGCTGGTGCAATGTATCAAAGCCAGCACATGCTTTGGGATACTTGGCAAGCAATGTCGGATGCTTCAATACAGCCCCATAGTTGCCATATTTCTTATGGGGCACTTCTAACGAGAAAATTGTTTCCCAAAGCAAATCGCAAAGGCTACTGTAAAGGGACAGGCGATGCGCGAGGCGCATGTTGTCGTGCCCCTGATGATCGAGGTTGAAAAGCAGGGCAAGGTGCGGGGCGAAAATCCAGAGAATGGCTGCAAGTTGCTTGGCGTTGCCGCGCCATACGTAGCGCCGAACATGTTGAAGCTGGACGTGACCTTGTCGGAATGTCGCTATCCAGCGCTCAATCGACGATATTCGGGAATGCTTGTCTTGTACCAGTCGGGCAATTCGGTTCAGTTCTCCTTGCAGTCTTTAAACCATATGGTGGCCGTGCTTATAGAAGGCCCGTCCAATTTCGATATCAAAGCGACGATGAAGCGTTAGCCGCATAACTACCAATAGGAAAAAAATGGCTCGTCGAAAACAAAACCTCTTTGAAGATGTAATTGAGATAACCAGCAAGCTCCCTTGGTGGGTTGGGGTGGTGCTCGCGATTGCTGCACACATATGGCTGCACAGTGTTGCTGCTTCTGAAGTAACGGCAGTAGCGCAGTCCGGAAGGATGGGCGACTTTGTCGGCCAGACCCTTTTCAAGACACTGGCATCAGTCGGCCAATACCTGTTGCCGTTCGCTTTCCTGGTGGGCGCTGCCATGTCTGCCTATGGCCGCGCCAAGCGCCAGGCATTGCATGCGCAGGTGGCGGGCAGTCCGGACCGAGGTGCGCTCAATGATATGAGCTGGCAGCAGTTCGAGGCATTGGTGGGCGAAGCTTTTCGGCGCAAGGGCTATTCGGTGACCGAGACCGGTGGCGGTGGTGCCGATGGCGGAATCGATCTGGTGTTGAAGAAGGAAGGTGAGACCTTCCTGGTGCAGTGCAAGCAGTGGAAGGCTTACAAGGTGAGCGTGACCACAGTGCGCGAACTCTATGGAGTGATGGCAGCGGAGGGCGCTACCGGCGGGTTTGTGGTGACGTCTGGCGTGTTTACGGATGAGGCACGGGCGTTTGCCGTGGGCCGCAACATCGAGCTTATGGATGGCAAGGCGCTGCTTGCGCTGATACGCGGGGTGGGTGTGTCAGGCAAGCCCGCACCTGTTTTACAGGCAGTCGCGTCTGCAAGTGAACCCGCTTGCCCGGTTTGCCGAAGTGCGATGGTGAAGCGCACAGCCAGGCGTGGTGCCAATTCGGGCAATGCGTTCTGGGGTTGTACTCAATACCCCGCCTGCAAGGGCACGCGCCAAGTTTGATCTACCTGACCGTTGCCGGTGGGGGCACGTGCGCGGTGTATGTCTTTAGCAGTCGCTACCTTGCTTTAGCAGCAGGCTGCCTCAACGGCCTTCACTGGCTTCTTCACGGCAGGCTTGCTCTTCTTGGCCTTGACGGTCTTGGCTGTTTCGCCAGGAGGCGTGAGTCGGATATCCACTCGCCGACCCAGCGCAGCAGCAGCGCTAGCCAGGGTGGTCAGCGTCAATCCCGGGTCGTTTTCGTCAAGTAGGCGGTTGAGCGCCGCTCAGCTGGTGTGCATGCGCGTGGCGAGCTGGGCTTTGGTCAGTTGCTGGGCTTTCATTGCCTCGGCGATCTGCCAGGCGATGACGCGCTTGAGGGCTACGGCGGTCACCTCTCCCAGCATGGCCTCCTCTTGCAGGAAGTCGTCAAAGCGGCTGCCAATGTTTTGCTTGCCCATGATCTATTTGCCTCTCAGTTGCTTCAGCCTTACCGTTTGAAAGTACCAATATTGGTACGTTCTAACAAGAAAAGATTGCAGGATTCAAGGCAGCTGGCGATGAGCGTCGGAGCGGCTCACCCCCTCAACCGCACCCGATTCTCCACCGTCAGCACATCACCTGCCGCATCCACCACGGCATAAAGCCTGGGCTTCGGGATACTGCCCCAGGTCGGGCTGGGGGCGGGGCTGTCCAGGTACACCACCTTTCCGCCGTCGAACTGCTTCTCGACCTGCCCGTGGGCGAGCAGATCGTTGAGGGCGTCGATGGAAATCCCGCGCTGCTTCATGCGGCTGAAGGCGAGGGGGCTGATCTTTCCGAGTTTCATCATGGGGGGTCTCCTGTGCCTGCGCGGGCGGCATGGCCATCGCGCTTGGCGTTTTTCGAATTCGGTATTTATACTGTATATGCATACAACTGTACATGCATACAGTATTTGGAGGAAGCCCCATGCGAGACCTGACCCGCCGCCAGGAAGAAATCCTGAACCTCATCCGCGAGTGGATCGAAACCACCGGCCTGCCGCCGACGCGCGTGGAGATTGCGCAGCACTTCGGCTTCAGTTCGCCCAACGCGGCCGAGCAGCACCTCAAGGTGCTGGCGAAGAAGGGCGTGCTGGACCTGGTGCCGGGGATGTCGCGCGGCATCCGGTTGAAGGGCGGCGGCGGTGTGCCGCTGGTGGGCCAGGTGGCGGCGGGCAGCCCGATCCTGGCGCAGGAGAACATCGAGCGGCACTATCAGTTCGATGCCGCCCTGTTCTCGCCGCGCGCGGACTACCTGCTCAAGGTGCGCGGCATGAGCATGAAGGACGCCGGCATCCTCGACGGCGATCTGCTCGCAGTGCATCGCAGCGCCGAGGCCAAGGAAGGGCAGATCGTGGTGGCACGGATCGGTGACGAGGTCACCGTCAAGCGCTTCCAGAAGCGCGGCCACACCGTGCAGCTCCTGCCGGAAAACCCCGACTTCGAACCGATCATCGTCGACCTCAGGCGCCAGGAGCTGGTGATCGAAGGCATCGCGGTCGGCGTGATCCGCAGTGGGAAGACCTTATGAGTGCGGTCTACGGTTGGCAAAGGCGTGCTTGAGCCGCGGCCATACAACGGCAGTTTTGATTAGGAGGCATCACGATGAGCACTGGGCTGGGTGAAATCGTTCTGTACCGGGCGGCCGACGGCGGGCCGGCGCTTGATGTGCGGCTGGAGCGGGATACGGTGTGGCTCAACCAAAGGCAAATGGCTGAGCTATTCGACAAGGACACGGATACTGTTGGCCTGCACATTCGCAATGTGTTCAAGGAAGGCGAACTGGAGACGGGATCAACTACCGAGGAATCCTCGGTAGTTCAAACAGAGGGCGGTCGGCAGGTACGGCGTAAGGTGCGCTTCTACAACCTCGACGTCATCATCTCCGTCAGCTACCGCGTCAAATCCCAGCGCGGCACCCAGTTCCGCATCTGGGCCACCAACGTGCTGCGCCAGCACCTGGTGCAGGGCTATACCGTCCACGAGCGGCGGCTGAAGGAACTCAATCAGGCGGTCCGGCTGATCGCCGACGTGGCGCATCGCCGCACGCTGAGTGGCGACGAGGCGACCGCGCTGCTCGAGGTGGTGGCCGATTACGCCTATGCGCTGGAGGTGCTGGACGACTACGATCACCAGCGGGTGCGCCTGGGCGAGGTGTCGCCCGGCCCGGTCGCGGCGCTGGCGCTGGACGAGGCGCGGAACGTCATCGTTCGCATGGGGGAGCGCTTCGGTGCCACGGGTTTGTTCGGCCGGGAGAAGGACGAGGGGCTGGAAGGTTCGCTGTTGGCCGTGATGCAGACTTTCGGCGGGCAGGAGGTTTATCCCAGCCTCGAAGAGAAGGCGGCGCACCTGCTGTATTTCCTGGTGAAGAACCACCACTTCGTCGACGGCAACAAGCGCATCGCGGCGGCGCTGTTCCTGTGGTTTCTGCAGAAGAACCTGGCGCTCTACCGCGCAGACGGCAGCAAGCGCATCGCCGACAACGCGCTGGTGGCGATGACGCTGCTGATCGCCGAGAGCCGGCCGGACGAGAAGGATGTGCTGACGCGGGTGGTGGTGAACCTGATCAACCGGAGAAACCCCTGAGCGAAGCCGACTCGTTTTGCACAGCGTGGTGTTTTCACCTCACTTCTCCGCGTCGGGCACGAACGATACCCTGCACGGTGCTTAAATCGGTACTTGTTAAAGTACAGGAGGCAGCCATGAACGTCGTCCCCGCACAGGAAATCAAGCGTCGCGGCATCGCCGCCGTGGATGAGGCACTTGTCCACGGCCCGGTGCACATCATCAAGAACAACCGCCCGCAATATGTCGTGCTGACTGAAGAGCGCTACAGAGAGCTGCTCGAGTCCCAGGAAGAAGCTGCTCTGGCCCGTATCAAGGCCTCGCTGGAGGATGCCAAGGCCGGCCGCGTCACCCGCCACGACAGTGTCGAAGCGCTGATGCAGCACATGGACAGCGAACCGGCGGCATGAGCTGGACGCTGACCACCACGGCTTTTTTCGACCGCCGTGCTCGCAAGTTCCTGACCAAACACTTCGACCTTCGGCCCCGCTTCATCGAAACCATGGCGCAACTGCGCGCCGATCCTTTTGAACCCAGCCTGCGCCTGCACCCCCTGACTAGCAAACTATCGGCAGCCATGACGAGGTGTACGGGTGAACGGGGCAGGGTCAGGATGAGCTTCCACTGCGCCGCAAGCTCGCAGGTTTATCCCTGACCGTTGTTCTCCTCACTGCCCCGCGTCGGGCACGAACTTCAGCACGTTGCCGTTGATGCAGTAGCGCTTGTGGGTGGGCGGCGGGCCGTCGTCGAAGACGTGGCCGAGGTGGATGCCGGAACTGGCGCTGCGCACTTCGACGCGCTTCATGCCGTGGCCGCCGTTTTCATGCAGAGTGATGGCGCCTTCCACCGGGTTGAAGAAGCTGGGCCAGCCGGTGCCACTTTCGAACTTGGTGTTGCTGCGGAACAGGGGCGCGCCGGTGATGGGGTCGACAAAGGTGCCGGGTCGCTTTTCGTCCAGGTGTGATCCGGTGAAGGCGCGCTCGGTGCCTTGCTCGAAGGCGATCTTCTGTTGCGCGGGGCTAAGCAACTGGAAGCCCAGCCACTTCCAGAAGGCGGCTTGCTCGCCGCTGTAGCCGGTATAGCGGGAGACCTCACGGCCGCGCTCGAACAGCACGATGGTGGGGGTGGCGAACAAGGCCTTTTCCAGATTCCAGCCGGTGGGCGCGTTGGGGTTGAGCGTGCTCGTCACGGCAACGGGGGACTGCCAGTGGTCGAGGACTTCGGCCTTGAATTGCTTGCAGAACGCGCAATCCTCCGCTTCGAACACCACCAGTTGCCGCTCAAAGGCCAGGGCCTTGCCGTCCAGCCGGGGCGCGGCCGGGGTTTGCGCGGGAGTGTTTGATCCTGGGTAGTTCACGCCGGTGCCGCCCAGGCCGCAATACCCCTGGGGATTTTTCTTGAGGTAGTCCTGGTGGTAGTCCTCTGCGGCGTAATAGTTTTTAAGCGGGGCGATTTCGGTGGTGATGCTTCCCAGCCCGGCCTTGGTCAGGGCCTGTTGGTAGGCCGCGCGTGTTTTCAGGGCGACGTCTTGCTGGGCCTGGCCATGGGTGTAGATGGCGCTGCGATAATTGGTGCCGATGTCGTTGCCCTGGCGGTCGCCCTGGGTCGGGTCATGGCTTTCCCAGAACTTGATCAGCACGGTTTCCAGGGTGGTTCGGGCGGGGTCGAAGGTCACCTTGACCACTTCCGCATGGTTGCGCTGGCGGGTCTTGCCGGACTGCACGGCGCGCTCATGGGCGAGGACGGCTTGATAGTTGCCTTCGACGTCGCCATTGGCATAGCCGCTTTCCACATCGACCACGCCCGGCACTTCGGACATGCGCTTTTCCGCGCCCCAGAAGCACCCCATGCCCAGCACGATGGTGTCGAGCTGGGCAGAGGGATCGCTCAATGCCGGTTTGGCAGGCGCCGTGGGGTTCTCCCTGGCGCAGGCACTGACCAGGGTGCCCAGGCTGAGGGTCAGCAGGAGGGCTTGTAGCATTCGGGTTGAAAACATGGGCGTTTGCTCGTTCGGGTTGCAGTTCGTTATTATCGGGGAGCGGGCCAAGTTTGCTGGCCCACACGACTTAGGGAGACACTGATTAATTCGTCTTTGCGAGGAGCGCAGCGACGCGGCAATCCAGAAATTCCTGCTTAATCAATGCGCTGGATTGCCGCACTTCGCTCGCAATGACGGCCTTATCGAATTAATCAGCGCTTCCTTAGAAGAATTGGTCGCGCATCGAGGCCATTCCTGACAAAAATTTATAAAAGACTGAAATTTCACATCCATGACTCGCTTCGCCGCCATTGACTTCGAGACTGCCAACTCCAGCCGGGATAGCGCTTGCGCGGTGGGGGTGGTGATTGTCGAGCGCGGTCGCATTGTCGATCGTTTGTATGCGCTGATTCGCCCGCCGTCGCGCGCGTTTTTGTTTACGCATGTTCATGGCTTGTCGTGGGATGACGTGAAGGGCGCGCAGTGCTTCGATGCGGTGTGGGCGGGGTTGGCGCGCGAGCTGGCGGGGGTGGCGTTTCTTGCGGCGCATAACGCGCCTTTCGACAAGGGCGTGCTGGGCGCCTGTTGTGAGACGTACGGGCTTGCGGCGCCGAAGCTGCCTTTTGTGTGCACGGTGCGGCTGGCGCGGGCGCGGTGGGCTATTCGCCCGACCCGGCTGCCGGATGTGTGCAACCATCTGGGCATCGATCTGCGGCATCACCAGGCGGATTCGGATGCCGAGGCGTGTGCGCGGATTGTGATGGCGGCGCAGGAGGGCGGGTGGTGCTATGGGCCCTAGAGAAGCGCTGACTTATTCCGTCATCGCGAGGAGCGTAGTGACGTGGCGATCCAGAGGCCGTTGATTCCGCTGACTTTCTGGATTGCTTCGCTGAGTTTATGCCCTCTGGGTGCTCGCAATGACCCAAAATGAATCAATCAATGTTTACCTAACAGCCTGTCGTATCCAGCCTTCCAACATCACCCTGCGTGAGATTCCCATGTTTCAGCCCCTGACCGGCCTGTATGAGCCATCCTCCATTCAGCAGCTCGCGGACGGGCGTTTTCTGGTGGTCGAGGATGAAAAGAGCCGACCCTTCAGTCTGGTGACGATCAGCGCCGCAGGCGACGTGAGCAGCACGCCGCTGATGCCGCCGGCGGGCGACGATGCGGCCTGGAAGCTGGATGATCTTGAAGCGCTCGCGCTCGATCGGGCTGGGTATGTCTACGCGCTCACATCGCATTCGCGCGATGCGGATGGCGACGAGAAAAAGGCCCGCGACAAGCTGGTCCGCTTTCGCATCGAGGGCGGGCGCATGGTCGAGCCGATGTTGGTTCGAGGCCTGAAGCCCGCTTTGGTGGCGGCGCATCCGGCGCTGGCCGCTGCCGCCGGGATACAAGACGTGAAAACCAGCGGTGGATTCAATATCGAGGCACTGGAGATCAGCGCCGACGGGCGGCAATTGCTGGTTGGCTTTCGCAGCCCCTTGCTCGGGCAACGGGCCATCATCGCCTGCGTTGAGAACCCCGCGGCCATCTTCGAGAGATGCGAGCCACCCCGCATCGCGCGCGACCTGATTACGCTGGATTTGAGCGGCGACGGGATTCGCGGCTTGTCTTATCTGCCCGCCCTCGACGGCTACCTGGTGATCAGCGGTCCCGTCGCCAGTCAGCAGGTTCACTTCCAGCTCTGGTTCTGGAGCGGCCATCCGGGCGCGCAGGCGCGCCGTGTCAGCGTGGCCGGCTTGCCAGGCTTCGAGCACGCCGAAGGGGTGAGCCCCGCCGTGATCGACGGCCGCCAGCGAATCATCATCGTCAGCGATGACGGCAGCAGGGAAGAGGGACGCTACGCTCACTTTCTGCTGCTCGATGCCGAGCGTGTCGAATATGAATGACGTTCTGGCCTTCGACCGTTCGACAGGCTCACGATCAGGCTGAACGGGGGTGAGTTCAGGTTAGGGCGAACGGTGCTTAGGTCGGACGCTATGCTCTCAAGCGGCCATGTGCGCCTTCAACGGATCCATCATCAAAGACGCCGCCCGGAGCGGGTTTGGGGAACTGGATTTGCTTCGCTGCACGGCCACAATGTTGTAGCCAGATCCGTTCCATTCTTTCGGTACTTGTTCACAACTACCGAAATTATGGAACATTGCCGGCATGACTTCGACTGAGCATCACGTTTTTATCGCCATGCTTTTGTCGGCTCTTATTTCTATTCCACTGCCACCGCGCAATCCGGCCCCTCGTTTCTGGGGTTGTTGAGTGCGCGGCTCATCGGCCATTCGGTGAGCCAGTCTTCGGGGGAGGGAGCCAATAGCTGTTTGAGGCTGGCGGTGTCGTGGTTGTCCGGGTCCAGCCAGCGGATGTAGTCCTGCGGGGCGAGGATGACGGGCATGCGGTCGTGCAGGGGTTTCATGAAGCGGTTGGCATCGGTGACGATGATGGTGCAGCTGGTTACCTCGCCCTGCGGGCCTTTCCACACATCCACAGCCCGGCCAGGGCAAACGGCGCGCCGTCCTTGCGGCCGATGTGGTGGGGGATTTTGATGCCGCCTGCTTCGTACCATTCATAAAAGCCGTCTGCCGGGATGATGCAGCGGTGATGCTTGAAGAGGGCGCGACATCTCAGTTCACTCTCGGCAGTCTTCCCAGCGGGTGGTGTAGGCGGGCGAGACGCGCTCGCGCCGCATCTGCCAGGCTTTCTTCACGCCTTCTGACGCCAGCCGCAGGGTGCCTTGGCCCCACTGCGCGTTAGCGCGGTCGATATGGCTGTTGCCTAGCAGCCGATCCACGCACTTGACGCGATGACGCATGCCGGTTGTGCGGCGAGCCCTGAGTATTCGTTAACGAACCCAAGCGCACCTGCGGATTCGAAACCAAAACGGAAAACATCGAGTGTTAGGGTCGATTATTCGTAACCCACAGGTGCATGTCCTGCCCTCACTGGCAGCTACCTGCCAGCCGTGACCAGTATCACTCAGAACAGGACGGAGTGACTATACAGGGTTGATTTGAGACTATCGAACAGAGAAAATCCACCACTGTCCCGCCAGGTCAAGTCTGAACTTCTACACATCAATTCAGCAGATCCGCGGCAGCGGGTCGTCTTCCAGTTCGTCGAGTATGCGGTGGCCACCGAGGTCGGTTTCCAGGATGACCCGGCTGTCGCCGGCTTCGATGCGGCCGATGATGCAGGCGTCCGCACCTTGAGGCAGCGCCTGCCAGCGCGCGAGAATTTCCTCTGCCGCAGCCGCATCGGCCACTGCGACGACACGGCCCTCGCAGGCCAGGTAATAGGGGTCGTAACCGAGCATTTCACACACCGACACCACTTCCGGACGCAGCGGCACCGCGCGCTGTTCGAGTGCCACGTTGTGGCCGCAGGCGCGCGCGATCTCGTGGGCGACGGTGGCCAGGCCGCCGCGCGTGGGATCGCGCATAAAGCGCAGGCCGGGCAGGTCGCGCACTGCCTGCGCCAGTGGCAGCACCGAGGCCGAGTCGGAGCGCAGCTCGCCGGACAGGCCGAACTGCTCGCGCGCCAGCATCACCGCGATGCCGTGATCGCCCACCGGGCCGGACACCAGCACCACGTCGCCCGGTGCGATGCGCGTGATGTCGAGCGGCGCCTGGGCACGTTTGACGCCGATGCCGGCGACCGACAGATACAAGCCGCCGCCTTCGCCGCGGCGCACCACCTTGGTGTCGCCGGCCACCACGGCCACGCCGCTTTCCCGCGCCGCTGCCGCAAAGCTGGCGATGAGCCGATCCAATACTTCGACTTCGAGCCCTTCCTCGATCAGCGCCGACAGGGTGAGGTAGCGCGGATCGGCGCCGGCCACCGCGAGGTCGTTGACCACGCCATGCACCGCCAGCGAGCCGAGGTTGCCGCCGGGGAATTCCAGCGGCTGCACGGTGAAGCCATCGGTGGTCACCATGAGCTCGCCGTCCAGCGGCGGCAGCGTCACTGCGTCGGCGTCGGTATCGAGCACGGGGTTGGCGAGATGATGGGCAAAAATGTCGGCGATGAGCTCGCGCATCAGGCGGCCGCCATTGCCGTGCGCGAGGAGGATGCGGGTGTCGTCCATGGATTTTTTATTGGTGGAGAAATTCGATGATCTGGCCGAAGCTTAACCCGACGTCGTTGACGGGAACACGCTGCGGCAGGTGAACGGCAAAGCCTGCGGCCTGAAGGCGGTCGATCGCGGCCTCGGCGAGCAGGCGGTTCTGGAACACGCCGCCGGTGAGTCCGATTGACTGAATACCGGTTTGTTCGCGCAGTAGTTTGGCCTGGTCCACCAGCGCCTGCGCCAGGGTGAGATGGAAGCCGGCCGCGCGCTCGGCTACCGGGCGAGTGGTGTCGGTGAGCATGGGCAGCAGCGGGGCCCAGTCGGTGCGCCACACGCCAAGCGAGTCGCGTTCAAGCGGCAGCGAAATGACTTCGCCTTCGGTATTTACCCTAAAGGACTCCGATCCACTACGAGCTAACGCTCGTGTGGAGTCGTATGCGGCATTTGCTTCCAATCGCATCGGGCCTTCGCCCTCGAAGCTGGCGTGGGTGCACACGCCGATCAGGGCTGCAGCAGCATCGAACAGGCGCCCGACCGATGAACTGGCCGGACTGTTCAGCCGGGCCGACCACGCCTGGCGCAGAGGCACGGGCGCAAACGGCGCGACCTGCCCTGTTTCCCACAGCAGCGCCGCAGCGGCGCGCCAGGGTTCGCGCCCAGCCTTGTCGCCGCCGGGCAGCCTGAACGGCCTGAACGAGGCGGCGTGCTGCCAGCGGCCGGGCGAACCGGTAAAGGCTTCGCCGCCCCATAGGGTCTGATCCTCGCCGAGGCCGACGCCATCCCAGGCAAACACGATCCATTGTTCGATATCCGGAAATTCCCACGCCAGCGCCGAGGCGTGGGCGTGGTGATGCCAGACTTCAAACAAGGGGAAACCGCTGTCGCGGGCGTAGCGGCGGTAACCATAACCGGGGTGGCGGTCGACGATCAGCTTGGTCGCCCGCACCTGGTACAGCCGCTGCAGATCGGACGCCACCTGCGCCAGGGTGTCCAGACTGCGTAGCGTGTCGAGTTCGCCGATGTGCGGCGAGACGACAGCGCGCCTGCCCCAGGCGAGGCAGAGCGTGTTCTTCATGTGGCTGCCGAGCGCCAGTACGGGTTCGGGCAGCGGCACAGGGAGGCTGAGTTCAAGCGGCGCGCGGCCGCGCCCCAGGCGCAGCGGCCGTGGTACGCCAGCGATCACGCGATATACCGGGTCGTCGGCCGGCCGCACGATGGGGCGGTTATGGTGCAGAAAGGCGTCGGCGAGGTGGCTTAATCGGGTTTGCGCCTCGTGGTTGTCGGTCAGCACCGGCTCGCCGGAGAGGTTGCCCGAGGTAGCCACCAGCGGCCCGCCGAAGTCGTTCAGCAGCAGATCGTGCAGCGGCGAATAGGGCAGCAGGCAACCGATTTCCGCAAGGCCGGGGGCGATGTGTTCGGAAAGGGGAGTATCGGCGCGTTTCCGCAGCAGCACGATGGGACGTTCGGGGGATGCGAGGAAGCTGTCCAACTCGGGGGTGGTGTGTACCGCGCGGCGCAGCGCCACGAGGTCGCGCAGCATTACCGCCAGCGGTTTGGCCGGGCGCGGCTTGCGGACGCGCAGCGCGGCAACGGCTTCGTCGTTGGTCGCGTCGCACAGCAGGTGGTAGCCACCGACGCCTTTCACCGCGACGATTTTTCCCGCGCGCAAGGCGGCGACGGCGGCGGTCAGCGCCGCTTCATCCCCGTCCTGGGTGAATTCGCATGAAACGAATTGCAGATGCGGTCCGCACACCGGGCAGGCGATCGGCTCGGCGTGGAAGCGGCGGTCGAGCGGATTCTCGTATTCACGCCGGCAGTCCGGGCACAGCGCGAAGTCGTGCATGGCCGTGTTGGGGCGGTCGTAGGGCAGAGCGGTGATCAGGGTGTAACGCGGACCGCACTGGGTGCAGTTGATGAAGGGGTAGCGATGGCGGCGGTTGGTCGGGTCGTGCAGTTCGGCGAGGCAGTCGGCGCAGACAAAGCCGTCGGGCGGCAGATGGATTGACCATGCATCGGCCATTTTTGACGATGCATTATTCAAGCAGGCAGCGCTGACTGACTGGCTGTCGTGGATGGAAAACGCTCGGGCGTGTTCGGGCTCGCAGGCGGCGACAGCGAGTGGGCCGGGTGCGGACAGCGGCGGCGCTTCGTTCAGCAGCGCGTTGCTGAAACGCTGGAGTTGCGTGAGCTCGCCTTCGGCATGAATTTCTACCGCGCCATTGACATTGCGCACCCAGCCGGTGACTCCATGCTGATGCGCGAGCCGGTAGACGAAGGGCCGGAAGCCCACGCCCTGCACCCGGCCGCTGATGGTGATGAATTGGGCGACGCGATCAGGCATCGGCGGTTACGCGCACGCCGCCCGCCCACCAGATGCGGCAGGCGCCTTCGTCCGACACCATGCAGGGGCCGACCGGGTTGCGTGGGGTGCAGGCCTTGCCGTAGATGCGGCACTGGTCGGGGTAGATTTTGCCCAGCACTACCTGCGCGCAATCGCAGCCGGGCGGCATTTCACCGGCGCGGCGGCGGCCGGGGTCGCTGTGGTCGGGAAACAGCAGGCGTGCATCGTGTTTGGCGAAGGCGGGTTTCAGCGCATAGCCCGAGTTTGGAATGATGCCGATACCGCGCCAGTTGGCGTCGACGATGTCGAGCGTGTCGGCAAGCAAACGGCGCGCGGTGGGATTGCCGCCGGGATGCGCGACTTCGCGGTAGCAGTTGTCGAGGAAGCGCTCGCCGCTTTTCAGCTGTCGCAGCACGGAATAGAACGACGCCAGCAGCGACTCCGGCGCGAAGCCGGCGACTGCGGCGGGGATCTCGTGGCGGTCGACGACGAAGGTCCATTCCTCCGGCCCCATCACGGTGGACACGTGACCGGGCGCGACCAGGGCGTCGAAGCCAGGGCTGCCGGAATCGAGCAGCATGGCCACCGCCGGCCAGGTCAGCCGGCCGGACAGCAGGATGCTGAGATTGTCGGGCAGGCCCTCCGCCAGCATCGCCGCGACCGGCGCGGTGGTGGTCTCGAAGCCGGCGGCGAAGAACACCACCGGGCGATCCGGATTGTCGCGCGCGATCTTGCGTGCATCGAGTGGGCTGGCGATCGGCCGCACGTCGGCGCCGGCGGCCTGCGTCTCAGCCAGCGAGCGCACCCCGCCCTTCTTCACGTTAACCGGCACCCGCAGCATGTCGCCGAAGGCAACCAGGATCACCTTGTCCTGCAGCGCCAGTTGCATGGCCTGATAGACGTCTTCCTCCGGGCACACGCACACCGGGCAGCCGGGGCCGGGCACCAGCTCGACCCAGCCTGGCAATGCGCCGCGCAGGCCGGCCTGGGTGATCGAGCGCTCGTGCCCGCCGCACACGTTCATGATCTTGATCGTGCGGCCGAATTCGAGGGCGTGGATTTTCTCCAGCCAGGCGCGGGCGTTATCCATCGTTCAAGGTAGAGGGCTGGCTGGAAGCGGGCGAAAGCCCACTGTAAGTCCATTAGAACTCAGCATGAATGACCCCCGACATGAGTTTTGCAACTGCGGTATCAGTTTGATTGTTTGACTGGCTCAATTTTTCAACCACGTGCTGCTGGTCTTCAAGCGGGCGGTTTTGGCTGAGTTTGAACTTGCCCTGAATGTGTGTGATTTCGATTTCGAAGCCCACAATCATGTTGAGAAGTTTTGAGCGCCGCTCGCCCGTAAGGTTGGGTTTCCACGGGCTTGGCATGTGTGATTCATGGACATGGGTCAGTTGTTCAACCAAGGCTTCAAGCTCGGTCTCGCCTTCAATGAGCCGGGGGTTTCCACGTAAGTGAACCACCGCGTAATTCCACGTTGGGACGCCAGGCGATGAATACCACGAAGGTGAAACGTAAGCATGTGGCCCTTGAAATACAGCCAGAACCTCACTGCCCGATTCAAAATGCTGCCACTGCGGGTTTGCCCGCGCCATGTGGCCGAGCAGCTTGCCTTGCGAACCTGCGGAGCGCTCAAAGATGAAGGGCAGGTGACTGACAAAGGGCACGCCCTCAGGAGCCGTGACCAACATCCCGAGGGGATGGCCTTTGATGAGCGCCGAAATACGCGCTGGGTTTGTTTCCTTGAAGTGCTTTGGGATGTACATGGATGATGAGTCCTAACACACTGTTGTGCTGTGATATTTCTGGCCGTCGCTCTGGATGGCGGGGCGGCGCGACTGGCCTAGTGCCACACGGGCACGCTGGGCGGCCAGTTGCTCGCGCAGCCAGGCGTACCAGGCATCCATACCCAGTTCCTTGCGCGCCGACAGCCGCATCACCGGCGCCGGGTTGGCGAGATTGCGCAGGTGCGCTTCGGCCTTATCGGGATCAAAGTCGTCGAGCACCGCCAAAAGATCGGTCTTGGTCAGCAGCATGGCGTCGGCGGCGCGGAACATCACCGGGTATTTGGCCGGCTTGTCGTCGCCTTCGGTGACCGAGAGCAGGGTGACGTTGAGGTGCTGGCCGAGGTCGAAGCTGGCGGGGCAGACCAGGTTGCCGACGTTTTCGATGACCAGGAGGTCGACGCCGTCGAGGTTCATGTGATGCAGCGCATCGTGCACCAGATGGGCGTCGAGGTGGCAGGCGGTGCCGGTGACGATCTGGTGCGCCTGCACGCCCTTGGCGCGAATGCGCTCGGCGTCGTTCTCGGTTTCCAGGTCGCCCTCGATCACGGCGCAGGTAAATTCATTTTTAAGCGTAGTCAGCGTGGCTTCCAGCAGCGCCGTCTTGCCGGAACCGGGCGACGACATCAGGTTGATCGCGAGAATGCCGCGCCGGTCGAAGTGCTCGCGGTTGTGCGCGGCTTGGTCGTCGTTCTTCGCTAGCAGGCCTTTCAGCACGGATACCGCGGTCGCGCCTTTGGCGACAGGCTTGAACGCGAGGTGTTTGTTGCCGGGGGTGAGGTTGCAGCCGCAGGTATCACACATTTTCAGGGACCAGGGGTCAGGATTCAGGGGTCAGGGAAGGTGAGGTTTCGAGTTCGACGCTTTCGAGCAGCAGTTCGTCGCCGGAGACGACCTGGGTGTGCCAGTCGCCGCAGGCGCCGCAGATCAGGCGGTTCATCGCGGCCTCGGTCTCGGCGCCGCAGGTCTGGCAGCGCACCTGGATCGGCGCGTGGGCGAATTCGAGTTCGGCGTGTTCCATGCGGCTGCCGGCAGCGGCCAGCGGGAAGGCGCTGGCCAGCAGTTCGGGCACCACGCCGGCGAGCGGGCCGATGCGCACGCGGATCAGGCTGGCCTGCCATGCATCGGATGACGATGCATCCTGATCGTGGCTCGCTGCGTGCTGATCGATCACGGCCTCTACCTGTTCGACGAGCGCCTGGGCGACAGCCAGTTCATGCACCGGACTCTTCCAGAATCTGGTCCAGCAGTTCCCAGGTTGTGCGGGCATCGGACTCGGCAATTTTCTGGATGGCGTAGCCGACATGCACCATGACGAAGTCACCGACCGCGGGCGGCTCGTCCTGCATCATGAACAGGCTGACGTCGCGCCACACGCCCTTGGCCTGGCAGCGGGCGGTAAAGTCTTCGATCGATTCGATCTGCATGGGAATGGCGAGACACATGAGCGGCAATCAGAACCTACACTCAAACCAGTATATGTGATTTGCCGACCCTGCGTCCGATCAGGAGTATTGCAAAATAATTATGAATAATCAGATACTTGAGTGATTTGCTTGGTTGTTATTCGAATGCGTGCTGCTAGATTGAATCCATGAAAACGCTCGTGCTCGGCATCGGCAATACCCTGCTCACCGACGAGGGCGTAGGCATTCATGTGCTGCAGGCACTGGAACCCGAGCTGGCGAATTGGCCCGATGTGACCCTTCTCGATGGCGGCACGCTTTCTTTCACCCTGGCGGGGCCGATCGAGGACGCCGATGCGCTGATCGTCGTCGATGCCGCCAACATCAAAACGAAGCCGGGCGAATGGGCATTGCTGAAAGGTGAGGACATGGACGCATTCCTGATGAGCAATCGCAAGTCCACGGTGCACGAAGTGGGGCTGACCGATCTGCGCGCCATCGCAATGCTGGCCGGGCACTGGCCGGAAAAACGGGCGATGCTGGCGATCCGGCCCGAGGTCGTCGACTGGGGCGAATATCCGACCCCTGCCGTCGCGGCCGCCATTCCCCCTGCCTGTGCGGCAATCCGCGAACTGATCCGGGAATGGCAGCATGACGCTTGACGCCATTCCCATCCACGTCGTCAATCAGTCGCCCGGCGAACCCGGCCTGACCGGCAATGCGCCGCCCTTGCTGCGCGAACTGGCCGAGCAGGTGAAACGCCTGCTCGAATCCGGCGAGCCTTCCGCCATCGATCTGTCCGCCTTGCCGCTGACGCCCGTCGATCTCGACTGGCTGCGCGACAAGCTCGGCAGCGGCGAAATCAGCGTCACCCTGCAGGCCGGCGGCGAATCCACGCTGAACGAGACCGCCTGTCCCGGCGTCTGGTGGGTCACGCATCGCAACGAGCAGGGTGCGGTCACCGCGCAGTTCATCGAGGTGGCATGGGTGCCCGAACTGGTCAAGGCCCATCCGCAGGATGTGGCAATCGGTCAGGAACAGCTTGAGTTGCTGATTTCCGACCTCTAAGGTGAGCTGAGCGTCGTGATTTTTAGGGCGCGGCGTTTCAGGGAGTGACGTCTCGAAGCTGAGGTGTTCCACGTCAGGAGGCACGCATCATGCAGGGTCCGTTGATCGACACACTTGTGCGGCAAGGCGTCAGCCGCCGCACCTTTCTCAAGTACTGCATGACGTTGGCCTCGATGATGGCCTTGCCGCCCGCGGCCGGGCTTGCCATGGCCGAGGCGATGGCCGCAGCGCGCCGGCCGTCGGTGATCTGGCTGCCGTTCCAGGAATGCACCGGCTGTACCGAGTCGATCACGCGCTCGCACTCGCCCACGCTGGAAGGCATGATCTTCGACATGATCTCGCTCGACTACCAGGAAACGCTGATGGCCGCGGCAGGTTTCCAGGCCGAGGAAGCCCTGCACAACGCGATGCGGGACAACGCGGGCAAGTATCTGGTGATCGTCGATGGCTCGATTCCGCTGGGACAGGACGGCGCCTATTCCTGCATCGGCGGCCAGTCCAACCTGGAAATGTTGAAGGAAGTTGGAAAAGGCGCGGCTGCCATCATCGCCGTCGGCACCTGCGCCTCCTACGGCGGCATTCCGAAGGCCAACCCGAACCCGACCGGTGCGGTGTCGGTGTCCGACATCATCAAGGACAAGCCCATCGTCAACATTCCCGGCTGCCCGCCGATCCCGGTGGTGATGACCGGGGTGCTGGCGCACTACCTCACCTTCGGCAGCCTGCCGGAACTCGACGCCAAGGGCCGGCCCCGCGCCTTCTTCGGCGAAACCATCCACGACCGCTGCTACCGCCGCCCGTTCTACGACCAGGGCAAGTTCGCCAAGACTTTCGACGACGAGGGCGCGCGCCGGGGCTGGTGCCTGTTCGAGCTCGGCTGCAAGGGGCCGGTGACCCACAACGCCTGTGCCACAGTGAAGTGGAACGGCGGCACCTCGTGGCCGGTGGAATCCGGCCACGGCTGCCTCGGCTGCTCCGAACCCGATTTCTGGGACGCCGGCGGCTTCTACAAACCGCTGTCGGTGCCGGCCGACCCGCTCAAGTTTGCCGCTGCCGCCTCGGTGGTCGGTGCAGCCGCGGGCGTGGCGGTCAGTTTCGCCAACCGCGCCAGGAAAGGCGCTGCCAAGTCGGCGCACGAGACCACCACCCTGGCCGACCTGGAGAAATGAGCATGAACGAACTGCAATTTCTGACCTGGGTGCGCGGTCCGGGGCTCGACCTGGCGGTGGGCATTTTCCTGCTGGGCGTGGTGTGGCGTTTGTTCGAGATCTACTCGCTGGGCCGCAAGAAGGACCTGTCCGCACCGCGCCACGCTGCCGGCGCGTCCGGCCTGCACACCGTTTTCCGGCGTTCGGTGCCGCCGCCCGGCATGCTGAAGCGTTCGCCGGTGAGCTACATCGGCGGCTACATCTTCCACATCGGGCTGGCCATCGTGGTGTTGCTGTTCGCGCCGCACATCCTCTTGATCGCCCATCTCACCGGTCTGTCCTGGCCCGGGCTGCCCTCGCAGTTCATCGACCTGGCCGCGGTGGTGACGATGGCGGCGATGGTGGTGATGCTGGTCGATCGCATCAACAAGCCGGTCAAGCGATTTCTCAGCACCTTCGAGGACTGGTTCACCTGGGCGGTGACCTTCCTGCCGGTGCTGACCGGCTGGGTGGCGGTGCAGCACCTGCTGCTGCCTTACACCACGATGCTGGCGCTGCACATCCTCTCCGTGGAAATCCTGCTGGTGGTGCTGCCTTTCACCAAGCTGTTCCATGCCTTCACGCTGTTCGGCTCGCGCTGGTACAACGGCAAGGTCAACGCGCACAAGGGAGTTCCGGTATGAGAACCCATCTGACGCTCTCTATCTGGAGCCATGTAGGGTGCGCCGCGCGCACCGATCCATGCTCATTGGTGCGCGCGGCGCACCCTACGCTTGCTTGTGACAAGAAAATGCCGTTATGACTGCCACCCTCGAAAAAGGCATCCGCGTCCTCAAGGAAGTCATCGACGCACCCATTGCCAGTTATTTCAACAGCTGCGTGCACTGCGGCCTGTGCGCCGAGGCCTGCCTGTTCTATACGGAAACCGGCGATCCCAAGTACACGCCGATCCACAAGCTGGAGCCGCTGCGCCGCGTCTACGAGCAGGAATACACGCTGCTGGGGCGGCTGAAGAAAATGGTCGGCCTGTCCAGAGCCGTGACCGATGACGAACTCGATGAATGGCAGGAGTTGGTCTACAACAGCTGCACGCTGTGCGGCCGCTGTTCCGCTGTCTGTCCGGTTGGCAACGACATCGTCTACATGGTGCGCAAGTTCCGCGAGGGCATGTCGGCCTCCGGCCACGCGCCGGCAGGCATCAAGGGCGCGGTCAACCGCACCGTCACCATCGGCAGCCCGATGGGTGTCAAGTTGCCCGCGGTGCAGGCGCAGATGAAACACGTGGAAGAGGACTACGGCATTCCCATTCCGCTCGATGCCGAAGGCGCCGAATACATGGTGATGCTGTCGTCGATGGAAATCATCAACTTTCCGGAATATCTGGCTGCCGTCGCCAAGATCATGCGGCAGGCCGGCAAGACCTGGACGCTGTGCTCGACCGCCTTCGAGGCCACCAACGCCGGCATCCAGATCGGCAACTCGGACCTGGCGAAAGTGATCGTCTCGCGCATCGTCGAAGGGGCGGAAAAGCTCAAGGTGAAGACCGTGATCAGCCCAGAATGCGGCCACGCCTACACCGCGCTGCGCTGGGAAGGCGCCAACCTGATCGGGCGGCCGTTCACCTTTAATGTCAAGCACATCATCGAGGTGCTCGGCGAGTTCCAGGCGCAGGGTCTGTTGAAGACCGAGGGCTTCGAGACTGACAAGCTGACCTTCCACGATCCCTGCCAATTGGTGCGTCGTGGTGGCGTGATCCAGCAGCCACGCAAGCTGATGAACATGGTGGCGAAGAACTTCGTCGAAATGCCGGATGCCGGTTACATGAACTGGTGCTGCGGTGGCGGTGGCGGTGCCTCGGCCATCGAGGAAGGCGAGGAGCTGCGGCTGGAAGCGTTCAAGAAGAAGAAATTCCAGTTCGACACGGTGAAGCCGGATCGTGTGGTCACCGCCTGCGCCAACTGTCGCATCGTGCTGGAAGAGGGCCTCGAGCACTACCAGATGGATATCCCGGTGGTTGGCCTGACCGAGATGATCGCCGAGCACATTCCTGACAAGGGAGCCTGAGGCCATGGCAATCAGCAACGACAAGGCGTTCAAGGCGGCCCTGGCCGGCCTTCCCACCGCGCGACAGCGGCAGGCCGCCGCGCGCTTCGTGCAACGCGTGTTTCCGCTGTCCAACGATGTTCGCATCAAGGCCGCGCTGGAGGTGGCCGGACGCGCCGACGTCGGCGATGCGGAACTGGCCGTGGTGTCGCAGGCCGCCAACACTGCACGGGTGGAAAGCTTCACCCGGTGCGGCAGGGAGACCGACTGGAGTGCCCAGGCCGGGCACTTCGTCGCCAAGGCGGCGGTGGCCTGCGTCAAGCCTGCCGAATCCAGCGAAACCCTGGCCTGGGAGGCCGCGATGCAGGCGCGCATGGCACGTACCTGCCAGACCGTCGCCGACGGCTCCGGCACCGAAAACCGCGAAGCCGAGGAGCAATACCGCATCCTCGAAGCGTTTTTGAACAGCTGAGGAATTCACGACCATGAGCACCCCACAACGCGTCGTCGTCGACCCCATCACCCGCATCGAGGGCCATCTGCGCATCGAAGCCGAAACCGACGCCAGCGGCAAGATCACCCGCGCCTATTCAGCCGGCACCATGGTGCGCGGCATCGAGATCATCCTGCGCGGGCGCGATCCCCGCGACGCCTGGGCCTTCGCCCAGCGCATCTGCGGCGTCTGCACCCTGGTGCACGGCATCGCCTCGGTGCGTTCGGTGGAGGATGCGCTGCATCGCGCCATCCCCAGCTACGCCCTGCCGCACAACGCGGAACTGATCCGCAACCTGATGATCGCGGCGCAGTTCGTGCACGACCACGTCATGCACTTCTATCACCTGCATGCACTCGACTGGGTCGATGTGGTGTCGGCGCTGAAGGCCGACCCCAAGGCCACCTCCGCGCTGGCGCAATCGCTTTCCAGCTATTCTAAATCCTCGCCCGGCTATTTCGCGGACGTGCAGAAGAAGGTGAGGACCTTCGTCGAGCAGGGCCAACTCGGCATTTTCGCCAACGCCTACTGGGGCCATCCCGCCTACAAGCTGCCACCGGAGGCCAATCTCATGGCGCTGGCGCACTACCTCGATGCGCTTGCCTGGCAGCGCGACGTGGTCAAGCTGCACGCCATCTTCGGCGGCAAGAACCCGCACCCCAACTTCGTGGTGGGCGGCGTGCCCTCGGCCATTTCGGTGCACACCAGCGGCGGCGGTCAGGATGCCACCGCGCTCAACATGGTGGGCCTGCAGACGGTGCAGAACGTCATCCGGCAGATGCGCGAGTTCGTCGATCAGGTCTATGTGCCGGACACCCTCGCTATTGCCGGTTTCTACAAGGACTGGGCAGGGCGCGGTGAAGGGCTGGGTAACTTCCTGTCGTTCGGGGATCTGCCCTCGAAAGGCTTCTGGGATCCGGATTCCTATCTCATCCCGCGCGGCGTCATCCTCAACCGCGATCTGTCGACCATTCACCCCATCGACCTGGATGCGGACAACGAGATTCAGGAATTCGTCAGCCATTCCTGGTACAAATACAGTCAGGGCGATGCGCAGGGCCTGCACCCGTTCAGGGGCGAGACCGAACTCAACTACACCGGGCCGAAGCCGCCCTACGAACACCTGGAAGTCGAGAAAAAATACTCCTGGATGAAGTCGCCGCGCTGGCAGGGTCGATCCATGGAAGTCGGTCCGCTCGCCCGCGTGCTGATGATGGTCGCCAAGGGCGACAAGCAGGCGAAGGAACTGGTCGACCTGACGTTGAAGACGCTCGATGTGCCGGTCGACGCGCTGTTCTCCACCCTCGGCCGCACTGCCGCGCGCACGCTGGAATCGAAGATCCTGGCCGACGCGATGCAGGGCTGGTTCGACCAGCTCATGGCCAACATCAAGGCCGGCGATGTCAGGATCTTCAACGACCAGTACTGGGATCCGTCCACCTGGCCCAAACACATGCAGGGCGTCGGCCTGACGGAGGCGCCGCGCGGCGGCCTCTCCCACTGGATCGTCATCGACGACGCCAAGATCAGCAACTACCAGGCGGTGGTGCCCAGCACCTGGAACGCCGGCCCGCGCGACACCCTGGGCCAGCCGGGCGCCTACGAGGCGGCGCTGCAGGACAACCACGTGATGCACGACCCGAAACAGCCGATCGAGATCCTGCGCACCATCCACTCCTTCGATCCGTGCATTGCCTGTGCCGTGCACGTGACCGACCCGGATGGCGAGGAACTGGTGCAGGTAAGAATCAAGTAACGCTGAAGCATTTGGCTGAATTTATTTGGCCGAACATATTTTGAACTGGAGACCACGCAATGAAGCCGATGAAACATTCACGCACGATCACTCTGGCCACCCTCTGCCTGTTCGTGGGGACGGCATTCGCGCATACGGGTGACCACACGGCAACCGGTTTCGCCGGCGGCCTGGCCCACCCCTTTATGGGACTGGATCACCTGCTCGCCATGATCGCGGCCGGCCTGTGGGCCGCGCAGCAGGGCGGGCGGGCGCTGTGGGCGGTGCCCGCCGCCTTTGTCGGCGCGATGTTGCTGGGCGGGGTGCTGGCCTGGTCAGGAATCGCGTTGCCGCATGTCGAGTCCGCCATCGCGCTGTCGGTGCTGGTGCTGGGCCTGCTGATCGCCTCGCGGGGCCAGTGGGCGGTAACGGCCGGCATGGCGATCGCCGCCGTTTTCGCGCTCTTCCACGGCTATGCCCACGGATTGGAAATGCCGCAGGCCGCGTCGCCTGCGCTCTATGCCCTGGGCTTCGTGCTGGCCACGCTTTGTCTGCATGGCATGGGGATCGCCAGCAGCCTGATCGGTCGCCACGCGGTGCGGCTGGCCGGCATCGGTATCGCGGCCACCGGCCTGGCGCTGGTCCTGGGCGTGTGATCCGGGTGCCTGCGCCGCAGTGGCGCCCCACATTCCGGTCGCCACTGGCGGAACGGGCGCGTGCACGCCAATCGGCCAAGATACTCGTTGATTGATTTCTTGATGAAACCCCCCACGCTCAATTCTTGACCTGGTCGCGGCTTGCCCTTTTCAGTTCCATCGTGTCGCGTTTCGCAGGGGTGTGTGATGGGTCACTGCTGGGTGTGAACCGGCCAGAAAAAGTTTTTCGGAATAACAGCTGTCAGGATAATTCCTGTTGCGCAAAGATCGCCGGCAGCCGTTTTGGGGATTTGATGCGCAACTGTTTATTCACATTCATGCGGCCAAAGACGACCTCGATGTCGCCAGCCGCTACGCCGAACTCATCCGCCAGAAACCGCACCATGTGGTCGGTTGCTTTGCCCGCGCGCGGGGCTGCGGTGACGCTGACTTTGAGTTGATGGCCCTTGGGTTTGCCAATGGCATCCTGTTTTGCACTGGGCTTGCCAAGAATATTGAGCACCAGCGTCTCGCCATCCCAATAAAAAAACGGTTGCTTTGTGGTCACTGCGTTATCCCCCGGCTAAACCAGCACATGGCGCGTCTCTTCGAAATAACGGTAGATCTGCTGTTCGATGTGCGGGTCGATCATCGCCTCGGGACGTTTGCCATTCGGGCAGGCGAGTCGTGGCGTGGTGCCGAACAGGCGGCAAATCAGCGGGCGTTCCGCGTAGACAAGGCAGCCATTCTCGCCCAGGTGCGGGCAGCTTAACGCGGCCAATGCCGCCGCATACTCCGCGTTGCTTTTTTCCGGGAGCCGGGCCATTTCTTCGCTCGACGCGGTGACCGGTCCGCAGCAGTCATGGCATCCGGGTTCGCACTCGAAAGCCGGGATGCGGCGCCGGATAAAACGGATGGTCTGGCTGTTTTGGGTCATGCGATTGCTCGGCCTCGATCTTGGCTCACTCAGCGGCCAAGCCGGTCAGACATGGTAGGGCCGGCTCAGTTCGTGCACCGCCTCGACCATGACCGCCGCATGGTCCGGCTGGGTGAACTGGGAAATGCCGTGCCCCAGATTGAACACGTGGCCGCTGCCCTTGCCGTAGCTGTGCAGGACTTTGCCGACTTCGGCACGAATGGTGTCGGGCTTGCTGAACAGCACCACCGGGTCGAGGTTGCCTTGCAGCGCCACTTGGTCCCCGACGCGGCGGCGCGCCTTGCCGATGTCGATGGTCCAGTCCAGGCCGATGGCGTCGCAACCGATGGCGGCAATGTCTTCCAGCCACAGGCCGCCGCCCTTGGTGTAAACGATAACAGGATGGCGGCGTCGAGCGGGAAGCGCGCCAGCGGTTGCAGCGTGGCTTCCGTGGAGAGATCGGGGCTCTTGCACAGGCCCATGAAATCGCCAGCCCGTACCCGGGTCCGGTTGTACTCCGGCAGGTAGCGGCCTGCCTGACGCATCATCCACACCGGGGTGTATTCAGTCGGCTGGCGCAGCAGCGCGCGCAGGAAGGTGTCGTTTTTGAGTGGGGTCATTGGGTATTGTCGGTTGCGCATCAATCGGTCAGCGCGGCCATTGGAGGGCGCCGGTCGTTGACGAAAATCGTTCTCGCCCGGTTGGCGGATACGACTTTCACTGCGATTTGCTTCCAGCCTTGGCGGCATGTCCGGTCAGCCATTCGGGCAACTCGCGTGATCCCGCATGTTCGATGATGTATTGGTGAATCAGCTTGCGGACCACTTGTGAAGAGGTGAGGTCTTGCTGGGCGCAGATTTCCTCGAAGATCTGTTTTTTGATCGGATCGATCAGTATCGTCATCCTGGCGGAACGGTTTTCCATGGAACGCCCTCAATGTGCACGAGATGTATGCTGGATGATAATTGCATTATCATCTAAATACCATGTATCATGAATAATTGTTGGGAAAGCCAATCCCCACAAAGCCTTTGGCGCACGTCACTGAAACGCGTCCAGATGCCCTTGCAGGGCGGTTTTTACGGGAGTCAAGTCTTGCCGCAGTTGTCTCACCCAAGCGTGTCTGCCGACCACACGCCGCAACCAGGTGACAGACTAGGGTTAATCGAAAAAGATGTCGATGAAAAATGAGGCCATGCGTCAGACCATTCCGCTTCTGAACTCCCGGAAAAGTTTTAGGTGAAGATGGCAGCCTTCGCTTTTGCCGATGTCGGCTATCCTCTCGATTGGGCACGGTTGGAAGAACCAGGCGGGAACGCTCGCTCGTCAGTTTCCGCCCGACTTTTTTACCTTCGTGAACAGCCTGCGCGATGGGGCTGGACTGCGGGGGTCTAAAGGCACCTTGCCGCGAAAGCCGTTCCACTCCAAAATATCAGGCGTTCCAGACATGCAGAAAATCCTGAAATATCTGAAAGAACGAGGTGAGCAACTCGACACCGAGATCGCCGCAGCGACACGAATCCCGCTAGCTGACGTGCGCCTTTATCTAGCGGAACTGTCGAAAAGGGGGGACATCATCATGTGTCACTCAACGCGATTCATCGATGGCAAGAAAACTGAAGGGATGCTATGCCGAGTAGCGGGATTTACACCGACTGCCAGCCCCGGCAGGAAACCAAAAACGAAGGCGTAGGCGGGCATTTGATGCCCACTCGCAGCACCAAGGTCAAGGGAAGTGGCTCCGGCCAAACCTAATTGAAGTTGTCGGTGATATCCGCCGATTCGCTGGCGGGAAGGTTCACCAGCTTCTTCGCGTAGGCCCATTGCAGGTTCTGGAACCAGAACGCCTGCGCAAAAAGCATCCAGAACGCCAGCACAAAAAGCATGGAATCCTGTGCAGGATGGGAAATCCAACCGCCTGCGCTGAAGTATCCGATCCTCCATCTAAAGCGTCAGGCAAGAAGGACGCCAGCCATTGCCCAAAACTCCTGCACGCCAGGACCCTGGCCGCAAGGATCACATTGTCAGATCATCCCCGGCTCGGTACCCCTCACAGTGGGCACTGTTGCGGCACGGACTTCGTAACCTTGCAGGCGTGGCACAACCCAGAAACGCAAGACCAGCAGCGCCACCAGCCCGCCCAGCAGAACCCCACCCAGCACATCGAGCGGGTAATGCTTGGCCAAGGCGATGCGCAACACACCATTGAACGCGGCAAAGGCCAGGACGAGGCCGCGCATCCAAGCCTTCGGCAGCAATACAGACAGGAAGATCGCACTGATGAACAGATCGGTCGTATGTCCTGATGGGAAACCATGGAAGGAGGCATCCGACGTCGGCCCGACCCATCTATCTGCGAGTTCGCTACGGAGATTATTAAAGTCTGGGCGGGCATGGCCGATCAGCATCTTGAGGGAGCGCACCAGCAACACCGACCCAGCCAGCTGTGCAATCAGATACCCCCAACTCAGGAGGCGCCACTGCGGCTGCTGACGCTGCCAGCCCCACAGCAGCATCCCGATAAAAAAGACATAGAAGGGATACATGCTCCAGGCGTTGAGCCAGCGCAGCTGCTCGTGAAAGGCAACCACCCAGGGCGCGCGGGCAACCAACGCCACGTCTGCCAGGTCGCCGCAACACAGCGTCCACAGCAAGGCTGCCGCCGCAAAGCCGGCCCAAAGGAACAGGATCGATCGAATACGCCGCTGCAATTCAGCAGTCTGCCACCACATGATATTGCTTGAACTCCACTGAATAGATTTCATGCACCCGACAACTGTCGGGTACGCCAGATTCACCAAAGGCCGATGCTAGATCACGGGTTTTGATTATGAGCACCGCATCAGGATGAGCAGCATGCCAGGCCGCCGCCTCGCCGAGGCTTACCTCGGTGAAGGTGCGGCCGGCGTAATAATTCAGAATGCCGCGCGTGGCATTGATGAGCCCGACCGGTCGCGCCACCGGCGCATGGCGTGCGACCGATTCACCCAGTGCGCGGGCCGAGAAAAATGGGTTGAGCACGCTGGACATGCCGCCCAACAGGAGCCATGAAGTGACCACAGCGATACCGGTCGACGCGTAGAGCCAGCGTTTCCCCGAGAGACGGCCGGCAATCGCGCTGGCGATACCCAGGACGACCAGACCGATACCGATCCAGACGCCTTGGGCTGCGGCCGCGCCAAGGTGTTTATTCGATGCCCAGACCAGGCCCGCACCAAGCACAACCAGGAATACCGCCGGCGGCCATGTCGACCATGCAGACACTCGCGATTCGCCATTGATACGCTGTGCCGCCATCGCCCCGGCGACGCACAAGGCCGGCACCAAAGGCTCCAGATAGATAAACAGTTTGCCCGAGATCAGTGAAATACCGATCAGCGGCAGCACCGCGAAGATTGCCACGGCCTCCCAACCTGAAGCACGTTCGCGAATCATGCTGCTCAGCCCCTGAAGTATCGGCCCGATCCAGGGCATGATCACAACCGGCAACAGCAAGATATAAAAATAGACAGGCTCTTTATGGCTCCAGGAGTTCACCGTGCGCCCGACCAGCTGCTCGTGCCAGATCGTCGAGAGATAATCGACCTGACCATCCAGATACACGGCGGCAATCCAGGCCAGCACCATGCCAACAAGCGTGAGCAAACCCAGCAGCGGCCGCAATGAGACCAGGCCGGGGAATCCCCGTTTGACCATCATCCACAGCAGGCCCGGCACCAGCGTAAACAGCAAGGCAATCGGTCCCTTGATTGCCAAAGACAGGGCGCACAGCACCCAGAAGCCCGTCAGCCAGCGGCGGCCCTGCTCGGCATCAAAGCGCTGCAGGCAGAACCAGGCGAATGCGGTGGTGGCGGCAAGCAGCATATCCATGCGAGCGATCTGCCCGACAACCAGCGTCAGCAGCGCCGAACCAAAGAGAATCGATGCCCAATAACCGCCCTGGCGCCCATGGATTACCCTGCCCAGCTGATACACCCCCACCCCGGCAAGCAGCACAGATAGCGTGGAAACCAGCCGGAATGCCCCTTCACCCTGGCCTACGATGCTGCCCACCGCCGCGACAATCCAGAAATACAGCGCAGGCTTGTCGGGATACGGCATCCCATCGAGGTGCGGCACCAGCCAGTTGCCGCCAGCGAGCATTTCACGCACCACCTCGCCGTAGCGCGCCTCGTCCTGCACCCAGAGATCACGGGGCAGCAGCAGATTGAGGCCATAGGCGGCAACGAACAGGCCTATCAGTAGCAGCTGCTGTCGCCCTGACAGTCCGGCTTGCGCTGCGGGTGCTGCCTGATCCGGCCTATCGAGGGGTGTCTGCGACATCGTCAGGAAACCCTCTGCCCGACCAAAGCGTGATAAACGCTGGCGGTCAGGCTAATTCGTTGGGATGTCATTGTCTAATCCGAAGTAATGGTCGCGATGGCGTCAGCCGTGTCCGACAGATTCACGGACTCCAACCAGTAATAGTCTGAACTGACGGGGTTTTCGTGCTGGAAGTGTAAACGATTCCCCGTTCTGCGCGCTCATAGCGCGACTTCATGAAACTTCAGGCTCATAAACCGGCATCGTCAGCGATACCAGAGAATCTGTCGTGCCTCGATCGGCACCCGCGCGCCGTTGAAGGCCGGAACAATGCGCGGGGTGTAATCACCGACTGCCCGGGTCTTGGGCACGCTGACGTTGTAAGTGAAACTGTTGACGGCGCCGCTCAAGAGATCACCCCGCTGCATGCAGTGAAGTTCGACAGCTGCCTCGTCTGGCGGCACGGCATAGAGTTCGACAGCAACGAAATCAGGGTCGAGGTCGTCGAGATAGACCGGCACGCTGAAATGCCATGCGCTGGCGTCATCGTCGACCCGCAATTCGCCGAAATGAATACGACCCCAGTGCTGGGCGATGGCATCCTGCCAGGCACACAGGCGCTGGCTCATGGCCGGGTCCTGGCGCGCCGCGTAGCACTCGGCGGCGGGCAGGTAGAGCTGCTCCACATACTCACGCAACATGCGGTTGCTGCTGAAGCGCGGCGTGAGGGTGCTCATGCTTGCACGCATTTTGGCCACCCAGCCGCGCGGGCAACCCTGGGCATCGCGGTCGTGGTAGAAGAGCGGGATCACCTCCTGTTCCAACAGGCGGTAGAGTTCTGCCGCTTCCACCGCATCCCACGCGGGATCGCTGTTGTGTTCCAGCCCGTCCCCCAGCGCCCAGCCCAGTTCCGGCGCATAGGCCTCCGACCACCAGCCGTCCAGTTCCGACAGGTTGAGGCCGCCGTTGACCAGGGTTTTCATGCCGCTGGTGCCACATGCTTCCCACGGACGGCGCGGCGTATTGATCCACAGGTCCACGCCCTGCACCAGTTGTTCCGCGCATAGCATGTCGTAGTCGGCCAGAAACACCACGTGCCCGGCCAGTTCCGGACGGCTGTCGATGAATTCATTCCACTGGCGAATCATCGCCTTGCCTTTGTCGTCCTGCGGGTGCGCCTTGCCGGCGAGGATGATCTGCACCGGATAGAGCGGATGGGTGAGGATGCGATACAGGCGTTGCGGGTCGGCGAGGAGCATGTTGGGTCGCTTGTAGGCGGCAAAGCGGCGGGCGAAACCAAGAGTCAAGGTGTTGGGGTCGAGGGCATTATGTCCGCGCCCGATGCGTTCGGCCGATGCGTTGACGGCGGCGAGCTGGCGCTGGAGGCGTGCGCGGGCAAAGCCGATGAGTCGTTGCCGGGCATGGGCGCTGAGATCCCACAGGGTCTGGTCGGGGAGGTTGCGCACGAGCGCTTCGTGATGCTGCAGTTCGCCGAGCCAGCGTGCCTTGCCGCAGGTCTCCGTCCACAGGCGGTCGGCCTCGGCCGAGTCCCAGGATGGTACATGGACGCCGTTGGTAATGTGGGTGACCGGCACCTCCTGTTGCGGCCAGTGCGGAAACAGCGGCTGGAAAATGCGGCGGCTGACGCAGCCATGCAGACGACTTACGCCGTTGACCAGAAGGCTGCCGCGCATGGCGAGATAGGCCATGTTGAAAGGCTCGCTGTCATCGTCCGGATTTTCCCGACCGAGGGCGAGAATCGCGCGGGGTTCCATGCCGAAGGTTTGCTGCGCCCATTCCGTATAGCGTTTAAGCAACGCCGGGGCAAAGCGGTCGTGTCCGGCGGCGAGGGGGGTATGGGTGGTGAAGACGTTGCCGGCGCGGGTGGCATTGAGCGCGCGGCGAAAATCGCTGCCGTGATCGTGCATGTGACTCCAGGCGCGGGCGAGAACAACGAAGGCCGCATGGCCCTCGTTGAGATGGCAAACCTCGGGAAGGATGCCCAGACTGCGCAACAGAGACCAGCCGCCGACACCGAGGCATATCTCCTGCAGCAGGCGCATTTCCGACCCGCCGCCATAGAGCTCGGCGGTGATGCCGCGGTCAGCCGGCGTATTGAGCGGATCGTTGCTGTCCAGAAGATAGAGATTTATCCGTCCGACCCGCACCTGCCAGGCACGCAGGATGACATTGCGGCCGGGGAACGGCAACTCCACGCGCAGACGCTCGCCGTTCTCGTCGTGCACCGGCAGTAGCGGCAGCTGGGCTGGGTCGTTGTAGGGAAAAAATTCCTGCTGGCGGCCCTGTTCGTCCAGACTCTGGCGGAAATAGCCCTGTTGCCAGAGCAGGCCGATGCCGATCATCGGCACGCCCAGATCACTGGCGGTTTTGAGGCAGTCGCCGGCGAGGATGCCGAGGCCGCCGGAGTAGATGGGCAGCGATTCGGAAAGACCGAACTCCATGCTGAAATAGGCAACGTGCGCGAGCGTTGATTGCGGATACGCGGTCTGAAACCAGGCGGGTCTGGCTAGGATTTCCTGGTGCGCATCGACAAGGCCCTGCAGGCTGGCGATGAAATCCCGGTCTTCCGCCAGTGCCTGAAGGCGATCCCTGGAAGCGTTTTGCAGAATCAGCCAGGGGTTGTGGGTAAGCGCCCAGAGTTCGGGGTCGATGCGCTCCCACAGGATGTCGGTGGCGTGACTCCACGACCAGCGCAGATCCAGCGCGAGTTCGGCCAACGCGGCGAGTTCTTCCGGAAGACTGGGAAACGGGGGGCAGGGAGTGTAGGTCATGCTGGTGCCTGGGCAAGTTGTAATAACAAAAAGTGGTTTCAGTCCCGCAGCACGACACGCTGCAACGACGCATTCTGGAGCGTGCCATCGACCCGTTCCGGCACCACAAACACCGGCGCAAAACCGCCGCCCGGCGTGCGAAAGTTGGTGGTCTGCCCTGCGCACAGCCGTGCCGCAACCAGCTGGATTGCGCATGCATGGGCACAGGCGCGCACGTCGGGCTTGAGGCCGGCTTCGGCTCCGTCCACCTGGGTCAGACGTTCGCTCGGCGGGGCGATCGCTTGTGCCACGGAATCGCCGGCGAGTATTTCTGCCCACATCCAGCGCGTAAGTTTATCGCCGCGATAGGCCGCCTTGCTGCCGTAGCCCGAGGCGGGTTTGAAGAACGGGGTGTGGCGTTGCGTCCACAATTCATCCACCCGTAGTGCAAGCGCCGCGCGCTGCCGGATACCGAGTGCGGGCGATTGGCCGAGCAGATTGAGCGGCTCAAGGCCAGCGTCCGAGCCAGGGTTGAGCACCCGTTTCACATCGTGAAGAACCGCTTCGGGCACAAGAAGGCACGTTATCGCGGGTTGGCCAGGAACACGTCGCAGTTGATGACGCTGTTCGGCCTGGCCAATCTCCTTATTGCCAAGCGGCGATTGTTCGCACTCCACGCCCAAGGTGCGTCTTAAGATGGCAGAAGAAGGGAAAACCGGCAACATGAAACCGCGAAATGCACCCAGTCGCGACCTGATGGTGCGAAATTTCCATCGCTTCATCGCAACGCCTGAAAAATTTCCGCTGAGCATGTTCGCCTTCAATAAATCGCTGAATTGTTCAGCGCATCTCAAACGTGTTGCCACATTCGGCGCGGCCGCAATTGAAGGCCACCAGCCGAGGCCCCATTCATAGCGGAATATCCACGAGGTTCCGCTTATTTCGTCGACTGCTTTCCACCGTGGTTTTTAAGAGCGCTGCACATGCCTGACTGGCCGGCCGGTCGCAACGGTTTCCCGATACGCATTGAAGGTCTCGTTCGGGTCGAATTTGCCGATTGCGTATGGTCGGTCTCCGGTCAGTAACGGCGGGTGCCCAGCACGTATCCGGACCGCGACCGGCGCTACAAGATAATCCGTACCTGCTCAGCCAGCCCGCTCATGCGGGCCAATTCCAAACACCATTCAACTGGCTGGAATGCGCGTTGATGATGCTCAATCATGGGCTGTCTTGCGCCTGTTCTTGAGCATCTCCCGCAAGGCTTCCTCGCCCAGGGGCTTGTCGCCATGCTCGATCTTCAAACTGGCGCGCAGGTCCGCACTGAATTCCGGATCGTAGCGCCAATTGATCAGGGCAACGATGAGCATGGTCAGCGTTGCCCCCAGGAAGGCCAGCAGCATATCCTTCTGGCCATCCCAGACGTCGCCCTGGGCGCCCAGGAATGCCAGGCCCGCCTTGGGGTCCACCCGGACAGCCACCAGCCATTCGATGATTTCGTAGAAGGCCGAGAAGGCCAGCGCCATCGCCACCGGGAGCACGTAGCCCCACACTCCGCGGGTCTTCGCTACCCGCAGCAAGAGCTCGCGCAGGGGGTAGGCCAGCAGCAGGCCGAAGGCGAGGTGCACCAGCCGGTCGTACATGTTGCGATCCGCCTCGAACCAGCGCTGCAGCACATAGCCGAAGGGTACTTCGGCATAGGTGAAATGGGACCCCACCACGTGCAGCGCCATGAAAGCGGTGATCAGGGTATAGGAGAGCCTGGAGAGCCTGAAATAGCGCCCGGTCAACAGGATCACCGGCACGAAGAAGAACACCAGGTAGTTCTCCAGAAGCCAGTCATGGGGATACCTGGGTTTGATCGCCGCCCAGGTCCAGACAGCGACGAAGGCCAGCAGAAGAAAGCCGTGGTATCGGGTCATGAGCTGCGCTTCCTGGCTTGCCGGAAAAAGGGGGCACCCCCGGGATCATGGTTCACAAGACTGAGGCGATTTCTGATGAATAAATCTGTTGTCGTTCATTTTCACGGTTCGTGTAGCGGAGCAGGGTGGCTGAAAACAGCCGGCAACGCCGGAGCCATGCCGAGCGCAATCATAGTGACAAAACGCCTAATGTGGCATGTCATGAAAACCTGAAGTAAGAGATCGACCCGACTATCGTCGGTCACTTTCACGCAGAACCCGGTTTCGGTGCCCCGGCACGATGCCCGGCAAATGGCCATGCCAGCACTGTCCGCGACCGCCGGCAGATCGACGCGAGTTCGCGTCCCGCTTCATCGAACAGGCATAGCTCGACGCGCTGGGCAACTTCCGAGAACAGGGAAACGTTCGCCCCGTCGCCATCATGACTGGCACTGAGCCCGTAGGGGGTTGCCGGGCCAAGCTTTCATGTTTGTGGTTGCATCGTTTCGTCAACTATAAAAAGGGATAAGCCATTTCATGGACCAGGGAAGTGGCTATGGGGAACAGAGATGCTTGAGAAACGGGGACGAAGAAAAGTGATGGCGTTTGTCATGGCAGGGGGCGAGGGTTCGCGCCTGCGGCCCCTGACGGCAGACCGCTGCAAACCGGCGGTGCCGTTTGGAAGCCGCTACCGCATTGTCGATTTCGTGTTGAGCAATCTGGCGAACTCCGATATTCGTTCCATCTATTTGCTGGTGCAATACAAACCGCAGACGCTCATCGAGCATATCCGCAAGGCGTGGACGGTTTCCGCGCTGTTCTCCGAGCAGTTCGTGACAGTGGTGCCGCCGCAGATGACAAAGGAACATATGCAGTTCGACGGCACGGCAGACGCGGTGTATCAAAGCCTGAACCTGATGAACATGCATCGCCCGGATCTGGTGGCGGTGTTCGGTGCGGACCATATTTATCGCATGGATGTGCGGCAGATGGTGCGCTTTCATTGCGAGAACGAGGCGGATGTCACGGTGGCCGCGCTGCCGGTTCCCCTCGATCAGGCTTCCAGCTTCGGCATCCTCGAAACCGATGTGGCGGGAAGAATCCACGGCTTTCAGGAGAAACCCGCACAGGCGAAGCCGATGCCGAACGATCCGCAGCGCGCTTACGCATCGATGGGGAATTATCTGTTCAATGCGGACCTGCTGAGGACAGCACTGGAGGAGGCGCACCAGCGCGGCGAGACGGATTTCGGTCACCATGTGTTGCCGCGTCTGTCGAAGACCGATCGGGTGTTTGCCTACGACTTTGCAACCAACGTGGTGCCTGGCACCAAGCCTTATGAGGAAGCGGGCTATTGGCGCGATGTGGGAACACTGGACACCTATTTCGCGGCGCATATGGATGTGCTCGGCATTGAGCCGTGCTTCGACGCTTTCAATCCGCAATGGCCGATTTTTTCCAGTCATTATCAGGGCCCGACCGCGCGGGTGATTCGCGGCGAGCTCGACAATGTGCTGCTGGGTGCGGCGACCATCGTGAGCGACGCGACAATACGCAATTCGCTCCTGCGTCGCGAAGTGGTGGTCGAGCCGGGGGCGCAGATCGAGGATTGTGTGATCATGGACTATGTGCGCATCGGCGCCGGCGCCAGGCTGCGTCATGCGATCATCGACCGGCATAACGCGATCGCGCCCGGCTCACAGATCGGCTACGACCACGAACGCGACCGCGCGGTCGGCTATCACGTCACGGAAGGCGGGCTCGTCGTACTTCCACTGGGAGACGTCCGGTATTACGCTCGCGAGGGGTATCGTAACGGGGGCGGGTATTCCGAGTAGAAGGGATTTTCCTGTCGCCGCCCTTGCGTGGCGGTAGCCATCGCACGCGCCTTTCCCCGTTTGATTTTCCCCGAGCCGACATGGACACCGCCCTGCTGATTCTCAACGCTGGTTCTTCCAGCCTCAAATTCGCCGTCTATCAGGCAGACGCGGCGGGCGACCTGCAAGCTGGGTATCGCGGTGTCATCGAGGAAATCGGCCGGAATGGGCGTTTCCAGGTGTTTCATGCCTCCGACGCCGGCGGCCTGATCGATCAAGCCGTTACAGCAGTAAACCATGAGCAGGCCCTGCAGCGTCTGCTGGACTGGATGGAAACCCGCCACCCCGGTCTGGCATTTCGCGCAGCCGGGCATCGCGTGGTGCATGGTGGAGCCGAATACATCCATCCGGTGCGGGTCGACGAAGATGTTCTGGCAAAGTTGAAAGGCCTGATTCCGCTGAGCCCCCTGCACCAGCCCCACAACCTGGCGGGCATCCGCGCACTGGCCAGGCTGCGCCCACGGCTGCCGCAAATCGCCTGCTTCGATACCGCTTTCCACCACACCCTGCCGCCGCTGGCCCGGCGCTTTGCCCTGCCGCGCGAGTTTGGCGCGCGCGGCATCCGCCGCTACGGTTTCCATGGCCTTTCCTACGAGTACATCGCCAGCGTGCTGCCGGACTATCTGGGGGCCGCGGCCGAGGGCCGGGTGGTGGTCGCCCACCTGGGCAATGGCGCAAGCCTGTGCGCGATGAGGCAACGACGCAGCGTGGAAACCTCGATGAGCTTCACCCCCCTTGATGGCATCCCCATGGGCAGCCGTTGCGGCGCCCTCGACCCTGGCGTGCTGCTCTATCTGCTGCGCGAGGAGGGCATGAGCCTGGGACAACTCGACGAACTGCTGCACCACCGTTCCGGCCTGCTTGGTGTTTCGGGCCTCAGCGGCGACGTGCGGGCGCTTCTGGAAAGCGATCATCCCCACGCCGCCGAGGCCCTCGATCTGTTCGCCTACCGCACCAGCCAGGCCATCGCCAGCCATGCCGTTGCACTGGAAGGCATCGACGCCCTAGTCTTCACCGCAGGCATCGGCGAGCACGCCGCGCCGGTGCGCGCCGCCATCTGCTGCCGCCTGGCCTGGCTCGGCCTGACGCTGGACGAGGAGGCCAACCGTCGCCACGGCCCTTGCATCAGCCATACGGACAGCCGCATTTCAGCCTGGGTCATTTCCACCAACGAGGAAATGGCCATCGCGCGCCACGCCTGGGCGCTGACCGAGTCGGCCAATTTGTAAGCTTGCGCCATAACAACAGAGCCAACCCGCGCGCCTTACAGCATTGAAGGAGAACCCCATGAACACCCCTAATCCGATTTCCGATCCCATTCTCGCTGCCGACGAACTGGACAATCTCCATGCCTACTGGCGCGCCTGCAACTACCTGGCTGCGGGGATGATTTACCTGCGCGACAACCCCTTGCTGCGGGAACCGCTGCAGCCCGAGCACATCAAGCAACGCCTGCTCGGCCACTGGGGCGCCAGTCCGGGCCTGAGCTTCACCTACATCCACCTCAACCGGCTGATCAACAAGTACGACCTCGACGCCATTTTCCTGGCCGGTCCCGGCCATGGCGCGCCCGGCGTGCTGGCACCGGTGTACCTGGAGGGGGTCTACAGCGAGGTCTACCCCAACAAGGGCGAGGACGAAGCGGGCCTGCGCCGGTTCTTCACGGAATTTTCCTTTCCCGGCGGCATCGGCTGCCACTGCACGCCGGAAACCCCCGGCTCGATCCACGAAGGCGGCGAACTCGGCTACAGCGTCTCGCATGCCTTCGGCGCGGCGTTCGACAACCCAGACCTGCTGGTGGCCGTGATGGTGGGCGACGGCGAGGCCGAGACCGGGCCGCTGGCCACGTCGTGGCACGCCAACAAGTTCCTCAATCCGATCCGCGATGGCGCGGTGCTGCCTATCCTTCATCTCAACGGCTACAAGATTCACAACCCGACGCTGCTGGCGCGCATCTCCCATGAAGAGTTGGAGAACCTGTTCAAGGGCTATGGCTGGACGCCTTATTTCGTCGAGGGATCGGACCCAATGACCATGCATTCCGCGATGGCCGGGGTGATGGAGCAGTGCGTGCTGGAAATCCGTCGCATCCAGGACGAGGCGCGACGCAGCGGAATACCCGGGCGGCCGCGCTGGCCGATGATCGTGCTGCGCTCGCCCAAAGGCTGGACCGGCCCGGTCGAGGTGGACGGCAAGAAGGTGGAGGGTTTCTGGCGTTCGCACCAGGTGCCCATCACCGAGGTGCGCAGCAACCCCTCCCACCTGCAGCAACTGGAAGCCTGGCTGCGCAGCTATGATCCCCATACCCTGTTCGACGAGACGGGGCGCCTGCGCCCGGAACTGAAGGCGCTGGCGCCCAAAGGCAACCGCCGCATGAGCGCGAACCCGCATGCCAACGGCGGCCTCCTGCGGCGCGCGCTGCGCATGCCGGATTATCGCGATTACGCGGCGCAACTGCCCGGCCCCGGCAAGATCGTGGCAGAAAACACGCGCCCCCTGGGTAAGCTGCTGCGCGACGTCATGGCGCAGAACATGGACAACTTCCGTGTCTTCGGCCCAGACGAGAACGCGTCCAACAAGCTGGACAACCTTTACGAAGTCACCAAGAAAACCTGGCTCGCCGACATCTACCCGGAAGATGCCGGCGGCAGCGAACTGTCGCCCGATGGCCGGGTGATGGAGATGCTCTCCGAACACACCCTCGAAGGCTGGCTGGAAGGCTATCTGCTAACCGGCCGGCACGGCTTCTTCTCCACCTACGAGGCCTTCGTCCATGTGATCGACTCGATGTTCAACCAACATGCAAAATGGCTGGCGATGTCCAGGGAGGCGCCATGGCGGGCGCCGGTGTCGTCGCTCAACCTGCTGATCACCTCGACGGTCTGGCGCCAGGACCACAACGGTTTCACCCACCAGGATCCGGGCTTCCTCGACGTGGTGGTGAACAAGAGCCCCGCCGTGACCCGCATCTACCTGCCGCCGGACGTCAACACGCTGCTGGTCACCGCCGCACAATGCCTGGAGAGCAGCGATTACATCAACGTGATCGTCTGCGACAAGCAGAAGCACCTGCAGTACCTGGACATGGATGCGGCGATCAAGCACTGCACCAAGGGCATCGGCATCTGGGAATGGGCGAGCAGCGACGCCGGCGCGGAGCCGGACGTGGTGATGGCCAGTGCCGGCGACATTCCCACCAAGGAGGCGCTGGCGGCAACGGTCCTGCTGCGTGAGCACTTTCCCGATCTGAAGGTGCGTTTCATCAATGTGCTAGATCTGTACAAACTGGCGCCGGCCAGCGAACATCCGCACGGTCTCTCGGATCGGGATTTCGACAGCCTGTTCACCCTGGACAAGCCGGTGATCTTCAACTTCCATGGCTATCCCTGGCTGATCCATCGCCTGGCCTACCGTCGCACCAACCACGACAACATGCATGTGCGCGGCTACAAGGAGAAGGGCAGCATCAACACGCCGCTGGAACTGGCGATCGAGAACGAAATCGACCGCTTCAGTCTGGCCATCGACGTGATCAACCGTGTTCCCGCCCTGCAGGTGGTCGGCGCCCACGTCAAGGAAAAGCTGCGCGACATGCAGATCGAGTGCCGGAATTACGCCCACGAACACGGGGTGGATTTGCCGGAAGCGGATGCGTGGAGGTGGCCGTATTAACCCGGTTGTTTTTTTCAAGCGGTGCGTTGTGCTTCCGGCACCACGCTTTGATGCTCTTTTTTACGCATGAGCCTGGCAGCCCGCCATCGGTTCAGGAGCACTGACCGCGATGATCGAAATTGACGCATCGTTTGGCGAAGGCGGCGGCCAGATCCTGCGCAGCGCCCTTGCCCTGTCGGTGATTACAGGTGAGGCCATGCGGCTGACGAATATCCGCGCCCGGCGTCCCCAGCCGGGCATGAAGCCCCAGCACCTGAAGGCGGTCGAGGCGGCGGCGCAGATCAGCGCTGCCCATGTGGAGGGGGTGACCCTGGGCTCGCAGACCCTGCGCTTCGAACCCGAGGGCCTGCAAGGCGGGAAATATGCCTTCGACATCGGCACTGCGGGCTCGGTCAGCCTGCTGCTGCAGACCGTCTACCTGCCGCTCAGCTTCGCCGATGGCCCGTCCCGGCTGACCCTCAGCGGCGGCACCCACGTGCCTTGGAGCCCCTGCTATCACTACCTGCAATGGCAATGGCTGCCGTACCTGGCCGAGGCTGGTTACCACCTCGATTGCACCCTTGAGCGTGCAGGCTTCTATCCGCGCGGCGGTGGTCTGCTGCACGTGAATATCGTGCCGAGCCGACATCTCACGCCGCTGCGCCTCACCGAGCGCGGCCGCCTGTTGCGCATCCGCGGCCTGTCCGCCGTCGGTCGGCTCGACCGCTCGATTGCCGAGCGGCAATGCAAGCGGGCTGTCGACCGGCTGCGCGAATTGGAGGTGCCGCTTGAGATCGAGGTCGCGGAAGTGCCCGCCGCTTCGCCCGGCACCTTCATCGTGTTGCAGGCGGAATTCGAAGGCGGGCGCTGCTGCGCCTTCGCGCTGGGCGCACGGCACAAGCCGGCGGAGAAGGTGGCGGACGAGGCCGTCGAGGAACTGCGCACGGACATCGCCGCAGGCGGCGCCATCGATGCCTGGCTGGCCGACCAGTTGCTGCTGCCTCTGGCCTTTGTTCCTGGCCGATCGGAGTTTTCCGTCTGCCGCATCAGCCGGCACCTGCGCACCAACGCCGAACTGCTGGGCTACTTTCTGCCCGTTTCTGTCGAGATCGATGGCGAAACCGACCAGCCCGGGAGGGTGCGCCTCCAGGGCATGGGCGCGCCGGGATCCCGGTGAAAGCGAGCCTGCCCCTCGGCTGCTGCCGGCGTCGAACTGCTTCTTACGGGCCACTGACATGATCCCGATCCATGAACTGTTGTCGCGCATCCGCTGGGATGCGAAATTCGCCAAAAGCCGCTTCGTCATCGCTTACTGGGATCGGCTAGCGGGCAAGGTGCTGCACGCCGATCTGCGCGAGATCACATGGGACGCCGACAACCCGACCTTCTTCGATCTGGTGGATGAGGAGGGGGTGCCGCACAGCATCCCGTTTCATCGGGTGAGGGAGGTGTGGCGGGACGGCAGCCTGATCTGGCAACGCCACCCAGCGGGTGACATCCCGGCGTAAAGGGCTCATGCCCGAAGCTTTCTCGTCAAATCGTACTTCAACTACAAGCCACATGCCGACGATGGCGTATTCGAGAAAGCGCACAGCGATATACGGCAGCATTACTGAGCGCCAACTCCCTGAGCGAACAGGAATGTCTGCTTGCCGCTGCATTGCAGACGTTGTAGCCGCAAACGATGACGAGCCGTGAAGGGCGATCTGTGCCCTAAAAGGCATCCGGCGCACCTGGGCAGGCAGGCGGTCAGTTCAATCGGGCGTCCTATGCTTCTGCTGTTTGAACGGTAGAAAAGCCGCGCCCGCTTCGTGCTAGACTGCCCCAAAATCCGAGACAAGCATGGCCGAGGAGACTGATCTTTCCCGTACCGAACCGGCAAGCCCGCTGCGCTTGCAACAGGCGCGCAGCGCGGGCGATGTGCCGCGTTCTGCCGAACTCACGGCGTGGGTGGTGTTGATGTCGGCGCTGGGCATGTTGGGCTGGCTGGCGCCGCGCCTGCTCAATGCCTTGCAGGCCCTGACCGAGGCGGCGTTCATTCATGCCACGCAACCCCTTTCCCCAGTTTTTATTGAAGCAGCACAGGCAGCGCTGTGGGCGGTGCTGCTTGTGCTGGTCGTCATCTTTGTCGCCGCGCTGGTGGCGCCGATGCTGCTCTCGGGCTGGGTGTTTGCGCCCCAGGTCACCCAGGCCGACCTGACGCGCACAAATCCTTTTAAGTCCTTTACCCGGCTGTTTTCCGCCGATTCCATTTTTGATGGTTCGCTGGCGCTGATGAAACTGGCGCTCGCCGCCGCTGCGGTCGGCTGGGCGCTGACCAGCGGCTGGCCGGGGCTGCAAAACTTGGCTGGCAGCGAGAAGACCGTGACGCTGGATGCGGCGGCTGCCTGGGTGGGGCGTGGCGTACTGGCGCTGGTGGCGGCGCTGGCGCTGGCGGCGGCGCTGGACGCGGGCTGGCGCTGGTGGCGCTATCTGCGCCGCCACGCGATGACCTGGCAGGAGGTGCTGGCCGAGGCGCGCGAAGCCGAAGGCAGCCCGGAAATGCGCGCACAGCTGCGCAGCCGCCAGCAGCAGGCAGGGCAGGGGCGGCATGTTAACGAGGTGATCGGATGAGTGCGCAGGGCGTGATGGTAATGGGCATGCCGCTGAACCGGCTGGCGGTGCCGGCGCTGGTGTTGCTGATTCTGGCGATGATGGTGTTGCCGCTGCCCACCTTCATGCTCGATGTGCTGTTCACGCTCAATATCGCGCTGGCGATGATCGTGATGCTGGTGAGCCTGAACGCGCGGCGCCCGCTGGATTTTTCGGTGTTTCCCACGGTGCTGCTGCTGACCACCTTGTTGCGCCTGTCGCTCAACGTCGCGTCCACCCGAATCATCCTGATGCAGGGGCACACCGGGCCGGACGCGGCGGGCAAGGTGATCGAGTCCTTCGGCAATTTCCTGGTCGGCGGCAACTATACCGTCGGCTTCGTGGTGTTCCTGATCCTGGTCATCATCAACTTCGTCGTTATCACCAAGGGGGCGGGGCGCATTGCCGAGGTGGCGGCGCGCTTCACGCTGGATTCGATGCCGGGCAAGCAGCTGGCGGTCGATGCCGATCTGAATGCGGGGTTCATCAACGAAAGCGAAGCGCGCACGCGCCGCAGCGAGATTGGCCGCGAGGCGGACTTTTACGGCGCGATGGACGGCGCCTCCAAGTTCGTGCGCGGCGACGCCATCGCCGGCATCATCATCCTGCTGGTGAACCTGGTCGGCGGCGTTCTGGTCGGGCTGTTCCAGCACAACCTGGGGCTAAGCGAGGCGCTCGGGCGCTATGCACTGCTGACGGTGGGCGACGGCCTGGTGACGCAGATTCCGGCGCTGATCATCTCGACCGCAGCGGGCATCGTGGTCAGCCGTGCGTCGAGCGAGCAGGACTTGTCGCGCGAGTTCTCCACCCAGATTTTCGGCCGTCCGCAGACGCTGTATGTCGCAGCAGCGGTGCTGGGTGCGCTGGGCGTGATTCCGGGCACGCCGCATCTGGCCTTTCTGACTATCGCCGTGGTACTGGGGGGACTGGGGTACTGGCTGATGCGCCGCCAGAACACGGTGTTCGAGGTCGAGCCGCTGGAGCTGATCGAAGCGGAGACCGCGCCGCTCGATGTCACCTGGGATGACATTCCGCCGGTCGACGTGCTGGCGCTCGAAGTCGGCTACCGGCTGATCCCGCTGGTCGACCGTAACCAGGGCGGGGCGGCGCTGGCCAGAATTACCGACGCGCGCCGTCGCTTTGCCACTGACATGGGGCTGGTGGTGCCGCTCATCCGCGTGCGTGACAACCTCGACCTCAAGCCCAACAGCTATCGCATCACGCTCAAGGGCGTCGACGTGGCACACGGAGAACTGCCCAGCGGCCAGGTGCTGGCGGTGGACATGGGCGAAGTGCTGGGGCGGCTCGACGGCGCGCCGGGGATGGATCCGCTGACCGGGTTGGCCGGGGCCTGGATCGAGGCAGGACGGGAAGAGGAAGCCGAACTGCGCGGCTTTGTGGTGCTGACTGCGGCCGAACTGATCGCGCGTCAGGTCGAGGCAGTGTTCCGCCAGCACGCGCCGGAGCTGCTGGGGCGCAGTGAAGTGCAGCAACTGCTCGACACGCTGGCGCGCAGCCATCCGGGGCTGGTCGAGGACGTGACGCCGCGCCACCTGCCGCTGACCAGCGTGCAGGCGGTGTTGCAGCAGCTGATCGCGGAAAACGTCTCGATCCGCGATACCCGTACTTTGTTTGAAACCCTGGCGGCGCGCGCGCCGAAAAGCCAGGCGATCGACGAACTGGTGGAAAGCGTGCGCGCGGCGCTGGGACGCAGCATCGTCGACCGCCTGTTCGAAGGCAGCAACACACTGCAGGTGATCGGTCTGGCCGCCGCAACCGAAACCCGTTTGCTGAACGAGATGGGCGACGAGGGCGAGGCCCTGTTGTCGCCCGCCACGCTGGATGCCCTGAACGATGCCGCTGAACGCGCACTGGCCGAGCAGGAAAGCGAGGGCTACCCGCCGGTTCTGCTGACCTCACCCGGCCTGCGCGCCATGCTGGCGCGGTTGTTGCGGCGCAACCTGCCGCGGCTTTCGGTGATTGCCTACGCCGAGGTGCCTGCCGATAAAATGGTGCAGGTGAGCACAGAACTGACCCTCGGGGAAGGCGCATGAGCGTGCAGGTATTCGTGGCGGCGAATGCGCGCGAAGGTCTGGCGCGCATTCGCCGCGAGCTGGGCGATGATGCCGTGGTGCTGTCCACGCGGCCGCACCCGCAGGGCGTCGAGCTGCTGGCCAGCGCCTATGGCGAGCTGGCGGTGCCGGCTGTCAGCGAGGCGCCTGACACGACCGGCAGCTCGCGCATCCTGGTCGAACTGTCACGCCTGCATGGCTTGGTGAAAAACCAACTGGCCGGCTTTGCCTGGGGCGCCGCACGGCGGCGCGACCCGGCGCGGGTGGCGGTGATGCAAACCCTGTTTGCCGCCGGATTTGGCAGCACGCTCGCCCGCACCCTGGCGGCGCGCCTGCCGCGCGGGCTCGATACCGACGCCGCCCAGCGCTGGCTGCGACAGGTGCTGATCCGCAACCTGCCGGTGCAGGGGCGTGAAGCCGATCTCCTGGCCAAGGGAGGCCGCTATGCACTGGTCGGCTCGACCGGCTCGGGCAAAACCACCACGCTGGCCAAACTCGCTGCACGCGGAGTGGATGCGCACGGTGCCGCGCAGGTGGTGCTGGTGGCGGCCGATGCCTATCGCATCGGCGCAGCGGCGCAATTGACGGTGTATGCCGACTTGCTGGGGGTGTCGCTGTATGTGGCCGAAGACCAGGCCAGGCTGGCGCGCCTGTTACCTGAGCTCGCCGCCAGGAAACTGGTGCTGATCGACACCGCGGGCTTTGCCCCGACCGACCCGCGCACCCGCGAGGGGCGGGCGCTCGATGCCATTGGCGTGCGCCGTCTGGCGGTGATTTCTGCCGGCCAACAGGGGGCGGCGATCGAGCAGGCAATGGCGCGTTTTGGCCAGGGCGCAGCCGCCTGCATTCTTACCAAGCTCGACGAAACCCCGCAGCCGGGCGCGGCGCTCGATAGCCTGATCCGCCATCGCCTGCCATTGGCGTATATCAGCGGCGGGCAGCGCGTGCCGGAAGACCTTCACCCGCCCAACGCTTCCTATCTCATCGACCGCGCATTGAAGGGCGGTCAGCTTGCCACCCCGTATGCGTTGGAGGCCGAAGACTGGCCGCTGTTTGCCGGCGTCGAGGCCGAACGCGCGGAGCGCCGCACCCTGAAGGGCATGAATGCCGGCTGACCAGGCTGCCGGGCTCAGGCGGCGCAGTGCCCGGCAGCCGCCACGTTGCGTCCACTGTTTTTTCGACGCCGCCGAATCCACCATCCGGCTGGCGCAGGTGCTGCATCAGCGCGGCTGGACTTCACTGCTGATTGATGCCTGCGGGCGGGTATTTGCCGATTCTTCGACCCGCAGCCTGTTCGACTGGAAGCAACAGCTCGAGCGTGGACAGCTGCACACGCTGCCCATGCCGTATGGCGATGGCTGGTATGCGCCAGGGATACAGGGGGACGAACCGGCGTTGATGGCTATCGCACGGGGCTACGATTGCATTGTGTTCGATGCGAGACTTAACGCGCCTGACTGGACACCGTTGCCGTGCACTGCCCAATTCATCATCTTGGAAGTGAACGCCATGCACGCATCGACGTTGCATGGCTACGCCCTGCTCAAAACACTGTCCCACTCGGGGGCGGCATTCAGCGTCGGCCTGCTGGGGGACGCCGCCGCCTGCGATCAACTGCTGGCGGCGTGTAAACAGTTTCTCGATCCCACGTTCACCCAGGCCGTTTACAGCGTCGCACACGAGGATGATGCATTCGCCGCGCTTGCCGTTAGAATGACATACGAGGAGACGGGCCTGATGGCTCGTTATAAAACAGAAAGCACTGGAAACATGGCCTTGAAACATGGCTGTTAAACCATCGTCGCAAGACGAACAGATCACCAAATATGCGCCGCTGGTCAAGCGCATTGCGTATCACATGATGGCGCGTCTTCCTGCCAGCGTCGAAGTCGATGATCTCATCCAGGTCGGCCTGATCGGACTGATGGATGCGGTGTCCCGTTTCGACGGCAATCAGGGCGCCCAGTTCGAATCCTATGCCACCCAACGCATCCGTGGCTCCATGCTCGACGAGCTACGCGAGGCTGACTGGCTGCCGCGTCATGTGCGGCAGAAATCGCGGCAGATCGAATCCGCCATCCACAGGCTGGAACAGCGCAACGGCAAGCCGCCGTCCGAGCAGGAAATCTCGGCCGAGCTGGGCATGCCGATCGATCAGTATCAATCCATGTTGGGCGATGTGAAGTGCTCCCAGCTGCTGTATTACGAAGACTTCTCAGACGAGGACAGCGCCAGTTTCCTGGAACGCTATCTGGTCGACGGCAGCAACGATCCGCTTGCCGTGCTGGAGGACGAAGGCTTTCGTGATAGTCTGATCGTCGCGATCCACCATTTGCCCGAGCGTGAACGCAGCATGATGGGCATGTACTACGAACAGGACATGAACCTGAAGGAAATCGGTGCGGTGCTCGGCGTGTCCGAATCGCGCGTGTGCCAACTGCATTCACAGGCGGTTGCGCGCCTGCGTGCCCAACTCAAGATATGGAAAGGCTGATTGCTCCCGCGCCGAACGCGGGGCGGATTGCCGATAATCCGCGATAATGGCGGCTTGTTCATCCAGTCTGTATCTGCCGCCATGAGCCAAGCCGACCTCAAGAAAAAAGCCCTCGATTACCATCGCCTGCCCAAGCCCGGCAAGCTCTCGGTCGAGTCGTCCAAGCCCTGCTCCACCCCCGCCGATCTATCTCTGGCCTACACCCCCGGGGTGGCGCAGCCGGTGCTGGAAATCGCGAAAAATCCCGCGGCGGCCTACGATTACACCAACAAGGGCAATCTGGTGGCGGTGATCACCGATGGCACCGCGATCCTGGGGCTGGGCAATCGCGGCCCGCTCGCCGCCAAGCCGGTAATGGAAGGCAAGGCCGTTTTATTCAAGCAATTCGCCGGCATTGACGTCTACGACATCGAGGTGCAGGCGAAAACGCCGCAGGAATTCATCAAGGTGGTGGTCGCGATTGCCCCAACGTTTGGGGGGATCAACCTCGAGGACATTGCCGCGCCGCACTGCTTCCAAATCGAGGCGGCGCTGAAGAAGAAGCTCGACATCCCGGTGTTCCACGACGACCAGCACGGCACCGCTGTCATCATCTGCGCCGGGCTGATCAACGCCCTGTACGTGCAGGGCAAGACGCTGGAGACGGCGAAGATCGTCTGCCTGGGCGCTGGCGCGGCGGGGATTGCGTCGATGAAGCTGCTGCTGGCGATGGGCGCGAAAAAGGCCAACATCTCCGTCGTCGATTCCAAGGGCGTGGTCCACAAGGGCCGCACCGACCTCAACAGCTACAAGAAGGCCTTTGCGCGCAAGACCGATCTGCGCACGCTGGCCGATGCGATGCAAGGCGCGGACGTGTTCGTCGGCGTGTCGGGTGCCAACCTGGTGAGCCCGGCGATGGTGAAGAGCATGGCCGACAAACCGGTGGTCTTCGCGCTCGCCAACCCCAATCCCGAAATCTTGCCGGACAAGGCCAAGGCCGCGCGCAGCGACCTCATCATGGCGACCGGGCGCTCGGATTTTCCCAACCAGGTCAACAACGTGCTGGGCTTCCCGTTCATCTTCCGCGGCGCGCTCGATGCGCATGCCCGGGAAATCACCCAGGACATGCTGATTGCAGCGGTGCACGCGCTGGCCGAACTCGCCCGCGAGCCGGTGCCGGCCTCGATGCTGAAGGCGTACAAGCTGAAGAAGCTGGCCTTCGGCCCGGATTACATCCTGCCCAAGCCGTTCGATCCGCGTCTGGCCGAGCGCGTGCCGCAGGCGGTGGCGAAGGCGGCGAAGAAGGTGAAGGCGGCAGGCAAGCGTCGCTGAGCCTGCCCAAACGGATAACCTGAACCGTGCCGTGAAGCCGATCGCGCGCCCCGTTTACCTCAATCTGTTCCGCATCCATTTGCCGCTTGCCGGCTGGGTGTCGATCCTGCACCGGGTTTCGGGCGCGCTGCTGTTTGTGGGCTTGCCGCTTGGGGTGTGGGCCTTGTCGGTATCGCTGGCGGGCGAGGCCGGCTTTCGGCGCATGGCTGACGGGGTGACGCATCCGCTGGTCAGGCTGTTGCTGTTGCTTTTGGTCTGGGCGTTTGTGCATCATTTTTTTGCCGGCTTGCGGCACCTGGCGCTGGATGTGCACTGGGGCGTCAGCCTGCACCGTGCGCGGCAGACCAGCATCGCGGTTTTGCTGGCAACCGGGCTGGTCACGCTGCTTGCCGCTTGGAGACTGTTCGCATGAAATCGGCCACCGGCTCGCACACCGGCACCGGTACCTGGCTGGTGCAGCGTGCCACGGCGGTCGTGCTGGCGGTGGCCTTGCCCGGATTGATGATCCCTTTTCTGGCCGCCATGCCGCTTGATTTTGCGGGCTGGCAGGCGCTGTTTGCGCCGCTGTGGTTGCGCATGCTGATACTGCTGACCGGCGCGGCGCTGGCGCTGCATGCCTGGGTGGGGATGCGCGACATCTTCATGGATTACATCCATCCAACGGGCCTGCGGCTGGCGCTGTATCTGGCGGTGATGGTCACGCTGGCGGGCAGTGTGGTGTGGCTGGCCGCCGTGTTGTTTGGCGCGGCGCTGGGGAGCGCGGCATGAATACGCGCTGCTTCGACGCGCTCATCATCGGAGGTGGTGGCGCGGGCCTGCGTGCTGCCTTGCAGCTCGCGCGTTCGGATTACAAGGTCGCGGTGGTATCCAAGGTGTTCCCGACGCGTTCGCACACCGTGTCGGCGCAGGGCGGCATCACCGCCGCGCTCGCCAACGTCGACGACGACCGCTGGGAATGGCACATGTACGACACGGTCAAGGGCGGCGACTGGCTGGGCGACCAGGACGCGATCGAGTTCATGTGTCGCGAGGCCGCCTCGGCGGTCTACGAACTCGAACACATGGGGCTGCCGTTTTCGCGCCTCGACAACGGCAAGATCTACCAGCGCCCCTTCGGCGGCCAATCGAAACACTTCGGCGGCGAGCAGGCCACGCGCACCTGCGCCGCCGCCGACCGCACCGGCCACGCGCTGCTGCACACGCTGTACCAGCAGAACATCGCCCACCGCACGCAGTTTTTCGACGAATATTTCGCGCTCGATCTGCTGCGCGACGCCGAAGGTTATTGCCTGGGCGTCACCGCAATGAGCATCGAAACCGGCGAGCCACTCCTGATCGAGGCGCGCACCACGCTGCTCGCCACCGGCGGGGCAGGGCGGGTGTTCGGCAACAGCAGCAACGCCATGATCAACACCGGCGACGGCCTCGGCATGGTGCTGCGCGCCGGGCTGCCGCTTCAGGATATGGAGTTCTGGCAGTTCCACCCCACCGGGATTGCCGGCGTCGGCTGCCTCATCACCGAAGGGGTGCGTGGCGAGGGCGGCTATCTGCTGAACAAGAACGGCGAGCGCTTCATGGAACGCTATGCGCCGCACACGAAGGATCTGGCCGGGCGCGACGTCGTGGCGCGCGCCATCGCCATCGAAATCGCCGAAAGCCGCGGTTGTGGACCGCGCGGCGATTACGTCGATCTCAAGTTGGACCAGCTGGGAGAAAAAGCCATCGCCGAAAAGCTCCCCGGCATCCGCGAACTGGCGATCCGCTTCGCCGGCGTCGATCCGGTCAAGGCGCCGATTCCGGTCGCGCCCACCGCGCACTACATGATGGGCGGCATCCCCACCAACCTCCACGGCCAGGTCGTCGCGCCGGCGCATTTCGGCCCCGAGGAACCGGTTCCGGGCCTGTACGCGGTGGGCGAATGCGCCTGCGTGTCGGTGCATGGTGCCAACCGCCTGGGCGGCAACTCGCTGCTCGACCTCATCGTGTTCGGTCGCGCCGCAGGCAAGCACATGCTCGAAACCCTGCGCGACAACCCCTATCCGCGCCCGCTGCCTGAACACGCCTCCGATGCCAGCCTGGCCCGGCTTAATCGCTGGGATCAACCCGGCAGCGAACGCGTGGCGACGATTACCGATGAGCTTCGGCGCATGATGCAGGTGCACTGCGGTGTATTCCGCACGGCCGAGGTTTTGCAGACCGGACTGGCCAGGCTGAACGAACTGGAAGCGCGCCTGGCGCATGCCGGGCTGCAGGACAGGAGCCGCGTGTTCAATACCGCGCGCATCGAGGCGCTGGAACTGGAAAACCTGATCGGCGTGGCGCGTGCGACGCTGGTGTCGGCAATCAGCCGCACCGAGAGTCGTGGCGCGCATACGCGGGAGGATTTCCCGCAGCGCGATGACGAGCACTGGCTGAAGCACACGCTGTATTCGCGGACGGGCGATCAGGTTGATGCCAAGCCGGTGCGCTTGAAGCCGCTGACGGTGGAGTCGATCCGGCCGAAGGAGAGGGTGTACTGATGGGAGCTTGGTCTTTTTCCTTGTCATCGGGAATGCGGCCGCTTCGCTTTTCGCCTGTGGGCGAGTCACTTTCTTTTGCTTCGCCAAAAGAAAGTAACCAAAGAAAAGGCGACCCCACATCGCTGCCCTGCGGGTTCCCGATTTGGCATGCACGGGCGGGCGCTCCACCAACTCGCCCTGGCGGGTCGCACAAAACGCGACCCACTGCGGAGCTCGGACACGGTTCCGCTTTTTCCCCGCCCGTGCATGCCAAATCGGCAGCGCTGAAGGGGAACAACCCCCTGTACCGTTCACGCGTAATGCCAACCCATCGCCAAGCACTGGCGCTCGCAAGGGAGCCCCTTGTGTGTCGCCGAGAAGCGCAGCTGCCCGAGGAAAAAAGGGGCTGGGTGTCGGAGCTCCGCAGCAGGGCACGTTTTGTGTGCCCTGCCAGGGCGAGTTCCAGCCCCGCCTCGGGCGGCGAGCATCGCAGGGGAGCCGCAGGCCGACACACCAGGGGTGGCTTTTTCTTTGGTCACTTTCTTTTGGCCACGCAAAAGAAAGTGACTCGCCCACAGGCGAAAAGCGAAGCCGTCGCAATGACGAAGAAGAGGCACCCATGAAATTCCGCCTCTACCGCTACCACCCCGAGTCCGGCGAAAAGCCCTTCATGCAGGACGTCGACCTCGACCTCGACCCCGCCGGCAAGATGCTGCTCGACGCCCTGCTGGCGATCAAGGCGCAGGACGAGACGCTGTCCTTGCGGCGTTCCTGCCGCGAGGGCGTGTGCGGCTCGGACGCAATGAACGTCAACGGCAAGAACCGGCTGGCGTGCATCACGCCGCTGTCCGAACTGAAACAGCCGATCGAGGTGCGGCCGCTGCCGGGGCTGCCGGTGATCCGCGACCTGATCGTCGACATGGAGCCGTTCTACAAGCAATACCGTTCGATCAAGCCCTGGCTCATCAACGACGACCCCGAACCCGAAGTCGAGCGCCTGCAGAGTCCGGAAGACCGCGCGCTGCTCGATGGCGCCTACGAGTGCATCCTGTGCGCCTGCTGCACCACGGCGTGTCCATCGTTCTGGTGGAACCCCGAAAAATTCGTCGGGCCGGCGGGCCTGCTGCAGGCGTATCGCTTCATCGCCGATTCGCGCGACGAGGCGACCGCCGCGCGGCTCGACAATCTGGAAGACCCCTACCGGCTGTATCGCTGCCACGGCATCATGAACTGCGTGGACGCCTGTCCCAAGGGGCTGAATCCGACAGAGGCGATTGGGCGCATCAAGTCGCTGCTGGTGAAACGGCGTGTGTGACGCGCTAACCTGGCGCTGCCGGCGCGGACTGCTGGAGCTGGATCTCTGGCTGGGTGGCTTTTGGGCCGCGCACCGCGCTACACTTCAGCCTCACGAGACAGCGGCGCTGGAGCGGCTGTTGAGCCTGTCGGACATGGAGATTGTAGACAGGCTGCAAGGCCGATCGCCTGCGGGCGATGCCGAGCTTGAAGCGCTTGTTCAACGCCTGCAAGATTATTGAGCAGCAACATTTTTGGAACCGCAATGAAAAAAACCGTCACCCTCACGTTCAGCGACGGCAGTCCTTCGATTGAATTGCCGATCGAGCAGGGCACCTATGGCAAGCCGGTGATCGACATCCGCGCGCTCGGCGCACACGGTTATTTCACCCATGATCCCGGCTTCACCGCCACCTCCAGCTGCACCTCGGCCATCACCTACATCGATGGCGACGAAGGCCTGCTGTATTACCGCGGCTACCCGATCGACCAGCTGGCCTACCAGTCGGACTACATGGAAGTCAGCTATTTGCTGATCCATGGGGAACTGCCGACGGCCGAGCAGAGAATGGCGTTCGAAAAATCGATCCGCCACCACACCCTGCTGCACGACCAGATGGAAAATGTGTTCCGTGGCTTCCGCCGCAGCGCGCACCCGATGGCGGTGATGATCGGCGTGACCGGCGCGATGTCGGCCTTCTATCACTGCGGTCTCGACAACTTCAATCCGCAGCATCGCGAAATCGTCGCCCACCGGCTGATTGCCAAGATACCCACGGTCGCGGCCTGGGCCTACAAGTTCAACGAGGGACAACCTTTCGTCTATCCGCAGAACCGGCTGTCGTATGCCGAAAATTTCATGCACATGATGTTTTCCAGCCCGTGCGAGCCCTACGAGCCGAATCCGGTGCTGGCCCGTGCGCTCGACCGCATTTTCATCCTTCACGCCGACCACGAGCAGAACGCCTCGACCTCGACCGTGCGCCTGGCCGGTTCCAGCGGCGCCAACCCCTATGCCTGCATTGCCAGCGGCATGGCTTCGTTGTGGGGACCGCTGCACGGCGGCGCCAACGAGGCGGTGCTGAGAATGCTGGAGGAGATAGACGATGTCTCCAAGATTCCCGGATTCATCAAGCGCGCCAAGGACAAGTCCGATCCGTTCCGTCTGATGGGCTTCGGCCACCGCATCTACAAGAACATGGACCCGCGCGCCGCGATCATCCGCCAGACCTGCTATGAGGTGCTGGACGAACTCGACCTGCGCGACGACCCGCAGTTCAAGATCGCGCTCGAGCTCGAACGCATCGCGCTGGAGGACGACTACTTCATCGCCAAAAAACTCTACCCCAACGTCGATTTCTATTCCGGCATCATCTTCCGCGCCATGGGCATCCCCACCAGCATGTTCACCGCGCTGTTTGCCATGGCGCGCACCGCCGGCTGGGTCGCTCAGTGGCACGAAATGCTGTCCGACCCCGGCCACAAGATCGGCCGTCCGCGCCAGCTCTACACCGGTTCGGCGCGGCGCGAATTCGTGCCGCTGGACCACCGTGGGGCGTAAGCCGCCGCATCCCGACCGACTGATCCTGCATGAGCGCCCCTGACTGGCACCTGACTTCGCCGCTGTATGCCGGCAATACGGCGTATCTGGAACAATTCAGCGACGACGCACTGGCCCCTTGGCTGGATCAGCCGTTTCCGGGAGCGGCAGCAGGATCGGATGCCGCGCAGGTTGCCGTGTTGCGGCTCATCAATGCCTATCGCTACCTGGGCGTGCGAAAAGCTGAACTCGACCCCTTGCGGCGTTTCGAGCCGCCGCCGACATTTGAACTCGATCCCGCACACTACGGCCTGACCGAAGCGGATCTCACGCGCGAGTTCGAGACCGGCTCACTGTGCGGGGTGGAACGCACCACCCTGGCCGACATCCTGCAGCGCCTGCGCATGGCGTATTGCGGCCACGTCGGCGTCGAATACATGCACATTACCGACGTCGCGCGCAAACGCTGGCTGCAGGAGCGCATCGAAATCGCACAGGGACGCTTCGGCGTTTCGTCCGCCCTGAAAAAAAAGCTGCTCAAGCGGCTGACCGACGCCGAGACGCTGGAAAAATTCCTCCACACGCGCCATGTCGGGCAAAAGCGTTTTTCGCTCGAAGGCGGCGAGAGCCTGATCCCCTTGCTCGACCAGATGATCGAGCGCTGTGCCCGCCATGGCGCCAAGGAAATCGTGATGGGCATGGCGCATCGCGGGCGCATCAACGTGCTGGCCAACATCATGGGGCGCTCGCTGGAAAGTCTGTACGAGGAACCACCGAACGGCTATCCCGATTCGCCGCTGTCGGGCGACGTCAAATACCATCAGGGTTTTTCCACCGATTTCGCCACGCCGTACGGCCCGGTGCATGTGGCGCTGGCGTTCAATCCCTCGCATCTCGAAATCGTGCATCCGGTGGTGCGTGGCTCCGTGCGTGCGCGGCAGGACCGGCGCGGTGACGCGCTCGGCTACGAAGTGGTGCCGGTGATCCTGCACGGCGACGCCGCGCTGTCGGGACAGGGCGTGGTGATGGAAAGCCTCAACATGTCGCAGACGCGCGGCTTCCGCAACCACGGCGCGATCCACATCGTCATCAACAACCAGATCGGTTTCACCACTTCCGACCCGCGCGACGTGCGCTCGACGCTGTACTGCACCGACGTGGCGAAGATGGTCGAGGCGCCGGTGCTGCACGTCAACGGCGACGATCCCGAGGCGGTGGCCTTTGCGGTGCAGACGGCGGTCGATTACCGCTATACCTTCCACAAGAACTGCTTCATCGACTTGGTGTGCTACCGCCGCCATGGCCACAACGAGCAGGACGAACCGCTCGCCACCCAGCCGCTGATGTATCGCCGCATCCAGGCGCATCCCAGCACGCGCATCCTGTATGCGCAGCGGCTGGTCGACGAGGGGGTGTTGACCCAGGCGCAGGCCGACGACATGGTGGACGATTGCCGCGAGCGGCTGGAGCACGGCGAGTCGCTGAGCCCGCCCGCGCTGTCCGACTTCAAGGAAACCTTCAGCATGGACTGGGGCCGCTTCAAGGGCGCCCAGACCGCTGAGGTGGCGACCGCGGTGCCGGCCGCGCGGCTGGATTTCCTGGGCGAACGCATCACTACGCTGCAGCATGAGATCGAACTGCATTCGCGGGTGCAGAAGGTGCTGGACGACCGCCGCAGGATGCGCGCGGGCGAACTGCCGGTGGACTGGGGTTACGCCGAGCATCTGGCCTACGCCACCCTGCTCGACGCCGGCCACAACGTGCGGGTGTCGGGGCAGGATTCGGCGCGCGGCACCTTCTTCCACCGCCACGCGGTGTGGCACGATCAGAAGCGCGAACGGCGCCAGAGCGGCGTGTATATCCCGCTCGAACACATCCATGAACGTCAGGGCAACTTCACCATCATCGATTCGCTGCTGTCGGAAGAAGCCGTGCTGGCGTTCGAGTACGGCTACGCCACCGCCGATCCCGACACGCTGGTGGTATGGGAGGCGCAATTTGGCGACTTCGCCAATGGCGCACAGGTGGTGATCGACCAGTTCATCACCAGCGGCGAAGCCAAATGGGGGCGACAGTGCGGGCTCACGCTGCTGTTGCCGCATGGCTTCGAAGGGCAGGGGCCGGAGCACTCCTCGGCGCGGCTGGAACGCTTTCTACAACTGTGCGCGCAGGACAACATCCAGGTTTGCATGCCGACCCTGCCCGCGCAGATGTTCCACCTGCTGCGCCGGCAGATCGTGCGCCCGCAGCGCAAGCCGCTGGTGGTCATGAGCCCGAAGAGCCTGCTGCGCCATCCCGCCTCCACCTCGTCGCTGGCGGACTTGAGCAGTGGGGCATTCCTGCCCGTCATCGACGATCCGCGCGCACCGCGTCAGGCAAAGCGCGTGGTGGCTTGCAGCGGGCGCGTGTGGTTCGACCTCGAAGCTGCGCGTGCGGCGCGCGGATTGGACGACGTTGCGCTGGTGCGGGTGGAGCAGCTCTATCCTTTCCCCGAAGCGGAATTTCGCGCGGTGCTGGGTGCCTATCCGCAGGCCGACACCTTCGTCTGGGCACAGGAAGAACCGATGAACCAGGGCGCGTGGTTTCAGACCCTGCATCATCTCAATCACGGCGCACCCGCCGGGCGACGCTTTCAGTACGCGGGGCGCCCCGCCGCCGCTGCGCCGGCATCGGGCTATGTCTCGCGCCACCGGGCGGAACTGGAAGCCTTGCTGAGCGACGCGCTGGAGACCTCTTATGAAGCTTGAAGTGCGTGTGCCGACCTTGTCTGATTCGGTCGCCAGCGGCACCCTGCTGCCGTGGCGCAAGCAGGTCGGCGAGACGGTTGCGCGCGACGAAACCCTGGTTGATCTGGAAACCGACAAGGTGATCCTGGAAATCCCTGCGCCGGCGTCCGGCACGCTGGTCGAACTGCGCCAGCCCGAAGGCGCGGTGGTCAAGGCCGATGAGGTGGTGGCGGTAATTGAAACCGGCGAAACCCTGGTTTCAGCAACGCCCGCCGAGAAGCCCGTACAGCCTGCCGCCGCAACGCCCGTCACGCCGACGGCTGCCGCGCTGGTGCAAAAGGCCAGCGTGCCGCTCCCCGCTGCGCCGACCGTCATCGTCATCCCGCCAGGAGAAAGCCGTCGCGAACCGATGTCGCGCCTGCGCCAGCGTGTGGCCGAACGTCTGGTTGCAGCGCAGCATACCGCCGCCATGCTCACCACCTTCAACGAGGTGAACATGCAGCCGGTGAACGAACTGCGCCAGCGTTTCAAGGCCGAATTCGAGGTCAAGCACGGCGTCAAGCTCGGCTACATGTCGTTCTTCGTGCGCGCGGTGTGCCAGGCATTGCAGCAGTTTCCCATCGTCAACGCTGCCATCGACGGCAACGACATCGTGTGGCAAGGCGATGTCGACATCGGCATTGCCATCTCCAGCCCGCGCGGGCTGGTGGTGCCGATTCTGCGCCGCGCGCAGACGCTGTCATCGGCCGAAATCGAGGCGGCCATCGCCGACTTCGCCCGCCGCGCGCGCGAGACCAAGCTCACCCTTGAGGACTTGAATGGCGGCACGTTTTCCATCACCAACGGCGGCGTGTTCGGCTCGCTGCTGTCCACCCCCATCCTCAACCCGCCGCAGTCGGCCATCCTCGGCATGCACACCATCCAGGATCGCCCGGTCGCCGAAAACGGCCAGGTGGTGATCCGCCCGATGATGTATCTGGCGCTCACCTACGATCACCGGCTGATCGACGGGCGCGACGCGGTGCAGTTTCTGGTTGCGGTGAAGGCCGCGCTGGAAGCGCCGGACGCGTTGCTGCCGGCGGACTGATCCCGCGCGCAACTGAACAAGATGAATCCACCTGCCCCGGAAAACAAAGCCTTGAAGCACGCGTCAGGAAACCTGGTCGAGGTCAGCGACCTGCATTTCTCGTTTGGCAGCAATGCCGTGCTCAAGGGCATCAACCTCGCCATTCCGCGCGGCAAGGTGGTCGCCATCCTCGGCGTCAGCGGCTGCGGCAAGACCACGCTGTTGCGTCATTTCGGCGGCCAGCTCAGGCCTTCGCGCGGCAGCGTGACATTCGATGGCCAGGTGGTCCACACGCTGAACAACACCGAGCTCTACGCGATGCGGCGCAAGATGGGCATGATGTTCCAGGTCAGCGGGCTGTTCAGCGATCTGTCGGTGTTCGACAACATCGCCTACCCGATGCGCGAGCATACCGATCTGCCGGAGGACGTCATCCACGACCTGGTGCTGATGAAGCTCCACGCCGTCGGCCTGCGCGGCGCGCACGCCCTGCGAACCAGCGAACTGTCGGGCGGCATGGAGCGCCGCGTGGCGCTCGCCCGGGCCATTGCGCTCGACCCCATGCTGATCATGTACGACGAGCCTTTCGCCGGGCTCGACCCGATCTCGCTCAACACCATCGCCAATCTGATCCGGCGTCTGAACGATGCACTCGGGCTGACCTCGATCGTGGTGACCTACGACGTGTCGGAATCGCTGAAGGTCGCCGACTATGTTTATTTCATCCACGACGGCGTGGTGGTGGCCGAAGGCAACGCCGCCGAGATGGTCGATTCGACCGACCCCTTCGTCCACCAGTTCGTCCATGCGAAACCCGATGGACCGGTTGCCTTCCAGTATCCGAGCCGACCCTACGCGGAGGAACTTGAACTGGGCCCGGCCAGCCAATAAGCTTCCTCAGACCGCAGCGGCAAACCCCGCCTATTCCGCCAGCAGCGTCACCGTGGTTTCGGCCGTCATCGTGTCGATGTCGAACTGCAGCACGCAGTATTCATTCAGTTCATTGACCGGCGTGGGGTCGTCCGCGCAACTGCATCCTGCAATCACCCCTGTATAGAAAATCCCCGCCTTCACTCGGAGCAGACCGGCGTCCTCGCTTGCGCCGATGATCATCGCCTGGAACGGCCGTTCCGTCACATGGCTGCTGGCTGATAGTCCCTGCTGCAGCGGAAGCTGCCACGCATCCAGTTGTTCGATTTCCTGCTTGAGCGCCGCCTCGAAAGCGGGCGTTCCCCAGGCATTCAATGAATTGGGCAGTCGGATCATGGGCTGTTCTGTCATCTGCTCAGACATGGGGAAAATCCGGGTTATGCGCAACCTCCCACAGGAAGCCGTCGGGGTCGGTGAAGTAGCCGGAGTAACCGCCCCAGTCTGTCGCCTGTCCGGGCTTGGTGACCGTGGCACCATAGGCGGCCACCCGGGCCAGCAGCGCATCCACTTCCGTCGGCGAGCGCACGTTATGCGCCAGCGCGAAGCCGCGAAAACCGGATCCTTCCGGCGCTAGGCCGGCGTCGGCAGCCAGGCTTTCGCGTGACCACAGCGCCAGCCAGGTCTTGCCGAGTTCGAAGAAGGTGATCGACGGCGGTGTTTCCAGCCGCGGCAGGCCAAGGCATTCCTCGTAGAAGCGGGTGGCTCGCGCAAGGTCGGCCACGCCGAGGGTGATGAGGCTGATGCGGGGTTCCATGGTTTTACTCCTGGTGAAGCGTTCCGCCCGGATGCGCTGTCGGTTCAAGCGTCTGGATGAACCGGATCATGTCATCGTAAACCCGCTTCGAGTTCATGATGAAAGTATGAAGGGACGGCACCTCGACGGCCAACGCTATATAGCGGCCGGTGGCTTCCGGCACGCTGAGGATGCCATCGTTGGCTTCCATGCCGAACGGCAACCAGGATGCGCGCGGGCCGCCGACCCCTGCATAGATCCGGGTGGGAACCGGCGGCATCGGCAACCGCAGCATGAACGACTCGTCCGCCAGCAACTGGCCCATTTCACCCGTCAATAATCTGTATAGCCGGAAGCGGGAAACCCCCGGGCGGCCTTGCAGGCAAGCATCGGCGGCGCCAAGAAAAAGCAGGCGCATGGCGCCCGGCTTTCCAGATGGCCGAGCGCCGACCGGATGATCACCGTCCCGAGAGAATGTCCCACCAGCGCGTAGTGCCGGGTGTCCACCCGCCGTTCGATCAATTTCACCAGGCGTGTGGTCGCACCCTGCAAGGTTTCAAACGTGGGGGAGTAGCCAAACAGGATCGGATGGTGGCCGGCCCGCCGCAACCGTAGGCGCAGCCGCATCATGGAGAGCGGCGTTCTTCCCATGCCGTGAATCAGCACCACGTCCATGCGCGGTCAGCTCGCTGCGTCGGCAAGCAACGCCTGGTAGATGGCGAGGTCGGCCGCAGAATGGCAGCAGAAGATCACTTCCCGGATGGCCGGAAACGCCGGCACGGCGGCGCGGACCGTCGCGATGGCAACCCTCGCGGCACGCTCGACGGGATAGCCGTAAACCCCGGTGCTGATGCCCGGGAACGCCAAGGTATGAATGCCGTTCTGCGCGGCCACTTCGATGCAGCGCCGGTAGCAGGATGCGAGCAGTTCAGGCTCGCCGCGGTTGCCGCCGTGCCAGACCGGACCGACGGTGTGGATGACGAACCTGGCAGGAAGCCGGTAGCCTTGGGTGAGTTTTGCGTCGCCGGTCTTGCAGCCGTCAAGCAGGCGGCATTCGGCCAACAGGTCGGGCCCGGCAGCGCGATGGATCGCGCCGTCGACCCCGCCGCCGCCGAGCAGCGACGTATTGGCTGCATTGACGATGGCATCGACCGCAAGGGTGGTGATGTCGGCCTGAACGGCGCGCAGGACGGCTGGCATGTTGGAACAGGGTGCAGCGATTATTTGTCGCGGGCCAGCATGAACGCTTTCAGGGCCACGGCATCGTTGAAACGTTCTTCCTTCGACCCGAACAGCAAGGTCGCTGATCCGCTGCCGATCAGCTCGGTCAAACGTTCCAGCACCGCTGGCTGCTGGCGCAACTCCTGCACGTAGCGCTGCTGGAATTCTTCCCACTTTGCAGGATCGTGATTGAACCACTTGCGCAGTTCTGTGCTGGGCGCAAGCTCCTTCAGCCACAGATCGACGTGGGCTTTTTCCTTGGTGAGTCCACGTGGCCACAGCCGGTCAACCAGTATCCGCATGCCGTCCCCGGAGGACGGTGCTTCATAGACACGCTTTACCCGGATGTCCATCTCGCTACCTTATGCATGTCGTGGTTCTGGCGCTCCTGCTCGGTAGCCTGTCCGAGTGTCGTGCCTTTGCCGGCGCGAAGCGGCGCAGTTGCCGTTGGGCCGTCCGCCGCATGGGCCGGGTTGGGCGCCACACGCGAGCGCATGGTACGGATCCTGAGCCGTCCGGCAGGGTCAGGCGGCCGGTTTATCGTCGTCGATCGGCTGCGGCAGAACCTCTTGCAACTGATCATCCTGAGGCTGGTTGTCGCCTGTCACGGTTTTCCGCTGTTGCTTCTCTTCCTTCTTCTGTTTCTTGGCGAGGTCTCGCTGACGCTTCGCAAAAGCATAATTGGGTTTGGCCATTTGACGTCTCTTCTACTGGTTTGAGAATTAAGCTAATAGAGTAAGGCATTTTCCCGCCGATTGTCTCCAGCTGTTCACACGATGAAAAGTAATTCCGTGTGAACGCTGAAGCCAAACGCCTGACTTGGGTCCCACCGGTTCAGCGTGCGACGGTTGCCTGAGCAAGCCCAGTCAGGGCCTTGCTCAGACCGCCTACCGCAGGGCACTGCGCCACACCATGGCGCTGTGCCAGGAACGCGGGGTCGTTGTAGCCGAGCCAGGCCTGGCCGTGGGCGTCCTCCCATACAAGTGCCTTGAGCGGAAGATCAATGCCCACGGACTGCGCGCATTCCATGAATGGTGTGCCACCCTGCGGATTGCCAAAGATGAGCACCTCGGTGGGCCGAAGTGTCTTGCCAATCTTTGCAGCACCGGCGGCGTGGTCAATCCGCGCGAAGACAGTGAGCCCACGTTGCTTGGCGTTCTCTTCGATCGTGTCCATGGCCGCGAAGGGGCTCTTGATCGCGATGACACCATCCACACCGAAGGCCGCAGACGACAATACTACTAGCAGCGCCGAAGAGACGAAGAGCAGCGAACGGTTCATGTGTGACTCCCTGACTGGTCGAGGACGAACTATGGGGCGCAACCTCGAAAATCACCAGCGCGGCGCTTGCGGCGCATTCGGTGGACTGTCGGGTTGGGCGGGGTGTCCTGGCGCGGTTCCAATGGTTTGCTGAAGGCTCAGCATATTTTCATGGCTCACCTGGATAGAGCCACGCCGGGGCCTGTCCAGGTCAATAATGAGGTAGACGACCAGGGCGATGAGCATCACCAGAACAAATGCCGCGAGGGTTACCCGGTGCCCGGCAATTCCCGATGCATAGCCGAGCGTGGCCGTTGTCAACACGATCGTCGCGAACATCAGGAAGAGCACGATTTCCGGTACATGTCGATTCAAGGCCGCATTCCTGGTGCCGGATGTATCGATGAGTTCATTCAGGGACTGGATGAAGAGCCCACTGGTGACAGGCCCTGGGGCCTGTTCCGCTGCCCTCACAGCTTGGCTCCACAGTTGTGCCTCCATCAGTTTCGCCTGGTGCAGCAGCGATTCGTGCAACACGGGCTCAGTGGCATCGACGCGGCCTTCCTGAATGCGAACATCCAGGTATTGGCGAAGCAGTGCCTGCACTTCATCGTGCATCCCCCTGGGAAGAAGTCGCGCCCTGAGATACGTGGTCCCGATGGCATCGGCTTCGGCCACGACCGTCTGGCTACGATCATCGTAGCGTTGCAGAGCCGCAGAGAATGTGAAAGCCAGCAACAGCGCCAGCAGGCCTAGCATCGAGGCCAGGACAACATTGGCTTGCGTGATCGCTTCAGTCGCGCTCGCCTGTTTGCGACGATCGCTTCAAAAGCCAATTTCCATGGAAAGCAGCATGCATATAAAGAGCACTGACACGATCAAGGCGCTGCTTTGGCTGTACATGATTTCCTTCATGAAGTAACGACTCTCCTGCTGTGCAAGACCGCCCAACGTCCAAGGTAGCCGGTGCCCGCCAAGTAGGGGACGCGTTTCGGCGCGTTCACTTTGACCGCCGGGTTAAGCGTGCGGTTGGGGCGGGAAGGACAATACGCGATGTTCACTTCACCGCAACCCAAAGTGTGAATGCCGCCAGCGCGATGCCCAACGAAACACACGCAATAATGAGAATCTTCGTTCGTATTCGAAGGACCTCGATGGCTTCAACCACACGCGCATTCTGCTCGGCGAGCGATTTGATCAGTTCCGCCGATGATTTTTGTTCAGCACCCAGTTCATCGACCTTCGCCTGAATTTGAAGAACGCGATTGTCCAGATTCGCGAATCTGTCGTTCTCCGAGGACGCACTGGATGGTGCGGGTGAAATGACAGGATCGCCGGCCGCGTTGTCCTTGGTTGTGGCGAAAAGACGCTTCGCTCCCTTGACGATGTGTGGAGCCGCCTCAAGAACGTCACCCCAGGGAATGATCTTCAGCGCTGTGATCCAACCTATTGCCAAGGCTTCACCTCCATCGTTGAACATGCCTAGAGTTTGACATTAGCGGATGCCAAGCAGAGTAATCGCACACGTTTGATGATGATTCCATTTAGCGCCCGATCCGATACAGGCGCACCCTCGGCTCGTATTCAGCAGGCAGCTCAAGGCATTGCGCTACTCGTGTTATCTCACGTTTTGCGTCGACATCGCTCAGCATCTTGCGCAGGGTGAGATGCACACCGCCATGCCTGAACAGCACAATATCCAGAGACAGTATTTCCGTGGTTGAGCCATGGCTGCCGACGGCCTCGAAGTCAGCCATAGGGTAGTTCCATTGAGCCACCTTCACGCCGAATAAAGTACGCAGCTCGCTTACGCCGCGTTTGCGTTCCAGTCGCATCACGCGCCGAAAGCCGATCAGGAATAGGCCAAGTCCGACAAATAATGCGTCGATTAACAAAATCATGGCCAGCGGCCAATGTATGCTCTGCTCAACTTTCCAGAAAGCCAGTGCACCACTTCCGACAAAGACCAGCACCACCCCAACCACAAGCCCCTCGATACGGTCGGTGCGAAACTCGATGATTGAGGATTGCAAAGAGTCAGCCGTCGGAGAAGCCTAACGTAAAGTTGGGCATTTCGCGGTCGCTACGCTAATCAGATATTTTCCGAATCAGTTCCAATTTCGCGCTGGATTGATGCAAAAGCTCGTTTAGCTCCCGTACCAAGTCATATGCTTCTTGATGCGTTTCATACGAAAGCCTGCGCCCCATTTCTTGAACAACGAAAAGTAAATTTGATAATTCTTCAATGGTTTCGTTTCTTTCTCCTTCCCGCGTTTCATCTCCTTGCATAATGATTTACCTCCGTTGATTGAACGACTAACTAGTGTGACGACAGTAAGCAATAACTGAACTCTTTGCCAGCGGCTCGCTGGAACTTTCGTAATGCCCAACGCAGAGCTAAGCGGTGCGCGCAGCGCGTCCGCTTGAGCGCTTTGTTGGGCGCTCGTTGAGCCATGAGATCTCAGCCATCGTTACTGCGTCCTTCATCCACGGGACGCCCGCTAATAGTCTTTCGTCCCGTGAACATGGCGGAAATGATGTTGCCGCCTTCCCTCAACTCCGTGATGACTACCGACACCACGTGCAGCACCACGACCACAACCAGCACATAAAAGCTGTATAGGTGGACCATTGCAAAAGGGTTACGGTAAGCGCGCATGCTTTCATAGGCTGCCACGTCATACATCTCGGGCGCATAGGGCCTTAGCGAACCCGGCGCGACATCAGGCGCCGCCACCCACTGCGCGATCCAATGCCCTAGCGGCGGGTAGAATAGGTCAGTGCCCGCCAGTACCAGGCCGGTGATCGCCAGAATCGTGATGAGGAGAAACAACACGCCTATCCCCAATCGCCCGGCTGGGTTGTGGCCGACGTATTGTTCGGGATGACCGGCGATGAAGGCCGCGGCATAGCTGCGTAGCGCTTGAAAGTATCCCTTGCCCCCGGGAAGGATCGAACGCCACTTGGCATAACGGTTGCCGAGAAAGGCCCATACGATGCGCCAGAGCAGGTTCAGCACGAAGAGGTAGCCAATCCAGACGTGGATCGTTTTAAGGGTTGCTTTGCCTGCATTCGAGACGTCGAGATCGCTCGCGTGGAGAATCACGAAACCCACAAACGCAAGCCCAATGACGCAAAGCGCATTGATCCAGTGAAACCAGCGGGTGCTCGCATCCCACACAACATAGGATTTCAGCTCAGACATACAGGTTCTCCTTTCTGCCCAGCGATTCATGCGATGAGTTCACGAAGACACACAGCGCTCTATTCGCAGATGATTGTTTGACACGCAATTCCTATTTAGTTGTGCATCTTGTGGTACGCCCAACGTTGGCGTCACTGGTCTTCATGGGGATGGGGATCAGATGTCTTCAACGAAAGGAGTCCGAGATGAAGTCTACTACCGTAGCCGTTGACCTTGCCAAGTCCGTTTTCCAGCTAGCTGTCGGGACGCCCGCCACTTCGCCAGC
>JAUXVT010000023.1 GCA_030680405.1 Thiobacillus sp. | reverse complement strand
GTGCCGACGCTGCTGATGCATGGCGACACGCTATGCACCGACGACACGGCCTACCAAACCTTTCGCCGCCGCGCACGGCACCCGCTGACCCTGTCGATGCTGCGGCGACTGCCCTACGGGCTGCGCCGCCGCCTCGCGCGCCAGGCGCGCGCCGGCAGCGAAGCGGCCAAGGCTGCCAAGCCGACGGAGATCATGGATGTGAATGCCGACGAAGTGGTGCGCGTGCTGCGCGAACACCGGGTCGGCCGCCTGATTCATGGGCACACCCACCGGCCGGCGCAGCATCTGCATGCCGTCGACGGCCACGCGTGCGAACGCTGGGTGCTGCCGGACTGGTACGCCCGCTGGGGCTACGTGGTGTGCGATGCCGCCGGCTGCTCGCTCAAAACCGGGGATTTATGAGGGTGCGTCAATCAGCGGCATGCCGTCCGGCACCCGAAACAGTTCCGGCCGCAGCGGTTGCGTCGATTCGCTTTCGAATTGCCGTGTGCGCCCGGTTAACTCGCGCTCCTCCAGCGGCAGGCCGAGTTTCAGCGTGGCGCCCGACTCCCACACCTGATTCGCCAGATCGCAGTCGTGCTGGATTTCGGCCGGCGAATCCTGCCACACGCGGTACTGCATCGGCGCCAGGATGGATTTCAATTCGGCCATTGCGCGCGCCGCATCCGGCGCCGCACGCGCGGCCGCAACGCCTTCGCTGCACACCACACCCTTGACCGTCAGGCTGAAACGCTGGGTGCCGGGCGCGCCTGCCTGCACGTCGAGAACGGGTTTCCAGCCGACCGGCCTCGGCGGCAGCGTGCCGGCGCTGAACACCATCGCCATCTGGTTGCCGCGCATCACGTTGATGACCTTCTGCTGGCGCCGGTCCAGCAGGACGAAATCGCCGTCGTCGTTGCCGTCGTCCAGCCGCATGAAGTCCGGCGTCAGCAGGATGCGCGTCAGGTAAGGGAGATCGCCCGGGTCCGCATCCATATAGCGTAGCGCCGTCATGTCGGCGCCGTGGGCCGCGCCTACGGCGAACACACACAGCAGCATCCACCGTCTCATGCTGAAAGCCCCCGTTCCAGATCGGCCTGAATATCAGCCACCGACTCCAGCCCTACCGCGATGCGCACGAGGCCGTCGCCGATACCGGCGGCCGCGCGCTGTTCCGCCGTCATCCGGCTGTGCGTGGTGGTCGCCGGATGGGTGATGGTGGACTTGGTGTCGCCCAGGTTGGCGGTGATCGACAGCATTTTCGTCGAATCGATCAGCTTCCACGCGGCAGCCTGGCCGCCCTTGAGCTCGAACGCGACGATGCCGCCGCCGGTTTTTTGCTGCGCCATCGCCAGTTGATGCTGCGGGTGCGACGGCAAGCCGGGATACCACACGCGCGAAACCTGCGGCTGCGCTTCCAGCCATTGCGCTAGCGCCAGCGCGTTTTTCGAATGCGCCTCCATGCGCAGCGCGAGCGTCTCCATGCCTTTCAGGATCACCCATGCGTTGAATGCCGACAGCGTTGGCCCGGCGGTGCGCAGGAAAGTGTAGACGCCTTCCATCAGCGTTTGGCTGCCGAGCACCGCGCCGCCGAGCACCCTGCCCTGGCCGTCGAGATATTTGGTGGCGGAATGGATCACGATGTCGGCGCCGAGTTTCAGCGGTTGTTGTAGCGCAGGCGAGCAGAAGCAGTTGTCGACCGCGAGCCATGCGCCTGCTTCGTGGGCGATATCGGCGAGCGCGCGAATGTCGCTCACTTCGGTCAGCGGATTGGACGGCGACTCGACGAAGAACAGCTTGGTGTTCGGCTTCACCGCCGCCTGCCATTCCGCCGGGTCGGTGGGCGACACATAGGTCGTCTCGATGCCGAAGCGGCCGAGGATGTTGGAAAACAGCTGCACGGTGGAACCGAAAATCGAGCGCGACGCGACGACGTGCTCGCCAGCCTTCATCAGCCCCATCACGGTCGCCAGGATCGACGCCATGCCGGACGCAAACGCCACGCAGCGCTCGGCGCCTTCAAGCGCGGCGAGCCGCGTTTCCATCATGCTGACGGTGGGGTTGGTGAAGCGCGCGTAGATCGGGCCGGGCTGTTCGCCCTTGAAGCGCGCCGCCGCTTCGGCCGCGCTCCTGAACACGAAGCTGGAGGTGAGGAATAGCGCCTCCGAGTGTTCGTTGAACTGGCTGCGCACCGTGCCGGCGCGCACCGCTAGGGTTTCGAGGTCGTAATGGTCTTCCATGCGCGTCAGCTGTTGGTTGCCAGGTTCAGGTCAAGTTGCTGGGTGGACAGGGCCGACGGCGCCGAGGTTTCGCCGTTGCGCACCGCCTCAACGTAATTGAGGTATTCCGGCGTGACGTCGCCGGTGACGTAACGGCCGTCGAAGCACGAGGTATCGAAGTCGGGAATCGCCGGGTTGCCCGCACGGACCACGCTGACCATGGCGTCGAGGTCCTGATAGATCATCGCATCGCAGCCGATCTCGCGCGCGATCTCCGCGTCGTTGCGGCCATTGGCGATCAGTTCGTTGCGCGTCGGCATGTCGATGCCGTACACGTTGGAGAAACGTACCGGCGGCGAGGCCGAGGCGAAATACACCTGCGCGGCGCCGGCATCGCGCGCCATCTGCACGATCTCGCGGCTGGTGGTGCCGCGCACGATGGAGTCGTCGACCAGCAGCACGTTCTTGCCCTTGAACTCTTCGCCGATGGCATTGAGTTTCTGCCGCACCGATTTCTTGCGCAGCGCCTGCCCAGGCATGATGAAGGTGCGGCCGATGTAGCGGTTCTTGATGAAACCTTCGCGGTACGGCACATTGAGGTGATTGGCCAGTTGCAGCGCGGAGGGACGGCTGGTGTCGGGAATCGGAATCACCACGTCGATTTTCAGGTGGGAAAATTCACGCTTGATCTTTTCGGCCAGCGACACCCCCATGGCCAGACGCGTACTGTAGACCGAGACGCCGTCCATCACCGAATCAGGGCGCGCCAGGTAGACGTATTCGAAAATGCAGGGATTGAGCACTGACTTGGCACTGCACATGCGACTGTGCAGCTGGCGCTGGTAATCGATGAACACCGCCTCGCCCGGCGCCACATCGCGCAGCAGGCGAAACCCCAGCGCGTCGATCGCCACGCTTTCCGACGCCACGATGTATTCGTGCGGCATGGCCTGGTCGTTGACACCGATCACCAGCGGACGGATGCCGTACGGATCGCGGAACGCCAGCAGACCATAACCAGCGATGAAGGCCGTCACCGCATAGGCACCCTTGCAGCGCGCATGCACGCCCGATACGGCGCCGAAAATCGTGTCCAGGCTGAGCTGCCGCCCAGAGGCGCGCACCTGCAGCTCATGCGCCAGCACGTTCAGCAACACTTCGGAATCCGAATTGGTGTTGACGTGGCGCAGGTCGGTGCGGAACAGCGATTCCTTCAGTTCGTGGGTGTTGGTGAGGTTGCCGTTGTGCCCCAGGACAATGCCATACGGCGAATTCACGTAGAACGGCTGCGATTCGGCCGACGACGACGCGCTGCCCGCAGTGGGATAGCGCACATGCGCCACCCCCATGTCGCCGAGCAGACTGCGCATGTCGCGCGTGCGGAACACGTCGCGCGCCAGCCCCGGCCCCTTGTGCATGTGAAAGCGGCTTTCTTCCGCTGTCACGATCCCGGCCGCGTCCTGACCGCGATGCTGCAGCACCATCAGCCCGTCGTACAGGAACTGATTAGCCGCCGTATTGGCAACGACTCCGATTACCCCGCACATGCTGCGCACCCATCCATAAGATTAATCAAAGCGAATGTATTTCGCCACATCTGCCGGCACAAGCGGCAAGGCGCGCTGCGCCATCGACTGCAGGCTGCCCGACAGCATGGCATGTTTCCAGAAGTCGGTGCGCGGCAGCGAGGTCAGCCCGGCTGCAAGCGTCAGGCCGATCAGTATCACCAACCCCTTGGCTAGCCCCAGCACCCCGCCCAGCACCTTGTCGGCGCTGCCCAGTCCAACTGCCTTGACCAGCGAAGCCAGCGCATGCCCCAGCAGTAGCACGCCGATCAGCACCAGCAGAAAAATCACCGCAAAGCCGGCAAAATAGCGAATCGCCGGGTTTTCGATCCCGATCGGCAGCAGCGGCGCCACCATCAATGCACCCCACTTGCCCAGCACAAACGCCAGCACCCAGGCTACCAGCGAAAACAGCGTGTCGACCATGCCGCGCATCAGGCCGCGCACCACGGTGAGGATCAGCACCAGCAACACGATGAGGTCGAGCATGCTCATTTTGTGAGCACCTGCCCGGACATGCCGCTCTCGGCCAGTTTCACCGCGGCCGCCACGGCGGCTTCGCGCGATGGATAGGGGCCCACCCGCACGCGCGTCAAGGCACCCACCTTGTCCGTGTAGGCCGGCAACCCGGCCTGGGCGGCGCGCGCTTTGAGTGCCTGGGCCTTGGCGGAATCGGACAGGGCGACCAGTTGCACCACGAATGCCTCGCTGGCTGCAGCGGATTGGGCCGGCGACGCAGGCGTCGCAGCGGGCCTGGAAGGCTGTGGCCTGGGCGTCGGCTTGGCCTTTTCAGCTTTGACCGGTGCAGCCCTGGGCTCAGGTTCGGGTGCGGACGTGGCGGGCTCAGCCTGCGGCACAGGCTGGCGGGGAATGGGCGGCGCCGGCGCGGCCGCCACGACAGGTTCGTCAGCCGGGTCCGGCGGCGCCGCTTGATCGAGTGCCGGTTCCGGTGCGGCCACCATGCGCACTGCCAGCGAACTCGCCGGCGGCGGCTCGTCTTCCAGCAGCAGCGGCAGCACGATCACCGCCAGCAGGGTCAGCGCAACCGCGCCGATCAGGCGGCGCCGGGCGCGGCGTTTAAGGTCATTTTCACTGCTGGGTGGTGGCATGGTCGAGCACGGCGGCAACGGTATAGAACGAACCGAAGACGAGAATTCTATCACCTTCATGCGCTGCGCTTTGCGCCTCCGCGAGCGCCGCGTTCACATCCGGCTGCACGCGGATCGGTGCGCTGCCCGCCTGGGTGCGCAGGAGGGCCGCCAGCGCCGCGGCATCCTGCGCGCGCGGCGAATCAGGCGTGCACGTCCACCACGCATCAATCTCGCCACGCAATGCGGCGAACACGCCCGCCGCGTCCTTGTCGGCCAGCATGCCCACCACCGCCAGCGTGCGCCCGGCCACCGGCTGCTCGTGCAAGGTAGCGGCGAGCGCCCGCGCCGCTGCCGGGTTGTGCGCCACGTCGAGAATGACATCGGGCGCACGGGCAATGCGCTGGAACCGCCCCGGCACGCGTGCCAAGGCCAGCCCCTGGCGTATCGCCGAATCGCTCACCGGCACACGGGTGCGCAAGGCCTCCAGCACGGCCAGCGCACCGGCTGCATTGCGCAGCTGGTACGCGCCCGCCATGGCGGGCAGCGGCAACGCCACCCCGCTTATCTCCGGGCCGCGATAGATCCAATGATCCTCCTCGCGCTGCGCGGAAAAGTCCTGCTCCACGCACCGCAGGTCGGCGCCGAGGCGGCGGGCGTACTCGAGCAGGCTGGCGGGCGGCGCCGGATCAGCACAGATGGCTGGGCGACCGGCACGGTAAATGCCCGCCTTCTCAAAACCAATTTTCTCGCGGGTGTCGCCCAGATAATCCATGTGGTCGAGATCGACGCTGGTGACAATTGCGGCATCGGCGTCGAACACGTTCACCGCGTCGAGCCGGCCGCCGAGGCCGACTTCCAGGATGGCGACGTCGACGCCGGCGGCGATGAACTGCTGCATCGCGCCGAGCGTGCCGAATTCGAAATAGGTCAGCGAGGTGTTGCCGCGCGCCGCATCGATTTTTTCAAACGCAGCGACCAGTTCGGCGTCGCTCGCCTCCCTGCCGGCAATCCGCACCCGCTCGTTGTAGCGCAGCAGGTGCGGCGAGGTGTACAGGCCGGTCTTGTAGCCGGCGGCGCTGAGGATGGCCTCCAGATAGGCGCAGGTGGAGCCTTTGCCGTTGGTACCGCCAACGAGGATGAGCGGGAAAGCCGGAACAAGCCCCATCGCACCCTTGACGCGGCGCACCCGATCGAGACCCAGTTCAATGGCGCTGGGATGCAACTGCTCCAGCCGCGCCAGCCAAGCTTCAAGAGAGGGTAAACGCTGCACGATCAAATCACCGCAAAGAGCGCGAAGCGACACAAAGGTCAATCAGGCAGATCGCACATCGACACGCAGTGTGGCGCCTTCGCGCCCCTCGGCGTCCTTCGCGCTTACATTCGCCTGGGCAATCAGGCGGCAAGCGCAGGCCGGCCCATCATTATCGCCAGCGCGGCGGCGAGTTCGTCGCGCATCTGGCGGCGGTCGATGATGCGGTCGATGGCCCCCTTGTCGACCAGAAATTCCGCACGCTGAAAGCCTTCCGGCAGCGTCTCGCGCACGGTCTGCTCGATCACGCGCGGGCCGGCGAAGCCGATCAGCGCATTGGGCTCGGCCACGATCAGGTCGCCCAGCATGGCGAAACTGGCCGACACACCGCCCATGGTGGGGTCGGTCAGCACCGAAATGAAGGGCAGACGGTGGCGCGACAACTGCGTCAACGCAGCCGAGGTCTTGGCCATCTGCATCAGCGAAAACAGGCCCTCCTGCATGCGCGCGCCGCCGCTGGCGGAAAAGCAGACGAAGGCCGAGTTTGACTCGATCGCAGCCTCCACACCCAGCACAAAACGCTCGCCCACCACCGAGCCCATCGAGCCGCCCATGAACTTGAACTCGAACGCCGCCGCCACCACCGGCACCGCCTTGACGCTGCCGCCCAGCACCACCAGCGCGTCGGTTTCCGAGGTGCCGGCCTGGGCCTCCTTCAGACGGTCGGGATATTTCTTGCTGTCCTTGAATTTGAGCGGATCGAGCGGCGTCACCTGCGCGCCGATTTCATGTTGCCCCTCGGCATCCAGCAGCATGGCCAGCCGCTGCCGTGCGCCGATGCGGTGATGGTGGCCGCACTTGGGGCACACCTCCAGATTGCTTTCCAGGTCGGCGCGGTAGAGCACCTCGTTGCACGCCGGGCACTTCGACCACAGCCCTTCCGGCATCGATTTGCGTGCCTCCACCCGGCGCTTGATTTTCGGCGGCAATATTTTCTGAAACCAGCTCATGGCGTTCTCCGTTTATTTCGATGCCGCGTCGACGCCGCGGCGCAAGTCCTGCACCAGCGTTCTGACGCGGTTGATGACCTCGCCCTCGGGTGCAGTTTCAATCTCGCTCACGATGCGGCTACCCACGACCACGGCATCGGCAATCCGCGCCACCGCTTCGGCGGTCGCCGCGTCGCGGATGCCAAAGCCCACGCCGACCGGCAGGCTGCAATGCGCACGGATCATGGCAATTTTCTGCGCCACTTCGTCCATATCGAGATTGGCCGAACCCGTCACGCCCTTGAGCGACACGTAATAAATGAAACCGCCTGCGGCCGCCACCACCTGTTCCACACGGGATTCCGGCGTAGTCGGCGACAGCAGGAAAATCGGGTCGAGGCCGGCCGCCTTGAACACGTCCGCCACCCCGTGCGATTCCTCCGGCGGAATGTCCACCGTCAGCACACCATCCACCCCGGCCTCCTTCGCCGCCTGGGCAAAGGTCTCGTAGCCCATGTGCTCGACCGGGTTGGCATAGCCCATCAGCACCACTGGTGTCGTCGTGTTGATCTTGCGGAATTCCGCCGTCATCGCCAGCACGTCACGCAGCCCGACCTTGTTGGCCAAGGCTCTTTCCGACGCGCGCTGAATCACCGGCCCATCGGCCATCGGGTCGGAAAACGGCACTCCCAGCTCGATAATGTCGGCCCCCGCCTCCACCAGCGCGTGCATCAGCGGCACCGTCAGCCCCTTTCCGGGATCGCCGGCTGTGATGAAGGGAATGAGGGCTTTCTTGTTGTGCGCTTTCAGCGCGATAAAGGTCTGGCCGATGCGGCTCATGGTTCAGTCTTCTGAAAAATTCGGTTCAAGGGTGGTCGCGGGCTTAAAGCGTAATCCCCGACAGCTTCGCCACGGTGTCGATATCCTTGTCGCCGCGCCCGGACAGGTTGACCAGGATGATCTGGTCGCGGCCCAGGGTCGGCGCGAGTTTTTTGGCATGAGCCACGGCGTGGCTGGATTCGAGCGCGGGGATGATGCCTTCGTATCGGCACAGGTCATGAAATGCGGCCAGGGCATCATCGTCGTTGATCGCGACGTATTCGGCGCGACCGGCGTCCTTCAGGTAGCTGTGCTCGGGGCCGACGCCGGGATAGTCGAGGCCGGCGGACACCGAGTGGGTTTCGATGATCTGGCCGTTCTCGTCCTGCATCAGATAGCTGCGGAAGCCATGCAGCACGCCGGGGGTGCCCGCTGACAACGGCGCGGCGTGGCGACCAGAGGCGATGCCGGAGCCGCCCGCCTCCACCCCGATCAGGCGCACGCCTTCAAACGGGATGTAGGGATGAAAGATGCCGATGGCGTTGGAGCCTCCACCGACGCAGGCGATCACGACATCGGGCTGGCGGCCGGTCAGTTCGGGCATCTGGGTGATGCATTCGCGGCCGATGACGCACTGGAAGTCGCGCACCAGCATGGGATAGGGGTGCGGGCCGGCGGCAGTGCCGAGGATATAAAAGGTGGACTCGACGTTGGTGACCCAGTCGCGCATCGCTTCGTTGAGCGCGTCCTTCAGGGTTTTGGAACCCGACGACACCGGCACCACGGTCGCGCCGAGCAGTTTCATGCGAAAGACGTTGGGCGCCTGACGAATGACGTCCTCGGCGCCCATGTACACAACGCACTCCATGCCGTAGCGCGCGGCGACAGTGGCCGAGGCGACGCCGTGCTGGCCCGCGCCGGTTTCGGCGATGACGCGCTTCTTGCCCATGCGCCGCGCCAGCAGCGCCTGGCCGATGGTGTTGTTGATCTTGTGCGCGCCGGGGTGGATGAGGTCTTCGCGCTTGAGGAAGATCTGCGCGCCGCCGTATTGTTCTGAGAGTCGCTTGGCGTGATACACCGGGCTGGGGCGGCCGACGTAGTGCTTCAGCTCGTATTCGAACTCGGCCTTGAAGGCGGGATCCTGGCGCGCTTTTTCATACTCGACGCGCAGTTCGTCCAGCGCCGCCATCAGGGTTTCGGCGACAAAAATGCCGCCGTAAGGGCCGAAGTGGCCGCGGGAATCGGGGAGATCAGTCAGCTTCATGATGTCTTTGCCTTCGCAATGAATTGCGCAATCTTATGCGCGTCCTTGATGCCTTTTGTTGCCTCGACGCCGGAGGACACATCCACCGCCCAGGGGCGCACGCGCTGTATTGCCTTGGCGACGTTGTCCGGCGTGAGCCCGCCCGACAGGATGACCGGTTTGGGCAGATCAGGCGGGATCAGGCTCCAGTCAAAACGCTCTCCGGTGCCGCCCGGCATGCCTGGCACATAGGCGTCGAGCAGCAGGCCGCGCGCGGTATCGAAGTCAGCCGCGCATTTTAGCAAATCCGTGTCCCGATTCACCCGCACCGCCTTGATGTAGGGCCGGCCGAAGCGCGCGCAGTCGGCAGGCGTCTCGTCGCCGTGAAACTGCAGCAGGTCGAGCGGAACGGCCTGCAGGATCGCTTCGATGAACGCGGGCTCGGCATTGACAAACAGGCCGACCGATTGCACGAAGGGCGGCAGTTCGCGCACCAGCGCGGCGGCGGTCGCGATTGTCACGTGGCGCGGGCTTTTTGCATAAAACACGAAACCCAGCGCGTCCGCCCCGGTATCACAGGCGGCATGCAGATCCTGCAGTCGGGTGATGCCACAGATTTTTACGCGAACAGCCATCGTTCAGAGGTTTCCGGCAAGGCAAAGTGCGCAGGATACCGGATGTGGGTGAGATACAGCCCGGCGGCGTCGAAGGTGGGCGCAGCAAGCGTGCGGTCGCGGCCGATCAGGATCCCGCGCAGCCACTCAGGCGGCTGCGCGCCGGCGCCGACCTGGATGAGGCAACCCATCAGGTTGCGTACCATGTGATGCAGGAAGCCGTCGGCGCGGAAGTCACATAAAAGATAATCGCCGCGTCGCTCGATGTGCGCCAGCCGCAGTTCCTTGACGGGCGATTTGGCCTGGCATGCAGCGGCGCGGAAGGCGGAAAAATCGTGCTGCCCGATCAGATGCGCCGCGGCCAGGTTCATCGCGGCGGCATCGAGCGGACGGTGATACCAGCCGATCAGCCCGTGGTTGAGAGCGGGGCGCACCGGATGATTCAGCAACACGTAGCGGTAGCCACGATGGGTGGCGGCAAAACGCGCATGGAAATCCTCGCCAACCGGCTGTGCCCACAGCACTGCCACGCCCGCCGGCAGGTGGCTGTTGACGCCGCGCACCCAAGCGGTCAGGGGACGATTCGCGGCGGTATCAAAATGCACCACCTGAAACGCCGCGTGAACGCCGGTGTCGGTGCGTCCGGCGGCGGTTACGCTTATTTTTTCATCGGCAATAATGGACACCGCGGCTGCCAGCGCATCCTGCACGCCGCAGCCCTGTGTCTGCGACTGCCAGCCGCAAAAGCCGACGCCGCAATATTCCAAACCCAATACGATTCTCATACCGACACGACGAGCAACAGGAGCAAGCCCGCAAGTATGACGGCGCTGTCGCAGCCTTGCCAGCGCTCGGTGTGCAGGGTGTAGGTGGCGGGCGTTGCGTCGTCGGGCAGCGGCGCGCGCAGCGCATCCAGCCAGCGCGCCGGTTTGGGCGCGTGTTCGACGTAGTCCAGGGTCAGCCCCAGGCGCACCGCAAAGGCGCGGCGGTCAAAGCCGAGCCAGGTCAGCGGATGGGCCAGCGCGTACAGACCGTAAATCAGGCGGGGGCGGGCCGTGTAGGCCAGCAGCACGGCCAGCCCGGCCAGCATCAGCACCAGCCGCCCCGCGCGCAGCGCACCTTGCTGCAGACCTTCGACACCGGGGCTGGCCCATCCTAGCGACGGCCACAGCAGGGTTCCCGGCAGGGTGTAGGCATAGGTGAGCAGCAGCACCGCCATCAGCCAGCGGGTGCGGCGCAGCAGGCGCCAGCCTTCATGGCGGACAGGGGCCAACAGAAAGGCCGTCGCGATGGCGGCGGCCAGGATGATCAGCAGCGGGGACAGCGCAGCGCGTTCCACCGCCACTGCCCACCCGCACCACAACAGGATGCGGGCAGCCGGATGGGGGCATGCAGGGCTAGTAATACGCCCTAACCAAGCGAACTCAACATGCCTTTCGCGTCGGCCTTTTGCTTGTCGCTGCCTTCGGCCAGCACTTCGTTGAGGATTTCACGCGCGCCTTCCTTGTCGCCCATTTCCACATAGGCGCGGGCAAGGTCGAGCTTGGTGCCGACTTCGTCGAGCTCGAGTTCGTTGCCGCCGGCCTCGCCGAGGTCGAGGTCGAGACCGCTGAAATCGAATTTGCTGTCCGGGCCGTTGTCTTCTTCCAGGCCCAGATCGAGTTTCAGCGTGTCATCCGCCGTCGCGGGCAAATCCAGATCAGGCAGGTCGAAGTCGAGACCCAGGGTATCCATTTCCACGTAACCCGCCTCAGGCGCTACGACCGCCTCGGGCTGCGTATCGAAACTGAGCACATGGCCCGCGGACTCGAACTCCAGCGGCGCGCTGGCCTTCATGACATCAAGCTCAGGTTCGAGCTCAGGCGCAGCCTCGATTTCAACCGGGGCTTCAGGCTGCTCGTCAGCCACGGGTTTGGGCACGGGTTCGTCTGTAAACGTCACGGCACCGCCGGCAACCGCAGCAGTGGCCGCCACCGTAGCAACCGCTGCTGCCGGGGCGGCACTCGACTGCACGCCGCCATACAGCGGGTTGGTCGGATCGATGCTGCGGCCCATTTCGCAGGCCTTGTCCCACAGCGGGCTAGATTTGCTGCCAAGCGCAGCATAGAGCTCACCAGCGACCGCTTCAAACGTCACGGTGTTGCGCCGCGCGGCGTAGATTTCCAGAAGCTTGACGCGGATTTCATGGCGGTCCGGGTTTTTGCTGATGGCCTCCTTGAGAATTTCCTCGGCCTGCGCATCGCGACCATAGGCCATGTAGACCTCGGCTTCGGCGATGGGGTCGACATCGTGGGTATCGATGGTGCCCAGACCCGCCTGGCTGAAGTCAGTCAGGAAAGAGGTGTCGCCGGTATTGACGCTGCCGCCCGATGCTGCACCGATGACCGTATTCGGACGAACGTCGCCGCCGGTCATGATGCTGTCGTCCAGTGTGGTGCCGCCAGCCTTGCGGCGGCGGCCGCCCCCCACCATCATCCACCACAGCACACCGCCGAGACCGAGCGCGGCCAAGCCGCCGCCCCAGTAAAGCGGGCTAGCGAGCAGGGGGTCATACCAATTGTCGGCGGGTTCGGGGCTGGCTGGCGGCGCCACAACGACCGGCGCGACCGACGCGGGAGCAGGCGCTGCAGGGGCAGGTGCGGGAACCGATGCTTCAGCTTGCGCCTTCTCCTTCATCTCGACCAGCTTCTGCATGTCCTGAATCTGTGTTTCCAGCATGGCCACACGCTGATCCGATTCCTGCAGCGCATTTTCGCGCGCGGTCGCGTCTTCTTCCTGGGCGCGCAACTTTTCCTGCAGGGCACGGGTTTCGTCCGCTTTGCCCGCCGCGGCAGCCGCCGGCGGCGTGACCTTGGACAGCTTCAGCACATCCTGCTGCGCTGCGGGCGCCGGCTTGGCGCGGTCTTCCACCTTGGGCGTGATCTTGCCGCTGCTGGCCTGAGCCGGGGTGGTCTTGGCCTCGGGAGCGGCGCTCACGGCGGCGGCCAGTTTCTGGCGATAGGCACGCCAGTCATCCGCCTGCAGCTTGAGCTCACGCACGGCTTCTTGTTGCGGAATGGCGGCCACTTTTTCAGCCGAAGGCACGTTGAGAGTCTTGCCTGCTTTCAGGCGGTTCATGTTGCCGTCGAAAGCCTGGGTGTTCTCGCGGTAGAGCCCCAGCAGGACCTGCTCCAGGCTTACGCTTTCGGGACGCACGCGGTTGGCAATACCCGACAGCGTGTCACCCCGCTTGACCGTCACGCGATCCGGCGCCGCGGCCTGCGGGGCGGGCGCCGGCTTGCGGGCAGCTGCCGGGGCAGGCGTCGCCTGGGCTTGCGGGGCCGCCGCAGGCACGGGCTTGATAACTTGGGCCGGTGCAACAGCCACGGGTGCCACCGTCTGGACGCCGCCCATGCCAGGCGGGTCGAGCAGCATGGTGTATTCACGCACCAGCCGTCCCGAGGCCCAGTTCAGTTCGACCAGCATGTCGATGAAGGGATCGTTCACCGGGCGGCTGGAGCTGACTTTCAACACCGCCTTGCCGTTGGGCTTCTTCTCGACCGTAAAGCGCAGGGAGGACAGAACCGGGGCGAATTCGACGCGCGCATCGCGAAAAGCCTGGTCGGAAGCGAGGCTGGCCGACAGGCTGTCGAGTTCGGCCTTGTCTGCCGCGAACAGCTCGATCTCCGCCGCGAGCGGCTGACCGAGCGCCGAGGTGACCGACAGCTTGCCCAACCCGGCGGCATGCGCCATCAGTGGCACGGCGATCAGGCCTGCGGCCACCAGTTGGGTGGTGAAGCGCTTCAATTTCATCCAGTATCTCCCTATTCGCCCCGCGCGGCGGGGCTGTTGAATCCTTGACGCCACTATTGACGGCTCGGCGCGCGCAATCTTTAATGCACAAACCGCACCAGCCCTGAGCTTACTGCCTTCAGCCCTTGTCTGCTCAGGCTTCCAGCAGGATCCGCAGCATGCGCCGCAGCGGTTCCGCCGCGCCCCACAGCAACTGGTCGCCGACGGTGAACGCGGTCAGGTACTGCGGCCCCATGTTGAGCTTGCGCATGCGGCCGATCGGCACGGTGAGCGTGCCGGTCACCGCCGCCGGGGTGAGTTCGCGCATGCTGATCTCGCGGTCGTTCGGCACCACTTTCACCCACGGGTTGTGCGCGGCGATCAGGCCGTGGATGTCGGCAAGCGGCACGTCTTTCGTCAGCTTGATGGTGAGCGCCTGCGAATGGCAGCGCATCGCGCCCACGCGCACGCACAGGCCGTCGATGGGAATCGGGTTGTCACTGCGGCGCATGATCTTGTTGGCTTCGACCTGCGCCTTCCATTCTTCCTTGGACTGGCCGGATTCGAGCGCGACGTCGATCCACGGAATCAGGTTGCCGGCCAGCGGCACCGGCCAGGCATCGACCGGATAGCGGTCGGAACGGATGAACTCGGCCACCTTGCGGTCGATTTCGAGGATGGCGGAAGCCGGGTCGCCAATCAGGTCCTTGACTTCGGCGTGCACCGCGCCCATCTGCAGGATCAGCTCGCGCATGTTGCGCGCACCGGCGCCCGAGGCCGCCTGGTAGGTCATCGGTGACACCCATTCCACCAGCCCGGCATCGAACAGCCCGCCCATCGCCATCAGCATCAGCGACACCGTGCAGTTGCCGCCGGCGTAGGTCTTAACGCCATTGGCGATGCCGTCCTGGATAACGTTCTTGTTGACCGGGTCGAGGATGATGATGGCGTCGTCCTTCATCCGCAGCGTCGAGGCGGCGTCGATCCAGTAGCCGTTCCAGCCCGCCGCGCGCAGCTTTGGGTAGATTTCCTTGGTGTAGTCGCCGCCCTGGCAGGTGATGATGGTGTCGCACAGTTTCAGGTCGTCGATGCTGTTGGCATCTTTCAGCGGCGGCAGCTGCCCTCTATCAATCGTGCGGCCGATGTCGGGGCCTTTGCCGCCGACATTGGAGGTAGTGAAGAACACCGGCTCGATGTGATCGAAGTCGCGCTCTTCACGCATGCGCCCCATCAGCACGGAGCCCACCATCCCGCGCCAGCCGATCAGTCCTACTTTCATCATTTCCGTCTCCAAAAAAACCATGTCCGCGAAGGACGCGAAGAAAAGCTTTTAATTCGCGCGCTTCGCGTTCTTCGCGGAAAATTACAGTACTTTTACCACCACGTCGCCCATCTCGCTGCACGACACTTTCTGCGTGCCTTCGGTCCAGATGTCGCCAGTGCGCATGCCCCGCGCGATCACCTGCTTCACCGCGTTCTCGATACGGTCGGCGGTCGCCAGATCGGCAAAGGTGTAGCGGTACATCATCGCCACCGACAGGATCGTCGCCAGCGGGTTCGCCAGGTTCCTGCCGGCGATGTCGGGCGCGGAGCCGTGGATTGGCTCGTACATGCCCTTGTTGTGTTCGTCGAGCGAGGCCGACGGAAGCATGCCGATCGAACCCGACAGCATCGACGCGGCGTCGGACAGGATGTCGCCGAAGAGGTTGCCGGTGACGAGGGTATCGAACTGCTTGGGCGCGCGTATCAACTGCATCGCCGCGTTGTCGACGTACATGTGGGAGAGCGCGACCTCGGGGTAATCTTTCGACACCTCGATCATCACTTCCTTCCACAGTTCGGAACATTCGAGCACGTTGGCCTTCTCGACCGAGCACAGCTTTTTGCCGCGCTTCATCGCGATGCCGAATGCGACATGCGCGACGCGGCGCACCTCGGATTCGGCATACAGCATGGTGTTGAAGCCGACGCGCTCGCCGTTCCGGATTTCGATCCCGCGCGGCTGGCCAAAATACACGTCGCCGGTGAGCTCGCGCACGATCATGAGGTCGAGTCCGGACACCACGTCGGGCTTCAGCGACGACGCCCCCGCCAGTTCGGGATACAGCAGCGCCGGGCGCAGATTGGCGAACAGGTTGAGTTCCTTGCGGATGCGCAAGAGGCCGCGTTCGGGGCGCAATGGACGGTCTAGCGTGTCGTACTGCGGGCCGCCGACGGCGCCGAGCAGCACCGCGTCGGCCTCGCGCGCAAGCTTCAGCGTCGCCTCCGGCAGCGGGTCGCCCGCCGCGTCGTAGCCCGCGCCGCCAATCGGCGCGGTTTCCATTTCGATTTTGGCGCCATCGGCACGCAGCGCCTCCAGCACCTTGACCGCCTGCGCGACGATTTCCGGACCGATGCCGTCACCCGGCAACACTGCAATTTTCATGTTCTAAAACCTTTTGTCCACGAAGGACGCGAAGGAACACGAAGAAAAGCCTTTAAATTCGCGCTCCTCGCGTCCTTCGCGGATAAACAATCAAGCAAACAACCACGGCGCTTCAACCTTGCGCCGCTCTTCATACGCCTTGATCTTGTCGGCCTGCAACAGCGTGAGGCCGATGTCATCGAGCCCGTTCAGCAAACGGTGCTTGCGCCCACCGTCAACCTCGAACGCCAGCACCTCGCCGCCGGGCGTGGTCACGGTCTGCTTGTCGAGGTCAACGTTGAGGCGGTAGCCCTCGGAGGCTTCGCATTCGCGGAATAGGCGATCGACCACCGCGCCATCGAGCACGATCGGCAGGATGCCGTTCTTGAAGCAGTTGTTGTAGAAGATATCGGCGTAAGACGGCGCGATGATGGCGCGAATGCCGAAGTCTTCCAGCGCCCACGGCGCGTGCTCGCGGCTCGACCCGCAGCCGAAGTTGTCGCGCGCCAGCAGCACGCTTGCACCCTGGTAGCGCGGGAAGTTCAGCACGAACTCCGGATTCGGCGAGCGCGTGGCGGGGTCCATGCCCGGCTCGCCGTGGTCGAGATAACGCCATTCGTCGAACAGGTTTGGACCGAAGCCGGCGCGCTTGATCGACTTCAGGAACTGCTTGGGAATGATGGCGTCGGTGTCGACGTTGGCGCGGTCGAGCGGAACCACCCGTCCATTGAGTGTGGTGAATGCCCGCATGTTTACTAGTTACCAGCCTTGCTGCCGGCTTTTTCGATCGTGGTACCCGCTTTCTGGACATCCTGGCCAAAACCCTCCATGGTGTTGCAGCCCGCCAGGGTCAAAGCAGCGGCAATCAAAACGGCGATCATCGGTTTCATGGTGTTCTCCTTAAAAGTGTCGTACATCGACAAAATGCCCGGCGCACGCGGCAGCAGCCGCCATCGCCGGACTGACCAGATGGGTGCGGCCGCCCTGTCCCTGCCGCCCCTCGAAATTGCGGTTGGAGGTGGAGGCGCAGCGCTCGCCCGGCTCCAGCCGGTCGGCGTTCATCGCCAGGCACATCGAGCAGCCCGGCTCACGCCATTCGAAACCGGCCTCGACGAAAATCCGGTCCAGGCCTTCGGCCTCGGCCTGCTGCTTGACCAGGCCGGAACCCGGCACCACCATCGCCAGTTTGACGTTGGGTGCGACCTTGCGGCCCCTGGCCACGCTGGCGGCTTCGCGCAAATCCTCGATCCGCGAGTTGGTGCACGAGCCGATGAAGACCTTGTCCACCGGAATCTCGGCAATCGGCTTGCCTGCCTGCAGGCCCATGTATTCCAGGGCACGCGCCCAGTCGTGCTGCTTGACCGCGCTCGGCGCATCGGCCGGGTTAGGCACACTGCCGTTGATGGTTGTCACCATCTCGGGCGAGGTGCCCCAGGTGACCTGCGGTTCGATCTTCGCCGCGTCGAGTTCGACCACGCGGTCGAACACCGCGTCGGCGTCCGAGTGCAGCGTGTTCCACCACGCCACCGCCATGTCCCACGCCGCGCCCTTGGGCGCATAAGGGCGACCTTTCACGTAATCGATCGTGGTGGCATCGACCGCCACCATGCCGGCGCGCGCGCCGGCCTCGATCGCCATGTTGCACAAAGTCATGCGGCCTTCCACCGACAGCGCGCGGATCACCGAGCCGCCGAATTCCAGCGCATAGCCGGTGCCGCCGGCGGTGCCGATCTCGCCGATGATGGCGAGGGCGATGTCCTTCGCCGTGACGCCTTTTCCAAGCTGACCTTCAACTTTGACCAGCATGGTCTTTGACGGCTTCTGCCACAGGCATTGCGTGGCCAGCACGTGTTCGACCTCGGAGGTGCCGATACCGAAGGCCAGCGCGCCGAACGCGCCATGGGTGGAGGTATGGGAATCGCCGCACACCACCGTCATGCCCGGCAGCGTCAGGCCTTCTTCGGGGCCGATGACGTGGACGATGCCCTGGCGGATGTCATCCATTTTGAATTCGGTGATGCCGAATTCGGCGCAGTTGGCGTCAAGCGTTTCCACCTGCAGGCGCGAGATGGGGTCGGCGATGCCCTGCGAACGATCGGTCGTCGGCACGTTGTGGTCGGGCACGGCGATCGCCGCATCGGCCCGGCGCGGACGGCGCCCGGCCAGCTTCAGCCCCTCGAATGCCTGCGGGCTGGTGACTTCGTGCACCAGATGGCGGTCGATGTAGAGCAGCGTAGTGCCGTCAGCTTCGACGTGGACGACATGGGCGTCCCACAGTTTCTGGAATAAGGTGAGTCCTGACATGCGGAATAAGGCGAGGCAGCGCGTAAAACGTTGATTATTTCATAGCTTGGCCTGTTTTAATCATTATGAAATTGACGCTGGCACGGGTTTTGTCTGCCCCATGCAGCGTACACCGCCCACGCCAGCGCCGCGCTGACGGCTGCCAGGGTGAAGGTCCACGCCGACCCCAGCGTGTCCCAGGTCAGGCCGCTGGCCAGACCGCCGATGGTGCCGCCGACGCCGTAGGACAGGCTGGTGTAGAGCGCCTGCCCGCGCGCCTGGTGGCGGCCGCGAAAATGCTGGTGAATCAGCGCCACCGCCGCCGCATGATAGGTGCCGAAGGTAAACGCATGCAGCGTCTGCGCCCCCCACACCAGCCAGGCCGACTCCACGCCCCAGGCGATCAGCAGGAAGCGCAGCACCGCCAGCGCGGAGCTCGCCAGAATCAGCTGGCGCGGCGTCACCTGCGCAAAGATGCGCGGAATGATCAGGAAAATGCCGATTTCACAGATCACGCCAAGCGCCCACAGCCAGCCCACCGCGGACTTGTCGTAGCCGTGGTCGACCAGATAGATCGAATAGAAGGTGTAATACGGCCCGTGCGTCACCGCCATCAGCAGGCAGGCGGCCAGCAGGGACGCCACTTCCGGCCGCTTCACGATATCCCACACCGAATGCTGGTCGGTGTGATGCGGCAGGATCTCCGCCTCGGGGATCACCCGCGCGAACGCGACGATACCCAGCATCACCGCCAGCACCGCCCACGGCAGCCAGCTGATCGCCACATAATCGAAGGCATAGCCCAGCCCCACCACCATCAGGATGAAACCGACCGAGCCCCACAGGCGGATGCGGCCGTAAGTATCGGTGCGCTCGCCCAAATGAGATAGCGTCATCGCCTCGACCAGCGGCAGCGACGCGCTCCAAAAAAAGCTCAACGCCGCCATCACCGCGAACAGCCACCAGAAACTGTCGCCGACGAATACCCCGGCAAACACCAGCACGCTGCCGAGCGCCGCAATCTGCACAATCGTCGTGCGGCGGCCGGTATGATCGGCAATATGCCCCCAGATGTTGGGCGCGAAAATCCGCATCACCTGCAGCAGTGACATCAGCACGCCGATCTGGAATGCGTTGAACGCCAGCGATTGCAGATACAGCCCCCAGAACGGCGACATCGCGCCGACGAAAGCAAAATAAAAGAAATAGAAACCGGACAGACGCCAGTAAGGGAGATTGGGCATGAACTCAGATTTGCCGCGGTGGCGGCCAAAACGCAGGGCGCATTATGCGGCTGCGGTACGGGCGCTGGATACGGGCAAGCGTGACGGCCAGACACTGTGCGACACGGCCTGCAAGGTTGCGCAGCCGGATGGGGGACAGCATGGACCGAACCCATCCATCCAGTGGGCGGCAACAGCCCAGGCACGGCTTCACGCAACTGTGCCCGAGCCTTTTGGTTTCGGCTTACTTCAGAACAAAGGTCAGCTTCATCCTGACAGTGTATTCGGTAATCTTTCCTTTATTCACTTTCACGCTCTGATCCATCACCCAGGCGCCGGTGATGTTTTCCAGCGACTCGGCCGCCTTCGCGATGCCCTGCTTGAGCGCATCCTCAAACCCCTTTTTGGAACTCGCCGTGACTTCGATGGTTTTTGCGACGCTCATGATGTCCCCTTTCGATTGAACAGACTGCCCGAGACTTCAGACTATCAACTTGCACGGGGAATCCAACTACAAAATCAGCAAGGCGTCAAAAAATTGCGCCTGCCGACCCTATTTCATCCTGGAGCGCAGCTTGACCGTCTCGCCGGCCACCACGAATACGCCGTTGCCGCGATGGTGCAGTGTCTGTGGATTCTTGACGGCGGTATCGACCCACGCCTGAACCACCTCGAGGATGAAAAAGTTGTACCGATTCACCAGCCGCGTATCGGCCACCCGGCATTCGAGGCTGGCATAACATTCTCCAATCAGCGGCGCCTGCACCTCTGAGGCGGAAACCGGCGTAAGGCCGAATTTGGCGAACTTGTCGACCGTTCGCCCGGAGCAGTTGCCGATGCCCACCACCTGCTTCGCCAGTTCCAGCGTCGGAATATTGATCACGCATTCCTTCGTCGCACGCAGCGCATCGAACGACGCATTGCGGCCGCTGATCACACAGCCCACGAGTGGCGGCTCGAATTCCATCATGGTGTGCCACGACATCGTCATGATGTTGGCCTGGCCCTTGCGGGCAGTCGCCACCAGCACCACCGGCCCCGGTTCAAGCAGTCCATAGACTTTGGCCAGGGGAAACGCACGTTTCGCCATGCCGGCACCTCTTTAACAGGATCACGGACACTTCCAGCATAGTCGGCTCCGGGCGTACCTGTCATAGACTGTCACCTTCTGGAACCCGCTCGGTCTTTTTATTGCGGCTCTGCGTCCGCCATGCCCGCCAGTCATCCTTCAGCGCCTCCGTCAGCCTGTCCGCTTTCGGCAGGCCGAACCAAGGCGCGTCCCGCCGTGTCCACCCTGCTCCCGCTCAACAGGAGACACCCATGCGCATGTCCCCATTCAACGCCGCGCCCGATCGCAAGCGTGTCGGCAGCGGCACCACGCGGCATGGCCGGGCCGGGTTCCGCATGCTTGCAAGCCTGGCGCTCGCTGTTGCGCTGCTGCTGGGCCTGGCGGCGGCAACGCCGGAAGCGCCCTGGGGCCACGCCCAGGCGGTGAAACAGACCTACGCCAAGCAGAAAGTCGTGTACGACGTCACCGTCGGCAGCGATTCCGCGATGCGCTCGGTGGTCAGCCGCGCCATGCTGCTGGCCGACCTCAACGGCTCCGATCCGTTCGACAGCAAGGTCGTGATCGTGCTGCACGGCAATGAAATCCTCTTCTTCGCGATCAGGAATTATGCGAAGTACCACGAACTGATGCAGCGTGCGCAGAGTGCCACGCAATCCGGCGTCATCGAATTCCGCATGTGCCGTCTGGCGGCGGAGTCGCACGGGTTCGAACCCGAGGCTATTCATGGTTTCGTCACCCTGGTGCCGATGGCGGATGCCGAGATCGTGCGGCTGCAGCAGGAAGGCTATGCCTACATGCGCTGAGGGTTGCCGCACCGGGAAACGATCCTTGTATCCGGGGGAGGCCTGGCCTATTTTTAAAGGGTTAATGGAAGCACTGAAGGAGATGACCATGCCGCATGTTTCAACCGACATTAACCAACTGATTCAGGAGCCAGTGACCGACCCCAATTTCCCCCATGCACCGCTAGACTGGACGCGGGACCACGCGATCAGAATCGCGCGTGAGGAAGGACTTGAACTCAAGGAAGACCATTGGGAAGTCATTCGCGCGCTGCAAAATTATTACACCCAGCACGAAGACGAAACCGTCATCAACCTGCGCGATCTGCACGACGCCCTGGACGAATGCTTCCACCAGAAAGGTGGACTGAAATTCCTGTATACCCTGTTTCCGGGCGGCCCCATCGCACAGAGTTGTCGCCTGGCCGGACTGAAGGCCCCCTTCATGGCCACCGACCGCGGCTTCGGCAGCGTGGCTTAAGGCATTTGCAGCGTGGCGCCGTCTGAAGCGGCGCCACGCTAGTCACGTCCACCCTTTCAGCGATGGCCATGTGCGATGGCGTGGCCGAGCCCGCGCGCGACCAGTCACCGGTTGAGCGGAAAGGCCGCCACCCCAGCCACCAGAAGCGCAATCGAAAGACTGCCCCAGAACAGCAGTGAGTTCAGCGGGGCATCCATCGCGCCGGGAATGATCAGCATCAGCAGATTGTCGACGATCTCCATCACGGCGATTGATGCCGTGTCGGCAGCCAGGGCGATGCGCACGGCGGATTGCAGGCGGTAGCCGTTTCGCAGCAGCGGCAAAGTCGTCAGCACATAGCCGGAAAGAAAAGCGAGTGCGACTGCCAGCACGATGGTTTCGAGATTTCCCCACCCGAGCGCGGTGCCGATGACCATGCCCGCCACTTCGCCAATGGCACATCCAGTCAGACAGTGCAGGGTCGCCAGCAGCGCAATGTGGTTGAGCGAACCGGGATTGTCCCGCTGGTGCGTATAGTCGGGGACGTGGGTTGTATGATGCGCGTGTTCCGTTTCTGCACTCCTTAAAAACGAACCTAGGAGTTTTCACCTTAGACCTTCCCATGATGGAAAGGTCAAGCCCGTATTGCAGCGGCGTCCATCCCTGAGTCGAGACCAGGAAAAAGAAACTACGGTACGCGTGCCATCGTGATTTCAAGCGGGTTCCCGCTCTGCACAGGGCGCCTGGCCCGACTGGGGGCACGCAATCCGTGTGAACCTATTGCGTTAACCCGCTTCCAACCTTTTTTTGTGCAGGCCCGCCCGCCACTGGGGGGCCGGAATCTGCGTTCGTCAGAGCCAACCGATGCATGGTGGCGACAGGAGACTCGCTTATGGAGCGCAACCCGCATTTCCCCGGTATTTTTCACACCCTTCGACATATCCTCAGCCATATCGGGGTCACGCTCCTGGCTGTAGGCATCGCCTTTTCCCTGCCCATGCTGGCGAAATTCATTCTGTTCACCTGGTGGCCGATGGTGGAAGACGATTCGCAGATGCTGCTGATCAACGAAATCAGTTTTGCCGCCTTGCTGGTGCTGCTGTTCAATCTATTCCTCAACGCACAGCAAGGTCGGCGCAGTCACCGGATGAACCGCTTGGTCTCGCTGGTGCATGTGCGCGAAGAAGGCAGCTGGTTCTCGCGCTGGACCGACCGCAAGCTGCTCGACCGGATCACTGGTACCCGCGACGTATCGGTGATGTCGGTTACCGGATTCGATACCTTCGTTTCGGAACGGCGCAAGCTGCGCCGCGTGATCGACAACAGTTACGAATTGCGGGTCATGCTGATGAACCCTTACGGCGCGGGCGCCATGCGGCGCGTGCAATCACTGGGCGATCCCGACCCGCTGCTTGAGACCTACTGCCGGGAGACCGCGGCCACAATCGAGCGGCTGGCCAGCCTGGCGGCCGCCGGCAAGCAGGTCACGCTCAAGTTCTACGAGGACCCACCCTTCTGGAACCTGATCGTCACCGGGGAATACGTGTGGGTGCAGTATTGCCAGGATGGCCACGAACTGAAGACCCAGCCGGAATACGTCTTCGCCCTGCGCAAGAACAAGCCCACGCAAGGCTTGTTCTCGGCTTTCTACGTGCATTTCCTCAACCAGTGGAGCGATCCGCGCCACCCGGAATTCGACTTTTCCACCCGCGAACTGATTTACCGCAATGACAAGGGCAACGAGGTGAAGCGCATGCCCTTCCCGCCGCAGGCAGCGTGCTGTGAGGCGCCTGAACTCGTCATGCTGGCGCGTTGACGCTTGCTGAAACGGGGTGGCCCAGGCTGCCCTGCTTCCTTTTCAGGTGGCGGATTATTGAAGGTTATTGGACGAGAACAGCAGTCCAAGCGTTGCCCTCACGCCCGCCTGCGTGGCCGCCCCTGTCAGCGCTCTGGGCGAAGCGCCGAACTTCTTTGCGCCGAGCGCTGCGGCCAGCAGATCCACGCCATAGCTCAGCAGCATGGGCAACTTGGCGGCTGGAATTCGCCCCGCCCACGACAGCGCCCAAAACGGATGATCCGCTGATCAGCAAAGGACAAACGGGAGGGCATCCGTCTTGGGCTGGATTTCTGATCAAGTACCAGGCGCCCAGCAGTCAGCAGGCTCGCCCATAACCTTCGCGAAAAATGACTCGAAGCTGACCCCTTTAGCACGCTTGCGCAATGCGGCCGCGGATTGGGGAAGGGGATAAACAATCGTTGCATCGTTCACCCCCCAGCCGGACTGCCGGGGCGAGGAAAATGAGCAGCTTCGCCAGCCCAAGACAGGTGGCAGGCAACTTCGAGGAAATGGTCGGCCTCACGATTTACCCGTTCTTCTTTTCTGTCGAATATCTCAACCGATAAGCCGGATCCGCATGGGTTCCCACATCCTGATGAGGAAACAGGGAACCTGGCCCGCATGGCTTGTGCGGCGGCGGTTTCAGCCGCTTGGGCTACAGGATTATGCTCTGGCTTGGCATTCAGCCTGCAAAGATCTTGAGAGAGATCAAAGCCACTTCATCATCCTTTGAAGGAAAAAGGTAAGACCCATCTCTAAGTCTGGTCCGTTGACGGCATATCGCGATTGGCCGATGATTATTTAAGTAGGCTTGCTTGTCCGCAATACAGTTATCGTTAATACAAAATACAAAAGGGAGACCGCCATGCCGCAAACCAAGTTCCTGCTCGACGAATCCGAAATTCCCATCCACTGGTACAACGTCGTCGCCGACATGCCCAATCCGCCGGCGCCGCCGCTGGGTCCGGACGGCAAGCCAATCGGACCCGAGGCGCTGACGGCGATCTTTCCAATGAGCCTGATCGAGCAGGAAATGTCGGCAGAAAGATGGATTCCGATCCCGGAAAAAGTGCGCGAGATCTATCAGCTGTGGCGCCCCTCCCCGCTGTTCCGCGCCCATCGCCTGGAAGCGGCGCTCGGCACCCCGGCGAAGATCTACTACAAGTACGAAGGCGTCTCCCCGGCCGGCTCGCACAAGGTCAACACCTCGGTCGCGCAGGCCTATTACAACGCCGAAGCCGGCATCAAGCGCATCGCCACAGAAACCGGAGCCGGGCAATGGGGCTGCGCCATGGCGCTGGCAGGCCAGATGTTCGGGCTGGAAGTGCGGGTGTATATGGTCAAGGTCAGCTACGGACAGAAGCCCTACCGCCGTTCCATGATGCAGACCTGGGGCGCGGAAGTGTTCGCCAGCCCGAGCATGGAAACCAGCACCGGCCGTGCCGCGCTGGCGGAAGACCCGGACAACCCGGGCTCGCTCGGGCTGGCGATTTCCGAAGCGGTGGAGGATGCCGCCTCGCGTCCCGATACCAATTACGCCCTGGGCTCGGTGTTGAATCATGTCCTGCTGCACCAGACCGTGATCGGCCTGGAAGCCAAGAAACAGTTCGAAAAAGCCGGGGACTACCCGGACATGATCTTCGCTCCCTGCGGCGGCGGCTCCAATTTCGGCGGCGTGGCCTTCCCCTTCTTTGCTGACAAGGCTGCTGGCAAGAACGTGCGCCTGGTCGCGGTGGAGCCCACCTCCTGCCCGACCCTGACGCGCGGCCACTACGCCTACGATTTCGGCGACACCGCCAAGCTGACGCCGATGATGCTGATGTACACCCTCGGCCACGACTTCATGCCGCCCGGCATCCACGCTGGCGGCCTGCGTTATCACGGCGACTCGGCGCTGGTGTCGCAGCTCTACCACGAAAAACTGCTCGAGGCGGTAGCCGTGCCCCAGCTTGCCACTTTCCAGGCCGGCGTCACCTTCGCCCGTGCCGAAGGCATCATCCCCGCCCCCGAATCCAACCACGCCATCGCCGCCTGCATCGATGAGGCCCTGCGCTGCAAGGAAAGCGGCGAGGCGAAGACACTGTTCTTTAACCTCTCCGGTCACGGCCACTTCGACATGGCCGCCTACGACAGCTACTTCAGCGGCAAGCTGGAAGACTTCGCCTACCCGGAAGAAGCGATCAAGGCCGCACTGGAGCGCTTGCCCAAGGTGGGGTGATTTGCCTCCTGTGCCAGGATGCATAGCGCAAGACGGCTTGCTGCATCAAGGAGGGAAGTTCCCTCCTGCTTGATCTGCGGGAACCCCACCCCACCCTGTTCGGGCAGTGAAGTCATGGATGCAGCAGTTAACGCAAAGGCAGCAACGCAAACCCGCCTGATTTCCAACTGGCGCTTGATCAAAGGTGCAATTGCCAACATATTTAATACGAAAAAATACTTAATACAAAAGTAGTTGAGTTTCCTCTCTTGGTCCTTTGTCCAATTTTGAACGCTAGTGTCGTAAATCAGAAATAGCGGGGCAAATAAAATGGATGGATTTTTTCGCAGGGCAAGGCGCGAGGAGGCGACATAGTCGGGAATATGGCAACGACGAGCAACGCCGCCATGCGGAAAAAGACGCTGTTTTATGTTTCGATATTTCTGATTCACGACACTAGGTACTGAAACCCCCTTTGGCCCCCCTGACCCCATTCCCCCAGATCGAGCTGCAAGCCCTGCAGCTCGATGACGCGCGCGCCCTGCTAAAGCACGACGCAAAAAATAGCCAGCAGGAAGCCGGCGAATCAGCCACCGACTATTTGCAGCGCGTGATTGATGGCCTGTGCGAGATCTCGCTCAAGGATCCATTGACGGGGCTGGGAAACCGCCGACATCTCCGCTCGATACTCGAGCGCTCGATCGAAGCCGTCGCACGTTCCGGCGAATCGGTGCTGCTGCTGTTGCTGGACATCGACCACTTCAAGTCCATCAACGACACCCATGGCCATCTAGCCGGCGACCAGGTGCTGCAGGCGATTGCTAACTGCCTGACGGACTGCGTGCGCCCCATGGACACCGTCGCCCGCTACGGCGGCGAAGAATTCGCCGTGATCCTGCCCCACTGCCGGCCCCTTTTCGGACATGCCGTGGCCGAGCGGATTCGCCAAACCGTTGCATCGCTCTCGTTACCCGTGGCACCGCAACTTAGCGTCCAGGCCACGATCAGCATCGGTGGTGCCTACGCGCCGGAATGGGTGCGCTCCACCGCCGACTTGTGGATCGAGCGCGCCGACCTGCAGCTTTACCGCGCCAAATCCGGCGGCCGCAACCAGGTATGCCTGGATCAGCCACAGGAGCTTTCGGTCAGCGCAGAAGAAAAAAGGCTGTTGTTTGGCCGCTTCATCATGGATGAGGTGGTCACGATTGAAAATATTTCGGGCGACGCCCCCCATGATGCCCAGGGCAACGCCACGACGCGAGTGAACGCATGAACGATGTACTGACTCCCACCGCTATAAGCCCGGGCACGGCCAAGGTTCCCTTGAAGCCGCTGGGCAAAGTCATCGCCGTCACCAGCGGCAAGGGCGGCGTCGGCAAGACTTTTGTCTCAGCCAACCTCGCCGCCGCGCTGGCCAAACGCGGCCACAAGGTGCTGGTGCTCGACGCCGACCTCGGCCTCGCCAATCTCGACGTGGTGCTCAACCTGTACCCCAAGATCACGCTGCACGACGTGTTCACCGGCAAGGCCAAGCTGGAAGACGCCATTCTTCAGGCGCCGGGCGGTTTTTCCGTGCTGCTGGCCGGCTCCGGCATGGTCGAGTATTCGCGCCTGACGCCCGAAGTGCGTGACGAATTCGTGCGCATCATCAGCAGCCTGGTGCCGCATTACGACGTCGTCCTGCTGGACACCGGTGCCGGGATTTCCGACGTCGTCCTGTTCGCCGTTTCGCTGGCGTCCGAAGTGCTGATGGTCGCCACCCCCGAGCCGACCTCGCTCACCGATGCCTACGCCACCATCAAAGTGCTGGTGGGACAGCAACAACGGCAGACCGTGCGCGTGCTCGTCAACCAGGCCGCCCGCCCCGGTTCTGGCCAAGCCATCACCAGTCAGCTGCAACAAGTACTCGACCGCTTCGTCGTCACCGAGCCCGACCGCCCCATTCGCCTAGTCCACATGGGCGATATTCCCGTCGACCCCGAAGTGCGTCAGGCCGTGATGCGCCGCCAGTTGCTGATGCAGGCCACGCCCGGCTGCCCCGCTGGCGTGGCCATTTCGCAACTCGCCCGCAAGCTGGAAGAAAGCGTCATCCCCAAGCCGACGTAGTCCATACGCAGCCTGGGGGCAAGCTTCCCTAGCATTGAACGACAGCAGGGACTGACTTGACCAGCGCTGCCACCTTGTCCGGCTCCATCCGCAGCAATGCGGCGATCTCGCGGTAATCATCCGGCAAGGCGTCGTTATCCCAGCCCTGGGCGGAATGTCGTGCCAGATTGGCCGCCAGCTTCACATTGCGCACCCGGGTCGTCTTCGCCTGTGCCGGATCCATCAGGTTCAGCAGCAATTCGGGCAATTTCCATTCAATCGTCAACTGGCGCTGCAAATCCATGCCGGTAAAACCCAGCACCTGTTTCTGCACATCCGCGCTGCGCAGCGTGGTGTCGGCCTCCTGCCGCTTCTGGATTTCGAGCATCTGCCCGGGGTTAAAACACCACATCAACATTTCGGCGACATGGTAGAGCAGCGCAGACACGTGCACCTCTTCCGCATGCAGATCGTGCAGGCGCAGCGCCCAGTCAAATGCGTAATGCGCCGAACGCTGCGCACGCCGAACCGTATGCAGCAGATGCACCAGCGCCTCGATGTGGCCATGCAGCATGTCTTCTGAAATCGGCGTCGCCGGCACCTCGCGGAAGAAGGCATCCAGGCCCATCATGAGCAGCGCCTCCTTCACGTCCACCAGCTCATATTTCTGGTTGCGATGCTTGTGCGTCTGCATATAGCGCAGCAGCTTGACCGTCATCAGCGGATCGTCGGTCACGGCATTGGCAATGCTGCGAGCATTGAGAAGTGACTCATCGGCGCTCAGACGTTCGAGTTCGCGCGCCGTGTGCTTTAAAACAGGGATATCAGCCTGCCCCAAAAAGGCGAGCCAGGCTGCCAGGCTTTTCGGTTGCTGCGACATCATCTCTCCATGACAGTACGGCGTGACACATTGATAGTGAATGCGCACCCGAAACAGATACCTGATGAATCGGTGTATCCCATCTTAACTTGAGCCCATGCTTATTGGGCAGGGACGGTGCGCTTGCCCTGCCCTTGCCACTGCCGGCTTATAGGACGGGCAAGCGGGCCGCAACAACCCGTTACAGCCAACTTGGCACTCGAAGCGCGCCGTGGCGACGTGGACAGAAAAGAACCAACGATTTCGCCGCAGGCTGCCTGCGGGAAAGCCCTGCCTGATCAGACAGACGGACTATCGGGAAAGGTGACGTGGCAGGGTTCCCGACTGTTCAAGGCTATGCAGCATTGATGCATGCATGGCCCGAGCCATTGCCCAACCGACCGTCTTTGTAACGGTTATTGCATGTAGGCAAAGCCTTCTTCCTGCTGCAGCCGCACGATTTCCGCATCGGCCATCGGGACCATCTTGACGAAGCCGTGGATATCCTCGGGCTTGAAGCCCTGAAGGTGGGCGGCCGCCCTGCACATCCGGTATTCGACCACCTCCCCCACGGAAAGGCTCTGCGCCCGATGCATCAATTCCTTGTGCTTTGTATAGTTCTTGATCGCAAAAAACGGAATGGCGCCCCCGTGCAGCACGATCACGATCTTGTTGTCCAGCGGATCGGCGCCGTTCAGCACGCTGATGAGGCTTGCCCGGTCGAGCACGCTCGTCAGGCCGGCAAGCGACTCCGACGTCGTATCGAACACCACTTTCTGTCCGCTATAGGTTTGCTGAATCTCGGTTGCGCTGCCCCAAGGGGCCAGGTCATTCGCATCGACATGCCGCGCATGGGCCGACAGCGCAAGCATCGATATCAGGAGAAATCCCCACTTCATTTGCCCGCTCCAATCAAGGTTTGTGCCGGTGAATGAACAACTGAATGTTGCTGTGGATATGCCAGGGGCCCGCCCAGCGGGCAGGCCCCTTTTTCGCTCACGGATTATTTTTTCAGTTGCGCCTGTTCAAGATAGCGGACGTCCTTCACCGGAAGCGGCAGCGGGTTGATGTACTTGTAGCCCTTGCCCTGCCAGTAAGCCACCTCCGGGAAGCCCGCCGGTACCACGGTGACGAAACCATGCAAGTCCTCGGCGTTGTAGCCCGCCGCCTTCATGGCATTGAAGCACATCTTGAATTCGACGCCCTCCTTCGACAACTCGGCCATCTTGTCCATGGCGCTCTGGTATTTAAGGTAATTCTCCTTGGCAAAGGCACGCAGTTCGGGACCGTGGGTGACGACCACGACCTTGCCGCCGGTCACCTTTCTGGTATTTTTGACAAAGTTGTACAGCGTGTTCAGCATCTGCGGGTCTTCGTAGTTGACGTCGAAAACCGTATCGGTCACCGGCATCGCGTGCATGTCGACCTTGGCCGTGCCATAGGGTGAAAACTCATCCGCAAGCGCCTGGTGAATCGGCATCATTGCAAAAGCGGTCGCGACCGCAATCCCCGTCAATTTGGCATTCATGTTTCTGTCTCCTCATTAGTATCAGGTGCGCACAAAACCCCGCCCGGCCGCGCACAATGGCCGGACTTCGTTACAGCAATCCGATGCAATAGCGGTTGTATTCAAATGATCCGGAATGGCGATCCGGTTCCGGTCGCGTGCAGGCCGCTTCAAACATTGCGCAGCCAATCTGACAGAAATTTTGCTTCCGACAGGATCGTGTCCGGCTCGCCGAGGGCGTTGGCAATCAAGCTGATTCCCTGCAGCGAAGCCACCATGTGAAGGGCAAACGCTGCCGCCTTCTGCTTCGATTTCCCCAACAGCCGGAACTGTTTTTCGCACCAGGCCAACAGCGTCCTGAATGGCTCCGAAGCCTCGCTGCTCAGCGGCCCCCTCCCTTTGGCCAGTTCGTAGCACAGACTGCCGATCGGGCAGCCGTAGCGGGCATCGATGTCGCGGTCGCTCACCCAGATATTGACCAGAGCCTCCAGGCGCTTGCGCGAGTCGGGCAACTGATCGATCTCCTCAAGTGTCTGGCTGATTTCGGACTGTCGGCGATTCAGGATCGCCTTCGCCACGTCGTCCTTGGTCTTGAAGTAGTAATAGACACTGCCCAGCGCCACGTTGGAGGCAACCGCAATATCGGCCAGCGTGGTGTGGGCGAAGCCTTGCCGGTGTATCAACACGGCTGCGGCATCAGTCAAACGTTCCCTTTTATCCGGCGCGTTTTTCACGGGTTTATCTGGAAAGAGATAGTTAGTTGACTCACTATATCGGGTACGCACTTCGAATGCAAGCCACCTCCGATTACACGAGCATCCTGCCCTCCCTGACGCCCGGTTGAGGCCCTTCGTGGCGCCCCCGTTTCTTTTATCCGAGACGAATCATTGAAGGTTTCTGGACGAGAAAAGCAGCGCCTGGCAGCCTGTCGGACTTGAAGGAAAGCGGCGGCAATACCTACCCTCGACCAGCCGAATTTTCGCTACGATTCTTCAAGCCAGACAGGCTGCCAGGTTAAATAACCATGATGCAGGAGGCGCAAGGTGCCCCCGCACCGACCTCACCCCGCTCACCGTTCAAACACCACACTTTCTGCGCTGGCGCCCATATCCGTCAACGCGCCGTTGACCGCCTCCATGAAGGGGGGCGGGCCGCAGACGTAAAATCGCTGCTTGAAGTCATTGATCTTTTCTTCCAGGAAAGCGCGGTCGACACGCCGGTGCTCATATCCTGGCGCATCGGCGCCGGTACAGGTTAGAATGCAGCGCTCGCCCAGCAAATGGCGCAGTTCCTTTTCGCAGATCACGTCACGCGGGGTCTTGTTGGAAAAGATCAAAGTTTGGTTGCCCAGTTCTTCCCTGTGTGCCAACCCGCGCAGGATGGCCAGAAAAGGCGTGACGCCGGCCCCCCCGGCAATGAAAACACCGGGCCCCTGGTAGCTGATGGTGCCAAAAGGCTCGGACATCAGCAATTCGGCACCAGCCTCCAGTTGATGGAGCGCCTGGGTCACGCCAGCGTGGGCTGGATAGGCCTTGATGGTGAATTCAAGCACCCTGTCGGCAGCCAGACCTGTGGGCGTGAAGGGCCGCCCCTGTTCGCTCAGTCCGGGCAGATTGATCGCCAACTCCACGCCCTGGCCGGGAACGATGGAAAACCCCTCCGGCTTGCTGACGATAAAGCGCTTCACGTCGTGGGTGACGAACTGACTCATTAGCAGGTTGACGGCGTGGTTCATGGCCAGACTCCTCGTGCGGAATGGATGTTCTTCCCGATTTCTCCATCATAGCCATTCGAACGGGTTGACACGTCCGGCAACTTCGCCAAACCTGTTTGGGGCAGCGCCAGACCAGACCAGAGACGGCGGTACAAACTGGACAAGGCCAAAGGCCACCTTCCTGGTCTGCCTCATGAGCCCCATGGCCCGGATTGCTGGCCGCCGATCCTGCCTGATGGGCGAGCACTTGGGCGGCGCCGTAATTGCACTCAAAGCCAACCCGCACGGCCTGCACTATATTCAAAAGCGCTAGTTTCCATCCAATGAGAGAATGCATGTCTTTCATTGTTTCGACACAACGCCTCTTTGTTCCTGCTCTGTTATTCACGGCCCTGATCGCCCTGTTCCTGACTGCGGCCCTGGCGCACGCAGCCAGCGCTGCCGAAATTGACCAGGAGGTCGATCAAGCCCTGGAAGCGTTCCGGAAAATCCACGGGACAAAATCCTTTCTCGGGATCGCAAAAGGGGTTCTGGTGTTTCCCAAGGTCTACAAAGCCGGTATCGGCGTGGGCGGCGAATACGGCGAAGGGGCACTGCGGGTAGGCGGAAAAACCGTCGATTACTACAGCACCGCCGCAGCGTCCTTTGGTTTCCAGTTGGGCGCGCAAGCCAAGAGCATTGTCATCTGTTCACGGAGGAATCCACCCTCAAGAAATTCCGTGAAAGCGAAGGCTGGAAAGTCGGGGTCGACGGTTCGGTTGCCCTGGTGGACATCGGCGTCGGCAAGGGGGTCGACACCACCAACATCAAGGACCCGGTGATCGGCTTTATCTTTGGCCAGAAAGGCCTGATGTACAACCTCACGCTGGAAGGCTCGAAGTTCACCAAACTGGACAAGAAATAATCGCGAAACCATGACGCGTGTGGAAAGAGCAAGTGGAGCCTGCCCCTCTGGCAGCCCCCTTTGGCCGTGTGAGGATGTGTGATGCAAGCGCCGATCCCGATGCGGTCCTGCAGGGCATGAACCTTGGGCTGTTGGATAAAATGTCGTGAATCTGTCGCTTGCAGCAACCAAACGTGTGCAGTCGCGAAAGGAAGAAATCGCGAACAGCATCAGCCATGGATTAGGGCTGATCGCGGCATTCGTGGCAACCCCGTTCCTTATCCTGCATGCGGTACGGCATGGCGATGCAGGGTTCATTGTCGGCGCGGGCATCTTCGCCGCGACCATGGTGTTGTTGTACCTTGCCTCCACCCTTTATCACGCCCTGCCGATCGGCCGCGCCAAGCGTGTGTTTCGGGTCATCGAGCACTCCGCGATCTTTTTTCTCATCGCGGGGACGTACACCCCGTTCACCCTGGGTGTACTGCGTGGCGCATGGGGCTGGACACTGCTCGGGCTCGCCTGGGGCCTTGCCGTGGCCGGGGTGGCGCTGAAGGCATTGAACCGGATGACCCATCCCGTCCTCACCACCAGCCTGTATCTGCTCATGGGCTGGCTCATTGTGATCGCAGCCCATCCCTTGTCTGCCCGCGTACCCGCATCCGGCCTGCTATGGCTGGTCTCCGGCGGCCTGGCTTACACGCTGGGGGTGATTTTCTTCGCGCTCGACTCGCGCCTGCGATACGGCCATTTCATCTGGCATCTGTTTGTCATGGCGGGTACTGCCTGCCATTACTTCGCCGTGCTCTGGTATGCGGCCTGACAAGGCCGCCTGGCGGGGTCAGCGAATCAGCCCGTATCAGCGCTTGATTACCGTCATTAGCGCTTCAGGATCATCCGGATACTCAGCCTCTGCGCAGCCTGCGCCCGATCTTCCATACCGCCCAGCCAGGCCGTAGCCATTTACCCACGTTACCAACGCGTCGTGGGAGCAATGCTGCAACCAGGAGCGCGGCACCCGCCATCAAGGCAGGGTGGCACCCAATAAAACGAAGCACGGCCACCCCCTGGTCGGGGCCAGCGCCAAGCGCGCACGCCACGGCTCCAAGTTGTGCGCCAGCACTGTTCGCTGGGCCGCAGATTGCGCCACCAGCTGGCTGCGGCGTTCGGCCAGGTGGGCCAGTTTTTTGTTCATGATCCAGAGGTGAGTTGCTGCCGGTCTTTGGACAGTTCCGCCAGGCTCGCTGCGAACAGCTTCGGCCTGGTTCGAACCTTGTGCATGGCGAGCCACCCCACCCCGGCGCCGGCGATCAGAAAAAACCCGGTCAACCCACCCAGTGCCACGAGCCGGTGTGACTCCCAGAAGGCAGCCACAATCAGCATCGCCAGCAGCACTGCGCCAAAGCCAAGGCTAAACAGTGCAACCAGTACCAACACCAAGAGTGTGGTGAAGTGCTCCCGCTCTTCAGCAATGTCCGTGGACAAAAGTTCGAGACGGGTATGAACAATGCTGATCAGACTCACTGACAGCGTTTTCAGGGATTCAAACAATCCCCCCACCGCAGCATGCGATTCCTCAGCCATCGCGAGTTTAGCGCCGACCAATCAGCAGGCCAACCACCAAGCCAGCACCAGCAGCAACGCCAATGGCGTACCACGGATGCGTGTGGACATACTCATCTGTCGCCCTGGCTGCGGCCTTGGTCTTGACCAGCAGCGCTGCCTGGGCATCGGCCATTTTTGCTTTTGCAGCCGCGAGGGATGCTTCCGCCTTGGCGCGCGCTGCGGCCATCGCCTCGCCGCCCTGGCCGGCCGTGGCCTTCAGCAGGGCTTCCGCATCGGCGACCACCACCTTAAAATCATTGATCAACTGCTCTTTCGTCACGTCAGATGAATCTGTATCGACAGAATAATTAGCGTTCATGGATATTCCCCCCTTTTGTTAATGGTGTAAAAAAAAAGCCCAAATTTCCGATAGCACGCTTGAACTCAAACAAAGGGCATTCCACACCCCCTTTTCATAACAATTCTCTCTTACTACAACCTTAGACACTCTTAAACCCATTGCAAATTAATTGCCTGCCGGCTGATGGAATGGCTCAACTTATCGCCAGCGCGATCCACAAGACCTGCGCGCCCTTTTCCACCCCAAGACCGCCCCGAAGTGGAAAGCGAAGCCGGTCGAACTATTCGGCCGCTTCGTCGCCTGGCGGGTGGCCTGCCTAAAGCAGACGGTCCTGCACGAACACGCCCACCATGGTGAAAGCCAGGGCAATTTTCAGCAAGGCGCCGAACAGCAGGTCCAGCGTTCCTCCCACACCCGCCTGTGTTGCCGCCTTCGTCGAAGCCTGGCGGCTGAACTCGCCGATGACGGCCCCGACAACAAACGGCCCCAGAACCATGCCGGGCAACCCGAAATACAGCCCGACCAGAGCGCCTAGCGCCGCACCGGTTATCGCTCGGGGCGAAGCGCCAAACTTCTTCGCGCCCAGCGCCGCGGCCAGAAAGTCGATGCCATAGCTCAGTAGCGCCAGCACCCCCAGCAGCGTGAGCGTGATCCAGCCGACGTAGGCAAAATTCTCCGCCCACGCCAGCAACACCAGCCCGGCAAAGACCAGGGGAATGCCGGGGACAGCCGGCAGGATCAGGCCGGAAAAGCCGAGCACGATCAAGAGTGCAGCCAGCAGCCAGAGCAGAATCTGAATATTTGAATCAAGTATGTGTGGTCAGGCGGCCCAGCCAGGGGAAGAATTCCAGCCGCATCCGGTCTGTCCGGGACCACATCGAACTGGGGGCTGGCCTGCGCAAGCCTGCGACCCACACATGCCATCGCGCGCGAGGCGTCAGTGTGGGGCCAGGTGTGAATATTGGGAACCAGCAAGACCCGGGGAGCGGCCGGCGGCGCAGCGCCGTCGCCATTGAAAACGGGACGCACTGCCGCTGCCGAAATGCCCTCGCCTGCAAGCCAGCCCTCACCGCCGGACGGTCTGCGAAATGGACCATGAACCGCGCGGTGACATCCCGGATGGCGTAGGCAAGCTCGCTGCCGACGGTTTGCATCAATGATGACAGGCTGCTCTCCTTGATATCCCAAAGCGGCAGTGGCGTCGTGATAGTCCAGCCGTCAATCCTGTCGCCCTTGCCTGTATACAACCCGATCTCATACCGGAGCGACCATGGCACAGCGTATGCATATGAAATGTCCGACAGTTCGATTACCCCTGCCAGCCCGCCTGGCATCACCCGCCCGGATGGCGGCACCCTGCGCCGTGGTGGCCTTCGGCGGCAAGAAAAGGAGACCACTTCACTTTTATTTTCGCCATACTGCGCTTTCTTTGCGGAATCCGACCACTCCGAAAAGTTATTCGAAGCTGACTCCGTTGGATTGCTGGGCTATAAATAATTGATTCGCCTTTTACGATTTCTGGTCGAGTTGGATCAGGGTCAATTCGGGTGAATGAAAGGAGGTTTCCATGGAACGCAAATACATCGATTGCAGAGAGTATCCGAGCGAGATGAACTGCACGGTCATGATTTCCGCAGACAGCGAAGCCGAGCTTCTTGAAGCCGCCGTTCAGCATGCGGTCTCAGTGCATAACGAGCGAGACACGCCTGAACTACGCAACGAGTTGCGCAAGTTGATGAAGGAAATGCCCATGGCCAAGGCGGCCTAAGCTTCACACGGGCGTGGCAACCGGAAAGGAAAACGGGGTGGCCCCAGGCCGCCCCGCGAGTGCGTCAGCGTGTTCGCGGCAGGCCCAGGATGGCGCCCATCCAGACGCGAATCCATTGGATCGCCGAACGCTGGCGCTGCACCATCAGGCGATCCGCTCGGCATTCCTCCCTTGAAAATGTCGCGCCCCCGAACGTTCAGGTCGCGGTTCGCGGCCTGCGGACGAGCAGGCCAACAGTCGCCATGGCGGCGAAGGCCGCGCCGGCCAGAAACGTGGCTGATGCGCCAAAAGCGCTCCATAGTGCGCCTGCAATTACGCTCGCCAGCAGCAGCGCGCCGCCGCTGACCAGATTGAATATCCCGAAGGCCGTGCCGCGCAGTTCAGCGGGCGCAGTGTCCGCGACCAGTTTCGACAGCAGGCCCTGCGTGAAGGCCATATGCAGGCCCCACAACGCGGCGCCGGCGAAGGCCATCAGCGGCGATGCGGAGAAAGCCAGCACCAGGTCCGCCGCGATCAACAGGGCCAACCCGAGGAACAACAGGGTGCGCTGGCTCATGTGGTCGGCGGCGGCGCCGGCCGGATAGGCGGCTCCTGCATAGAAGATGTTCATCACGATCATCACCAGCGGCACGTAGCCGAGGTCGAGCCCGACGTCCTGCGCGCGCAGCACCAAAAAAGCGTCGCTGAAGCGCGCCAGCGTGAAGACCGCGCCAAGCAGCACGATAAACCAGTAACGCCACGGCATGCGCCTGGCATCGGCGAGGGTAAGCGGCGCCCGGACCGCGCCGTCCGCCTGCGTGCGCTCGGGCTCGCGCACATAGATCATCAGCAAGGCCACCGCGATGAAGGCCGGCACCACCGCAACCCACATCACCGCCCGGATATCGTTGGCGAACCCGATCATGAACACCACCGCCAGCAGCGGCCCGAGCAGCGCACCCACCGAATCGAGCGCCTGGCGCAGCCCGTAGGCGGAACCGCGCAATTGCGGCGGCGTGATGTCGGCTACCAGCGCGTCGCGCGGCGCCCCGCGAATGCCTTTGCCAATGCGATCGACGAAACGCGCCGCGAACACCCAGGCGATCGAATGGGCCAGTGGGAAAATCGGTTTGGTGAACGCGGCGAGCGCATAGCCGAGAATCATCAGGAACTTGCGGCGGCCGAGGTAATCGCTGAGTGCGCCCGAGAAGACCTTAACCATGGCGGCGGTGGCTTCGGCCACCCCCTCGATAATGCCGACGGTGACCATGGATGCCCCCAGGACGCTGACCATGAAAACCGGAAGCAGGCTGTGAATCAGCTCCGAGGAGGTGTCCATGAACAGTGAGCCGACTCCCAATGCCCAGATGCCCGCGGGCAAGGTCCGCCATGCCGGCAGCGTGGTGCGGGGAGGCGGCTGCTTATTCGACGGCGCACTCATGGGCGAAACGGCGTCCGTTGCGGTAAACACTGCAGATCATCGAGACCGAGCATCATCGGGACTGCCCCTTGGTTCCTGATGTGGATCAGGCCGGCTGGGCCACCCGCTTCATATCGGATTCGAGGATCGCCTCGACATCCAGCGTGATCGCAACCTCCGCCCCCACGACCACCCCGCCTTTTTCCATGGGCGCGTTCCAGTTCACCCCGAAGTCATGGCGGTTGATCGTTGTGGTCGCAGTGAAGCCGATGCGACTCACCGGCCCCAGGTCTTTGCCGCCCTCCCAGTAGGGACACTGCCAGCGGCCCAGATAGCGGGCTTCCAGCTCCACCGGGCGGGTGACGCCGCGGATGCTGAGGTCGCCCGCTATCCTGAAATCGGTTTCACCCACGCGCCGAACCTCTCGGCTGCTGAAAGCAATGACTGGGTAGTTTTCCACGTTCAGGAAGTCGGGGCCACGCAAGTGCGCATCGCGCTCGTCGTCACCCGTCCAGATCGCCGCCGCATTGATCGTCGCCTCGACAGCGGCGGTGTCCGTAGGGGTATCCGGGTCGAACACGATGCTGCCGTGCACGTTCTTGAACAGGCCGCGCATGTGCGAGACCATCATGTGACGTACCGCAAACCCTGCTGCGGTGTGTCCTGGTTCGAAGATCCACTTGGCCATGTCCAATCCCTCCGCACACTCAACCCAAGCAACTCTAATTATAGGAAGTGGGCAGTGGATGGATATCGTCGTGCCCCCTGATTGCTTGGGCCGCCATTCTCTCCTTGAAAATTTCGCGCCCAGAACCATACTAGTTGTTGTAGGCGTCCTGCCTACGCCCGTTGTTTTATTCCCTCATCTGGAGAAATCATCATGGCAAATCTTGCTCGTTTCGATCCATTCCATTTGACGCGGATGGATCCCTTCGAAAGTATGGTGCGCGACCTCATGCCGACAACGACTCGGTCCATGTTGCGGCCTATGAGCGAACCGACCATCGCAATAGAGGTTCAGGAAATGGATAACGCCTATCTGGTGACGGCGGAACTTCCTGGCGTGAAGAAGGAAGATATCGACATCAGCATTACCGGCAATCAGGTCACCGTCAACGCCGAATCCAAGCAGGAAAAAATGGCCTCTGGCGCCAAGGAGTGGTGCAGCGAACGCTGGTACGGCAAGTTCAGCCGCACCATACAGCTACCGCTGGAAATCGAGGAGCAGAACGCAGACGCCACCTATGCCGATGGCCTGCTGCATCTAACCCTGCCCAAGAAAGCATCCAGCATGGCCAAGAAGCTGGAGATTCACTAGCCGAAAAACGGTGGCAAGGAGTTGGCCGCGTTAGCGATGCGCGTGAAGCCCAGAACCGCATCGCCGCCGGGGAAAATTACTCGAGGCCGGCTCCTTGGCGCTCACGGCCTGCTTCAGGTCCTGGAGGGGGGCAGACTGACAATGACTGCGCCGCCCTCTTTTCTTTCCACCACCAGCGCGCCTTTTTTATGCGCATCGTCCAGGATCTTGCCAAACGCGCTGTAGCCGTATTGCGATTCGCTGAAACCCGGATGGACTCGCTTGATGGTGCTCTTGATCAGCGACGCCGAAATGTAGCCCTCGCCGCCGCGCTCCGCAACCAGCTGCTCCAGCGTGCTCACCACGATTTCAATCGCGCGGTTCTTCTTTTCCTCGGCGCTCGGTTCAGCCTTGACCGCGGCCCGGCCTTCGTCCGCTGCCGCTGATTTTTCCGTCGCCGGCCGGGCTCTCCGCCGGGTCGGGCTCACCGTCTTGGCCGTACCGCCGGCCGTTTCTTTCACGGGTTGTTCAGCCGCGGCCGGTTTTTTGGCGGGGGCTTTTTGCGGCGCTTTTATCTGCACCAGGTCTTCATAAAAAATGAATTCATCGCAGTTGGCGATCAGCAGCGACGACGCCGAGCCGCGCACGCCGATTCCGATCACGCTCTTGCCGTTTTCCTTGAGCTTGGAGATCAGCGGCGAAAAATCCGAATCCCCGCTGATGATCACAAAGGCATCGATATGCGTCTTGGTGTAGCAGAGGTCGAGCGCATCCACCACCATGCGGATATCCGCCGAATTCTTGCCCGACTGCCGCACATGCGGAATCTCGATCAGCTCGAACGCCGCCTCATGCATGTCCCGCTTGTATTCCTTGTAGCGGTCCCAGTCGCAGTAAGCCTTCTTCACCACAATGCTGCCCTTGAGCAGCAGCCGTTCAAGAACAGGGCGAATCTTGAAATCCGGATAGTTGCCTTCTTTCAACCCGATGGCCACGTTTTCAAAATCGCAAAACACGGCAAAGTTGTGAGTGTCTGGTGTGGCCATCGTTTTTTTCCCCTTGGGTAATCGGTCTGGTATGTGTAAATCAATGGAGGGCACCCCCCACTCATGCATCCAACACTAGCGACTGTACTTCTGCTGCATCTGCTGCATGCGTTTCATCATTTCCGGATCCATCTTGTACTCGCCGCCGGGGCCCATGCCGGGCATGCCGGATACCGTCATCGAACCGTGTTTCTGGCCCGGCTTGCAGGGGCCGAGCCATTTCCCGGTCGTGACCGACGACGTGGTCTGCATGCCCTGCATGGGTGGGGTAAAGCGCGTGGCGTTTTCCATGCGGTATTCACTGTTGAAGTTACCGGTAATTACGGTGCGCCCGGTGGCTGTGTGCTTGCCAACAGTACAGACCGAGTCGACCACCATCCCGCTCCCCGTGCGCTTCATGTCCATCTTCGAGCACTGTTTGCGCACGTCTCCCTTCTTCATGTCCCTGGGCTCTGCAGTGAGGTCATCCTTGCTCTGATCGACGCACATTTGCACGGTCATAAGATCGGGCATCTTCTGGCCGTCGATGGTGTTTTCCACCCTGATTTCCCATAGCCCGGATTTGCGCATCGGCTTGTCGGCGGCAAGGACAACGGGTGGCACGAGAAGGGCAGTCACCAGTCCGGCAATCAGGAGAGAAGCGGTTTTGTGGATACGCATTATGAATACCTCAGATTGGTTATGGGTTGGAGGAATATTTTGAGCCTAGCCCGTTTAACTCCCATCGACTATGTTTGAAGAATTAGCGGCTTCAATATCTTCTATTAACAGGAGAAAGCTTAATGTTGCCTTTTCGATTTGACCTATTGTTTTCCATGTTTGTGGCTTCGGCAACCATTGCCTATGCAGCCGAATTTCCGACAGCGCCCCCTAAACAAAAGGACGCTGAGACGCAAGGACTTTACCGTATGAGCACAGCAGAGCTTAAGGAATTCTTGCCAGGCAAAATAGATTCAAAGGGGGTTACGGGGAAACACATGAAAATCTTTAAACCCGATGGCTCTGTCTATAGAACAGGTTTCCGTGCCAAAGAAGGAACGGGCACATGGCGTTTTGACGAGAAGAACAATGCCTACTGCAATGCTTTCATTGAGAAAAAGGGGTATCAGGAAGGCTGTTTCGCCGTATTTCGCGCTCCGGATGGAGCCCACTATTTCGACTACGAAATCGACACCGGGTTTTACGCGCACGCATGGCGCCGCGCCACAGAGGAATGATGCCAAGCGCCTGATTCCATTTACTGCCCCTCGAACCAGGATCCCGTGGCGGGGGCTTGGTTCGATCATCCTCTAGCGGGATTCGAACTTGTAGTACTGGCTGTTGAGGTGGTTTGCGACATCCTCGACCTCTTCCTTGCCCCAGTGCAGCTGCAAATACTCAGCCCAGTGCAACACTCGAGCCCGCAATTCCGGCAGCGACTGGGTGTGCCGCCCGGTACGGATGTGAACGACGCTCTCGTGGCAGGACATGCAGTGGTTCTCGTAAAGCAGTTGGCCGCGTGGCGACACCAGAGGCATGACCGGCTTTTGCCGGGGTTCATTCATGGGGGGTGTTGCCATCTCCAGAGCAGGCGACACAGGCAGGGTGCGAGGACTGGCCCCAGCCGGGAGGACGAACCCCAGTGAAAGCAGCGCGGCAGAAACGATGATCTTTATCCGCATGAAGAACCCCAGTCGTTGAATGGCCATGATACTCGTCATGGCATACTTCAAATCCTGAACAAGATAAAGGGGTCGGCTTGATCTATCCCCTTGGTAGTTTGTTTCTCGGCGAGGCGGCAGAAAGGAAGAGGAGTCGACTCACTTGGGCGATGATGCCGGCGCAGGGGAAGTGGCGCGCATGGCCTGCAACTGGGAGAAAAACCACGTGCCGCTTTGCACAGGCGGGCTGCTGCCGCACTTGACCAGGTAAGCCCGGCCAGTAATGCTGCTCTTTGTTGCTGCCCGTTCGATGAACTGTTCAGCACTTGCGACAGCACGCTTGCCCACCAGGTAATCCAGTTTCCGGACAAGGTGCGACTGAGCCTCCCCGGAAGAATGCCAGGACCCATTTCGATAGAACTGGCAACCAGATGCCTCAAGCCTCGACAGCAATGACTCGATCTCATTTTTGGCGGCAAGCGACAGGGTGGCCGCATCGGCCAGCGATGCGAACAGGACCGTCGCGAGCAGTGCTGCGTGCAGGATCAAAAAGCTCAGCTTCGATTTTCTGTTCGCCATTTTTTATTTATTTACGGAAACCGATTTCTTCGAAAAAACAATCCGAAGCTGACCGAGACCGCATAGCCCTGGCCGTTGCAGGTGCGGACCAGGCCATCTTCCACACCACAAATGCCCTTACGAAGTTTGCCCGTCCTTCTTCTTGCCGAGCCGGTAAACATCGGCTATTCCGACCAGCCAACAGCCGGCCAGTACAAGCGTGGCAACCGTGGTGACGGTACTTCCCGAACTGCTTGACGTCTGGGTGACCAAGTCCGAGAGCTGGCCTGCATCGAGAGCGCCCCCTTCAGACTCCAATCTCTCGAGGACGGTCGAAGCTTGCAGCATCGCCCTGTCAACGATGATCCACAGGCAAGCCAGGCTAATCATGATCAATGCGACGCCGCGTCGAGCGTGTTTAGGAAGAGATGGCCGGCGCCGGGCAATACGAGGGCGGATAAAACCACAACGGTCATGGATCTGCTCATCTTTCTGTCACCTCTTATTCGAGTTGCAAGCCATCAAATGCGTGTGGTGTGTGCGATTCCTGCGAGGCCGGCTTGCTGTGCTCAAGCGTATTCCGCTGCCACCGCCTGGCTTGCCGCAATGCCGGATTGGCGCGGTCGATATCGGCCTGCACTTGCGCGCGGCTGCGCTCGTAGACGATCCCCGGTTGCATCCCCTGCATGCAGGGAGTCTGCCCCCGACCCCTTGAGTGATGGGATGGACTCCCCCGTCTTTTTGTTGCCATAGTTGGCGTCACTGGTCTTCATGGGGATGGGGATCAGATGTCTTCAACGAAAGGAGTCCGAGATGAAGTCTACTACCGTAGCCGTTGACCTTGCCAAGTCCGTTTTCCAGCTAGCTGTCGGGACGCCCGCCACTTCGCCAGC
>JAUXVT010000021.1 GCA_030680405.1 Thiobacillus sp. | reverse complement strand
TGACCTGCCGGTGACGGCCGGCACTGCCATCGTGATCGCCGGTTTCCTAGATTGCAGGGCATGGGCGGCGTGCCGCGATGGTCGTGGCGGGCCAGCCCACACAGCCGAAAGCAAAGGAGTCTTCGATGAACCGCCATCTCAAGCACCCACGCCCGACCCTGAGTGCGCTCGCCGCAGCACTGCTGCTCAGCGCGGCCGCCTTGCCGGCGCGCGCCCAGGACGAACTGATCCTGCCTGAATCCGCGCGCGCCACCGCCTACGTCAACGGCGGCGTGGGCAAGGAAGACGAGGCCCACATGCGCAAGATCGCCAAGGACTGGCCGCTGCGCATGATCTTCTCGGAACGCAAGGACAACGAGTTCGTGGCCGACGTGAACCTTTTCGTCACCGACCACCGTGGCGCCCCCGTGCTGGCGCTGAACAACACCGGCCCGATGACATACGCGATGCTGCCGGCAGGCAAGTACCGCATCAGCGCCATCTTCCACGGCGTCACTGAGTCGCGTGAGGTCACGCTCGATGGCAAACAGGGCAGGGACGTCTATTTCCACTGGAAGGGCAAGCCGAAGATCGATCCGTGGGACGGCAAGCCGGTCGGCGGCAAGCAGGTGCCGGGTTGATGCAGGCTGATGACGACCATGAACCGTTCCCTGCACGATCCACTGCTGACGCGCGTGGCGAGCCGCCTGCGCTCTTTCGCTCGGCGCTGGCGCGTTTGGCATGGGCTGGCGCCCGTGGCGCTCGGCGTGCTCATCTGGCTGGCCACCGTCCCGACAGCGCATGCGCAGGTGCTGTACGAGTGGCGTGAACCCGGCGGCACCGTCGTCTATTCGCAGATGCCGCCGCGGCCCACTGACGGCGTGCTGCTGCGCAGCCTGAAGCTGGCCGAGATGCCGGCGGCCGACCAGCCCACGGCGGCGCGAGTCGCCTCCGCCAGCGCACCGCCTGGCGACAGCCGCGCCGCCTGGCAAGCTGCCGACGCCCGGCTGACCGCTGCGCTGG
>JAUXVT010000016.1 GCA_030680405.1 Thiobacillus sp. | reverse complement strand
GACGAGAGTACAACGAGGAAAGGCCGAAGAAGGCACTGGGTGGATTGACGCCGTCCGCCTATGCCAGACAGTTGGCTGCGAAATCAGCTACATTACCTCCGGACTCTAAAGCCGACTGCTACTGAAACCGGGGGGACGTCGGCTCTCTTGTGCGGGGTTTACGCTAAAAAAGAGTCGAAACGATTCCGGAACAAGCGCCGGCCGGTACAGTCAATTAATTGCATGGTGTAGTTTGGTTGGCGCCTCGTCAACCATGCATGTGAATGCCATGCTGCAACATAAATTTATTTTATCTATAGAGGCCTAAAAATGCAGACCATCAAATTACCTGATCAAGATACCCCTATGAACTTTACGCAGGCGCGCCTAACGGCTGTGGGGAAAGCCGACGAGATACTGAAGAAGCCCGTGATCGTCGCCTGGAAGGATGACAGGACTGGCAAGTTCGCTCCCGCAATTCCTGGAGGGGCGGAGGACCGTTGGCATGTTTATGGAGAAAGCAACGAAGGAATACTAGAACTGCAGATCGCCGATGCGTTTCACTTCATCTTTACAGACGCCGAGGGCTTCGACGAACCCGATACGAATCTCGTATCACTTGAAGACAATGGAACAAAATTTCTGTGTCTGAATGACGCTTGTACTGAAGAAGATCGGCAGTCTTGGATACTTTCCGATGGCCTGGGCGGGTAGTCACCCGCCGTTTATCGTCCTTGGCATGGCCATATTCAATCGAAAGTTGCCACGGCCCATACCGAAAATTGTGCGGACCGCTTTTGTCCGACGCCCGTCGCACCTTTTTCCAGGTACAGGGCCCAGGCCCAATCAGGCTCGAACAGGCTGGTGGTAGACGACCAGTAAATGTCCTGCACGTCGGCGAAAGGATGCCCGGACGGCAAGGCCGGGCTGTGGACGGCACAATCCACCAACGTCTCCAGTTCGTTGATCGTTGGCAGACGCCAGGCACTGCTCTCCCCTGCCTGGTTAAGCTTGGCCAACGCTGCCAACGCCTCGCGCCAGACCACCGGTTGCGGTGTGAGGTTCGCGCTGCGGCGCCAGAGCAGTCGGGTGAGACGATCCAGTACGCCGGCGTGAAGAATTTCAAAGCGTGGTTCAGGCCATGGGGCGCCGTAACGGAATTCACCGTCCTGGCCGGAACCGACGCATGACATGACTTTGCCGGCGGCGTCGTAGCGCTGGCCCGTGCGCGGGACAACACCCAGACCTTCGCCGCGTACCGGCCATAGCATGAAGGATTGATCTTTGCCGCCGTAAAACATGCGCGCGCCATCGAGCGCCACGTACCAGGCGTGCGTAGGGCTGATGGCCGCCGTCGTCGAAGTCCAGTACCAGCCGTTGAACACACCGATGAACGGGTGTCGCTCAGGCAAGGCTGGCAATTTGGTTTGCAGGCTGAGCACGCTGTGCAATTCGCGGCGATTGGGCATGCGCCAATCGCGCTGGCCGGTATCCAGATAATGGCAATAGGTCAGGCTCTGGCTAATCATTGGCGAATTCCGGATTTAAACCCGAACCAGTCAATCGCTGTACGTTGGGTATCCGGCCAGTCAACGGCACAACAGAGGATTGATCCGCGTACCTCGTTCAAAATGCCGTCCCAAAACCCTCATCCGTTTCCAGCCTCAGTGCAGGCAAACCGGCAAGTTCATGAATTGGCATGAGCACGCCGCGCGTATCAGGCATGGCGTCAAACAACCTATAAAGATATTTGCTGCCGCCTTTGAATTCGTATGCCTCCTCAAGAAAATGCATATGCTCATGCGCGGCAAGACAGTCGCGCGTTTTGCAATCTTGCTTATAGTGTTCGATCAATGATCTGATCACGTTCATGTGTTCGTCGTTCAGGTCGAAGTTTTTGGCTGCGGCATTTTTCCTGACTGTTTGTTCAAGCTCGTCTTTGGTCATATCTTTGACCGCGTCGTAAATCAGACTTTCTCCTTCGTGCATCGTGTTTTCGATATTACTCATAATTGATCTCCTTGATTGTTGACCGGGCCAGGTCCTTGCTCTTCCTGAGGGCGCGCACAGTTGCTTTCTATTCCGTCGTTTTGCCGTCGAAGTGCTCGTTGTCGGCCTCCGCTTCGGCGCGGGTATGGTGGACAACGCCGTCGCGATGATTCGGCGGCGCATAGAGCGTATAGAGCTTCAGTGGAACGCTGCCGGTATTGATGATGTTGTGATTCGTCTCAGCAGGGACGAGCACGGCGAAGCCCGCGCTGACCACCGTGCGAACACCATCGAGAACGGCCTCGCCCGCCCCCTCCTCCACGCGAAAGAACTGATCGAGCTGGTGCACTTCCATCCCGATCTCTTCTTTGGGCTTTAACGCCATGACAACAAGCTGACAGTTCCTGGCAAAGCTGGGTGTCGAGATAGGAGAACAAACGGCCTTGCAACAGCGGATCGTTCGAGAAATCGATGCCCGGCACCACATGCGAAGGGCAGTAAGCCACCTATTCGGTTTCAGCGAAGAAATTGTTCGGCCAGCGATCCAGCACCATGCGGCCGATCACTTTAAGCGGAACCATTTCTTCGGGAATCAGCTTGGTGGCGTCCAGATGATCGAACGGGAAGCTGTCCGCCTGTTCCTGCGTGAAAAGCTGCACCGCGAATTCCCACTCGGGGAAATTGCCCGCTGCGATGGCGTCGAACATATCGCGGCGGTGGAAATCCTGATCAGCGCCCGAAATCTTGACGGTCTCGTCCCAAATGGTGGACTGCAGGCCGAGCTTGGGGCGCCAGTGGAATTTGACGAAAGTCGATTCGCCGGCGGCGTTGATCAGGCGGAAACTATGCACGCCAAAGGCTTCGATCATGCGCAGCGAACGTGGCAGGGTGCGATCCGACATGATCCACATCACCATGTGCATGGATTCAGGCGTGAGCGAAATGAAATCCCAGAAGGTGTCGTGCGCGGTCGCCGACTGCGGAAAGCCACGGTCGGGTTCCATCTTGACGGCATGGATGAGGTCGGGGAATTTGATGGCATCCTGGATGAAGAAAACCGGGATGTTGTTGCCGACCAGGTCCCAGTTGCCTTCCTTGGTGTAAAACTTGACGGCAAACCCGCGCACATCACGCGGGGTGTCGACCGAACCCGCGCCGCCTGCGACGGTCGATATGCGCGTAAACACAGGCGTTTTCTCACCGACCTCGGTGAGTATCCTGGCGGTGGTGTATTTCTTCAACGAGGCGGTCAGCTCGAAGAATCCATGCACGCCCGTTGCTCGCGCGTGAACGATACGCTCGGGAATCCGCTCGTGATCGAAATGGGTGATTTTTTCGCGGAGGATGAAATCCTCCAGAAGCGTAGGGCCGCGCGGGTTGGATCTGAGCGAATTTTGATTATCGGAAAGTGCGAGGCCCTGGTTCGTGGTGAGAGCTGGGTGCTCGCCACCCGCAACTTGGTGCAGCTCGCCGCCGGCAGCCCGGTGTGTGCCTCTGGCCGGGGTCGAAACTTTTTCCGGTTTGCGTTTTTCAGAATTACCCGTTGTCTTTGCTTTGCTCATGATCGATCTTCTGGGTGAGTAACGCCGGCCTGCCGGCTGTCGGTGTGTGCGGATGAGACGGTGTTATAGGCACCAGACGATTTTTGACAAGACGCGCCGGACCAAACAGGATGTATTTTTTTCGCTGTTGGTCATAAGTGAATGCGCTCGTCACCGCTGCACCCTAGGCGGGCAGCGCAAGTGCGTCTGTGCGGTGGCGTACACCAGAAAATTTTGAACCGGATTACGCTTAACGCGTCGGACACTGATCAACCACAATTAATGAATATTCCAGGCTGCTCCTCCGAGGCGTGCGACGGATAGTCGAATCCTGTCTGGCGAATTCACTGCCCAGGAACACTGCGAAAAACAGTCGCGTCAAACTGGAAATTAATGAACCTAACGAATCATGACTAACGCCCTATGGTTTCTGCTCGTGGGCGGACTGTTGCTCGCCAGGGGCTTGACTGCTCCGATGCTCAAGCGCCTGCCGGTCACCCCAGCCATTATTTATCTGGCGGTGGGGCTACTGGTCGGGCCGACGGTACTCAATGTGTTTCACTTCAACCCGCTCAAGGAATCGGCGTTGCTGGAAGTGCTGACCGAAGTGGTTGTGCTGATTTCGCTGTTTTCCGCCGGTGTCAAAATGCCCGTGCCGTTCAGCTTCGCCCGCTGGCGCACACCGATTCTGCTGGCATCGGTATCCATGGCGGTCAGCGTCGGGCTGGTCGCCGCCTTTGCCTATTACCTGCTCGGCCTGCCACTGGGCGCGGGCGTCTTGCTGGGCGCGATCCTGGCGCCCACCGATCCGGTGTTGGCGACCGATGTCCAGACCCGTCATCCCGGTGATCGAGACCAGCTTCGCTTCACCTTGACCTGCGAGGCGGGCATGAACGATGGCAGCGCTTTTCCGTTTGTGATGCTGGGGATGGGATTGCTCGGTCTGCACGATCTCGGTGAATTCGGCCTGCGCTGGGCGCTGGTCGATGTGCTGTGGGCCACGGCGGCGGGGGTCGCCATCGGGGTCATGTCTGGCGCCGCACTGGCCCATGTGGGACGGAAACTGCGCGGCAATCCACCCAGACACAAGCTCATGGACGACTTCCTCGGGCTCGGCCTGATCGGAGTGGTGTACGGCCTGAGCGTGCTGGTCGATGCGTGGGGATTTCTGGCGGTTTTTTTCGCTGCCGTCGCGCTGCGCCAGACCGAACTTAAACTCGCCAGCACCGATATAGACAGCGCCGATCTGGATAATTCGAATCCGCCGCAAACCGACCGGATCGTACCGGAAGCCGCAAACGCATGCCCGGATAACGATCCAGCGCCGACTGTCAGCGGAGGATCGCTGGTATTCAAGGAACATCTGGAAAGGCTCTCGGAATTGATGCTCATCCTGCTGATCGGTGGCACGCTGTTTCTCGATTCCTGGAGCTGGCGCGCGGTTGGACTTGCGCTGTTCCTGTTTATGGTGGCGCGCCCGGTCAGCGTCTTGGTCGGCCTGTTGGGCACGCGCACTTCGTGGCCGATACGCGGCATGGTGGGCTGGTTCGGGGTGCGCGGCATCGGTTCACTCTATTACCTGATGTACGCCATCCAGCATGGCCTCCCCGAAGATCTGGCCTTGGATTTGATCCAGTTGACGCTCATTGCGGTCTCGCTTTCGATTCTCGTCCATGGCACCAGCGTCAAGCCGCTGATGAGACGCTTTTGGCGTTACCGCAGACGTCTATCAACGCCATAGATTTCACCCCCCGCTCCGGTTGGTACCGAGCTGCACCGCTCTGTTGAAAGCGCTCAAAGCGATCAATCCTGAGCGGACGCAACAAGCGAAGCGCTAAACACCAAGGGCCAAGGGCCAACATGCACGATGCATTGGGAACAGCCTATATTTCGTTCGGCACCGCACAGACGACCACTCGCTAATCAATTAGCCTCGCTATATTGAATTTTGGATCTCGATTCGACGTCGCCTCGTCCCAGATCCTTCTCCGCTTGTCACTTTACAAGGAGAACCCCATGAGAACCGTTACGTCCCCGCGCCTTAAGCTTGCCGACCGGGCGGAAAATTTTGGTGGCCAACGGAGGCCATCATGATTGAGATTCGCAAGGGCCAGGCACCGGCCTCACTCGCACGTGCCGAGTTCAGTGCCCGGTTTCGGGCTGCCTTCATCGACCCGGCGTTCCGTGCCGAAGACACGTCCATTGCTCGCCTTGAAGAGATCGCCTGGCAGGCCTACAACGAGTACCGCAAGTCCCCCTTCACACAGAAGGCGGGCCCGGGGTATGCCGATCCGGACTACGACTTGTCAAGCGAGTGGGTTGCCACGAAACAGCGCATCGACGCGGCGCAACTGCGCTGGGCAGACCCGGCGAGCCCGTCCCGGGTGTTGCTGATCTGCGGCTCGGCGCGCAACGATGGCACCTGCCCGGGCGAGATGTCCAAGACCTTCCGGCTGTTGGGGATCGCTCGCGAAACCCTGGAGCAGGCCGACATCCAGGCCGATGTGCTCGACCTCAGCCTGCTCAGCTCCGAATACGGCCGCAAGATCCACCCCTGCAAGGGCTGCGTGTCCACCGCGATGCCCCTGTGCAACTGGCCGTGCAGTTGCTACCCCAACCATGCGCTTGACCAGACCAACGACTGGATGGCCGAGATCTACGAGCGCTGGACCGCCGCCCATGCGGTGATCATCGTCTCGCCGGTGTATTGGTACCAGAGCCCCAGCCCGTTGAAACTGATGATCGACCGCCTGGTGTGCGCCGACGGCGGCAACCCCGATCCCACCGCGACCTCGGGCAAGAATCCCGGCAAGGCGAAACAACTCGAGATGGCCGGCTGGGACTACCCCCAGCACCTGGCAGGTCGCGCCTACGGGCTGATCGTCCACGGTGATGTGGCCGGAATCGAAGGCTCGCGCCGCGCCCTGTCGGACTGGCTCGACTGGGTGGGTTTCATCGACGCGGGTGCGCAGGCGCGACTGGACCGCTACATCGGCTACTACGAGCCGTATGCGACCAGTCACGACAGCCTGGACCGGGATGAGCCCGTGCAGGAAGAAGCGCGCAATGTGGCGCGCGCGGTGGCGAAGGCCGTGGTCGAGTTGCGTACCGGCCGGCTCCAGGCGGTGCAGCCGAGTCTGTCTCGTCCGCGACCAAAATAAGCCGCCGGGGTGATGGCGCCAGCGGTCTGCATGGCGCGCTTTCTGGCTGGCGTGTTCCACCGTTATTTCCCGGGAAATGTTTGCGGGCACAGATTCGGATCAAGCCAGCTCGTCGGCAAATTCGTGATTGACTTCGCGGTGATGAGCCTCATCTGCGCGGACTGCGATGATGACGTCGCGCAACCGTGCGACGGCCGCGAGCTTCCAGTAATCAATAGCGATCCTGGGCGCCGGGACGTTGGCGTAGGTGCCGTCGTCCACCCCAGCCAGATACTCGGTGTAGCTGTGGACCGCTTCTTCCTCCAAGTAACCCACGACACGATGCGCGGTCTTGGGCGAAATCATGTAAAGCAGAAAGTAAAGGTTAAAGAAGACGCCTTGGGCAAGCAGAATCAGCAGGCGCTCAAGCCCAGAGGGGTGGGTAATATGAATAAAAGTCATCAAGTGCATGCGTTCATTCTCCGCTTCGTCCAGGAGGGTGCGGATCCTGCCGTGATCGGCTTCGATCAGGCGCAGAGAATGCAAATGTTGCAGGGCACCGCCAACCATGCCCGGCACAGCAGCAACCGTTTCCAGCACAACCGCGCGATGGCCTACCGACGAGCGAAAAAAGTGTCGGCGAAGAACCGCATAAATTCGACGAAAGCATAAGCAATCCGGTCGGAAAAATTCCTTGGTTCGTAGTGTCGATCAAGCGGAGGGGTAATCAGCATTTCGTTCGCCTCGAAGTGATGCGGGTCAGTAAGCCGCGCGCGTCGGTTCCGTGCGCAGCAACTGCGCCCGGATTTCACCATTCGGGTACTGGGCGCTGTGCACATTGACGTAAAGCTCGCCGGTCATGAAACTCGTGTACTGCGCATCGGTCAGCCTGGCCCCGGCGGGAACAGCAAAACTGTCGTGGGCGGTTTGGGTCAGGGTAATGATCGGCGGGCCGTTTTTCCCGACGGCGCCCTGATGAATATGCGCCATCGTCGGGACAAGACCTGAAACCTTGATGCTGCCGCTCACCGTGTGGTCGGGCAGCACCGTGATCTGCCCCGACCCCGTCGCTGAAGTGGTCACCGGCGGCACCTCGGCGCTGCCTTTCAGGGAAATCGACATGGGCTGCTGGGCGTACAGGTTTGCAGAGGCCAGGAGCAGCAGGGCAAGCGGGGCCACCCGACTCAGCAGGCTCGTGGTGGATTTGGATGGAATGTTCATGTTGGCTCCTCGAAAAACACAGGGAAGGCGCACCGGTGAGGGACGCTTGAGAAGGCGTCTTATCCGGTTGACGCTGGAGGCCCGTCTACATCGCCCGGTCAGACACATTCAACCGATAGCTGAGCGTGCGCAACATGCGAAGTGCTAAAACACCACTGGCCAGCATGCACGATGCACCGGGAACGGTTTCCATTCCGTTCGGTAACGCACACAGGCCACCGGTTTTCCTATGTGTGCTGGCGCACAGCGCCGGGCCTCGTGTGCTGACATCCTTTACTGCATCAGGACAAGGAGTTTTGAAATGGACGAGATAATTATTCTAGGCATCGTCGGGAGTCTGCGCAAAGACTCCTACAACCGTTTAGCACTCAAGGCGGCACAGGAACTGGTGCCGGACGGCGCGGTGCTGAGCCTGGTTGAACTTCATGGCATTCCAGTTTTCAATCAGGACACCGAAATGACGCTGCCCGCCGCCGTGCTTGAATTCAAGCGACAGATTCTGGCCGCCGATGCCATCCTGTTCGCCACGACGGAGTACAACTATTCGGTTTCCGGCGTGCTCAAGAACGCCATCGACTGGGCATCGAGGCCCTATGGTGAGAGCGCCTGGACGGGCAAACCGGCGGCGGTGATGGGGGCATCTACCGGCAGCCTGGGAACGGCCCGCGCCCAATACCATCTGCGGCAAATCCTCGTCACGCTGGACATGCCAATGGTCAATCAACCGGAAGTCATGATCGGCAATACCGCACAACACTTTGATCAGGACGGCAGACTGACCGATGAGCCAACCAGGCAGTTCATTCAGAAGCTCCTTGTTGCACTGGTGCGGCTCGCAAGGATTATCCGGTAAGCAAAACCAGGCCGGTTGAGATTTGCAGCGCAATTTGGCTGCCATCTATGAATAGCGGTGCGGGCTTCCAGATACCCGCACCAAGGCCATCACCCAACGTCGCCCTTTGCATGCCGCCGCACAGAATGCGCCTGAGTAGGGACTAAGCTTGCACATTCATTGGGAGATTCTATAAAAACTGTCTAGGCGGGCGACACAGCGCCTCTCTGCAGCTTGTCGTCCCTGCGCGGGTGCACCGTGGCGAGAGTCCGGCTGCGACAAAGGATGCTCGGTTGGCAATTTAGCCAGTCAGGTCCCGAACCAAAGGAGCTTGATATGAACACGGATATCGATGAAGGCAACAGAAAGCAATTCAAGGGCAAGATGAATGAAGAAATCCCGTCGCGCAGGGTAGTGTTGCGCGGAGCACTGGCGGTGGGTTGTGGCCTGTTGCTGCCGGCCGCACTTTTTGGGTGTGATTCAAAGAAGAAAGGCGAAGACTCAACCGGTGCCGCCCCGGCCGGCTCTCCAGCCACCAGCGCGGACTCTGCCGCTCCGGCGGCGAACGCGAAAGTGTCACAGGCAAGCGTGCAGTACCAGACTCAGCCGAAGGGCGAGCAGAAGTGCGGTGGATGCCTGCATTTCATCGCCGAGTCGAATACCTGCAAGCTGGTCGAAGGCCAGATTAGCCCAGATGGCTGGTGCATCCTGTGGGCCCAGAAGGCTTGAGTTGATCCTTCATCAGGCTCGCTCCCCCGGGCAGTGCGAGCTTCCTGATACCACCCCAAGGCCATCACCGAACGTCGCACTACGTACGCCACCGTACAGACTGCTCCTGAGTATGCGACTAGGCTTGCGCTTTAATCGGGAGATTCTATAAAAGCTGTCCAGGCGGTCGTTACACCTTCCCCTCTGCAGCCTGAGGCTGCGCGAGGTGCACAAGTGGCGAGAGGCCGGCTGCAACAAAGGATGCTCGATTGGTAATCCCGCCAGTCGGGGCCCGAACCACAGGAGATTGATATGGACTGGAATATCGTAGAAGGCAACTGGAAGCAGTTCAAGGGCAAGGTGAAAACACAGTGGGGCAAGCTTACCGACGATCACATCGACGTGATTGCCGGCAAGCGCGATCAGCTAGCGGGAAAGATCCAGGAGGCCTACGGCATCACGAAGGACGAAGCCGAGAAGCAGATCAAGGACTTTGAAGAGCGCAACAAGGACTAGCATCCGAAGCGTTCCTCCTGGCCTGACCACGCTGTGCGCTGAGCCGCGCACAGTGTGAGGGTCGCCGAGGCAGGCGCTTTCTTGACAAGGCCCGATTCATGGCCCGCTGTAAATGCTTCATGCCACCACTTGTGCCGATTGGGGGCGCTAACACTGCGCCAGAGCCATCCCCGATCGACACGGAGACGGGTGAGTCGCTCGGTGCATCAAGGGGGGTGCACGTGTGGCATCGCGAAGCAGCGTGTAATCTTTTCCCGCGGTGGAGTCGACGCGTCAACGTCGTCATGGGGCGGTCGGGGTCATGAACGCGCCCTCCCCCGTCGGCAGCGGCCGCCCCGACAATGCTGGCTATTCTTCTCCCGGACGCGCATGCCCCCGCTGCAACGGCTCTGTGTACCGAGTCCCACGCCGGTTTGTGGATTTGCTTATGAGCATCGTCATACCGGTCCGCCGCTACCGCTGCCGTTCGATGGACTGCAGCTGGGAAGGAAATCTGCGCGTGAAGCGACATCCCCTGTTGATGTGGGGGCCGTGGTGAGTCGCATGACAGAAGAAACCGTGCACTCGGGCCGTCACCGCGCCACTCCATCGTGGAAAGCAGCCGATGATCAGTCGAATCAATCGGAGTCGCACCGCGATTACGATTCGCCTGCTTGCATCAAAATCAGGCATTCTTCGCTAGAAACCCCACAACCATCAGGAGAAAAATATGTCCAGCGTCGGTTATCACGAATCCATAGAGGAACTGTCAGCTGAAACGCGCGACATGCACCGAGCAATTGTTTCTCTGATGGAAGAGCTGGAAGCCGTTGACTGGTACAACCAACGTGCTGATGCATGCAAAGACACGGAACTCAAGGCAATCCTTGAGCACAATCGTGACGAGGAAAAAGAGCATGCATCGATGGTGCTGGAGTGGATTCGACGCAAAGACCCCAGATTTTCCAAGGAGCTCAAGGACTACTTGTTCACCGAAAAACCGATTGCGCATAAGTGAGTATGCTTAAGCATTCATTGCAGCGGACCGCTTCAAGCGTCCGCTGCACTCAATCGATATTCCCATGAACGCTGCCCGACGGCTAAGGCATCGAGGCGTTCGATCAAGTGTTCCAGGCTGCGCCGAATCCCTGATCCTGGGCCTGAGCGCGAGGGCTACCCGTTCTCGCTGGCAGTACCGGTCATCGACAAGCTGCGATACGTGCATGAGGGCACGGCAGGCTGCGGAAGCTCGATCGGCCACGCCGATCACCATGCCAGTCACGGCGGACGCGTGAATGAATCGGCGAAAACCGGGCTAAGTTCGCTAGCGTACAAAGTTGATGGTGGAGTTCGCGTAGTCTCATCTTGAACGTTGTTGCGCCGAAATCAGGTGCCCCGCGAGGTGAGGCATGCAAGTCGGCTACTGACCCGCTCCCGCAGTGGAGACGGCCTGTTCTGCCGATGCTGAACATTCCCGCCAGAAGCTGATCTAATTTGGTGATTTGCTCTCAATGACGCGGGGCTTCACGCAAGTAAAACAGAAGAAATCATCATGGAATATTCGACCCTGATTGTCGCAACAATCATCGTGATCACCGCGATGACCGCCGTGACGAGCGCAGAGATGATCATCGTGGCAAGCAGAACGACCGCCACGACGACGATCGTGATCATGGGTGTAATCGCTAAGGCAAGCAGAAGGCATATACCGATGAGCAAGCGCTCCGGGAAAATCAGTTGGCTTGGCTGACAAGGGTGTGGCTCGCCTGGATAGCGTTTTCCAGTGCGGGGCTGGCCCTTGCCTCCGTGCCGGATACGCAATCCGCTGCATTACTCCACGCCAAATACGCGTCTTTGGGTGAACGACTCCATCACAGCCCGTTTCAACGAGCGCTAATCCTCGACTCTTCCGAATCTTCCAACGACTTGAAGGGCGACATCTACGCCTTGGTCGATTACCCGTTTTCCAATGTCAGCGCGGCACTCAACGGCCCGGAGCACTGGTGTGACGTGCTGTTCCTGCATATCAATACCAAGTACTGCCGTGCCACGACCGATGAGACCACCACTGTCCTGACGGTCTACATCGGCAAGAAAACCCCTCAGCCCCTGAAAGATGCCTATCCCCTCGAATTTCTCTATCGCGTCGCAGCGGCGACACCGAAATACCTGGAGATCCAACTCAATGCGGAGAAGGGGCCGCTGAGTACCCGCAACTATCGCATCCAGCTGCAAGCCGTACCAGTTGGAAACGGTCAGACCTTTCTGCATCTCACCTATTCGTATGATTACGGATTGGCTGGGCGACTTGCCATGAAGACTTACCTCGCCACAATTGGAAGAGGCAAGGTGGGGTTCACCCTGACCGGCAAGCAATCCAAAGGCCCGCCCGAACATATCGGTGGCATGCGTGGCGTGGTGGAACGTAACACCATGCGCTATTACCTCGCCATCGACGCCCACCTCGGCGCATTGACTACCCCGCCGCCTGTGCAGTTCCAAAAACGCCTGCACAGCTGGTTCACCGCAACCGAGCAATATCCCCTCCAATTGCGCGAAGTAGACCGAACCGCCTATTTCGATATGAAACGGAGTGAGTATCTGCGTCAGCAGACCACGCAATAAGCGTGTATTGCAGAACGCCATCGTGCAGCGTGGCAAATGCCAGGCCCCCTTACACAAAGACAGGGGGCCTGAGCGGAAACGACGACTGATCCACCCAGGAACAAGAAAGTCCAAACAGTCATCCGGAGAAGGTGCGTGACCGGCAGTAGCCGACCCCGAACGGTCCGTCATGGTTTGCGGCTACAACGTCTGCAATGCAGCTATTCTGTTGAAAAACTCTTTTTTGGTGGAACAGAAAAAACTCTAGTGCTTTCTGGAGCGTGCGTCGGTCATGGATATGGGGGGCTACGGAAATTGTTCTCGAACTTAACCAAGATCATCCACGCGAATCTATGCATGCCTATTGAACAGGATTCCCAATCAGTATGGCTTTTGGCAGAAATTCGGGACATCGGTAATTTGAGTTTTTCAACACAATACAGCGGAAGCGTACCTTCCGGCTAGGCCAGGGAATTTGAACTACCTTCTTGTCGGGTGACGCACAGTGGTCAAACAGGATGGGCGTGATCATCCCAGTTCGGCTAAAACTGGTCCTTTGCCGTGCCGGGATGTTGATCAACAGCTGGTCAAGATTGAGCAGAGGGGGCGTGTCAGAAACTCTATGTGTGAGGCACGGTGGGATTTTTCCACGGTGCATCAAATGAGCTAAATGACCGATAGGGCGTGATGAAGACGACGCCAACATAGAGCTGTCACGGTAATTGCGCTCAAGCATGGCTCCAACAGTTAACCTTCCTGGTAGCTGAATCTGTCTTTAAAACGCACTAAGCTACGATGATGAGTGGAGGTAAAAGATGCCAGTTTTCCCCAAGCCTAAATTTGCCTTTGAATACGATCTAAACGCCGAGGTTACTCGCCTGCGCAAGCACAAGAAAGCGCGCGCCATTCCAAAACGCGAACAAGGCAAGCTGCTGGTGGCCACTTGGAATATTGCGAACCTCGGTGCCCAAGATCGACGTGATCAAGACCTATCAATCATCGCCGAGATTGCCAGTTGGTTCGACATTATTGCAGTTCAAGAATGTCGGGAGAACTTTGGCGATCTGTTCGACATACACAATAAGCTTCCGAAGTCTTTCCGCATCATCATGTCAGATGCATCAGGTAATAATGAGCGGATGGCTTTTCTTTTTGACAGCAAGAAGCTGACTGTACTGGAGGAGATTGGCGAGATCGCTTTCCCGCCCTCACGTTACAAAGCGATCAAACTTTCGGGAATAAACGCTCAGTTCAGCGGGTTTGACCGTACACCCTATTTAGCCGCGTTTTCAGTAGGCGATACTTCCTTAATGTTCGTAAATGTCCATCTGTTTTTCGGTGATGAGAAACTGGAATCAATTGCGCGTCGGTCATTAGAGACATTTGCTGTGGCCAAGTGGGCAGACTTGAGAAACAAGAGTCCTTTCTCATTCACACGTGAGTTAGTGGCTCTAGGGGATTTCAACATGCCGAAATGCGAGCCTGGAGATCCAATCTATAAAGCCTTAACGAAACTGGGCCTCGATCTCCCGGAGCACTCAACTCAAATTGCCTCAAGTACCAGTAGTGACGCTAACTATGATCAGATCGCCTTTTTTCCCGAGACGACACAGAACCACTTTACTGGACTAAAGGGTGTATTTGACTACGATGCAGTGATCTTTCCTGATCTATGGAAGAACGGAACAAATCTGAAGAACTACAAGACCTATCTGCGTTACTTCATATCTGACCACCGTCCTATGTGGGTGCAGTTGTCGATCTAAAAGCTATTGGTCGTCCATGGTCGAAGGTCAGCTTCCTGATCTTACCCACGTTCGGTGGACACCTTAATTAGGCGTTTGTTGATGCTTCGAAAGCCAGCGGAGCTTCATAGCGAATGGTTGAATCCCGCCCTCTCGCATTACCTTCCCAGCCGATCAAGCCTGTTGTGCTGCCGCTTTCTCGAAACTGAACACGCCGTTCTGCGAATCGATACGGATGGTGTCCCTGGACGCGAAGTGTCCGGACAGGATTTCTTTCGCCAGCGGGTTTTCCAGTTCGCTCTGGATGGCGCGCTTGAGTGGCCGCGCGCCGTACACCGGGTCGAAGCCGGCCTTGGCGATTTCGGCGAGGGCGGCTTCGGTGATGTCGAGCTGCATCTCCATCTGCGCCAGGCGTTTTTCCAGGCCTTGCAGCTGGATGCGCGCGATGCTGGCGATGTGTTTTTCGTCCAGGGCGTGGAACACGACGACTTCGTCGATGCGGTTGATGAACTCGGGGCGGAAGTAGGACTTCACTTCGCCCAGCACGGCGAGTTTGATGACCTGGTAATCGTCGCCCGCCATCTGTTGGATCATCTGCGAGCCAAGGTTGGAGGTCATCACGATCACGGTGTTGCGGAAGTCGACGGTGCGCCCCTGGCCGTCGGTCAGACGACCGTCGTCCAGCACCTGCAGCAGCACGTTGAACACATCTGGGTGCGCCTTTTCGACCTCGTCCATCAGGATGACGGAATAGGGTTTGCGGCGCACCGCTTCGGTGAGATAGCCGCCTTCTTCATAGCCGACGTAGCCGGGCGGCGCGCCGATGAGGCGGGCGACCGAGTGCTTCTCCATGAATTCGCTCATGTCGATGCGGATCATGTGGTCGGCTGAATCGAACAGGTATTCGGCCAGCGTCTTGCACAGCTCGGTCTTGCCTACGCCGGTGGGGCCGAGGAACAGGAACGACCCGAGCGGCCGGTTGGGGTCGGACAGGCCCGCCCTAGAACGACGGATGGCATCCGAGACGACGCGCACGGCTTCGTCCTGCCCCACCACACGGCTGTGCAGCTTGTCTTCCATGTGCAGCAACTTGTCGCGCTCGCCCTGCAACATCTTGGATACCGGAATGCCGGTCGCGCGCGAGACGACCTCGGCGATTTCCTCGGCGCCGACTTCGGTGCGCAGCAATTTGAACACGGGCTTGGTGTCGGCCGATTCGGCGTGCTTCAGCTGGGCTTCCAGCTGCGGCAGCTTGCCGTATTGAATCTCCGCGACCTTGTCGAGCTTGCCCTGGCGCTGCAGTTCGACCATTTCGCCGCGCAGCTTGTCGATTTCTTCCTTGATGTGGGCGCTGCCCTGGACCTGGGCCTTTTCGGCTTTCCAGATTTCTTCCAGGTCGTTGTATTCGCGCTGCAAGGCTAGCAACTCGTCTTCAATGAGTTGCAGGCGTTTTTTGGACGCCTCGTCCTTCTCGCGCTTGACCGCCTCACGTTCGATCTTCAGCTGAATCATGCGCCGTTCGAGCTTGTCCATCACCTCGGGCTTGGAGTCGATTTCCATCTTGACGCGCGCCGCCGCCTCGTCGATCAGGTCAATGGCCTTGTCGGGCAGGAAGCGGTCGGTGATGTAGCGGTGGCTGAGTTCGGCCGCCGCCACGATTGCAGGGTCGGTGATGTTCACGCCATGGTGAAGTTCGTAACGCTCCTGCAGACCGCGCAGAATGGCAACGGTCGATTCCACGCTGGGTTCGTCGACCAGCACCTTCTGAAAGCGGCGCTCCAGCGCAGCGTCTTTCTCGACATACTTGCGGTACTCGTCGAGGGTGGTGGCACCGATCAGGTGCAGCTCGCCGCGCGCCAGCGCCGGCTTCAGCATGTTGCCGGCATCCATCGCGCCTTCGGCCTTGCCGGCGCCGACCAGGGTGTGCAGCTCGTCCAGAAACATGATGTAGCGGCCCGGATCCATCGCCAGTTCTTTCAAAACCGCTTTGAGCCGCTCCTCGAATTCGCCGCGATATTTGGCGCCGGCCAAGAGTGCGGCCAGATCCAGCACCAGCACCTTCTTGCCTTTCAGGGTCTCCGGTACTTCGCCATTCACAATCCGCTGCGCCAGGCCTTCGACGATGGCGGTTTTGCCGACGCCGGGCTCGCCGATCAGCACCGGGTTGTTCTTGGTGCGGCGCTGCAGGATCTGGATCGAGCGGCGGATTTCGTCGTCGCGCCCGATCACCGGGTCGAGCTTGCCTTCGCGCGCACGCGCGGTGAGATCGAGGGTGTATTTGGCGAGCGCCTCGCGCTGGCCTTCGGCTTCCTGCGACTGCACGTTTTCGCCGCCGCGCACGGCCTGGATCGCCTGCTCCAGCGCGGCTTTCTGCGCGCCGTGCTGCTTCAGCAGGCGCCCGGTTTCGCCCTTGTCGTCCAGCGCCGCCAGCAGGAACAGCTCGGAGGCGATGTAGGCGTCGTTGCGCTTCATCGCTTCCTTGTCGGTCAGGTTCAGCAGGTTGTTGAGGTCGCGCGAAATCGCCACTTCGCCGCCCTGGCCTTCGACCTTGGGCAGGCGCGTCAGCGCCAGGGTCAGCGCCGCTTTCAGCGCGGGCACCTGCGCGCCGGCGCGCGACAGGATGGCCGCCGCGCCGGCGCCTTCCTGATTCAGCAGGGCAAGCAGCAAGTGCTGCGGCTCGATGTAGGCATGGTCGCCGCCGACGGCCAGGCTTTGCGCGTCGGAAAAGGCTTGCTGGAACTGGGTGGTGAGCTTGTCAAAACGCATAAGTGGCCTCGTGCTTAAGGTATATTCAATGTCACCCAAATGATGCCTACTCAGGCGATTTCAACCCGCTATGTCTGAATTGAATGTAGATCAGGTTTTGTCCGATGTCGCGCGTGCGCTGGCCGAGGATGTCGGCAGCGGCGACCTCACCGCCCTACTCATCCCCGCGACGCAAACCACGCGCGCCTGCGTCGTCAGCCGCGAAGCCGCCGTGATCGCCGGCCGGCCGTGGTTCGACGCCTGTTTTCAGGCACTCGACCTCGGTTGCGTCATCGACTGGAAGGTGAACGAGGGCGACGCCGTCGCCGCCGACAGCGTGCTGGTCGAAATCAGCGGGAACGCGCGTGCGCTGCTGACCGCCGAGCGCCCGGCGCTGAATTTCCTGCAAACCCTGTGCGCGGTGGCTACCGCCACACGCCCCTATGTCGAGGCCGTGCGCGGCACGCATGCCGCCATCCTCGACACCCGCAAAACCCTGCCCGGCCTGCGCATCGCCGAAAAATACGCGGTGCGGGTGGGCGGCGGGCAGAACCAGCGCGTGGGGCTGTATGACGGCATCCTGATCAAGGAAAACCACATCTTGGCAGCGGGCGGCATCGCGCAGGTGCTGGAAGCGGCATTCCGGCTGGCAGACGATAAGGTCGGCGTGCAGATCGAAGTGGAGAATATCCACGAACTCGAACAGGCCCTGAGTGCCGGCGCACCACTTATCCTGCTCGACAACTTCAGTCTCGCGGACATGCGCCATGCGGTGCAAGTCACCCATGGACGCGCCCTGCTCGAAGCCTCCGGCAACATCACGCTGGAAACCGTGCGCACGGTGGCCGAAACCGGGGTCGACCGCATTTCCATCGGCAGCCTCACCAAGCATATCCGCGCGGTGGATTTGTCGATGCGCATCGACACGCAATGATCAAGCCATGATTGAGGTTGTCCGCGCCCGCTACGACAACCCGGCGCACGCCGCCGCACTGCTTGATCTGCTGAATGCCTACGCGCGCGATCCGGCGGGCGGCGGCGAGCCGCTTGGCGATTTCGCCCGCGACAATCTGATCGGCGAACTCGCCGCGCGGCCCTTCATGTTCAGCGTGCCGGCGTTCGACGGCGATACGCCGGTGGGACTGATCAACGCCATCGAGGGGTTTTCCACCTTTGCCTGCCGCCCGCTGGTCAACATACACGATGTGGTGGTCGCGTCCAGCCATCGCGGCCGCGGCATTGCGGCACGGATGTTTGCCGAAGTCGAATCGATCGCCCACGAACGCGGCGCCTGCAAGCTCACGCTCGAAGTGCTGGACGGCAATGCGTCAGCCCGCGCGCTGTATCAGCGGCTCGGCTTTACCGCCTATCAGCTCGACCCCGCCATGGGGCACGCGCAATTTCTGCACAAATGGCTGGCCTGAAGCGCGGTCTGCCCACGCTGTGGCTGGCGCTATCGCTGGCCTGGGCCGCGTGGGTTCCGCACCCGGCATGGGGCGACACGCCGCCGGCCGCCCCGGCGATGTTGCTGGCCGAGGTGTATGCCGCCAACGTCGACGTCGCCCGGTATTGGGTGAGCGAGAAATTCGACGGCGTGCGCGCCCAGTGGGACGGCCACACCCTGCGCTTTCGCGGTGGTGGCCTCGTTCCTGCGCCGGCGTGGTTCAGCGCGAACTTTCCGGCAGCGCCGCTGGACGGCGAACTGTGGATAGCAAGCGACCAGTTCGATGCGCTGTCGGGGACGGTGCGCCGGATCGAGCCCATCGATACCGAATGGCGGCAGGTGCGTTTCCTGATTTTCGAATTGCCCGGCGCGGCGGGCTCGTTCAGCGAGCGCATCAGACAGATGCGGGCACTCATTGCCCAGGCCGCCGTGCCCTGGCTACAAGTCGTCGAGCAGGTTCGCGTGGCCAACAAGGCCGAACTGATGCAGCGCATGGATGCCGTGGTGCGCGCGGGCGGCGAAGGCCTGATGCTGCACCGCGCCGACGCGCTTTATCTGACCGGCCGCAGCGATGCGCTGCTGAAGCTGAAACCCTGGCAGGACGCCGAGGCGGTCGTCGTCGGCTATTCGCCCGGCAGCGGCAAATACCACGGCCTGACCGGTGCGCTGAAAGTGGAAATGCCGGACGGCAAGCGCTTCCGGATCGGCAGCGGGCTCTCCGATGCGCTGCGCCGCCAGCCGCCGCCCCTTGGCACGCGCATCACCTATCGCTATCAGCACCTGACGAAAAACGGCCTGCCGCGCTTTCCATGCTACCTGCGCATGCGGGAAGACTATTAGCGCTAACAGGCTCTAGTCCAGCCAGATCAGCGACGCCATACGCCCGGTGACGCCGTCGCGACGATAGGAATAGAAGCTGTCCGTTTCCTGATAGGTGCAGCGCCCGCCGCCGTAAATCGCCTGCACGCCGGCGTCATTGAAGCGGATGCGCGCGAGTTGATATATATCGGCGAGCCATTTGCCCGGGGTTGCCGCGGGGTGCGGCAGAAAGGCCTCGGCAGCGTGCGGGTGCCGGTTCACGAACGCCTGGCGCACCTCGTCGCCCACCTCGAACGCCTGCGGGCCGATGGCGACGCCCATCCAGGCGAGGATCTCGCCCGGCGGCACCTGCATCGCGGCCACGGTGGCCTCCAGCACGCCGCCCGACAGCCCGCGCCAGCCGGCGTGCGCGGCGGCGACGACACTGCCGGCGCGGTCGCAGAACAGCACCGGCAGGCAGTCGGCGGTGAGCACCGCGCAGACCTGCTCCGCCTGGCGAGTGTATGCGGCGTCGGCTTCCCGATTCGGGTCGCGCCCGAGCTCGACTACCCGGGCGCTGTGAATCTGCTTCAGCCACCCGGGTTCGGCCGGCAGCTGCTGGCGCAGGCGCGCGCGGTTGGCTGCCACCTGGCGCGGATCGTCGCCGACATGGTCGCCGAGATTGAAGCTGGCCCAGGGTGTGCCGCTCACCCCACCCTCGCGGGTGGTCATCCCGCTTTTTACCCGGGGCGGCGCTGGCCAGTCAGGCAGGATCATCCGGGCTAGGAACCCATACGGTGTTCTCGCGCAGCGCGCGCAGGAGCGAAGCGAAATCGGACGGCAGGGGGCATTCCCACTGCATGAATTCCTGCGTGACCGGGTGGATCAGGCCCAGTCGTTCGGCGTGCAGCGCCTGGCGCGGGAACGGGATCTTGAGGTGGCTGCGGCGGCTGGCGCTGTAAACCGATTCGCCGACCAGGGGGTGTCCGATGTGCTGCATGTGCACCCGAATCTGGTGGGTGCGCCCGGTTTCCAGCTTGCAGCGCAGCAGCGTGAGGCCCGGAAAGCGCTCGACCACCTCGTAGTGCGTAACCGCCTGCTTGCCCATGGTGTGCACGGTACGCTTGGTGCGGTTGTGCGGATCGCGCGCCAGCGGCGCATCGACGGTGCCCGCGTGGTCGACCTCGCCATACACCAGGGCGAGATATTCGCGCTTGACGGTGCGCGCCTGAAGCTGCCGCACCAGGTCGGTGTGCGCCATCAGGGTTTTGGCGACGACCAGCAGGCCGGAGGTGTCCTTGTCCAGCCGGTGCACGATGCCGGCGCGCGGCAGCTCGGCCACCTGCGGCACCCAGTGCAACAACGCATTCAACAGCGTGCCGCGGCGATTGCCGCTGCCCGGATGCACCACCAGGCCGACCGGCTTGTTGATCACCAGCAGCATCGGGTCTTCGAACACCACATCGAGCGGGATGTCCTCGGGTGCGTCGGGGGTGGCGTTCGGATCAGGCTCGATCTCGACCCGCACCGACTCGCCGCCGCTGACCTTCATTCGGGTGGTGCCCCAGGCGTCGTCCACGGCGATCTTACGCGCGCGGATCCAGTTCTGGATGCGGGTGCGCGAAAACTCGGGCAGCATGGCGGACAAGGCCTGATCCAGGCGCTGGCCGCCCTGCGCATCGGGGATCACCAGTTGGCGGATATCGCCTTCGGTATTTCCCTTATAATCGGCCGACGAACTTTCTGTGTCTTTTTCCATGCTTAAGCAACGTTTATCCGGTTTTAATACATTCAATCGGGCGCTCGGCAGCGTGCTGCTGGCCGCCGCGCTCATCCTGGGGGGCTGCGGCCTGTTGCCCGAGGTCAAGGATGAGACCACAGCCTGGTCGGCGCAAAAGCTCTATGCCGAAGCCAAGGACAATCTCAACAGTGGCAATTACGAACGCGCCGTCAAGCTGTTCGAAACGCTGGAGTCGCGTTATCCCTTCGGCCGCTATGCGCAGCAGGCGCAACTGGAAATCGCCTACGCCTATTACAAGGACAACGAGCCGATTTCCGCCATCGCCGCGTGCGACCGCTTCATCAAGCTGCATCCCAATCATCCTAACGTCGATTACGCCTACTATCTCAAAGGCCTGGCGAATTTTAACGACGATCTCGGCCTGCTGGGCAATCTGGTCAATCAGGATCTGAGCGAGCGCGACCCCAGGGCCGCACGCGATGCGTTTCTGGCGTTCAAGGAACTGGTCACCCACTTCCCCGACAGCAAATATGCCGCCGACTCGACCGCCCGCATGAAATACCTGGTCAACGCACTGGCCGGCAACGAAATCCACGTCGCCAAGTATTACCTGAAGCGCAAAGCCTGGGTGGCTGCTGCCAACCGCGCAAAGGAAGTGCTGAAAACCTACCCCGAAGCCCCCGCGCTGGAAGAAGCGCTGGCGATCATGGTGGTGGCCTACGACAAACTGAAACTCACCGACCTGCGCGACGATGCCCAGCGGGTGCTGACGCTGAACTTCCCCAACAGCAAGTACGCCAAGGGCGTGAGCACTGAGGGCAAGGCGTGGTACCGGTTCTGGTGAGCCGGAAAACGGGATAAGCGGCGATCAGACCGCCGCTTCGCCCGACTCGCCGGTGCGAATCCGCACCACCTGTTCCACTGCGCTCACAAAAATCTTGCCGTCGCCGATCTTGCCGGTGCGCGCGGCGGTGATGATCGCCTCCATCGCGCGTTCCAACAGGCTGTCGGCAATCACCACTTCCAGCTTCACCTTGGGCAGAAAATCCACCACGTACTCGGCGCCGCGATACAGCTCGGTGTGGCCTTTCTGACGGCCGAAGCCCTTGACTTCGGTGACGGTGAGGCCGGTGACGCCGATGTCAGACAGCGCTTCGCGGACTTCGTCGAGTTTGAACGGTTTGATGATGGCTTCGATTTTCTTCATGGCAAGTCTCCTTCGGGTCGGTATTTCGAGGTGATCGGATAGCGGCGGTCCTTGCCGAAATTGCGCGGCGTGATGCGGGGTCCGGGCGCGGCCTGGCGGCGCTTGTATTCGGCGAGGTCGACCATGCGAATGACTTTTTTCACCGTGGCGGCATCGAATCCCTGTGCGACGATGTCGCGCGCCGACAGGTCGCGCTCGACATAGGCGGCCAAGATCGCGTCAAGCACGTCGTAGGGCGGCAGGCTGTCCTGGTCGGTCTGATCGGGACGCAGCTCGGCCGACGGCGGGCGGTCGATGATGCGCTGCGGGATGACCTGAGACACGCTGTTGCGGTAATTCGCCAGCCGGTACACCCGTGTTTTCGCCACGTCCTTCAGCACTGCGAAACCACCCGCCATATCGCCATAAAGGGTCGCATAGCCGACCGCCATTTCGCTCTTGTTGCCGGTGGTCAGCACCAGCGAACCGAACTTGTTGGACAGCGCCATCAGCAGCGTGCCGCGCGTGCGCGCCTGCAGGTTTTCCTCCGTCGTGTCGGTCGCCAGGCCGGCAAACTCGCTCGCCAGCTGCGCCACAAAGGCATCGAATATCGGCTTGATGGCGATTTCCGAATAGCGCACGCCGAGCCGCTTCACCATGTCGCGCGAATCCTCGACGCTGATGGAGGCGGTGTAATCCGACGGCATCATTACCGCGTGCACCTTGTCCGCGCCCAGCGCGTCGACCGCGATCGCCAGCGTCAGTGCCGAATCGATCCCGCCCGACAATCCGAGGTGGGCGCCCCTGAAACCGTTCTTGCCGAAGTAATCGCGCACCGCCAGCACCAGCGCATCGTAGACGGCGGCATCCTCGCCTGGCAGGGCGTGCTGCGGCCCCGTGCAGGTGTCGCCCGCAATGTCGAGATAGAACAGCCCCGCCTGCCAGGCCGGACACTGCGCCACCACCTCGCCGCCCGCACTCAGCGCAAACGAGGCGCCGTCGAACACCAGTTCGTCCTGCCCGCCCACCAGGTTGCCGTAAACGATCGGCAACCCCGCTTCGACGAGTCGCGACCGCGCCACGGCAACCCGCTCGCGCTCCTTGTTGAGATGATAGGGTGAGGCGTTCGGCACCAGCAGCCAGTCCGCGCCGGCTTCCATCGCCCATGTCGCCGGCCCCGGCTCCCAGATGTCGCCGCAGATATTGAGGCCGAAATTCAGGCCGCCGCAGGCAAACACGCAGGGCACGTTGCCGCTGTCGAACACGCGCCGCTCGTCGAACACGGAATGATTCGGCAGGTGGTGCTTGCGATACACCGTCTCGACCCTGCCGCCGCGCAGCAGCGCCACAGCATTGAACAGTCCGCCGTCGCTGCGTTCGGGATAACCGACGATCAGCGCGAGCTCAGGCGGCGCTGCGGCGGCCAGTTGCTGAACCGCCGCTGCGCACGCCGCCGTGAAATCCGACCGCAACACCAGATCCTCGGCCGGATAGCCGCAGATCGACATCTCGGGCGTCATCAGCAGTGCCGCGCCGGCGCAGTGCGCCTCGTTCGCCGTGGTCAGCAGTTTGGCCACGTTGCCGGCAATGTCGCCGACGGTGAGATTGAGTTGGGCGATGCCGAGTTTCATCGGGCGGGCTTCACCGGGCCGCCAGCGCTGCCAGCACCGCTTCGCCCAGCCCCGCCGGGCTAGGCGCGACAACGACGCCGGCGGCTTCCAGCGCGCGGATCTTGGCGTCGGCCGTGCCGGCGCCACCGGCGATGATCGCGCCCGCGTGGCCCATGCGTTTGCCCTTGGGCGCGGTGCGCCCGGCAATGTAGGCAGCAACCGGTTTCTTCATGTTCGAGCGAATGAACTCGGCGGCTTCCTCCTCGCGGCTGCCGCCGATTTCGCCGACCAGGATCACCGCTTCGGTCTGCGGATCGGCCTCGAACATTTGCAGACAATCGATGAAATCCAGCCCCTTGATCGGGTCGCCGCCGATGCCGACGCAGGTCGACTGCCCCAGACCGAGCTGGGTGGTCTGGTGCACCGCTTCGTAGGTCAGCGTGCCGGAGCGCGAGACGATACCGATCTTACCCTTCTGGTGAATGACGCCCGGCATGATGCCGATCTTGCATTCGCCCGAGGTGATCACGCCAGGACAATTGGGGCCGATCAGCTTGGCGCCGTTCGCGCGCAGCGCGGCTTTCACGTTCAGCATGTCCAGCACCGGAAAGCCCTCGGTGATGCAGACGATGACTTCGATGCCGGCGTCGGCCGCTTCCAGAATCGAATCGGCGGCGAACGCGGCCGGCACGTAGATCATGGTTGCGTTGGCACCGGTCTGCCGCACCGCGTCGCGCACGGTGTTGAAAACAGGAAGATTGAGGTGCGTTTGACCGCCCTTGCCGGGGGTGACGCCGCCGACCATCTTGGTGCCGTAGGCGATCGCCTGTTCGGAATGGAAGCTTCCCTGCTTGCCGGTGAAGCCCTGGCAGATGACCTGGGTGTCCTTGTTGACAAGGATGCTCATGCTGCTTTCCCCACGGCGAGTTTCGCAGCTTGGGTGAGGCTCTCGGCGGCAAGGATCGTCAGCCCCGATTTCGCCAGCAGCTCACGCCCCAGCTCGGCATTGGTACCCTCCAGCCGCACCACCACCGGCACCTTGACGCCGATTTCCTTCACCGCCTGGATGATGCCTTCGGCGATAACGTCGCAGCGCACGATACCGCCGAAAATATTGATCAGCAGCGCGCGCACCTTGGGATCGAGCAGAATGATTTTGAAGCCCTGCGCCACGGTCTCGGGCGTGGCGCCGCCGCCGACGTCGAGGAAGTTGGCGGGCGCGCCGCCCTCCAGTTGAATCAAATCCATCGTCGCCATCGCCAGCCCGGCGCCGTTGACCATGCAGCCGATGTTGCCGGAAAGCGCGACGTAATTGACGTTGGCCGCGTTGGCCGCGGCTTCCTTGGCGTCGATCTGGCTGTCGTCGCGCAGTTCGGCCAGCGCCTTGCGGCGATACAGGGCGTTGTCGTCGACGCTCATCTTGCAGTCGAGCGGCAGCACGCGGTTGTCGGTCGTCACCACCAGCGGATTGATTTCCAGCAGGGAGAGGTCATTGGCGACGAACAGGCGATACAGCTGCGGCAACAGGCGGCAAAAATCCTTGTACGCCTCGCCCGTCAATTCCAGCGCAAACGCCAGCGCGCGGATCTGGAAATCCTGCACGCCCAGCAGGGGGTTGCAACTCTCCGTCAGCACCTTTTCCGGCGTGGCGTGGGCGACTTCCTCAATGTCCATGCCGCCAGCGGCGGACGCCACCACCGCGACCCGCTCCGTCTCGCGATCGACCAGCAAAGAAAGATACAGTTCGCGCGCAATCGGCAGGATTCCCTCCACCAGCACCTGGTTCACCGGCTGGCCGTCGGGCGCGTTTTGGATCGTCACCAGCGGTTTGCCGAGCAGCGACTCCGCCATCGCGCGTACGTCGTCGAGGCTTTTGACCACCTTGACGCCGCCAGCCTTGCCGCGCCCGCCGGCGTGGATTTGCGCCTTCACCACCCAGGCGTCGCCACCCAGCTCGCGGGCGGCGTTTACAGCGGCCTCGGCACTCGCCGCAGCGATGCCGCGCGGCGTGTTAATGTTGCCCGAGCGTAATATTTGTTTCGCCTGATATTCATGCAGGTTCATTTGTTTTTCGATGGAAGCTCGCCAAAACGTGCATTTTGAAGCAAACCCCCCCGAGACGGAAGCCGTAATCCGCGTCGTTCCGCGGATTTCGGAGTTGTCCGCAGACGCGTGGAACGCACTGGCCGGCGATTCGCCATTCCTGCGCCATGCCTTTTTGCACGCGCTGGAAGCCACCGGGTGCGTCGGCGCCGACATCGGCTGGGAGCCGGTGCATCTGGCCCTGTTTCGCGGCGACCGCCTTGATGCCGCGATGCCGCTCTACGTCAAACATCATTCCTGGGGCGAGTTCGTGTTCGACTGGGCATGGGCCGACGCCTACCGCCGTCACGGACTCAACTACTATCCCAAGCTGGTCTGCTGCGTGCCGTTTTCGCCGGTGCCCGGCCCGCGTTTGCTGGCACGGAACGAAGCCGACCGCGCCACGCTGATCCAGGCCGCGCTCAAGCTCATGCAGGAGTTGGGATGTTCATCCTTTCACATTCTGTTCCCCACCGAGCCCGACCATGCCGCGCTCGAGGCGACGCCGCTGATGCACCGCAGCGGCTTCCAGTTCCACTGGAACAACGCGGGCTATGGCAGCTTTGACGATTTCCTTGCCGCGATGACGCACGACAAGCGCAAGAAAATCCGCCAGGAAAGAAAGAAGCTGCACAATCTTGGGGTGAGCTTTCGCTGGGTCGAAGGCCGCGACAGCACGGACGCCGAGTGGGACCATTTCTACCGCTGTTACGCTGACACCTACGCCCGCCACCGCAGCGAGCCACATCTCAACCGTGCCTTTTTCGCAAACCTGCGCGAGACCCTGCCGGACAACCTGGTGCTCATCATTGCGGAAAGGCAGGGCGAAGCCATCGCCTGCTCGTTCTGCATGAAAGACAGCCAGCGGCTGTATGGCCGTCACTGGGGCACGCTGGAATACGTGCCCGGGCTGCACTTCGAAACCTGCTACCAGCAGGGCATCGAATATGCGATCGTCCACGGCCTGCAGGTCTTCGAAGGCGGCGCACAGGGCGAACACAAGCTCGCACGCGGCCTCGTCCCCACACCCACGCATTCCTGGCACTGGCTGGAGAACGCCGAATTCCGCGAGGCGGTCGACCGCTTTCTGGAACGCGAAACCGACGCCATCAGGCATTACATGGACGAGCTTGACGCCCCCTTCCGCCGCGAGCCGTCTGGCTGAATCAGCGTTCGGGATAGTGCCGGTTTAGACCAGCACGGCCGCCAGATAAGTCACGTACAGCGCGCCGTTGATGAACAGGTGCCACACGCGCAGGCTGCCGCTGAGTGCGGCCCAGCGCAGCCAGAAGGCCGCAATCAGGGTGATCCCCACGCCCAGCAGCACTTCCTTTTGCGGTGCCCACGGCGTGAGGGAAATGCCGATGGCGGGCAGCAGCGTGCCCTGGAACACCATCGCGCCGGTGATGTTGCCGAACGCCAGCGTGTCCTTGTGTTTGCGGATCCACAGAATCGAATTGATCTTTTCCGGCAATTCGGTCGCGATCGGAATGATCAGCAGCGACAGCAGCAGCGCGGAGATACCGATGATGGGCGCGGCGGCTTCCACGCCATGGATGAACCCCTTGGCGCCGGTGACCAGCAGCGCCAGCCCCAGTGCCAGCTGCACCACGATGAAAAACAGGTTTTGCGGCAGGCCCAGGCGGGTCAGCAGCATCGGCGACCCGGCTTCGGTGGCGTGGCCTTCTTCCACCAGCCTGGCCGACGCGCGCAGGGTCAACATCACATATACAAAGTAGATCGTCACCATGACGAAGGCAATCGCGCCGCGTACCCAGCCTTCGCCGTGCGGAATGAACATGGCGACGAAGGCCAGCACGAATGCCATCAGGAAGAAATCCAGGTCGCGCTTGAGACCGGTTTTCTCCGGGGTGAGGTGGCCCAGCAGGCCGCGACGTTTCAGCACCGCCAAGCCCATCAGGAACACCGATAGCGTCGACAGCATCAGCGGCGCACCCAGAATGGCGCCCACGCCGATTTCCTGGTTGGTGGCGCTGCTGCCCGTGCCGGCAAAAATCGCCAGCAACGGCACCAGGGTTTCCGGCATGGCGGTACCGACCGCGGCAAACAGCGAGCCGGTCACGCCTTCCGAGATTTTGAGTTTTTCGCCCAGGTGTTCGAGCGCGTTGACAAAGATTTCTGCCGCCACCAGGATGAGCAGCAGATAGCCGAAGAGTTCAAGAAACAGCATGACGCAGCGCCTGGACGAAAACCGCGATTCTAGCAGCCCGGATGCCGTCGCCCTACCCGTCTTTTCACGGCTGGCCGAGGGCGATTTCCACGGCCGCCTCCGGCATGGCCGTGGTGTTGTTCAGTGCGCCCCACTGCGGTGCCTGCCGGGTATGGAAACGTCTGCTGCCGGATGCGCTATCCGGTCTGACCCACGCGTTGTTTGAGGTCGATGTCAGTGAGGCCACCGGGGTGGCGCGCTACTTCGGCATCTTTCATCTGCCGACGGTCTATCTGTATCGCGACGGCCGGTTTCATGCCGAGCTGCAGTGCGAAGCGAAGCAAGAGGCCATCCGGCGGGCCGTGCAAAGCCTGCTGGCTGTGCCGGCGCAGGACGAACCCTAATCAGGGCGCCAGGGCGCGCCCCAGAAACACCACCGCAATCGTCACCAGCCCAATGCCGAGGTTGATGCCGATCAGCATGCGGATTTGCGCCAGCGCGGCGCCGCCCGCTTTCCAGTTTTGCTCGCCGACCGCGCGCTTGAGTTTCTTGTAGGGCACGAAGAACACGTGCGCAAAAATCAGCATCATCAGCACGCCGAGCGCCAGCATGGCCATGGCGTAGTGCGGCGCGGCCGTTCCGCCGAGTAGCATCAGCATATATAGGCCAGTCAGCAGAATCAGCGCCACCGAAGCCCACACCCAGGGGAAGAACTTGCCGAACACGCCGGCCCACAGCGTCAGCCGCTGCGGCGGCTCCAGCACGCTGGCGGCCACCGGGCGCAGCGCCATATAGGCGAAGAACATGCCGCCGACCCAGACAACGACACCCAGCACATGCAAGAACAAAGACAGGGCCATGGGGTTTCCTTTCAGATTTCAGAATAAGGGGGCTTGATCGAGAACGAGTTTAACCGGGGCGAAGCTGCGCCGATGCTGCGGGCAGGCACCGTGTGCCTGCAAGGCCGCCAGATGCGCCGCGGTGCCGTAACCCATGTGCCGGGCAAATCCGTAAACCGGATATTCAGCGTGCAACGTGGCCATGAACTGGTCGCGCACGGTCTTGGCCAGGATCGAGGCGGCGGCGATCGCGGCCACCTTGTCGTCGCCTTTGACCACCGCCTGCGAGCGCCACGCCCAGTCGGGGCAGCGGTTGCCGTCCACCCAGACGTCGTCCGGCGCACGCGAGAGGCCGGCCACGGCGCGCTGCATCGCCAGGAGGGTGGCCTGCAGGATGTTCAATTGATCGATCTCGGCGACGCTGGCCTCGGCCACGCACCAGGCGGCGGCGCGCAGGCGAATCTCGCCGGCCAGGCGCTCGCGCGCGGCGGCGGAAAGTTTCTTGGAGTCGCGCAGGCCGTCGATCGGCCGAGCGGGGTCGAGCATGACCGCCGCCGCCATCACCGGGCCCGCCAGCGGGCCGCGGCCGGCTTCGTCGACGCCGCACAGCCCCAATGGGCCAACATGCAGGATGACAGGCGGACGTAGCGTCATGCGATCTCCAGATAGGGCTCAAGCGCCTTGGCAATACGGGCGCTGGCATCCTGCCGCAAGCTCAAGTGCATGGCGCGAAAGGTTTCGATGACAGCTTCCCGGCGCGGCGCATCGTCCAGCCATGCCAGTGCATCATTTGCCAGGTTCTCGGGGGTGGCGGCTTCCTGCACCCGTTCCGGCACTACGAAGTCACGCGCCAGGATGTTCGGCAGCCCGATCCACGGCAACAGCGCCTTCTTGCGCATCAGGTACGCTGTGAGTGCAGGCACGCGGTAGGTGATCACCATGGGTTTCTTGAACAGCGCAGCTTCGAGTGTGGCGGTACCCGAGGCCACCAGCGCCACATCGCATGCCGCCAGCGCGGTGTGCGACCGGCCCGCCAGAATGTGCAGCGGCAGGTGCAATCCATGCATCGCCTGCCCGATCAACCGGGCAGCGGCCTCGCTCGCAGCGGGCAGCACGAACTGCGCGTCCGGATGGCGCTGGCGAATGCGCACCGCCGCGTCGAACATCAGCCGCGCATGCCGCGTCACTTCGGAGAGCCGGCTGCCCGGCAGCAGCGCGATGGCCGGGCCGGACACGAGGCCCAGCGTCGCGCGCGCCGCAGCGGTATCGGGCTCCAGTGGAATGACGTCGGCCAGCGGATGGCCGACGTAGCTGACCGGAATGCCGGCGTCCTGGTAAATCCTTTCCTCGAACGGAAACACCACCAGCATGTGCGACACCGCCTGCTTGATGCGGTGGATGCGTTCGGGACGCCACGCCCAGATCGACGGGCTGACGAAATGCACGGTGGGGATGCCGGCCTGCTTGAGTTTCGTTTCCAGCGTGAAATTGAAATCCGGCGCGTCGATGCCGACGAATACACGCGGCCGTTCACGCAGGAAATAACGGGTGATGCGCGAGCGGATCCACAGCAATTCGGGCAGGTGGCGCAGCACTTCGACGTAACCGTTGACCGCCAGCTTGTCGCTCGGATAAATCGCCTCAACGCCGGCTTCGATCATGCGCGGGCCGGCGATGCCGGCGGCGCGCAAATCGGGATGGCGCTGTTTGAGCGCGGCGATAAAGTGCGCGCCGAGGAGGTCGCCGGATGCTTCGCCGGCGACCACACCGAGGTCGATCACCGGATGATGCCGCGCTCGGCGCGCGCGATGAAATCGAGCAGCTGCTGTATTTCGGCATGCTGGCCGGCTTCGGCCGCCAGCTTCTGCCGGGCCTCGGCCAGCGTGTTGCCTTCGCGATAGAGAATCTTGTAGGCACGCTTCAGGGCGGCCAGCGCCTCGGCTGGAAACCCGCGCCGCTTGAGGCCTTCGCTGTTGAGGCCATGCGGTGCGGCGGGCTGGCCGGAAGCCATGACGAAGGGCGGGATGTCCTTGAACACCACGCTGGAGATGCCGGTCATCACGTGGGCGCCGATCTTGCAGAACTGGTGCACGCCGGTGAAGCCGCCGAGGATCGCCCAGTCGCCCACTTCGGCGTGGCCCGCCAGCGATGCGTTGTTGGCAAAGATCGTGTGGTCGCCCACCACGCAATCGTGCGCGATGTGCACGTAGGCCATGATCCAGTTGTGATTGCCGATGGTGGTGACGCCACGGTCCTGCACGGTGCCGGTGTTGAAGGTGCAGAATTCGCGGATCACATTGTGGTCGCCGATCTCCAACCGGGTCGGCTCGCCTGCATACTTCTTGTCCTGCGGGGCTTCGCCGAGCGAAACGAAATGGAAGATCTGGTTGTGCGCGCCGATTTTGGTGTGGCCGGTGATGACGGCGTGGGCGCCGACCGTGGTGCCGGCGCCAATCTCGACGTGTTCGCCGATGATCGTGTAGGGGCCGATTTCAACATCGTCGGCAAGCCGAGCGCCCGCGGCGACCAGCGCAGTGGGATGGATCAACGCCATGTCAGGGCTTGTCGCGCAGGGTGGCCATGAGTTCCGCCTCGGCGACCAGCGCGCCATCCACTTCGGCGCGTGCGGTGTATTTCCAGATGCCACGCATCTCTCGCACGATGTCGACCTTGAGCACCAGTTGATCGCCCGGCTTGACCGGCTTCTTGAAACGCGCGCCGTCGATGCCGGCAAAGTAGACGATGCCGATCTGCTCCGGCGTGTAGTTTTTGGTCTTGAACGACAGGATCGCCGCCGCCTGCGCCATCGCTTCCAGAATCAGCACGCCCGGCATCACCGGCGCGCCGGGAAAGTGGCCGGGGAAAAACGGCTCGTTGATGGTGACGTTCTTGATCGCGGTGATGGTCTTGCCGAGCTCGAGTTCGGTGACCTTGTCGATCAGCAGGAAGGGGTAGCGATGCGGCAGGTACTGCATGACCTGCTCGATATCCATGATCATGATTGGCTTTCACCCTGGAAACTGTAGTTGGACGCACCCGATGGTACGTTCGGGCGGATGGCTGGCGCGAAGCGACGACGCGGCAGGCTTATGCCTGCAAGGAGGAGCGACAAAGCCAGGCGTTCGCCCGAACGTGCCAGCGGGTGCGTAGCGGACTCATTTTTATGATGAGCCGGATCGAAGGTGAAAGAGCCAACATTCATGCGACATTTCATAAGTCTATGAGCGGTCAACTGCGGTTTCCAGGTTCAAGTTCGTTGAGGCGTTTTTCAAGCTGCTTGACGCGGTTCACCAGCTTGTCGAGATTGCGCATGTGGACGGCGTTTTTCTGCCAGACCTCGTGCTCGGAGAACGGCAGCGCCGAAGTGTAGGTGCCTGCCTTGGGCAGGGACTTGGTGATGAGCGTGTTGGTCGAGATGCGAGTGCCGTCGGCGATTTCGATGTGGCCGAAGATCATCGCCGCGCCGCCGATCATGCAATGGCGACCGATCCTGGCGCTGCCGGCGATTCCGGTGCAGGCGGCAATCACGGTGTGCGCGCCGATGCGCACGGTGTGCGCGACCTGGTTCTGGTTGTCGAGCTTGACGCCCGCCTCGATCACCGTGGCGTCCAGCGCGCCGCGGTCGATGGTGGTGCAGGCACCGACCTCGACATCGTCGCCGATCAGCACACGGCCAATCTGCGGGATTTTTTCCCAGCAGCCTTCGTTCGGCGCAAAGCCGAAGCCATCCGCGCCGATCACGCAGCCCGAATGCAGGATGGCACGGTCCCCCACTTCGCAGCGGTAATACAGGGTGACATTGGCGTGCAGCAGACAATCGGCGCCGATGCGGGCATGGTCGCCGACGACGCAGTTCGGGCCGACCACCGTGCGGGCACCGATGCACGCGCCATGGCCGATCACCGCACCGGCGGCGATGCTGGCATCGGCGGCGATTTCCGCATCCGCCGCAACCGTCGCCGCAGGATGGATGCCCGCAGGCGGGCGCGGCGGCGGATTCAGCCAGGCGGAGACGCGCGCAAAATACAGGTAGGGATCGAGGGTGAGGATGCGAGGAAGGTCGGTGGCATCGCGTGCGCCCGCCGGCAAAATGACTGCACCTGCGCGGGTGCTGGCCAGTTGGGCCAGATACTTGCTCTGCGAGACGAAGCCGATTTGGTCAGGCGTGGCGCGATCCAGCGGCGCAACCTGATTCACCGTCTGCGCGCCATCGCCCACGAGTTCCCCGCCAAAGCGGGCGACCAGCGCTGCCAGGGTTACAGCCATCGGATGGGTTATTTCCCGCAGCCGGCTTTATTTTCCATGCCGATTTTATTTTCCACCCAGCGCCTTCATCACCCGGTCGGTGATGTCACTCTTGGGGTCAACGTAGACCGCCTGCTCGACGACCAGGTCGAATTTCTCGGCGCGCGCGATATCCTGAATCGCCTTGCGTGCACGTTCCTGGATCTGTCCCAGTTCCTCGTTGCGGCGCAGGTTGAGGTCTTCGCGGAATTCGCGCCCCTGGCGCTGCAGGTCGCGGTTGAGGTTGCCAAGGTCGCGCTCCTTCGCCTTGCGCTCGCTGTCCGACATGGTCACGCCGTCCTTGTCGAGCTGCGTCTGCAGGTCACGCGCCTGCTTGGCGAGTTTCTGCAATTCCTGATCGCGCGCGGCGAATTCACGTTCAAGTTTCTTCTGTGCGGTGACCGACAGCGGGGCTTCGCGCAGCAGTTTTTCGGTGTTGACGAAACCGATCTTGGTATTGGCCAAGGCGGGGGCGGCCGCAAACGCGGACGCCAGAATCAGGGAGACTGCAAGCTGCTTGAACTTCATCATCAAATACTCCAGTAAGGGCTAACCCTTAGAACACATTGCCCAAGGTGAATTGGAACACTTCGGTCTGGTCATCCGTCTTGCTGAGCAGCGGTTGCGCCAGACTGAATTTGAGCGGACCGAGCGGCGAGACCCACAAAATCGCCACCCCTGCGGAATAACGCAAGTCCTCGAATGCAAAGTTCTGGTACAGGCCATTGAAATCATTGGGGCCAAAAGTGGCGCCCGCATCAATGAATGCCGACATGCGCAAGGACTGGTCATCCTTCAGTCCCGGCAAGGGGAAGAAGAGTTCCGCGTTGCCGACCACGCGCTTGTCGCCGCCGAGCGCATCGCCCAGCGCGTCCTTGGGCCCCAGGGTGCCATTTTTAAAGCCGCGCACCGAACTGGTGCCGCCTGCGTAGAAATTCTTGAAGAACGGCAGCGGCTTGTCGGACAGGCCATCGCCGATTCCCAGCTCACCGTTCAGCATGAGCGTGAAGCTTTTACCCAGCGGGAAGAACTGCTGATGCTGGAACGACAGTTTGTAATACTGCAGGCTGCCCACCGGGGTGCCGACTTCTGCCGCAACCCGCTGCAGCAGACCCTTGGTCGGGAACAGATAGCTGTTGCGGGTATCGCGCGCCCACGCGGTATCCAGGCGCAGCGTGTCGTTGTCGCTGCCGAAAGTATTAACGAATTTTTGGTACTGCGTCTCGGGAGTTAGAGGATCGTTATCATCGAAAACGTCAAGCGAGGTCCGCTCGTAGGTCAGACCAAACGAGATGAAGTCGCGTTCGTTGACCGGCAGGCCGAAGCGCACCCCGGCACCGTAGGTAGAGGTCTTGTAATCGCTGACGTTGTCGAGCGAGGTGGCGTCAACGTCGCGCCGGTACAAGTCGTAGCCCAGGCTGATGCCGTCGATGGTGTAGTAGGGGTTGGTATACGACAGCGCATACACGGTGTTGACGCTGCCCGAGTTGATCTGCGCCGTCAGCCGGTTGCCGGTACCGAACACGTTGCTCTGCGACACCGAACCCGACAGCACCAGGCCTTCGGACGACGAGAAGCCGGCGCCCAGCATCACGTTGCCAGTGGACTTTTCGGCCACGCTCACGTTGACGTCGACCTGATCGGTGGTGCCGGCCACGCTCGGGGTTTCGATATTGACTTCGTTGAAGTAGCCCAGACGGTTCAGACGGTCGCGCGAGCGGTTGATCTTCTCGGCGTCGTAATACGCACCTTCCATCTGGCGTATTTCGCGGCGCACCACTTCATCGCGCGTTTTTGCGTTGCCTGCCACATTGATGCGGTTCACGTAGACGCGACGGCCGGGGTCGACAAATAACGTGAAGGCGACCGTCCCCTTGTCCTTGTCAAGTTCTGGAACCGCGTTGACGTTGGCAAACGCATAACCGTCGTTGCCGAGGCGGTCGCCGATCTTCTTGGTGGTCTCGGTCAGGCGGTCGCGCACGAACACTTCGCCCGGCTTCACGGTGATGAGCTTCTTCAGCTCCGCTTCCGGCACCAGCATCTGCCCCGCCAGCTTGACGTCGGACACCCTGTATTGCGGGCCTTCGGTGACGTTTACAGTGATGTAGATGCCCTGTTTGTCGGGCGAAATCGACACCTGGGTGGAGTCCACATTGAATTCGAGATAACCGCGATTGAGGTAGAACGAGCGCAGGGCCTCGATATCACCGGCCAGGCGCGATTTGGAATACTGGTCGCTCTTGGTGTACCAGGTCAGCCAGCCCGGCGTGGTGGAGCCGAACTCTTTCAGCAGTTCCTTCTCCTTGAAGGCCTGGTTGCCGACGATGTTGATCTGCTGGATCTTGGCGCTGTCGCCTTCCACCACATCAAACTGCACGGCGACCCGGTTGCGCTCCAGCGGCGTCAGCGTGGACTTGATTTCCACCGCATACTTGCCGCGGTTGAAGTATTGCCGTTGCAGTTCCTGTTCGGCCTTGTCCAGCAGGGCGCGGTCGAGCACGCGGCCCTCCGCCAGGCCGGTCTGCTTGAGGCCGCTCTTCAGGTCTTCCTCGGAAAACTCCTTGATGCCGGACAGGGTGATCTTGGCAATCGAGGGGCGTTCTTCAACGGTGACGATCACCACGCCGTCGCGCGCTTCCAGCCGTACATCCTTGAAAAACCCGGTTGCGTACAGCGCCTTGATCGCCGCCGCGGTTTTCTCGTCGGTCATCACCTCGCCCACCTTGACCGGCAGGTAGCTGAAAACCGTGCCTGCCTCGGTGCGCTGAATGCCCTCGACCCGGATGTCCTTGACGACGAAGGGCTCCTCGGCGAACACGGGTTGCGCAGCGAATACAGCAGCAAGGGCAAGCGTCAAACGGCTCAGGATCATGGTTGTTATCATCCGCCTATCAGGCGTTGCAAATCGTTGAACAGGGCAAACGACATCAGCAGCAGCAAAAGAATCATGCCGATTCGGCTGCCTATTTCCATGGTGCGTTCGGACACCGGACGACCAGTAAAAACTTCGGCCACATAATACATGAGGTGTCCCCCATCCAGTAGCGGGATCGGCAGCAGATTGAGCACGCCCAGACTCACGCTCACCAGCGCCAGAAAACCGACAAAGCTGATCCAGCCGAGGGCGGCACTCTGGCCTGCGTAATCAGCAATGGTCAGCGGGCCGGAAAGGTTTTTCCACGACACCTGACCCACCACCATGCGCCCCATCATCTCCAGCGTGAACAGGCTCATGTCCCAGGTCTTGACGGCACCCTGCCACAGCGCATCGATCGGGCCGTAGCGCACTTCGGTTATCAGCATGCCCAGCATGGCTTCATCGACCTGCGGGCCGGCGCCGATCTTGCCGATGCGCTGGCCGGTTTCATTCACCGCATCGGGAACGACGGTCAGTTCACCCCGTTGCCCCTGCCGCTCGTATTCGATGCGCAAGGGCTTGGCCGGGTGCTGGCGAACCAACTGCACCCAATCCTGCCAGCTCGCCACCGGGTTGTCATTGGCGGCGATCAGCCGGTCGCCGGGCTGAAAACCTGCGCGCGCGGCAGCGCCGTCAGGCAGCACCTTGCCGATGACCGGTTCGATCTCCGGGTCGAAACGCACGATGCCCAGAGGACGCAGCGTGTCCTGTTCCAGGTTCTCGGTCTGCATCGGCGCGGCATCGAGTTGCACGCTGCGGCCATCCGCCAGTTCCAGCGTGAGCGCGTCACCCGCCACCCCGGCACGCAGCAGATTCAGCCGCAAATCCTGGAACGACGGCGTATCGTTGCCGTTGACGCGACGGATTTCATCGCCCGCCACTAGGCCGGCCTGCGCTGCCGGGGTGCCGGCGGGCGGCTCACCGATCATCGGTTTCAGCGCGGGCAGCCCGTGCAGGAATAGCGCCCAGTAGAACACGATGGCGAGCAGAAAATTGGCGATCGGCCCTGCCGAGACGATGCCGAAGCGCCGCCACACGGTGGCGCGGTTGAAGCTGCGGTGTGCTTCCGCCGCGGGGACTTCGCCCTCGCGCTCGTCGAGCATCTTGACATAGCCGCCGATCGGCAGCGCGGACAGCGTCCACTCGGTCTGGTCGCGGCCAAAGCGGCGGCTGAGCAAGGGTTTGCCGAAGCCGACCGAAAAGCGCAGCACCTTGACGCCGGCCAGACGCGCGGCGAGGTAGTGGCCAAATTCGTGCACTACCACCAGGATGCCGATGGCGACCAGGAACCAGAGAACGGTGTACAGCATGCTCATGTGCGCAAGACTCCCAGATATGCGTCGGCGACGCTGCGTGCCTGCCGGTCAGCTTCAAGCAGGTCGTCCAGCGTGTCGGCGGCGCCGCCCGCCAGCTTGTCGAGCGTGTGGGCAATGCTGGCGGCGATGGCGGGAAACGGAACCGCGCCGTCGAGAAAACGCGCGACCGCGACTTCGTTGGCGGCATTCAGCACCGCTGCCGCGTTGCCACCCGCGGCGAGCGCGTCGAACGCCAACTGTAGGCAGGGAAAACGCGCGGTGTCTGGCGCCTCGAAGGTGAGCTGCCTGCTCATCAGGTCGAGCGCCGACACGCCCGCATCGATGCGCTTCGGAAAGCCCAGCGCGTAGGCAATCGGTGTGCGCATGTCGGGCGTACCCAGCTGCGCGATCACCGAGCCGTCGGCATATTCGACCATCGAATGCACGATACTTTGCGGATGCACCACCACCCTGATCTGCTCGGGGCGCGCGTTGAACAGCCAGCGCGCCTCGATCACCTCGAGCCCCTTGTTCATCAGGCTCGCCGAATCGACCGAAATCTTCTTTCCCATCACCCAGTTGGGATGCGCCACTGCCTGCGCGGGGGTGGCGGCGGCAATGGCCTCGGCCGACAGGGTACGGAACGGGCCGCCGGAGGCGGTGAGCCACAGCGCCTTCACCCCGGCCTGCTGGAAGTCGCCGCTGAAATCGCGCGGCAGCGCCTGGAAGATCGCGTTGTGCTCGGAATCGATCGGCAGCAGTTCGGCGCCGCTGGCGGCGATGGCATCCATGAATAGCTGGCCGGACACCACCAGGGTTTCCTTGTTGGCGAGCAGGATGCGCTTGCCCGCCTGCGCCGCCGCCAGCGTGGCCGGCAGCCCGGCCGCGCCGACAATGGCCGCCATCAGGGTGTCGACCTCGGGCGCGGTTGCCACCTCGATCAAGGCGGCGGCGCCTTCGAGCACCTCGACTGCCAGACCTTCTTCGGCTATCCGCGCACGCAGAACTGCGGCCGCGGCCGCCTCGCTCATCACCGCAAAACGCGGACGATGGGCGCGGCACTGCCCGAGCATGCGCTCGACCTGGGTGGCGCCTGTCAGGGCGAACACTTCGAAACGATCAGGATGGCGTGCCACCACATCGAGCGTGTTGACGCCGATGGTGCCGGTGGCGCCCAGTATGGTGAGGACGCGCGGTTTCATGCCGCTTGTAGTCATACGGAGCGCTCAAGCCACATCAGCATACCCGTGGCAATCGGCAGGGTGGACGTCAGGGCGTCGATGCGGTCGAGCACGCCGCCATGGCCGGGCAGCACGTCGCCGCTGTCCTTCATCCCGGAGACGCGCTTGATCCAGGATTCGAACAGATCGCCCAGCACCGACAGATACAGCAGCCCGGACACCGCGATGAACAACGGCAGCAGCGGCAGTTTGGTGAATACGCTCAGCACGCTGACATACAGTGCAAGTGCGACGAGCGCGCCCGCCACGCCTTCCCAGGTCTTGCCCGGGCTGATGACGGGCGCGAGTTTGTGGCGGCCAAAATGCCGGCCGGAGAAATAGGCGGCGGTATCGGCAATCCAAACAATTGCCATCACGCCCAGCAGCACGCCGGGGCCGCGGGCATGCAGATACAGCAGCGCCGCCCAGGTTGGCAGCAGCAGCACAGCACCGACTGCGGCGCGCACAAATGCCGGTGCGGCATGCCAGCGCCCCAGCAGCCACAGCGGCGCGACGAGCAGCCAGAATGCGATAGCCAGCAGGATCAGCCCCGTCTGGAAAACCGGCCAGTCCGCACCCAGGAGATGCGGCAACGCTAACGCACAGAGCGCCAACAACATCGCATAGATGCACGCAGATAGCGGCGGAAAATGACTCAGCCGTGCCCATTCGTAAGCGGCCATGCCGACTACACCTGCCATCAGGATCGCCCACACCCACGCCGGCGCCCACAGCACGGCAGGCACGAACACCGCCAACAGCAGTGCGGCGGTGAGCACCCGCCTGAAAAGCGGCGTCATGGACGCGGTGCCCGGTATGCCGTCACGACGGGGTTCGAACCTGCTCGCTGGTACGGCCAAAGCGGCGTTCGCGGGCACGGTAGGAGGCGATCGCCTCATCCAGCGCCGCCGCGTCAAATTCGGGCCACAGCGCGTCGGTGAAATACAGCTCGGTGTAGGCCAGCTGCCACAGCAGGAAATTGCTGATGCGCTGCTCGCCGCCGGTGCGGATGAACAGGTCTGGCTCGGGCGCTTCGGCCAGGCTGAGCTGCTGCGCCAACGCGGCCTCGTTCACGTCTTCCGCAGTCATGCCGGCTGCCATCAGCTTTTTCACCGCCTGCACGATGTCCCAGCGTCCACCGTAATTGGCTGCGACGGTGAAGGTAAGACGGGTGTTGTCGCGCGTCAGCGCCTCGGCGTCGCGGATCAAGGTCTGGATGCGCCCGGAAAAGCCCGACAGATCGCCGATGACGCGAAAGCGGATGTCGTTTTCATGCAGCCGCGCAACTTCATTCTCCAGCGCGCGCATGAACAGTTCCATCAGCAGGGTGACTTCTTCCTGCGGACGCCGCCAGTTTTCCGAACTGAAGGCAAATACCGTGAGGTGCGACACGCCGCGCTCGGCGCAGGCGCGAATCACCCCGCGCAGCGCCTCGACGCCCTTGCGATGGCCGGCCACGCGCGGCATCAGCCGGCGCTTCGCCCAGCGGCCATTGCCATCCATGATGATGGCAATGTGTCGGGGTACATCAGCGCTTGCCGGAATCGCTTGCTTGGCCAGGGTGGACACGCCGAATATGCTCGCCTGACTGCTCAGACTGCGAGCAGTTCTTTCTCTTTGTCGGCCAGCATCTTGTCGATTTCGCTGGTGTATTTGTCGGTCAGCTTCTGCACCTCGTCCTGGGTGCGGCGCTCCTCGTCCTCGGTTGCGGTCTTGGCCTTGACCATGTCCTTCAGCGTGCCATTGGCATCGCGGCGGATGTTGCGCACCGCGACGCGCGCGCCCTCGGCTTCGTTGCGCACCACCTTGATCAGATCGCGGCGGCGCTCTTCGGTCAGCGAGGGCATCGGCACCCGGATGATCTCGCCGTAGGTGGACGGGTTGAGCCCGAGATCGGCATCGCGGATTGCCTTTTCAACCTTGGCGACCATGTTCTTTTCCCACGGCTGCACGCCGAGGGTACGGCTGTCGACCAGCGACACGTTGGCCACTTGGGGAATCGCGGTCGGATTGCCGTAGTAATCGACCATGACGTGGTCGAGGATGCCGGTGTGGGCGCGCCCGGTGCGCACCTTGGCCAGATCGTTTTTCAACGCTTCCAGCGTCTTGCCCATCTTCTGTTCGGCGGATTGCTTGATCTCGGCGATGGTGGTTTCAGCCATTTCAACTCCTCAACTTAAGGTCACGCGCGTGCCTTCGTTTTCGCCCATCACCACGCGCTTCAACGCGCCGGGCTTGAAGACATTGAACACGACCAGGTTCAATTTCTGTTCGCGGCACAGGGCAAAGGCGGCGGTGTCGAGCACCGCCAGATTGTTGGCGATCGCCTCGTCGAAGCTAAGTTTTTCGTAGCGCCGGGCATTCGCGTCTTTCTTCGGATCGGCAGTGTAGACGCCGTCGACCTTGGTCGCCTTCAGTAGCAGGTCGGCGCCGATCTCGGCCGCGCGCAAGGCCGCCGCCGTATCCGTGGTAAAGAACGGGTTGCCGGTGCCGCCGCCGAAAATCACCACCCGCCCCGCTTCCAGATGCCGCACCGCCGCGTCGCGATCGAAGTCCTCGCCGACATGCGCGATGTGGGCCGCGGTCTGCACCCACGCATCGACGCCTGCCTGCTGCAGGGCATCCTTGAAGGCCAGCGCATTCATCACGGTGGCCAGCATGCCCATCGAATCGGCTGTGGCGCGGTTCATCCCGGACAGGGCGCCGGTGGCGCCGCGAAACAGGTTGCCGCCGCCGACCACGATGCCGACCTGAACGCCCAGCGCCACCACCTCGCGAACCTGACCGACAAAGCCGGCCATGGTTTCAGCGTGATAGCCGAAGCCATCCGGCCCCATCATGGCTTCTCCGGAGAGCTTCAGCAGAATGCGGCGAACCGGCGCCATCCCCGATCAGACCTGTGCAGCCGCTGCCACTTCGGCGGCGAAATCGGACACTTTCTTCTCGATGCCCTCGCCCACCACGTACATCATGAAGCCGTGGCACTGCGAGTTTTTCGACTTCAGCACCTGCTCGACGCTCTGCTTGTCGTCCTTGACGAAGGGCTGCGACAGCAGGGTGACTTCCTTGAGGTATTTCTGCACCGTGCCATCGGCAATCTTTTCCAGCATGGCTTCCGGCTTGCCGGCTTCCTTGGCCTTCTCGATCGCGATGCGGCGTTCCGTCTCGATCAGATCCTTCGACACGCCGGAGGCATCCAGCGACTTCGGCTTGGACGCCGCGATGTGCATGGCGATGTCGCGCGCGAGCGCTTCGTCGCCGCTCACATCGACCAGCACGCCGATCTTGTTGCCATGGATGTAGCTGGCGAACTTGCCCTGCCCGTCCAGGCGCACGAAGCGGCGCACCGACATGTTCTCGCCCATCTTGCCGACCAGCTCGGTCCGAATGGCTTCCACCGTGCTGCCCTTGTAAGGCAGCGCGGACAGCGCGGCGACGTCGGCCGGCTTCTGGTTCAGCACCATCTCGGCCAGCGCGTTCGACAGCGCCAGGAAATCGTCGTTCTTCGCCACAAAATCGGTTTCGCAGTTGACTTCCAACATGGCGGCCGACTTGCCGTCGGCGCTAATGGCAATCGTCACCACGCCTTCAGCCGCCACGCGACTGGCGCTCTTGGCGGCCTTGTTGCCGAAGCGCACGCGCAGGATTTCTTCCGCCTTCTGCATGTCGCCGCCGGCTTCCGACAGCGCCTTCTTGCAGTCCATCATCGGCGCATCGGTTTTCTCGCGCAGCTCCTTGACCATGCTTGCAGTGATTTCTGCCATTTCGTGCTCCTATCCAGTTTCCATTTACAGAAAGAGGGGCCAACGCCCCTCCTCAAAACACGTTCGCCGGGAATCTATCCCGGCGATGCTGCAGCGCGTCGCGCTTATTCAGCGGCGACGCCACCCTCTTCTTCTTCAACCTCGACGAACTCTTCGCCACCAACGATTTCGCTGACCACCTGAGCGCGGCCTTCCAGCGCTGCATCAGCCATGCCGCGGGCGTACAGACGAATCGCGCGCGCCGAGTCATCGTTGCCGGGGATGATGTAATCCACGCCTTCCGGGCTGTTGTTGGTGTCGACCACGCCGATCACCGGGATGCCCAGCTTCTTGGCCTCGACTACGGCGCCCTTCTGGTAGCCGACGTCGATGATGAACAGCGCATCGGGGACGCCGCCCATTTCGCGGATGCCGCCCAGGCTGCGGTTCAGCTTGTCGGCTTCGCGCTGCATGGTGAGGGTTTCTTTCTTCGACAAACGACCCGGTTCGGCCAGCGCGGCTTCCAGTTCGTTCAGGCGCTTGATCGACAGCTTGACCGTCTTGAAGTTGGTCAGCATGCCACCCAGCCAGCGGTTGTCGACGTAAGGCATGCCGGCGCGCTGGGCTTCTTCGCGCACGATGTCACGCGCGGCGCGCTTGGTGCCGACAAACAGCACGTTGCCCTTGTTGGCGGACAGCTGACGGACGAATTTTTGCGCCTCCTGGAACATCGGCAGCGTTTTTTCCAGGTTGACGATATGAATCTTGTTGCGATTTCCGAAAATGAACGGGGCCATCTTGGGGTTCCAGAAGCGGGTCTGGTGACCGAAGTGGACACCGGCTTCCAGCATTTGGCGCATGGTGACAGACATGAAAATCTCCTAAAGGGTTGAGCCTCCACCCGTCAGCAGCCGCGCGCTTGTTTTGGTCTGAACGCGCCGCCACCCTTTAATAACAGGTGTGCGAATTTGTCCGAACCATTCTGGACAGCCCGTAATTCTAATTCGATAAGGCTTTCATTTCAAGAAGAAGCATCCCTCAGCGTGCCTGTCCCGCCTGCCGCAATGGAATCTCCAGCCAGGCCGCCGCCGGTGCGTGCGTGCAGCGTCACCTGCCAGCCCTGCGCCGCTGCCAGCTGGCGCACGCTGACACCCGATAGACATGCCGCGGCCACCCCGCGCGCCGAGAATCCGTTCCAAGCCGCATGGTGACGGCGCACATCCAGCCGGCGACGCTCAGCGCAACGATAATCGCCACGAAAAACCGCGAGCAGGTGCGCAACGGGAACACGCTGCCGTCGATGCAGTAAACGCGCACGGCCGGGCGCTCACCCGGTCCGGCGGATAGCGGAGAACGCCAGCGGGCTCCATTTTCTCGCCCACATTTTGCGCAGGGTTTTTTCGGTGTGCACCGGCCGCGCTAGAATGCGCCTTTGATTCCCACCTACCCGCACCATGACTGTCACCATCAAAACCGGCGCCGAAATCGAGGGCATGCGCGTAGCAGGCCGGCTCGGCTCGGAAGTGCTCGATTACATCACGCCCTTTATCAAACCCGGCGTCACCACCGGCGAGCTCGACCGGCTGTGCCACGACTACATGGTGAATGTGCAGGGCACCATCCCGGCACCGTTGAATTACGCGCCATCCGGCCACACGCCCTACCCCAAATCGATCTGCACTTCGATCAACAACCAGGTCTGCCACGGCGTGCCGAGCGACAAGGTGCTGAAAAACGGCGACATCGTGAACCTCGACATCACCGTCATCAAGGACGGCTGGCACGGCGACACCAGCCGCATGTTCGCGGTCGGCGAAGTGTCGATCCAGGCCAAGCGGCTGATCCAGATCACCTACGAAGCGATGTGGGTCGGCATCGCCCACGTCAAACCCGGCGCGCGGCTGGGCGACGTCGGCCATGCGATTCAGCGCTTTGCCGAAAACCATGGCTACAGCGTGGTGCGCGAATTCTGCGGCCACGGCATCGGCCTCAATTTCCACGAGGATCCGCAGGTGCTGCACTACGGCAAGGCCGGCACCGGCCTGGTACTGGAGCCCGGCATGACCTTCACCATCGAACCGATGATCAACGCCGGCCGCCGCGACATCCGCCAGATGTCCGACGGCTGGACCATCGTCACCAAGGACCGCAGCCTGTCGGCGCAGTGGGAACATACGGTGCTGGTCACCGAAAGTGACCATGAAGTGCTGACCCTGTCGGCCGGCAGCCCGGCCATCCCCGATCGCATCCACCACGCCGCGTGAGCGCACCGCCGTTCGCCGATCTTCGCGAGCGACTCAAATCGGGCCGTGCGACGCTGGCTGCGGCCTATCTTGAAAAACCCGCTGCCGCCCATTACCTGACGCGCCACACCGCCCTGGTGGACGGAGTGCTGTCGGAAATCAGCACCCGGCTCTTGCTGCCCGCCAGCTTCTGCCTCGCCGCCGTCGGCGGTTACGGGCGCGGTGAACTGTTCCCCGGCTCCGACGTAGACGTGCTGCTGTTGCTGCCGCACGACCCTACCGCCGAACAGCAGGCCATCCTGGAAAACTGGGTGCAGGCCTGCTGGGACGTCGGGCTGGAAATCGGCCACAGCGTGCGCACCATCGAGGCCTGCATCATCGAGGCTGACGCCGACATTACGGTGGAAACCAACCTGTTGGAGGCGCGCTTCCTGTGGGGCGCTGCCGCGCTTTTCGACGAATTCGGCCGCCGCTTTCGGGCGCATTTCGACGCCCAGCATTTTTTCGACGGCAAGCTCGCCGAGCAGCAGGCGCGCCACGCGCGCTTCGACGACAGCGCCTACAAACTCGAGCCCAATCTGAAGGACAGCCCAGGCGGCCTGCGCGACCTGCATACGATCCACTGGCTGGCGCAGGCCTGCGGCATCGCCGGCGGCTGGAATGGCATCGCGCACGCAGGACTGCTGACCCGGGCCGAGGCGCGCCGCATTGCGCGCGAGGAACGCTCGCTATCGGCGCTGCGGATTCATCTGCATATCCTGGCCGGGCGGCGTGAAGACCGCCTGGCCTTCGATTACCAGACCGAACTCGCCGAGCGCCTGGGGCTCGCCACCACCGCAAACAAGCGCGCCGGCGAGCGCCTGATGCAGGGCTATTACCGCGCCGCCAAGCTGATCCAGCGTGCCAATGACATCCTCATCCAGTCGCTGCGGGTGCGGCTATTCCCGGTGACCGCGCCGCCGCTGCCGATCGACGCCGATTTCCAGCTGCGCGCCAGTCTGCTCGAAGCGCGCGAGCCCGACCTGTTCCAGCGCAAACCCGACGCCCTGCTGCGCGCCTTCATCGTCTACGCCCAGCACCCGGCGCTCGCCGGATTCGAGCCAACCACGCTGCGCGCACTGTGGCGCGGCAGCACCCGCATCGATGCCGCCTTTCGCGCCAATCCAACACACCGTGCCCTGTTCATGACGCTGCTGCGCCAGCCGGTCGGCATCACCCGGGCGCTGCGCGCCATGCACCGCTATGGCTTGCTGGGACGTTACATTCCGGCATTGGGTCGCGTCGTCGGGCAAATGCAGCACGACCTGTTCCACGTCTATACCGTGGACGAGCACATCCTGACCGTGCTGCGCAATGTGCGGCGCTTCACCGTGCCGGAGTTCGCGCACGAGCTCCCGCTCGCCAGCCGGCTGATTGCCGCCTTTGAAAAACCCGAACTGCTGTATCTGGCCGCGCTGTTTCACGATATTGCCAAGGGCCGCGGCGGCGATCACTCCGCACTGGGAGCGGTCGATGCGCGGCGGTTTTGCCGCCAGCACGGCCTCGACAAGACCGACAGCGAACTGGTCACCTGGCTGGTGGAAATGCATCTGGTGATGTCACGCACCTCGCAAAAAGAGGACATCAGCGACCCCGAAGTGATCGCCGCATTTGCCGCCAAAATCGGCAACACTCGCCGTCTGGCCGCGCTGTATCTGCTGACCGTGGCCGATATCCGCGGCACCAGTCCCAAGGTATGGAATGCCTGGAAAGGCAAGCTGCTGGAAGATCTCTATCACGCAGCCCATGCCCAGCTGGCGGGCGGCGACGACGCGGTGGCAGGTATCGCCGCCAAGCAGGCCGAGGCACGCGTCAACCTCGCGCTCTATGGCCTGCCGAACGACGCCGCCGATGCGCTGTGGCAGCACCTCGACACCCGCTATTTTGTCCGCTTCGACGCCCGCGACATGGCCTGGCAGGCGCGCATGCTGTGGCGCCGAACCGACCGCCCCGACGCCGTCGTGCGGGCGCGGCTGTCACCGGCCGGCGAAGGCATCCAGGTGCTGGTCTACACGCCCGACCGCCCCGACCTGTTTGCCCGCATCTGCGGCTTTTTTGCGCGCATCCAGTACACCATTCTTGAAGCCAAAATCCACACCACCCGGCATGGCTACGCGCTCGACAGTTTCCAGGTGATGGACCTGGCCAATCGCGGCATTCACTACCGTGACTTCCTGAGCTTTGTGGAATACGAACTGGCGCGCGACCTCGATCCCGCGCGCCCGATGCAGCCGGTGCCGCGCGGCCGCCTGTCGCGCCACCAGCGTCACCATCCCTACCCGACCACGGTACGGCTGGAGGCGGACGCGCAGGGGCACGGCCACATGCTGTCAATCACCTGTGCAGATCGCGGCGGCTTGCTGTTTGCGGTGGCGGAAACCCTGATGCAGCATGACGTAAACGTCTATGCCGCCAAGATCGACACGCTCGGCGAGCGGGTCGAAGACACGTTTCTGATTCGGGGAGCTGGTCTCGACACGCCGGCCGGGATGCAGGCGCTGGAAACCCGCGTACGGGAAGTGCTGCAATAGGGCGTGTACACGCCCGAGTCAGGCGGACGGACGGGCGTATTCGTCGACGTAGCGTCCGCGTGCGGGCGCCTTGCGGGCAGGCGGCGTCTTCTTGCGCACGCCGTCGGCCGGTTTTTTGACTTTCTCTTCCGGTTCGGTCTTGGTGCGGTTGCGCACGCGGCCCGGGCGCACCACGGAACCCACATCCGCGGCCACCACGGCAAAGCGGCTTCCGGCAGCATTCGCCTGGCCGTCGATCCCGCTATGCGGGCCCCTCGCCGGGTGGCTCATGCGTTCGGCCTCGCTCGGGTTAACGCCAATGCAGACCACCTCACATCGACCTCCGGCAGCATTCGCCTGACCGTCGATCCCGCTGCGCGGGCCCCTCGCCGGGTGGCTCATGCGTTCGGCCTCACTCGGGATAACACCAATGCAGACCGCTCCATATCGGCCTCCGGCAGCATTCGCCTGGCCGTCGATCCCGCTATGCGGGTCCCTCGCCGGGTGGCTCATGCTGCCACCCGCCATTCCTTGAGACTGCCGGCCAGGGTGC
>JAUXVT010000005.1 GCA_030680405.1 Thiobacillus sp. | reverse complement strand
TGGAAACCCTGATGCTGCATTTCTGCGGCGAAGTGCGCCTCACCCAGTGGTACAAGCGCGCGTCCGAATGGCACACCGAACCGGTGATCAAAAAGATTTACGAAACCATTTCCAGGGATGAGGGCCGTCACGGCGGCGCCTACCTGCAATACATGAAGCGCGCGCTGAAGCAGGGCGGGCCGAATGTTGCAGCGGCTTTCGCCAAGATCGGTTTCCTGATGGCGTCGAGCCAGCGCTCCGACAAGGCCCTGCATCCCACCAACCTGCACGTCAATGAAGCCCTGTTCCCGCAGGACACCATCCAGTCGCGCCTGCCCAATCCGGAATGGCTCGAACACTGGCTCGACGAGCAGATCCGCTTCGACGAAACCTGGGAAAACAAGGTGATAGGCGGCATTCTGCGCAACCTCTCGAGCCTGCTGGGCCAGCCCTTCGAGAACGTGCGCGACCTCAACCGTTACCGCAAGCAGGTGCTGGCTGCAGCCTGACGCCAGCATGCACATCCATCAGGCCAGCCAGGTGCTGGCCTTTTTTACGGGTATTCGGAATGGGGCGCTGGAAGCGGCCTGTCGGATGGCGTCAGCTTGCTTCCGCAGGTCGGAATGGGGTGTGGGAATGGGCGTAGGGTGATAGGCTGGGTTCGGCTTTTGCAGTCATTGAAGCCGCCGCGTCTGATACGGGTCTTGAACCGGGCCGGCCGCTTCTACGAGTGCGCCGTGTCGCGGTGCCCGCTGTTTTGAACGTTTTTCCAGGAATTTCTCATGCGCACCGAAACCCCGAACACGATCTACCTCAGTGACTACACGCTCCCCGCCTGGCTGGTCGACACGGTCGATCTTCATGTCGCGATCCATCAAGGCCACGCCGAAGTCCGCGCCAGGCTTGCCTGCAGGCGCAATCCGCAGGGGGCCGGCGGCGCACTCGTTCTGAATGGCAAGGATCTCGCGTTGCAGGCAGTCAGCCTCGACGGCACCGCGCTCGACCCCTCGCGCCATGCCCTTGCCGATGACACGCTGACCATCGCCGGGGTGGATGCCGGCCCGCTGCCGGATGCCTTCATGCTCGAAACCGTGGTGCGCATCGAGCCGGACAGCAACACCCAGCTCTCCGGCCTCTATCGTTCCAGGGACGGCTACTTCTCGCAATGCGAGGCCGAGGGTTTCCGCCGCATCACCTTTTTTCCGGACCGCCCCGACGTGATGGCGCGCTACACCTGCACCATCGAAGCCGATCGCGAGCGCTTCCCGCAGCTGCTGTCCAACGGCAACCTGGTTGCTTCCGGCACCAGCGAGCACGATGCCTCACGCCACTGGGCGCGCTGGGAAGATCCCTTTCCCAAGCCGGCCTACCTGTTCGCCCTCGTTGCCGCCAGACTGGACGTGCTCGAGGACAGCTTCGTCACCCGCTCTGGCCGCACGGTCCGCCTCGCGGTGTATGTCGAGCCCGGCAAGATCGACCAGTGCGGCCACGCCATTGCAGCTTTGAAAAAAGCGATGCGCTGGGACGAGGCGCGCTTCGGCCTGGAGATGGACCTCGACCACTACATGATCGTCGCGGTGGGCGACTTCAACATGGGGGCGATGGAAAACAAGGGCCTCAACATCTTCAACACCAAGTACGTGCTGGCCCGCCCCGACACCGCGACCGACACCGACTACCAGAACATCGACCGCGTCGTCGCCCACGAGTATTTCCACAACTGGACCGGCAACCGCGTCACCTGCCGCGACTGGTTCCAGCTCTCGCTCAAGGAGGGCCTCACCGTCTTCCGCGACCAGGAATTCGGCGCCGACACGCATTCGCGCGCCGTCACCCGCATCCAGGAAGTGCGTGCCTTGCGCGTTGGCCAGTTCCCCGAGGATGCCGGTCCCATGGCGCATCCGGTGCGTCCGGCTTCCTACGCCGAGATCAACAATTTCTACACCGCCACGGTGTACGGAAAAGGCGCCGAAGTCGTTCGCATGATCCACACGCTGCTCGGGCGCGAGGCGTTTCGCCAGGGCATGGACCTCTATTTCCAGCGTCACGACGGCCAGGCCGTCACCTGCGAGGACTTCGTCGCCGCCATGCAGGATGCCTCAGGGATCGACCTCGCCCAGTTCCGCCGCTGGTACGCCCGCGCCGGCACGCCGCGCCTGAAAGCCGAGGGCAGGTGGGACGCAGCGGCCCGGCGCTACACGCTGACCCTCACGCAAAGCCTCGCTCCAACCGCCTACGAGCAGCGTCTCGCGGACGCGGGCGTGCTGATCGATGAAGGCCCGCTGCATTTCCCGGTCGCCCTCGGCCTGGTACTGCCCGACGGCGCGGATGCGCCGTTGCGTCTTGCCGGCGAGCCCGCGGCGCAGGGCACCACGCGTGTGCTGTCGCTCTCCGATACCACACAAACCTTCGTCTTCGAGGACATCCCGGCCGCGCCGGTCGTCTCGCTGCTGCGCGACTTTTCCGCGCCGGTGCACCTCGACCTTGAACAGACCGATGCCGAACTCGCCCACCTGATGGCGCACGACTCCGATGCGTTCAACCGCTGGGAAGCCGGCCAGCGCCTCGCCACCCGCGTCCTGCTCGCCGGCATCGCGGCCGGCGGCGAGGGCGCCAACTGGATTCCCGCGGACTTCGTCGCCGCCTGCGGCCGCGTACTCGATGCCGGCCTCAAGCGCGATCCCGCGCTGGCCGCCGAAGCCCTGGTCTTGCCGGCCGAGCAGGTGCTGGCCGAGGAAGTGGCCGGTCGCGGACAGGCCATCGACCCCGAGGCGATCCATCGCGCCCGCGTCAATCTGTGGCGCCACCTCGCCAGCCAACTGAGGGCCCGTTTCGAGACCGTGTGGATCGCGCTCGCACCCGCCGAACCCTACGCCCCGGATGGCGCCCAGGTCGGCCGCCGCGCCTTGCGCAACCTCTGCCTCGGCTACCTTGCCGAAAGCGACGACGCCTATTTCCGCACCGCCGTGCTGCCGCGTCTTCTGGCCCAGTTCGAGCAGGGCGGCAACATGACTGACGTGATCGCAGCGCTGGCCACCCTCGCCAATCTCGACCTCCCGGAACGCGAGACCGCCCTCGCGGCGTTCCACGGGCACTGGCAGGACGAAGCGCTGGTGGTCGACAAGTGGCTGCAGGTCCAGGCGACTTCGCGCCTGCCCGGCACCGTGGCGCGGGTGCGCGAACTCATGCTGCACCCGGCCTTCGACCTGAAGAATCCAAACAAGGTCTATGCCCTGGTGCGCAGCTTCTGCGCCGCCAACCCGCGCCACTTCCACTCGCTCGACGGCAGCGGCTACCAACTGGCGGCCGACGTCATCATCGAACTGCAGGCGATCAACCCGCAGGTGGCTTCGCGCCTGGCGCGCAGCTTCGACCGCTGGCGCCAGTTCGATGCCGTTCGCCAGGGCCACGCACGGACTGCGCTGGAGCGGATCAGGACCTGCGAGGGCCTGGCGAAAGACGTCGCCGAGGTCGTCGGCAACGCCTTGAAGTGAAGCAAACGAAGTTCTGCCTGACACGCAGGACAACATCGGAGAAAAATTTGTGATGGCAAAATCCCCGAATATCACGCGCCGCAGGCTGCTGGGTGCGATCACCGCCGCGCCCCTGCTGGGGCCGGCGATGGGGCCGGCGATGGGGCTGACGCGGCAGGGCGGCCTGGCCACGCGGGCCATCCCGTCGAGCGACGAGGCGCTGCCGCTCGTCGGCCTGGGCAGCTGGATCACCTTCAACGTCGGCAACGACCGCGCCGCGCGGGATGCCAGCACCGAGGTGATGCGCAATTTTTTCCAGGCGGGCGGACGCCTGATCGACAGCTCGCCTATGTACGGCTCCGCGCAGGAAGTCATCGGCTACGGTCTGAAAAAACTCGGCCGTCCGGCGGATATCTTTGCAGCCGACAAGGTCTGGATTTCTGACGGTGCGGAAGGTCGCGCCCAGATCGAGGCGTCGCGCCGCTATTGGGGCATTCCGCGCTTCGACCTGATGCAGGTGCACAACCTGCTGTCATGGCAGGCGCATCTGCCGACGCTGTTCGCCATGAAGGCGGCGGGCCAGCTGCGCTATGTAGGCATCACCACCTCGCACGGCCGCCGCCACGGCGAGATGGAGCAGATCATGGCCAGCCAGCCGCTGGATTTCGTGCAGTTGACCTACAACCTCATCGACCGCGATGTGGAGCAGCGCCTGCTGCCGCTCGCGCGGGAGCGCGGCATCGCCGTCATCGTCAACCGGCCGTTCCAGCAGGGCGCGCTGATCCGCAGGCTCGAACGCCATCCGCTGCCGCCGTGGGCGGCCGAAATCGACTGCGCCAGCTGGGCCCAGTTTGCCCTCAAGTTCATCATTTCGCATCCGGCCGTCACCTGCGCGATTCCGGCGACCACCCGCGTCGCCCACGTGCTGGAGAACATGGGCGCGGCGTCCGATCGTCTGCCGGATCAGGCCATGCGCGCACGCATGGCCGCATTGGTGGCCCGGCTCTGATGTCGGAGTGGTGGACCTACGGCCTGCGCGATCTGCTGCTGTTTTCGGCGCGCACGTATTACCGGCTGTTCGAGCTCTACAACATCGAACTGTGGCCGCTGCAGATTCTCACGCTCGCGCTCGGCGCGGCGGTGCTTGCGCTGTGGCGGCGCGGCGGCGACCGGGCAGGGCGCGCCATCGCCGCGATCCTGGCGGTGTGCTGGCTGTGGGTCGCCTGGGGTTTCCACTGGCAGCGCTACGCGAGCATCAACTGGGCCGCCAACTATTTCGCGCTGGCCTTCATCGTCGAGGCCCTCCTGCTGCTATGGGCGGGAGCGGTGTGGGGCCGGCTCACGCCTGCACCGGCCACCCGGCTGCAGCAGCGCGCCGGCCTCGGGCTGTTTCTGTTTGCCCTGCTGATGCTTCCCTTGATGGGCCCGCTGCTGGGCAGAAGCTGGACGCAGGCGGAAGTGTTCGGCATGGCGCCCGATCCCACCGCGCTGGCGACGCTCGACGTCCTGCTGCTCGCCGGCGCGCGGCCGGTGTGGGGACTTTTTCCGATTCCCGTTGCCTGGTGCCTGATCAGCGGCGCCACCCTGTGGGCGATGGAAGCGCCCGACTTTGCGATCGTTCCGCTCGCAGCGCTGCTGGCAGTCCTCCTCGCAGTCGGTGGAGCCTTGATGAATGCGCGATCGAAGCGGTCAAGCGGATAATCGATCGAGTTTCCGGCCAACTGATGCAGGCTCACCAGCCGGCATTGGCGCGGCGGATAAGCAGTCAGGTGCAGTGCCGCGTCATGCCGCTTAAGGTGCATCGTAAATTGAACTTCACGGGGAAGCCCGCACAAAAGAAGCGAGGTGGGTCTGGCTGTTACGCTACACAGCTAGACCTATTCCCATTTGCATTTGAATAAAAAACAAAGCAGCGAGATCGCGCCGTCCCATGCGGGTTGCGTCGAGAAGGCCACATTTACGGCAACGCCCTCACCCCCGTGTCCGGTGGTGAGGGAATAGCAGAGCAGGTCGGAAATCCTTTTCCGACACATGGGTGCGCGTTACCGCTTTGACAGACGCAGAGGTGTCAGAACGGGATGTGGTATCCCCAACCCAAGTCACGGGTATCGAGCTTGACGTGCCGCTTCACTAGGGTTGGCCCTTTACCATCAAGCGAGACCGTGTCGTAATATTTTCCGACAGCGAACACCCGGGTCGCGCCCCCGTTCAGACTGGTTTTGTATATCTGGAGGGCCGTCACCTGTTTCTTGCCGCTGTCGAAGTCGACCTTATACACAACCGCATTGCGCGTAAGGGGTGCGTGGTCACTGTTGTGCTTGGGCAAAGTATTGAAGAGTTCCTCTAGTAATCCCCCCGTAAATCATTAACAGCCTAAAGTGGAATTTTCTCGTAATCTAACCCGAGGAGGTTCCCTTGAAGAAATCGCTTTTTACCGACAGAAGTGGCTCTGCAAATCTGCACAGCGCTACAAGTGGATACTCCGGGCCATGATGCTGGGCTGGAAGCAGTCTGACGAGAAGGAGTTTTTGATGGTCAAGAAATCGGCGCGGCGCACCCGCCGCACCCACAATCCGGCATTCAAGGCACGCGTGGCGCTGGCAGCGCTGCGCGAAGACAAGACGATGGCCGAGCTGTGCAAGGAGTTCGTGCTACACCCCAACCAGATCACAGAATGGAAGCGGCAGTTGCTTGGGCGTGCCGCCAACGTCTTTGGCGGCGCCCCCTCTGCCGAGCCGGTCGATCTGGCACCGCTGCATGCCAAGATCGGCCAGCTCATCAGGGCGCATTCGGGCTGCATCGATAATCAGCCGTTGGCTACAAATGAGGCGTCAATTACCTTGACGCGCGCCGCGAGGCGCGAGAATCAACACCCTGCTAATGGATAATAATCCTGGGTTTAATAGTCCCGGATGGCCAAATCCGCGAACAACTCGTCCCGCTCTACTGGTGCGCTGGCCTTCGCGGCTCGATCCACCACCCCTCGGGACAGGTGGCTGGCGAATGTCCGGATGAAATCGTAATGACAGGTGCGCAGGAACAGCCCTTTGCGGAAGCCGATGCGGGTGATGCTGGGTTCGAACAGGTGGCCGGCATTCAGAAAGTTGAGATCGTTATCGAGACTTTCGTCCAGCGCCATCTCAGCTAGAATTCCCACACCCAGTCCTAGACGGATGTAGGTCTTGATCACGTCCGCATCGGTGGCGGTAAGCGCCACACGGGGCGCGAGTCCGCGTTGCTGGAAGGCGTCGTTGATGTGGGAGCGGTCGGTGAAGCCGAACACATAAGTGAGGATGGGATATTCGGCCACTGCCTCAAGGGTTAGCGGAGCAACCGTCTCCAGGGCATGCCCCCGCGGTACCACTACAGCCCGGTTCCAGCGATAGCAGGGTAGCATGATCAGTTCATCGAAGAGATGCAGGGATTCCGTGGCGATGGCGAAGTCCACCCCGCCACTGGCCGCCATTTCTGCGATCTGGGCCGGGCTGCCCTGATGCAGATGCAGGCTCAGTTCCGGATACTTGCGCCGGAAGGCCCGGATGACGGACGGCAGCACGTAGCGGGCCTGGGTGTGGGTAGTGGCGATGGACAGTTCGCCGCCGCCTGGGTCACTGAACTCGAGTGACACCCGACGGATGGCCTCGACATTGGCCAGAGTGCATTCCGCCAGATCCATCACCGCCCGCCCTGCCGTGGTAAGCCCGGTGAGTTGGCGCCCTGCGCGCTCGAATAGAGGCACGCCCAATTCTTCCTCAAGCAATCGGAGCTGTTTGCTCACGCCGGGCTGCGACTTGAAAAGCCGCTCGGCCGCGCTGGTGACATTGAATCCGCTGCGGGCCAGTGCCAGGAGATAGCGCAGTTGCTGTAGCTGCATGGGTACATTCCTCTGGATGACAATAGCAAGATAGCGCCAATCTTTGGCGGCCATAACTTTCAGCCATGAGACCATGACCAAGCGTGATTTCACAGTACCACCCCGGTCCGTTACCTTGCAAACTCGATTCATCGACAAGGAATGTGCCATGAATATTGCCCTGATCCCGCAGCCCGTTGCAAACGATATTTCCGACTGGTTCGACGCCGATGGTTTTTTTGCCGAACCCCATCTCTGGGAGCGTCAAGTGGCGGTGCGCATCGCGCTGGAGGATGGCATTCCTGTTCTTACCCCCAAGCACTGGGAGGTGATCGACCATGTGCGCAGCCACTATTTCGCGCTGGGCAGCCTGCCGGTGATGCGCCTGATCTGCCGTGCGACCGGGCTGGATCGTCACAAGGCCCACAAGCTGTTCAGCAGTTGCAAGATACTGTGGCGTGTGGCCGGTTTGCCCAATCCTGGGGGAGAAGCCTCCACCTACATGAACTGACGCACCCTTCCTTGCGGGCCGCTATAAGACTGCGGGGCGCCGCGTAGGCGCGCCTGAGCCAAGTCCTTTTCAGGCGTCAGCCGCTCCAGGCCCACGCTCAGGCGTTCCAGGAAGCGGTCATACAGGGCGCCTCGTATAACGCCTGCGGCCAGATGAAGGCGCGTGGCCTCTTGAACCCAATCCATTAGGCGGCTCTACGAACCACGCGAGTGCTGGTGCCATATTTGCGCCAGTCGGTCTCACCGACGAGGTCGGCAACCCGTTGATCGGTTGCTGAGCCTGACCGCCGGCCTCCGATAAAGAATATTCAGACTCAACGAGAGAGACTCAATGTACCAATATGACGAATACGACCAGTGCATCGTTGACGAGCGTGTCGCACAGTTCACCGATCAGACCGTCCGCTACCTCGCCGGCGAGCTGAGCGAAGACGAGTACCGCCCGCTACGCCTGCAGAACGGCCTGTACATCCAGCGCCATGCGCCGATGCTGCGCATCGCCGTCCCCTACGGCAACTTGCGCTCGGCCCAGTTGCGCATGCTCGGCCACATCGCGCGCACCTACGACCACGGCTACGGCCACTTCAGCACGCGCCAGAATTTGCAGTTCAACTGGCCGAAGCTGAAGGATGTGCCGGAAATTCTAGGCCTGCTCGCCACGGTACAGATGCACGCCATCCAGACCTCGGGCAACTGCATCCGCAACGTCACCGCCGACCCCTTCGCCGGTGTCGCCGCCGACGAGCATATCGACCCGCGGCCGTGGTGCGAAATCGTGCGCCAGTGGAGCACCTTCCACCCCGAGTTCGCCTTCCTGCCGCGCAAGTTCAAGTTCGCCGTCAATGGCGCCGCGCAGGATCGCGCCATCATCCGTGCCCACGACATCGGTCTCGATCTCACCCGCGACGCTGATGGCAATATCGGTTTCCGCGTGCTGGTGGGCGGCGGCCTCGGCCGCACGCCGATCATCGGCAAGGAAGTGTCCCCCTTCGTGCCTTGGCAGCAGATTCTCAACTATTGCGAGGCCATCCTGCGGATCTACAACCTGCATGGCCACCGCGACAACACCTACAAGGCGCGCATCAAGATTCTGGTGAAATCGCTCGGCGTGGCGGAGTTCGCGCGCCAGGCGGAGGCCGAATTCGTGCATATTAAGGGCGGCACCTCTACATTGACGCAGGCAGAAATCGATCGCATCGCCGGCCGCTTCAACGACCCGGTGTTGCCCGAACTGCCGGCCGAAGATGCCGGCTACGCCGCGCAACTGGCGGACAACAAGGCCTTTGCCAACTGGGCAAAGCGCAACGTGCGCGCGCACAAGGCGCAGGGTTACGCCAGCGTGGTGCTGTCGCTGAAGAAGACCGGCGTCGCGCCGGGCGACATCACCGCCGACCAGTTCGACGCGGTGGCCGACCTGGCCGACCAATACGCCTTCGGCGAGGTCCGCAGCACGCACGAACAGAACCTGGTGCTCGCCAGCGTGAGCCAAGCCGACCTGTTCACTGTATGGCAAAAGGCACGCGACCTCGGCCTGGCAACCCCCAACATCGGCCTACTTACCGACATGATAGTCTGCCCTGGCGACGATTTCTGCGCGCTCGCCAATGCCAAATCGATCCCGATCGCTAACGCCATCCAGGACCGTTTCGACAATCTCGACTACCTGCACGACATCGGCGAGCTCGAACTCAACATCTCCGGTTGCATGAACGCCTGCGGCCACCACCACGTCGGCCACATCGGCGTGCTCGGCGTCGATAAGAACGGCGAGGAGTGGTACCAGGTGACGATAGGCGGCGACCAGGGCAACAAGGCCGCGCTCGGCAAGGTCATCGGCCCGTCCTTTGCGGCCGCGGAAATGCCGGACGTGATCAGTTCGCTGATCAACAACTACATCGACAACCGTCATGAAGATGAGCGCTTCATTGACACCGTGCGCCGAGTCGGCATCGAGTCGTTCAAGACACGCGTGTATGCCGAACGCAGCGCGCGCCTCGAAGAAAGGAAGCCCGCCAATGTCTAAAATCATCAATAACGGCCGCATTCAGGGCGACGAATGGAAGGTGCTGCGTCTGGCCGAAAACGATGACGTCGCCACGGTGGTGGTGCCGGCCGGTCGTGTAATCGTGCCGCTGGCAGTGTGGCAGGTTCAGCGCCCGCAACTGGCGGCCCGTACCGAAGCAGGCATGCTCGGGGTGTGGCTGGCGGGCGACGCGGATCCGGCCGAACTCGCCGATGATCTGGTGGCACTGCAGCTGATCGCGGTCGACTTTCCGAAGTTCACCGATGGTCGTGGCTACTCGATCGCCACGCTGCTGCGTACCCGCTATGGCTACGCCGGCGAATTGCGTGCAATCGGCGACGTGCTACGCGACCAGTTCTTCTTCATGATTCGCTGTGGTTTCAGCACCCTGCAGCCGCACGAGGGCAGGTACAACCGAGCGCAGATCGAAGCGGCACTGGCCAGCCTAAGCGACTTCTCCGCGTCCTGCCAAGGCAGGTGGATGGATCGTCCGCAGCCGTGTTCCATCGTCGGCCAAGCGACGATGACCAGGGAAGGGCAACTGCAGAACGCCACCGTGTCCCCGCCACGGCCTGCGGCCGGCAACCCCGCCACCCGCCCGGAACTGAGTGCCGTCCTGCGCGCCGCAGTCGACGAGTTCGGTTCGCATGGTGAACTCTGCTTTACCAACAGCTTCGGCGTTTGACGGACCTGGTCCAGCAACACCTTGCCGATCGAAATCTTCTCGCTCGACACCGGCAGCCTGCCGGGCGAAACCTATACCCTGATCGGCGAGGTCGAGAAGCGGGCTTTGGTACGAAACTGAAGGCGTTCTTCTCCGAATCGTCGGCGGCAGAAGCCTACGTGCGCACGAACGGCATCAACGCTTTCTAGACTCGGTGGAGCTGCATCTCCGCGCAACTGCGCCCAAAGCCTTGCCACTATCCGTACACAGAATGGGCATCGCTCGCCAGGATCGGTTTGAGCACGGCCCCGATTGCACCTTGTCTGCCTTCTCCAGCACAAAGTCAGCCGTGTTCCCGGTGCGGCCCCGGCAAATCAGCACGGGAATCTGTTCATTGGACAAGCCGCATTTTGCGGCTTTGCCACCGCGCTTGCGGGACGTGCGCGTCATTCCGCGTTTCTTTCCTTTGGACGATTCAAGGAATACCGTTTCATCCACTTCGGGAATGCCCCACCAGGCGGACCGCCTGCTGGGCGTTAGGCAGTTCGAGGAAGTGATAACGCCAACGGAATGCCATATTGCGATGCACCTCACAAACCGCCGCGCTCTTGCGCACGCTCTGCACTTGCGCCATTTGTTGCGTGTATTGCAGCCACTTGTCCTTGTGGCGGCGCACCGCCGGCACACGCCTGTTCCACAAGTGTTCTTATGATTGTCAGGGATGTGACAACTACGTGTTACTAGGTGTCATAACGTGTTACTAGGTGTCATAACAAAGGGTGCCAAATTTGTAACAGCAACCCGCTTATGGTTCGCCTTATTCCCATTTGCATTTGAATGAAAAACAAAGTAGCGAGAAAGCGCCGTCCCGTGCGGGTTGCGACGAGAAGCCACCTCTGCGGCAGTGTCCTCAGCCACTCGCCCTCTCCACCGGACGCGGGGGAGAGGGCGAGTGGCTAGCAGGTCGGAAATCCTTCTCCGACACCCCAGGTGCGCGAGACCGCTTTGACAGGCACAGGGGTGTCAGAACGGATAGTGAGTCCCAACCGCCAGGTCGCGGGTGTCGAGCTTGACGTGGCGCTTGACCAACGTCGGCTTCGCTCCCCCCAGAGACACGGTGTCGTAGTACTTGCCGACCGCGAACAGTCCGGTCCTGCCGCCATCCAGAGTGGTTTTGAATATCTGAAAGGCCGACACGACATTGGCTTGTTTCTTGGCATCGTCATAGTCAACCTTATATACGGTCGCGTTACGCGTAAACGGCGAGCGGTCGGTATTGTGCTTCGGCAGAAGGTCAAAAAGGTCTTTGAGTTCCTTCCTGTCGTGGTCGAGAAATGTCATGTCTTTCTTGATTTCAGGGCTATATGCGGTCAGCATGTACTCGAAACCGTCGTCGCACAGGCCGAGAAAGCCGTTCCAATTGCGCTCATCCATCAGCATGCAAGACTCATAAATCAACTCCTCGACACCGACTCGGTTTCCATTCAGTTTCGTGCTCATTTCATCTCCTTAACATACGTTAAATATAAGTTTGGCACAGTCCAAGCCCGGCTGACCGGGCCGGACAGTGCATCGCCCTAGACGTTTACGCCGCGACGGTGCGCGCCACAGATTTGGCCATCGGATCATTAGATTTGGCCATCGGATCATTGTGGCTGCGGCCCATGCGCTTGTCCCATTCGGTAAAGTAGTGGCGCAGGGCGATTTCGTCCTGACAGCCGGCTCCTTCCTCGCGAGCCGCTATGAAGTACATCTTCTCGCTGTCCTTCGCCATGGCGATGGTCTGACCCTCGGAAGCAATCAGGTCTTCATGAAGGTTGCGCCCCCAAGGACTCCAGATCACGGCCCCATCCTTTTGGCGCTGCCGCCGAATTTCAGGTGTGTCGCTCTTCAGGCCCATTGCGCGGAACTCGAAATACATTTTGTTCGCGGACAGCGGAATATAAGTATCGATCCGAAGCACCGAGTTACGCAGGTTGAACGTGATGCAGGGGTATAGGTCAACCAGCTTCCAACCGGCCGGCAAATTGGGCCAACCCAGCTTTGAATGGCCGCCGCCCTGGTATTGCTCGTAACTGGCTTCCATCGTGCCTACTTGGGCATGCCCGTTGGGGAAGGCCTTCATTTTGCGCGTCCAGTAACCGGTCTTGGGATCTGTCATCCCGGTGATCCGATTATGGTAGTGCAGGTAGTCGTGGTAGAACTCGCTATTGGTGTCGTGGATCAGCTTCCAATTGGTGTTGATCGTGCCCTGGTAGTACCACATCGTCTCCAGAGGCTCCGTCTCCAATTCAGGCAGCATGTAATCCAGCGCGCCGGCAATGTACTCTTTGAGCGGCACGCAATTGTCGTCAAGGTTGACCCACACGAAACCGCCGAACGCCGTTTCAGTGCGTACTTCCCTGAGCGCCACGTCGCTCTTGCCCACGCGGTCCTGGTAACCTTCCTTCTCGCGTGGAATGTCCACGCAGTCGCCTTTGGCGTTGAAAGCCCACTGGTGGAAAATGCAAACAAGATTCTTGGAATTCCCTGAAGGTTCGTAAACCAGCAGGTTACCGCGGTGCGGACACATGTTGATGAAAGTACGGATTTTCATGTCATCCCCGCGTACAATGACAAGCTTCGTGCCGCCAGGATGGTCATAGGTCCGAAAGTCATGAGGATTGGGCAACTCGCTTTCATGCGACGCGAGGAGCCATGTATTCTTGAAGATCTTTTCCTTCTCCTCCTCGAAGATGACAGGATCGGAGTAAATAATCGGATCCGAGTAATGCGTAGTCGGAAGATTGGGTTTTTGTGTCCACTGCTCACTGTTGCGCGACATTTGAGTTACCTCCATTGAGAATAATTTACGATAAAACCATCCCCATATACCAATGGGTATTGGCCTATCAGCATAATGCGTGCCATTCTTGGCTCCATTCTCTGAAGTAGTGAGAAAAAAATATAAAGGCTGTCAATCGGAGACGGATAAACACCTGTAAAATCAAAGGTGTAATCATAGCCCATGCCAGATAGATTTAATTGGCTTCACGTACAGCGCCACAAGCGTCACTGCCGTTATGGGAGCTATCATCAGGTCAAAACGTGCCAAGTTGTTGCTGAGTGTCATGACAGAGTGCGTCAAATTTGTAACAGCAACCCGCTTATGGCCCGCCCGTGTCAGGGGGTGGATTCACTCTCCAACTGCACCACGCCTAGCATCTTGAAAGACCTCATGAGGTGTCCGGTAGCCGAGGCATTTGCGGGGTCGATGAATGAGTTTTTTGACGGCAGATGCAAGTGATTCCTCGGTAACGTTTCTGAAGTCCGAGCCCTTTGGAAGGGTGGATTCGTAGCAAGCCATTGGTGTTCTTGTTCGTTCCGCGCTGCCAGGCTGAATATGGGTCGGCGAAATAGATCGCCAGTACCGTGCCCTTTTCAATATTTTTGAAACGGGCGAACTCCTTCCCATTGCCCAGCGTCAACGTATGCCGCAGCGTTCTGGGCACGCGTTTGAATACAGCGGTGACCGCGTCGGCCGTCGTTCTGGCGGTCTTGTTGGCGAGCTTGGCGGCGATCAGATAGCGGCTCTTGCGCCCGACGTGGGTAGTGATATGACCGCTGCCCTTTGCGCCCTCGACCGTATCACCCTCCCAGTCGCCGAAACGTTGACGGGTAGCGACCAGATCGGGCCGCTCATCAATGCTGATACGCCCCGGAATCAGGCCGCGCCCGGTTCCATGACGGCGCTGCCTGCGGCGTTTCTTGTGGCTGCGGCACAGACAGCCAAAAAGCTGACCACCAAGAGCGGCATCGCGATAGACCGTCTCGATGCTGACGCGCATCCTCGCATCATCCGGATGGTCAATCTCCAATCTCGCGGCAATGACGTCAGGCGACCACGCCGCTCGCAGGCTTTGTTCAACATAATCCACCAGTGGGGTATGGCTGCGTCGTCTGTGGCGGCGAGGCTGCCTTCTGCGTTGCAGTGCTTGCTAGTGCGCACCTTCATGCCAATAAACCCATGTTGGGACAACTGGCCCATTGCGCTTGATCTCCCGGCTGATGGTGCTGTGATGGCGGCCAAGTCGGCGTGCAATTTCTCGCAGGCTGAGTTTGAACAGCTTCAGGTGCTAAATAACGTAACGTTCTTCTGAGGTAAGCTGCACGTAAGGCATGAGGGGCGTCTCCTGGTGTGTGGGTGACTCGCACTAGCCACACTACCAGACCCGCTCTCTTCATGTCCGCTCAATTATTAAGCAGTGGTGCGGTTGGGATTAGAATCTACCGGGGAAAAGTTGACTGAAAACTTCAACAGCCAAGAGTTTAAAGTATATGGCGTCCGTTTACAGATGGCCGCTGTTCGCTGCTAAACAGACCTTCGGCAAACATGCCGCGACCGTCTCTTCCGGGTGTGCGCCGTGCAAAGGCGGCGCTTTTCCAGTGGGTGCAAGCCCCGCCCGGCGAAATGCTCCAGTCGGAAGCAACCGGAGCAGCTGTGGAGGTAACGAAATGGCTGAAGCCTTCGGATAGCGGGCCACAAAATTCGGTGGCAGCGCGAGTGTGCAGGCCGTAACGCGAGTGAACGCTGAGCAAGTCTCGAAAAGGACGATGCACAGGCCGACCCGACGACCCTTTCGGGGAAGGCTGACACGACTGGATGGATGAGCAAAGCAGTACCGCCAGTCGCTGTGCCGGGATAGTGGCGACAGGCATGTACACAAGGAAAGCGCACGCAACACGGGAAGCCCCAAGGTGCGGTCAGGGATGGCCAACCGAACGCTCATGAGAGACGGTTCGGGCGCCTTGGGGGTGGCGGAGAGGCCGGGGAAACCGGGTAATACCGGTGGAGGGAAGGGGCCTCAGTTCAAGACAGACGCATTACGTAGCGAGGGACCTGGAGATTGGGCAACCTATCAACTCCGATCAGTGTTCAGAAACTGCACAGATAGCGTTAACGCGAAGCGGAGAGGCCCGTAGTACCGGGGAAACCGGGTAGTACCGGTGGAGGGAAGGGGCCTCAGTTCAAGACAGACGCATTACGTAGCGAGGGACCTGGAGATTGGGCAACCTATCAACTCCGATCAGTGTTCAGAAACTGCACAGATAGCGTTAACGCGAAAGCGAAGTCAGAAGCCGGCTACCGCTTCTACGCCCTGTACGACAAGATTTACCGGGAAGACATCCTGGTCCATGCCTATGCCCAGTGCCGCTCCAACTAAGGGCGCACCGGGTGTGGATCGGCAGGACTTCGCGGACGTCGAAGCGTACGGGGTGCAGCGGTGACTGGACGAACTGGCGCTTGCGCTCAGAGAGGAGACCTACTGACCGGACCCCATCAGGAGAGTGTTCATCCCGAAGGCCAATGGCAAGCTTCGGCCGCTGGGTATCTCAACCTTGCGTGATCGGGTCTGCATGACAGCAGCCGGATGTGGGAAATCTGCCCGTCCGGTTCGATGAGGGGATGTGGAAACGGGGTTATGGCAAGGTTACTTGGGCACCGCCAGACGAAAGGGGCGGAAACAGACAAACCAAACCTACGGCTACCGCGCCACATCTCTACTCTACCGAAACCAGCTACTGATGCCAGCAAGTCAGCGTAAAGGTCATACGTTGATATTTCTTAATATCTGTCACGCGGCCTGCCCCATCGGTACGACATCCTGATTGATGCGGGCGCCATGCTCGGCCAGGGCAAGCTTCATATCGTAGTCCGACTGCAGGCCGAGCCAGAACTCCGCGCTGGTGTCGAAGTAGCGCGCCAGGCGCAGGGCGGTGTCGGCGGTGATGGCACGGCGCCCGCGCGCGATGTCGTTGATGCGCGGCGCAGGAACGCGCAGGGCGATGGCGAGGGCGTTGGCGGAGAGCCCCAGCGGGATGATGAATTCTTCGCGCAGGATTTCACCGGGGCTAATCGGGCGCATTTCATTGGTGACAGTCATCGCGGCCTCCATTCAGGGAATCGACTGTTTCGACTGTAGATGTATCGAAGTCGTTGCGTCGATTTTAGCTCCACGGGACTTAACCCGAATCACCGTCCCCTCGCGACGCGGGTCGGCGGCACCGCGATGCTCGCCAGTCGCAAGATCGACAACGACGGCCTGCACCGAGCCGATCGTTTCCTGACAGCCATCCGTCCCGGCTTCTCCCAGTCCAACATGCCCCAGCACGCGCAGGGTGTCCTGCGCGGCAATGCCGAAACGCGGCTGCATGAAATCCTGGCCGCCTTCGCAACTCACCTTGCCTGCCGCGTGGGTGACAGACAGACGCGGGGCGTCGATAGCCTGCTGCATGGACATGCCGTGGTCGATGAGGTTGAGGGTGACGTTGAGCACGGAGTTAATGATAGTGGCGCCGCCGGGCGATCCGTAGGCGGCGACGGGCTTGCCGTCCTTGAACAATAGCATGGGCGCCATGCTGGAGCGCGGGCGTTTATGGGGCTCGACGTCGTTGGCGCCGGGGTTGCCCGTGGCGGCGTCGGCGCTAGGCAAAAAATTGAAATCGGTCAGCTCGTTGTTGAGCAGGAAGCCGTAGCCCGGCACGGTGATGCCCGAGCCCCAGGTGAACTCGATGGTGCTGGTGTAGCTGACCACGTTGCCCCAGCGGTCGACGATGGAGAAATGGGTGGTGTGGGGGCTTTCCTGCAGGGTGCGTGACGGTTTCGGCCGCACGGCGGTGGACGAATCCCAAGGTAGGGGGTCGCCAGCCTGCGGTGTCTCCATGCGGCGGTCCGCCTGGATCAAGGCCGCGCGCATCGCCAGATAGTCGGGATGCAGCAGACCCTGTTGCGGCACCGTCGCGGCATCGTCGTCGCCGATCCACACCACGCGGTCGGCGAAGGCCAGGCGCATCACCTCGATCATTGCGTGCAGGGTCTTGGGGCTGCCGAAGCCGTAGCCCTGCGCGGCGTCACCGAGCGGAAAGCGCTCCAGCATCTTCAACATCTGCAGCATGGTGAGGCCTCCGGAAGAGGGCGGCGGCATACCTGCCAGCGTCCAGCCGCGGTAGTGGCCGATCAGGGGTTCACGGATCGCGACCTGATACTGCGCGAGATCGAATAGCGTCATGCGGCCCTTTCCGGCTTCGCCCAGTTCGCTGCGCGTGCGCTGCTGCGCTTTGACAATCGCCCGTGCCAGCTGCCCGCGATAGAAGGCATCCGGCCCTTTTGCGGCGATGCGCTTGAGGGTTTTGGCGAGGTCGGGCTGCATCAGCCAGTCGCCTTCGGCCAGCGGCACGCCGCCGGGGCGGAAGATCGCGGCGGTCTCGGGATGGATCTGGGTGCGGCCGCCGTCGTTTGCGATGTCGGCGGCGAGGAGGCGGTTGACGCGAAAGCCGCGCTCGGCGAGTTCGATCGCGGGCGCCAGCGTGTCGGCCAGCTTCTTGTTGCCCCAGCGGCGCAACGCGGTGTCGACGCCGCGCACGGTGCCCGGTACGCCGACCGCGAGGCCGCTGGTCGAGCCCAGCGGAAAAGGCATCGGCAGGCCGTCGGGGGCAAACATGTCGGCGCTGGCTTGGGCCGGCGCGCGCTCGCGCGAATCGACGATGAAGGTCTCGTTGGTTTTGGCTAGGTGAATCAGCATGAAGCCGCCGCCGCCGATGCCGGAAGATTGCGGCTCGACCACGTTGAGCGCGAACTGCACCGCTGCCGCGACATCGATGGCGTTGCCGCCCTGCGCCAGCAGGCGCGCGCCGGCTGCGGCCGCGGCCGGATGCGATACCGCCACCACGCCGTCGGGCGAGGCAGCCAGCACCGAGGACGACAACAGACAGAGAACGAGCCAGCGGGTGTAGTGCGCGAGTCGGTTCATGGGAATCAGGAGAGATCGTCAGGAATGGGGGCAGGGAGAGCCTGCATCCGTTTTGCCGCACGCGTCAATGTGCGGCAAAACGGGTGCCAAAAATAGAATCGAGATGTACCGCGGTTCATATTTGTTGATATGGTTGAGACTATTATTTAGCACGCAGCACGCCATGACACCATGAATATGGAACCCGACGACTCACCACCGTCCCCGCCGACGCGGCGCCCCCCGAAAGGGCCGCTGATCATCATATTGCTGGTTCTCGCCAGTCTGGTCTGGGTGTATTGGTTAACGCGCACGACGCCGCTGCGCCCGCCGCCCGAGTTGCCGCCGGTTCGCCAATTGCCGATGGATTCGCATCATCCGCAGGATCCGCGCCCGGATCCTGCGGATGGTCAGGCGCGCGAGCCGTAATCAAGCGGCTGGGCGCGGAGGCTCACTCCGGCCGGGCGATGCTGCTTTCCTTTTGAGTCACGTTAATCCCCGCTGCGCTTTCAGGGCTGCTCCGGGTCTGTCACGAATCCGATGCGCAGCAGCCCCGCTTTCGCGGCGGCCGACATCACCTGGGCCACCGTTTCGTAGTATGCATGGCGGTCGGCACGAATATGCAGTTCAGGCTGCGGCTGCTTGCTCGCCTCGACGGCAAAACGTGACGCCAACTGTTCCGGCATCACCTTCTCGCCGCTCCAGTACAGATCGCCGTTCTCACGAATGCCGAACTCGATATGCTCGGGCCGGGTGACGTTGGGCGTACTGCTGGCCTTGGGCAGATCGATCTTGACGGAGTGGGTGAGCAAGGGCGCAGTGATGATGAAGATCACCAGCAACACCAGCATCACGTCCACCAGCGGCACGACGTTGATTTCCGCCATCGGGCCCTGATGGCGGCGCGGGTCGAGGCTTCCCATGGCCATGGGGTTACCCCTCCACGCTTACGCGCTGTTCTGGTTTTTGCGCTGTTTGTAGCGGGCGCACCTCTCCTGCCGAACTGTTGGCCTTTTCACCCACGGTAATCACTGTATACAGATCGTGTGCGAAGGCATCGAGCCTGGCCAGCCAGACGCGGTTGCGGCGGGTGAATGCGTTGTAGGCAAGCACCGCGGGGATGGCGACCGCCAGGCCGAAGGCGGTCATGATGAGTGCCTCGCCGACCGGGCCCGACACTTTGTCCAGCGTACCCTGACCCGACAAACCGATATTGATCAGCGCGTGATAAATCCCCCAGACGGTGCCGAACAAACCGATGTAGGGCGCGGTGGAGCCGGCCGAGGCCATCACGGTGAGGCCTTGCTCCACCCGCGTCGCTTCCTGATCGATGCCGTTGCGCAGGAGACGCGTGAGGAACTCGCCCAATCCGCCTGCTGCGGCCAGCTTCTGCATGCCGCCCTGGTGGTTGTTGTGGGCCGCCTCAAGCGCTTCGTATGCCAGCTTGGCAAACGCGTTGTCGACTGGCTGCTGCCGCAGCGCAGTGCTCACATCCTGCAGCGAATCGGCCGCCCAGAACTGTTTGAGGAACGCCTCGGATCGGCGCCCTGCCAGATAATTCTCCAGTGCCTTGGTTGCAATCAGATACCAGCTTGCTACTGAAAGCCCGAGCAACAGCAGCAACACAATGTGGCCGAGTGTATCGGTCTGCGAGAGGAAGTGGGCAAAGCCCAGACTGTTTTCCATAATCAGCGGTCTTCCAGGGTGAAATTGAATGGCTGCAGGGCTACCGAGCGGACGACTTGTCCGTCACGTTGTGCAGGGTGGCAGCGCCAGGTTCTGACTGCCGCGAGCGCTGCTGTGTCGAGGCGGTCGAAACCGCTGCTGCTGACTACTTGCGCCGCACTCACCCGCCCCGCTATGTCGATCTCGACCCGCAGGACGACTTTGCCAGTTTCCCCCAATCGGCGTGCCAGGGGCGGATAGGTCGGCGGCGTTCGCTTGGGGCATACCATCGCCAGTTCCGATGCCAAGGTCACCGGCTCGTCCGGCTTGGGTTGGGAGGACGGCACCAGCACCGACGGCTCGGACTGGGGCGAGGCCACCACCGGGTCGGGCGGCGGCAGCGGCTCCACCGCTTCTGTAGGCGACATGACCGGGGCTTCCGCCGCCAGGTGATAGTGTGGTGGTTCAACCGGGCGGTGCGCTTCCTGCTTGATCGGCTTGGTGGGTGGCTTGGGCGGAGGGATTGCCTTTGGCCTCGATTCAGGCGGCGGCGGGTTGATCAAACTCACGAACAGGGTCACCGTTTCGGCCGGATGCGGAATCACGCGAACGTACCACAGGCCATAGAGCACAGCACCGTGCAACACCAACACCACGAGCAGACCAGCCGCACGATTCCAATCCAGGCGTTCCAATACCCTGTTCATGACGCCTTTTTACACCTGCGAGTCAGGGTTACGCTCACCATTACGTCTGTCATTCCACGGCTATTGAGCGTGGCCGGCAGGAGGGGAACATCGGCGCGTACTGTATGCCGTCATAACGTAGGCCGCTGTTCCGGCGGAGCTTTCTGGTCAGCCAAGCTTCGCAGTGAGCAGGGGACATAAGGCGTAATGCCATGAAAAACAACGTCGTAATTGTATATCCGGACGGGCGCGGCTCGGCATCGAGGCCGCAGGTCGCCCCTCCGTAGAGGCTGCTGCTCTGGTTGAGTGTGATCGGGTTCGCCGTGACGTACCGATTGGAGCCATGGCTGACGTTTATGTGAAGAATGGTCTCCATGCAATTGTCGCGAGCGCAAGAGGGGATGGACAGCACAGAGAGCGCTGTTTCCTTTTCGCAGGCTGTCGACAAACGCAAGACGCCGACCGGGCGATTCAGCCCGTTTTGCCACCAACGCGTGGGCTCGGCGGCATGGCCGCCGCATCGAATAGGCTTAGCATTCGACCATGTCGTCGCGTGTCGATTCGATGAATGCCACCACGTCGGCGCGCTCGGCCGCCGGCACAGCGAACTTGTCCAGCGTGGCGTGCAGGTGGCGCATGAAGGCTTCCCAATCAACGGCGCTGATGCGCATGCCCTTGTGGGACACTTTCATGTCGCGGCCGGTGTAGTACATGGGCCCGCCGGCAGCGTTGCAGAGAAAGTCCACCAGCAACTGGTATTCGCGCTTGATGCCGTCCTCGCCGCGATGCAGCCAGAAGCGTTCCAGAAGCGGGTCGGCCTGCAAACGCGGCAGCAGGTCGGCGCAAACGGCGGCGATGGCATCATAACCACCTAGACGCTGGTAGAGGGTGGGTTCGGACATGTTGGTCTCCTTTGTTTGGTTGGCTGGTTAGAAGATGATTGTGCTGCCAGTCACGATTCAACGAGAAATCCGCATTGCTTGGGAGTCCGGTACGCCGGCGGGCCGGTCTCGCGCTCCAGGTCGCGAAAGGCATTTTTCACCTGTTCCTTCAGGTCAGCCGCGCAGACGAACCGCAAGTTGGGCGCATCATCCACGCCATGCCGCTCCGGCATGGCGTGGCCGAAGGTATGGATTCGGTCAGCGAGAGGGCGCATGTCAACCCGGCTTGCCGTCGACCCGAGGGCGCAGCAGCATGGGGGTATACACCACGACGAAGAGGCCGAACGCGGCCACCCACACCAGCCCGGCAGCCATCATGCTTTGCACATAAGCCGCCGGGAAAAGCAGCGGGAGGGCGACGCGGATGAGCGCCGTGAGATTGATCGCCACGAAGGCCAGCGTCATCAGCGGTGCCGCTTCCAGCAAGCGGCCGGTATGCCCAAGCGACACCCGCGCCATCATGCCCAGGGTCAGCACGCCGATTCCGCCGGCGGTGAAGGCATGCAGTGAAGCGCCGGCCGCAGCGCTCCCCCCCGCTGCCGACAGGGCAAGCAACGCGAAGCCGAGTGCGATCCAGGCATAGCCCAGATGCAGGATCCACAGCAGCGGCACCGACCAGAACTTGCCGGTGTACCAACCTGTCAGCCGGATGACATGAACCGCAGCCGCGATGGCGGCGAGCAGCGCAGTGACGAGCGAGTCGGGTGCAACCAGCGCAGCGACCAGCGCGCCGAGGGTGGCGACCGGCACCAGCCATTCGATGGCTTTCCAGCGGCGGGCATGGGTGCGCAGCTTGTTGTCGGTGAAGCTGGGAATCACTCGTCCGCTCATCACCACCATCATCGTCACCACCACGTAGGTGGCCAGATGCAGGCCAGTACTGGCGGTCGCGGCGGTCCAGCCGAGCGCTTCCCCATGCACCAGCGCATTGGCCGCCGCCAGAGCCAGCAGCATGATGGGGAAGGGGGCGTTGGACAGTTGCTTTGCCTTGATGATCGGCCACGCCAGCGTCAGAGCCAGCACCGGCAGGAACAGCAGGTCGACCGCGGCGACCAGGCCCGCCGGCAGGCCCGGAACCAGAAAGCTCAGTCGCCCCGCCAGCCACAGCAGGAACAGCGCGGCCAGCGGTGTACCCGCAGGCGTGCGGATGCCGGTCCAGTTCTGCGCCGCGGTGAGCAGGAAGCCGGCGATCACCGCCACGGTATAGCCGAACAGCATTTCGTGCCCATGCCAGACGGCGGGAGCAAGATATCCGGTTGTGATCCTGTCCTGAAGGATGGCCAGCCATAGCCCCAATAGCACGATGGCAAACAATCCGGCTGCGAGGAAAAAAGGCCTGAAGCCAAGGGCAAATAGCGCGAACCCTGCAGGGCGCTTGGCTGGGTTGAGAGGTGAAGTCATAAGGGCTTAGAAAGAGAAATCCAGCTCGGCGGTCGCACTGCGGCCTGGCAGCAGGAAAAAAGAATAGGCTTTTTCATCCAGCAGGTTGTTGATGGCAAGCGATGCCTTTACGGTTTTGGAGAAAGCATAGCCTGCCTTGGCGTTGACCAGTGTATAGGCGTCGTAGCTGCCGGGTACGTCTTCGACCACGTCGGTATTTTGGGCAGTGAAAAATACGTGGCTCACGTAGCGCGCACTCAACGTGCCTGTCCATGGCCCTTGTTGTGCGGTCAGCCCGATGCCGGCGATGTTTTTTGGCGAGTCGATCAAGCGCTTGCCCACGCTCAATAGATCGGCTGCGTTTTCCAGCATTTCCGACTCGATGTAGGCATAGTTGGCGTCGAGTTCCAGCCAGTTCGTCAAACGCGTCCGGGCAGTGAGCTCGATGCCGCGAACCCGGGCCTTGCCGGCGTTGATGCGGAACGATTCCCTGGTGGTCGACGTATCGGCCTGCTTGAGATAGATCAGATTCTCGAGCCGGGTCTCGTACAGGGTGAGACCGGCCTGGGTCGTGTTGGTGAACCGCCATTCCCCGCCCACTTCCCAGGTCGTCCCGGTCTCGGGTTCGAGATTGGGGTTGTTGTGGGTGGTGCGGCCGCGGCTGACCGAAGTTGAATACAGGTCCAGATTGGCGGGGGCGCGGAAGGATCGCCCAAACGAGGCGCGCAGGGTAACGGCTTCAACGGGTTTGTAAACCGCAGAGGCTTTGGGGCTGAAGGCGGAATCGTTGCGGCTCGGGAAAAGGGTGGCGGCGGTATTGAAATAATCGCCCCGGGTTTCCCAGTAATCCCAGCGCCCGCCCAGATAGGCTTTCAGCGTGTCGGAGAGCGTGATCTCGTTCTGCCCATACAACGATGTTGTGGTCGAGCTGCCGTTGTAGCCGTTGTTCACGGCGATTCGTGAATCATCATCGCGCCAGTTGGAAAGCGCGTAGATTTTCTGATTCACCTCATCGCGGTGGAGCGACAGTCCGGTCACCCAGAATTGCTTCTCGCCCATCGGGAAGCTCAGTTGAATGCTGCCGTCGAGGCCGGAATTCGGCGTGTCGGTGAGCGTGCCCGGCCCGCTGTTCCAGCTGGACGTGGCGCCGGCGGCGGTGAAGCTGTAGGCGCGGTCGATTTTGGCGAGGTCGAGCTTCAGCAAAGTGTCCTTGCCGATCGTCCCTTCATAGCCGGCAAAGTAGCGCGTGGCGGCTTCGTGGAGCGGCGAGTTGTTGACGAAATCGAACTCCGCCAGGGTGACCCTCTTGCCGTCGATGTCGAGACTTCCGCTTGATACCGGCGCACCGGTCATGGTGTTCCGCAGATAGGTGTTGAAGAAGGTGTAGTCCTGGTTGGTTTCCTGATAGCTCACGCCGCCGAAGACCTTGTCGCGGGCGTCGAGCTTGTAGGACAGCTTGAGGGTGGCATTGGCCGACGTCCAGGGCGTTCTGCCCTTGTCACCGACGAGATAGGCGGGCAGGCCGTCGCGGGTGGTGATCGCCTGCCAGCCGGTGACCGGGATTGTCCCTGCACCCGGGATCGGTGTCTTGACGACGAAATCGTTCACGAAACTGTCGCGCTTTTGATAGCCCACGCCGGCGACGATACCGAGGCCGCTCTCCAGCGTGTCACGGAAATAAACACTGCCATCCTCGCCGCTCAAGTCATTCCAGCCCTTTTTCAGTTTGGCGCTGAACTCGCGTCGATCCGGCTGTTTGGTGATGACGTTGATGACGCCGCCGATGGCATTGCTGCCGTACAGCGACGAGAACGCGCCGGGAATGATCTCGATGCGCTCGATATCCTCGACGAAGGGAATCCGCCAGTTCACCTTGCCGGAACTGGCGTCCTGAATGGGCTGGCCGTCGAGCAGGATGAGGGTCTTGTTCTGATCGATGCCGCGCAGGGACAGGCCGCTCGTCCCGGACGTGCCTTGTGAAGGGCCGAATGCGCCATTCTGCAAATAGAGGCTGGGCACCTGATCGAGCGCATCGCCCAGGCGTGAAACATTCTTGGTCTCGATTTTTTTGGCATCGACGACGGTCACGGCAGCCGGTGCATCGGCCAGCGACAGCGCCGACCGGGTTGCCGTGACGACGATGACGTCCAGCTCGACCGCGTTGCTGCTCTCGGTGATCTCGGTTGCGTGAATGGGTTCCGCCATACAGGCGGCGACCATCAGAAACTTGCCAGTGATTTTGATTAGGTGATTCATTTTTGTATGTGCGACCTGGTTTTCCATGTGCCGTTGGTCTTGCATCCACTGCGCCAAAAAAAGGGCGAGCAAGCTCGCCCTTTTTCAGCTCCCGCGGCAGGGTTCAATACACGTCATGCTGGGTGTTGTAGACGTTGAACTTACCGGTGGGGGTGATCAGGCGCTTGTCCTTGATCACTGCCTTCAGCTTGCGGGTCTTGTCGTCCATGACGACGATGGCCGATTCGCCGTCCTTCGGTCCCCACACCGAGAACCACACCTCGTCGCCGTGGCGGTTGTATTCCGGATGCGCGACGCGGCCCTTGCTGATGCCGGCCAACTTGGCGAGGTTGATCACCTGCGCCGGTTTGTCGAGGTTCTTCAGGTCGAATACCGACACGGATTGCTGGGCATCGTCGTCCGGCGACAGCGCGGCATCCACCCACAGGTTGTTCGACTTGGGATGGGTCTTGATGAACAGGCTGCCGTTGCCGTGGTTTTTCAGCGAACGCACCACTTTCCAGGCATTTGCTTTGTGTTTCTTCGGGTCGGTTCCGATCACCGCGACGGTATCGTCGCCGAGGTGGCCGGTGGCCCAGACCGGACCATATTTCACATCGTTCCAGTTGGCGCCACGGCCGGGGTGCGGCTTGATGCCGACCTTGACATTGGCGGCCAGTTTGCCTTCCTTGGTATCGACTACGGAAACCGTATCGCGCATGTTGGCCGCGACCATGAAATAGCGCTTCGACGAATCCCATCCGCCATCGTGCAGGAAGCGCTCGGCCTCGATCTCGGTGGTCTTCAGGTTCTTGATGTCGGAATAGTCCACCAGCAGAACCTTGCCGGTTTCCTTCACGTTGACCACGAATTCGGGTTTGATGTGCGAGGCGACGATGGAGGCAACGCGCGGTTCGGGGTGGAATTCCTGCTCGTCGTAGGTGTAGCCGCGCGTGGACATGATCTTGAGCGGCTCCAGGGTCGGGCCGTCCATCAGCACGTACGCCGGCGGCCAGTAGGTGCCGGCGATGGCGAGCTTGTCTTCATAGCCCTTGAATTTGGACGTTTCGATGGAACGTGCGTCGGACCCGGTACGGATGGTGGCCACGGTCTGAGGGGTTTCCATCCACAAATCGATCAGGTTGATCAGGCCGTCGCGCCCGGTGGTGTAGAGATAGCGACCGGAATTTGAAATGCGCGAGATATGCACGGCAAAACCCGTTTTGAGAACGGAGACGATCTTTTTGCTGTCGCCGTCGATCAGCGCGACCTCGCCGGAGTCACGCAGCGTCACCGAAAACAGGTTGGGCAGGTCAAGTTTGTTCATCTGCCGCTTCGGCCGTTTGTCCACTGGCATGATCAGTTTCCAGCTCGCCCTCATTTCCTTCATGCCCCACTCGGGCGGGGTCGGCGGGGTTTGCTGAATGTAACGCGCCATCATCTCGGTTTCTTTTTCGGTCAATTCCTTGGCGGTGCCAAAGCCGGGCATGCCGCCGGGCGTGCCGTAATGGACGAAAATCTTCAGGCTCTCGGTGCCCAGCTTCTGCATGTCTTTGGGCAGCAGCGCCTTGCCGGTGGCGCCCTTGCGCAGCACACCGTGGCAGCCCGCGCAGCGGTCGAAGTAGATCTGCCGGGCCTGATCGAACTCGACCTTGGTCATGGGGGGTGCGTCTGGATCGATGGATTGATACATTTCCTCCCCGGCCTTCCCGGCCAGCGAGGAGCCGCCGCCTTGAAGGTAGGTCCCCTCCGGAGTGCCCGGGGTTGCGGTTTCCGCGGCAAAGGCCATCGATATCGCCAGAGGCAGGCTTGCCAGGGCGACCAAGGTAAATTTAATTGAGGTGTTCATGTTGCCTCCTAATTAAAAGTGTGAGGTGCGATGGATCCTTCCCCGCGGTTCGCGGGGAAGGAAAGGGCGTTACTCAGTCAGGCTTCGCACGGGTCGCGTTTCTTTGCGGCCGATGGTCATGAGGTCCCAGGCCAGCAGAACGAAGCCGGCGGCAAATATCCAGCCACCGATCTGACGCCATTGCATGCCTTGTACGAACCATGGATGCGCCTGGGCGGTGAAGTAGCCGACCCAGCTGGATCCTTCGATGGCGCGCTCGATCTGCGATTGCTCGTAGCCTGAGATCAGCATCGCCATGGTCATCATGAGCATGCCGATATGCAGCAGGGCGAGCGCCCATTTCCACTTCCAGGCGCCGATCAGGTTGCCGCTCATGTACACGCCGCCACGCCATTTCTGGATCGCCAGATAGAAGTAGGCGATGACCATGGTGACGTAGGCGCCAAAGAAGGCGAAATGGCCGTGCGAGGCGGTCCACTGGGTGCCGTGGGTGTATAGGTTGATCTGCGGCAGGGTGTGCATGAAGCCCCACACCCCAGCGCCGAAGAAGTTGCCAAAGGCTTGCGCAATGATCCAGGCCAGGGCCGGGTTATTGGTGCTCTTCAGCTTGTGATGGCCGGCGTCGAACACCGCATGCACCACCATGGCAACCAGCGGGATGGGTTCCAGCGCAGAGAAGAAGCCGCCGATGGTGAACCAGTATTCCGGGGTGCCGATCCAGAAATAGTGGTGGCCGAGGCCGAGAATGCCGGAACCGAACATCAGTGCAACTTCGATATACAGCCAGGTCTCGACGATCTTGCGGCGCACGCCCAGGGTCTTTATCAGGCCGTAGGCCATCAGGCAGCCGACCAGCACTTCCCAGGTCGCTTCCACCCACAGGTGAATCACCCACCACCACCAGTGTTGGTCCATGGAGATGTTGGGAGTGTAGTACATGCCGGCCAGGTAGATGCCGGCCAGGGCGATCAGGTCGAGCACCAGCACGCCGCCGATGCCGGTGTAGCGGCCTTTGGCGAAGGTGGCGGCGGCGTTGTAGAAGAATACCAGCACGCACACCACAATGCCGATGTCAGCCCAACGCGGCGCCTCGATGTACTCGCGCCCCTCGTTGATCAGCCAGATCGAGCTTTGCTCGCCCACGCCGGTCTGCACCAGCAGATAGACCAGCACCACGACGACGACGGCCAGGGTGAATATCCAGAAGGCCAGATTACCCAACCCCAAGCCGACAACAGGGACACCGGACTCGTCCTCCAGCAGCCAGTACACCGAGCCGAGGAAGCCGAACAACAGCCAGACGACCATCGCATTGATGTGCACCATGCGGTTGACGGAAAAATCCAGAATGCCGAACAGGAAGTCCGGGTACAGGTATTGCAGGCCGGCCAGGAGGCCGAACAGGATTTGTGCGCCGAACAGCGCAATAGCGACGGTGAAGTACTTCACCGCCAGTTTCTGGCCACCGTTCAGGTTGGCCCTGTCGAGTTTACCCAATGCAGTCATCTCAATTCTCCTGATCAATGGGTTTGAAATTGGCAGGGAAGCCGTTGGTGTCAATCGACGACATCCATTTCAGGAAAGCCACAGTGGCTCGTGCTTCCGGCTCGGTAATGCCCAGATTCGGCATCCTGCGTCCCAGGCCGTTGTGTAGGCGATCCTGAGGGTTCATGAGGAACTCAACCATCTGTTGTTCGCGCACTTCTTTCGATCCCCAGGACGGATCGAGCCACGACTTGGTGAGGTCGGGTGCGTAGTAGGCGCCGTTGCCGAGCAGGGTGTGGCAATTCATGCAGTTTTTCGCCTGGGTGGTGAGCTTGCCATGGCTGACCAGGGCCGCCGCTTCCTGCTCGGTCAGTTTCTTGCCGAACAGCGGTTCCTCGACGCCGATCACCGGCACCTGGAAATTGCGCTTCTCGTCGAACACGTAGCTGATCCGGTGGTTGATCGCCGAGTAGGCTGGCACCCGCTTGCCGCCCGCCGTGATCTGATCCACCGTGTCGAAAGTGAGAAAAATAAGGACAATGAACGAGCCTGCCGTGATCCAGATGGCGTTTTTCCGCCAAAAGGATTCAGACGCCCACCAAATATCTTGTGACATGGTCATACCCCCTTTGATTTAACTACAGTTGAAAAAACTTTGATGGGCTCAGCCTCGTCGGTCTCTTCATCCCGATGCGTGCCGACACACAAATGCCAGATGGCGTGGGGGGCGAGCAGATAGCCTATGAGCATGAGGAGGACGATGACGGTCCAGAAATTGTTGTTGAACAGATTGGCGGCAAAAGCCAGAGCCAGCACCGAGATGAACAGGCCAAGGTAGGCGGTGTAGGCCAGCAGCATGAACCCGGGTCGGTGCTTGAGGCGGGCGTAAGCGAACAGCAGGGCATACAACCCGCCGGTCATGATCACCATGGCGGCAGAGAAAAAAGTGAGGAAGAAGTCTTTCAACGCAACAGGCTCGATCATTTGTTGTTCCTTTTTACAAGCGTTCTTCGGTAGCCAGGTGGAGTCTGGCAGGCGCACAAGCGCATTCATTAAGGAAGCCCCGAAAGAGCGCCGGGGTAAAAAAAACTCGCATGACAATTTCGCCGACCCGGATAACGAAATTCGTAATTGCCATGCGCGTTTCCACCACACTGAATCAAGTGAAATGACTACAAGATTTTGAACAGGTAGAGCATTCCGAAATGGAAAATGATGAAGATCAACACCGCGATGAATACAGCTCTGTTTTCGCTTCTTTCAAAGATTTTTTGAAAACTCATTGATGCTCACCTTGTGAGGAATCGTACGGTGTGACGAAATTCAAGTTTTAGTCGGGCCGAGAATCAATAGGGCCGGATCAACCCGTGCTCCAGGCCCGTGGCCGCCGCATACCGGAAATTTTGCAGGCCTGCTTCACATAGCCGTAGGGAAACAGTTCGAACAGTTTCTTGTGTGCGTCCTTCCCCATGCGTTCGGCCAGATGCTTGATGACGAAACGGGCATCGGCCGCGACCTGGCGTTCTTCATAGTAGTCACGAATGAAACGAATGACATCCCAGTGGTCGTCGTTGAGCTGGATATTCTCTTCCTGGGCCAAAGCTTTGGCCACGTCCTCGTTCCAGTCTCCGGGCTCGATCAGATAGCCCTCGGCATCGCGTTCGGGCAGGTCGGTGCTCATGTTTGGATCCTCCAGTGCTTCGATTCATAAAGTCCTGCGGCGATTGCGCTCAGATCAGGTGCCGCCGCCGTGGAACTCCACGCCGGGCTGGCGTTCCGGCAGTTCTTCCACCAGCAGTTCGCGCCGCGAGAGCGCCATCGCCTCGACGCCGGCCTCGCTCAGATAGGACTTGGCGTCGGATACCGCGGCGGCCAGCAACTCGGCTGCCAGCGCGTTGGGCTCGCGCCCCAGCGATTTGGCGAGCGCCCGCAGTTCGATGCAGGGATCCTGCGGCAGGCGGATTTCCAGCGGCTTACCGCCGCCCCACGGGGGCGTCATGGGCGCGGGTGCCTGCATGCCACCCTGTTCCGCCAGCACCCGGCTCATCACGCTGGCAATCCGTGAGGCAGCCGAAGGGGCCTGGTCTGCAGGCTGCAGCCGGATCTTGTTGACGAAATATTTTTCGAAATCGACCTTGGCCTGGTGTACCCAGCGTCCCTGGCGCATCCAGTTGATGTCGCGCAGCGGCACCTGCGGTTCCGACAAATAGGCGGCGCCCGTGTTGCCCATGTCGGACAGCCACTTGGCGCGCTGCGGCACGTAGCTCGTCAGCGGCGCGTCGCCGATCTGGGCCAGGATGTTCTGCACCACGATCTCGCCGGCCTTCTGGATCGAATACACCGAGTCGGGTGCGCTCACCGGTACCGGCGTCTTGTCCACCGCCGGCTGCGCCACGCAGGCGCCGAGGGCGAACACATTGGGGTAGTCCGGGTTGCGCAGGTATTCGTCCACCACCACCAGCCCACGCTCGTTGACCAGCCCAGGCGAGTTGCGCACCCCTGGTACGCCGCCGAAGGCGGGCCAGTACACCGAATAGGCATAGGGCAGGGCGTGGGTCTGCTTTTCGTTGCCGGCGGCGTCGAGCTCGACCACATGGATGGTGTCCTTGTCGACGCGCAGCGTGCGGGCGTTGCAGATCACGCTGATTTTGGTGTCGACCAGCGCGGCGGTCACCGCGCCGCGGCTGGCGCCTTCGCCGCCGAGCCCGAGGTGGCCGGGCCAGGGTTCGGGCGTCACCAGGGTGATCGACACCCGCTCACGGATGTTGCGCCGCTTGAGGTCGGCGTCGACCAGAAAGGCGTATTCGTAGATCGGCCCCAGCACGCTTGCGCCCGGCGCCGCGCCCACCACGATCGGTCCGGGATGCCGCACGAATTCGCGATACGCCGCGAGAGCACGCTCGGCCTGGTCGACGTGGATCACCGAATGGGTGTGCTCGGCCAGCCCGGGAACCTCGTCGGTCATGCCGGTCGCGCCGGTGGCGATCAGCAGATAGTCGTAGAACAGCACGTCGCCGTTATCCAGATCGACCTGGATGACGTCGGGCTGGATGCGCTTGACGCCGCTGTGGATGAACTTGATGCCGCGCGATTCGAGATAGGGCCCGATCGGGAAGGCGATGTCGGACCGCTCGCGCCAGCCCATGGCAACCCACGGATTCGACGGCACGAAATGGAAGTACGGCTTGTCCGACACCACCGTGACCTCGTCGCGCGGGCCCAGTTTGGATTTCAGTGCGTAGGCCGCAGACACGCCTGCGATGCCGGCACCCAGGATGACAACATGCGTCATTTCAGTCTCCTCTTTCAGTTGGGGTCACGCTGCTTCAGCCACGGGGACGCACGAGCTGCCAGGCGCGGACCACGTAGGTCGTTGCGGCAAAGCCGCTCCACACATGCACCAGACGGGTGAACGGGAAGACGAGGAAGATCGTCATGCCGAGGAACAGGTGGGTCTTGAACACCCAGCCCGCGCCTTCCAGCAGTTCGACCGCGCCGCCGCGGAAGGTGACGATGCGCTGCGCCCACTCGGCCAGCCGGACCATCATGCTGCCGTCCAGATGCTGCGCCGACAGCGGGATGGTCGCCAGGCCGAGCAGAAGTTGCAGCCACAGCAGCAGCAGGATCAGGATGTCGCTGGTTTTCGACGTGGCGCGGATGCGCGGCTCGGTCAGCCGGCGGTGCAGCAGCAGCGAGATGCCGATGAACGCCAGCACGCCGGCGGTGCCGCCCGAGACCATGGCCATGACCTGCTTGGCGCCGGAGCTGAGGAAAGGCTCGTAGACGAAGTGCGGCGTCAGCATGCCGACGAAGTGGCCGAAGAACAGGAACAGCACGCCGATGTGGAACAGGTTGCTGCCCAGCCGCAGCTGGCCGCGCTTGAGCAGCTGCGACGAATCGCTCTTCCACGTGTACTGCTCGCGGTCGAAGCGGATCAGGCTGCCGAGCAGGAATACCGTCAGGGCGATGTAGGGGTAGATCCCGAACAGGAAAGTTTGCGAGTAGGACATTTTCCGATCCTCCAGAAATCAATGCATTCAATGCGTAGTCGCGGCGGCCGCCTGCCGGCGCGAAGTCGGCATCTGCACCACCGACACCTGCGGGCCGGGATTCATTAAAGGTTCGACGCCGTCGACCGACGGGCCGAACATCTCCATCGCCTCGTCCATGTCGCGCACCGGCGGCTCGGCCAGTTCCTGCGCCGCCACCGGCGACAGCGCTTCCAGCAGCTGGAATGCGGTGGCATACGGGCTGCCGTTGGCGTCGAGCTTGCGGCCGATGGTGGCGAGCACGTGCACGGCGTCGCCCAGCAATTCGAGGGCTTCCTCGGCCGGCAACTGCGAGAGGAATTCGAGGAACAGCGGCACGTAATCCGGCAGCTCCGAGGCGCTGGCGTCGAAGTCGTGCTTCCAGTATTCCTCCAGCAGATTGATCATCGCTGAGCCACGGTCGCGCGATTCGCCGTGGATGTGCTCGAACAGATGCAGCGAATGCGAGGGGTTGCGGTCGAAGGTGGCGACGTAGTTTTCCTGCAGCGCGATCAGCTCGGACTGCCGCAGCAGGTCGAACAGCGGCGCCATCCTGGCGTTTGCCTCGCCGTTGAAGTCGGCCTCGGCCGCCAGCGCGTCTTCCAGTTCGGGCAGTGCCGCCAGCCAGTCGGACTCGGGGTAGCACAGCAGCAGCGAAATGACTTTGAAGGTTTTCATCGTGTGGGCTCCTTAACCGGTTTTCTTTTTGGCGTGCAGCTGCGACAGATCGACCGGCACGGCATTCTTGCGGTTGCCGAACAGACTGGGCTTGGAGACGCCGTCCGAGCAGCCGTTGCCGAAGGTGAAACCGCAGCTCGACTTTTCCTCGAAGGTGTTGATCGTCTCTTCACGGTGAGTAGTGGGGATGACGAAACGGTCCTCGTAGTTGGCGATGGCCAGGTAGCGGTACATTTCGTCGGCCTGCGCCGAGGTCAGCCCCACCTGGTCGAGCGCGGCGGTATTGGGGATGCCTTCCACCGACTTGCCGCGCATGTAGGCGCGCATTGCCAGCAGGCGGTCGAGCGCGGTGATCACCGGTTTTTCCTTGCCGCCGGTCAGCAGGTTGGCGAGATAGGTGATCGGGATGCGCAGCGATTTCGTATCGGGAATGATGCCGTTCATCCCCATCTTGCCGGATTCGGCGGCCGCCTGGATCGGCGACAGCGGCGGCACGTACCACACCATCGGCAGCGTGCGGTATTCCGGATGCAGCGGGAAGGCGATCTTCCAGTCGATCGCCATCTTGTAGACCGGCGAATTCACCGCGGCGTCGAGCCAGGCTTCCGGGATGCCTTCGGCGCGCGCGGCGGCGATGACGGCCGGGTCGGTGGGGTCGAGGAAAATCTTCAGCTGCGCCTCGTAGAGTTCCTTCTCGTCGGCCACGCTGGCGGCTTCTTCGATGCGGTCGGCGTCGTACAGGATCACGCCGAGGTAGCGGATGCGCCCGACGCAGGATTCCGAGCACACGGTGGGCTGGCCCGCCTCGATGCGCGGATAGCAGAAGATGCACTTTTCCGCCTTGCCGCTTTTCCAGTTGTAGTAGATCTTCTTGTACGGGCAGCCGGAGATGCACATGCGCCAGCCGCGGCACTTGTCCTGGTCGACCAGCACGATGCCGTCTTCCTCGCGCTTGTAGATCGAGCCCGAAGGACAGGATGCAACGCAGGTCGGGTTGAGGCAGTGTTCGCACAGCCGCGGCAGGTACATCAGGAAGGTGTTTTCGAAGGTCGAGTGCATTTCCTTCTGCACGTTGTCGAAATTCTTGTCGCGGCTGCGCGAGGAAAACTCGCCGCCGAGATCGTCTTCCCAGTTGGGCCCCCAGTTGATCTTCTCCATCTTCTTGCCGGTGATGGCGGAGATGGGGCGCGCGGTCGGCGGCGTCTCGGACAGCGGTGCCTTCTGCAGGTGCTGGTAGTCGTAGGTGAAGGGCTCGTAGTAGTCGTCGATTTCCGGCAGGTTGGGGTTGCCGAAGATGTTGGCGAGGATTTTCAGCCGGCTGCCCTGACGCGGCTCGAGCTTGCCGTCGCCTTTGAGTTTCCAGCCGCCGTTCCATATGTCCTGGTTTTCCCACTGCTTGGGATAACCGATGCCGGGCTTCGACTCGACGTTGTTGAACCACACGTATTCCATGCCTTCGCGCGAGGTCCACACGTTCTTGCAGGTGATCGAGCAGGTATGGCAGCCGATGCACTTGTCGAGGTTCAGCACCATGGCAATTTGCGCACGCACTTTCATGTTTTACTCCTTGCCTACCAGGGGGTTATGCCCCTGGTCGTTGTATAAAAAAACCGCGTCGGAGAGAGGTGGCGCGGGTGAGGGCGGCGGGAGACGCCTGCCCTCGAAAGCGTTCTGCTCAGCGCTCGACCAGCGGACCTTCCATCCAGTCCACCTTCTTCATCTTGCGCACGATCACGTACTCGTCGCGGTTGGAACCCACCGTGCCGTAGTAGTTGAAGCCGTAGGCCAGCTGCGCGTAGCCGCCGATCATGTGGGTCGGCTTGGTGATGGTGCGTGTCACCGAGTTGTGGATGCCGCCGCGGAAGCCGCTCACCTCCGCGCCCGGCACGTTGATGATCTTTTCCTGCGCGTGATACATCAGGCACATGCCCTTGGGTACCCGCTGGCTGACCACCACGCGGGCCGTCAGCGTGCCGTTGACGTTGAACACCTCGACCCAGTCGTTGTCGACCAGCCCGGCTTCCTTCGCCTCCGGCTCGGACACCCAGACGTGGGGACCGCCGCGCGACAGCGTGAGCATGCGCAGGTTGTCGGTGTAGGTGCTGTGGATGCCCCACTTCTGGTGCGGGGTGATCCAGTTGAGCACCAGCTCGTGGTTGCCGTTCGGCTTCTTGCCCAGCATCGGCGCAATCGTCTTGGTGTCGACTGGCGGCTTGTACACGCACAGGCCCTCGCCGAAGTCCAGCATCCACTGGTGATCCTGGTAGAACTGCTGGCGGCCGGTGAGGGTGCGCCATGGGATCAGCTCGTGGACGTTGGTGTAGCCGGCGTTGTACGACACGTGTTCCGATTCCAGCCCCGACCAGGTGGGCGAGGAAATGATCTTGCGCGGCTGCGCCACGACGTCGCGGAAGCGGATCTTGTCGTCCTCGCGCGGGATGGCCAGATGCGTGTGGTCGCGCCCGGTGATCTTCGACAGCGCTTCCCAGGCTTTCACCGCCACCTGACCGTTGGTTTCCGGGGCCAGCATGAGGATGACCTCGCAGGCGTCGATGGCCGACTCGATCTTCGGCAAGCCTTGGCTGATGCCCTCCTCGGTAACGGTGTAATTCAACTCCGCCAGCTGCTTCACTTCGGCTTCCGTGTTCCAGCTGATACCCTTGCCGCCGTTGCCGATCTTGGTCAACAGCGGACCCAGCGAGGTGAACTTCCTGTAGGTGTCGCCGTAGTCGCGCGTCACCACCGTCATGCTCGGCATGGTCTTGCCGGGGATGGCGTCGACCTCCCCTTTTTTCCAGTCGCGCACCGCCATGCTCTGGCCCAGTTCGGACGGCGTGTCGTGCATGAGCGGCGTCAGCACCAGATCCTTCTGCGTGCCCAGATGGGTGGCCGCGAGCTCGGAGAACTTCTTCGCGATGGTCTTGTAGATTTCCCAGTCGGACTTCGATTCCCACAGCGGCTGCACCGCTTCGGACAGGGGATGGATGAAGGGGTGCATGTCCGAGGTGTTGAGGTCGTCCTTCTCGTACCAGGTAGCCGACGGCAGCACGATGTCGGAATACAGGCAGGTGGTGGACATGCGGAAGTCGAGCGTCACCAGCAGGTCGAGCTTGCCTTCGGCGCCCTTGTCGTGCCACACCACTTCCTTCGGCTTGGCCTCGCCGAGCTCCCCGAGGTCCGGCCCCAGCACCGCGTTTTGGGTGCCGAGCAGGTACTTGAGGAAATACTCGTGGCCCTTGCCCGACGAACCCAGGAGATTCGAGCGCCACACGAACAGGTTGCGCGGGAAGTTCTTCGGATTGTCCGGATCCTCACAGGAGAACTTGAGCGCACCGCTCTTGATCTGCTCGACCGCGTACTTGACCGGGTCGATGCCGGCGGCGTCGGCCGCCTTGGTGATTTCCAGCGGATTGGTTTCCAGCTGCGGGGCGGACGGTAGCCAGCCCATGCGCTCGGCGCGCACGTTGAAGTCGATCAGCCGGTAGTCGGCGTTGCTTTTGTCGGCAGTCGGCGAGAGGATCTCCGAGGCTGCCAGCTTCTCGTGGCGCCACTGGCTGGTGTGGGCGTAGAAGTACGAAGTGCCGTTCATCTGGCGAGACGGGCGGTGCCAGTCAAGGGCAAACGCCAGCGGTGTCCAGCCGGTCTGCGGCCGCAGTTTTTCCTGTCCCACGTAGTGCGCCCAGCCGCCGCCCGACTGGCCGATGCAGCCGCACATCATCAGCATGTTGATGATGCCACGGTAGATCATGTCGTTGTGGTACCAGTGATTGAGCGCCGCGCCGAGGATGACCATGGACTTGCCGTGGGTCTTGTCGGCGTTGTCGGCAAACTCGCGCGCCACCGTGATGATGTCGGCGCGCGGCACCCCGCAGTGCTTCTCGGCCCAGGCCGGAGTGTAGGGGACGTCGTCGTCATAGCTGGTGGGCAGGTTCGGCCCGCCGAGGCCGCGGTCGACGCCGTAGTTGGCCAGCGTCAGGTCGTAGACGGTGGCGACGCGCACGTCACGGCCGCCGACGCTGATGACCTTGACCGGCAGGTTGCGGGCGAGCAGTTCGTTGTGGTCGTCGCCGCCGAAGTAGGGCAGCGCCACCTCGACGACTTCGTCGTGGCTACCTAAAAGCGTGAGCTGCGGCTTTACTTCCTTGTTCGAATAGCCGTCGCGCATTTCCAGGTTCCACGCGCCGGACTGGCCCCAGCGGAAACCGATCGAACCGTTGGGCGCCACCAGGTAGCCGGTGTTTTCGTCGTACAGCACCGTCTTCCATTCGGGGTTGTTGTCCTGGCCCATGTTACCGATGAGGTCGGAGGCGCGCAGGTAACGGTCGGCGATCAGTTTGCCCTCGTGTTCCTTCAACATCACCAGCATCGGCATGTCGTTGTACTGACGGCAGTAGGAATCGAAATATTCGCTGCGGTTCTTGACGTGGAATTCGGAGAGGATGACGTGGCCCATCGCCAGCGCCAGCGCGGCATCGGTGCCTTGTTTGGGGGCGAGCCAGATATCGCCGAACTTGACCATTTCGCCGTAATCGGACGACACCGCGACCGTCTTGGTGCCCTTGTAGCGCACCTCGGTGTAGAAGTGGGCGTCCGGCGTGCGTGTCTGCGGCACGTTGGAGCCCCACACCATCAGATAGGTCGAGTTGTACCAGTCGGCCGATTCCGGCACATCGGTCTGCTCGCCCCACACCTGCGGACTGGCTGGCGGCAGGTCGCAGTACCAGTCGTAGAAAGAAAGGGGCGTGCCGCCGATCAGCGACAGGTAACGCGAGCCCGCCGCGTAGCTCACCATCGACATGGCTGGAATCGGCGAGAAACCGGCGACGCGATCGGGGCCGTATTCCTTGATGGTGAAGACGTTGGCGGCGGCGATCATTTCCGTCACTTCATCCCACTTGGCGCGCACGAAGCCGCCCTGGCCGCGCACCGACTTGTAGCGTTTGGCTTTCTCTGGATTCTGGCTGATCGATTTCCACGCAGCCACCGGGTCCATCGTCTTGCGTGCCTCGCGCCACATTTCCATCAGGCGGCCGCGGATCAGCGGATATTTCACGCGCTGCGCCGAATACACATACCAGGAGTAGCTGGCGCCGCGCGGGCAGCCGCGGGGTTCATGGTTGGGCAGATCGGCGCGAGTGCGCGGATAGTCGGTCTGCTGGATTTCCCAGGTGATCAGGCCGTTCTTGACGTAAATTTTCCAGCTGCACGATCCGGTGCAGTTCACGCCGTGGGTGGAGCGCACCACCTTGTCGCTCTGCCAGCGGCTGCGGTAGGCGTTCTCCCAGCTGCGGTCTTCGTTGCTGACAACGCCGTGGCCGTTGGAAAAATCGGCGATGTTCTTCTTGAAGAAGGTCAATCGATCGAGGAAGTGACTCATGGTTTGCTCCTGTAGGGTGCTTTGCGCACCGGTCCAAAGGTGCGCAAAGCGCACCCTACGTTTAATCACGGATTCTTGATGTAAGCGTTCTTGCGCAGGTAGAACCACCAGTTCAGCACCAGGCATACGGCGTAGAAGATGGCAAAACCGTACATGGCGTTTTCAGGGGTGCCGGCCTTGATCTGGTCCTTGATTACTTCGGGGGCGATGAAGGAGCCGTAGGCTGCAACCGCCGAAGTCCAGCCGAGCACCGGGCCGGCCTGGACGCGATCGAAAATCACGCCGACGGTACGGAAGGTGGAGCCGTTGCCGATGCCGGTGGCGGCGAACAGCACCACGAACACCACCAGGAACTGGATGAAGTACACCTCAGGCGTGGCTGACTGATAGGCCTGCATCATGATGTAGCCGGCGTAGGCCGAGGCGACGACCATTACTACCGAAATGACCTGTGTGACGATGGAGCCGCCCAGCTTGTCTGAAATCCAGCCGCCCACCGGACGGATCAGCGCGCCGACGAAGGGTCCGATCCAGGCGTATTGCAGGGCGGACGGCGCATTGGGGTTCTTGATGTGCGTCATCAAGCCGGTCACCGGGTCGAGGATGTGCTGCTCACCGAAGATGACGGTGATCGCCAGCGGCAGTGCCATCGAAAAACCAATGAAGGAACCGAAGGTGACGAGGTACAGCGCCGTCATCGACCAAGTGTGCTTGTTGCCGAAAATGGCGAACTGCTTGGCGATGTTCTCCTTCATGGCGCCGAAGGCGGCCAGTTTCATCAGTATCAGCGTGCTGACGATGATGAGCGGCATGGCCACCCACATGTTGAGCACGCCCAATCCGGTGGGAGCAGGCAGGTAGAGATAGAGGCCGCCGATGGCGGGGACGAAGGCGAGGGTGTAGAGCCAGGTGACCTTGATGAAGGCGAACAGGGTGCCGCCGATGTCGGGCGAAACCGGCAACAGGTTGTTCATGCCGAACCAGCAGAGGAAGGCCAGCGGGATCAGCGACAGCAGCCAGGCAAAGCCGGCATTCTGGATGAAGGTGGGGGTGCCGGCGACAATCTTGCCGAAAATCCAGCCGCTGTCCTTCACCAGGGTCGTCGGCTCGCCGCCCAGCACGCCGAAGATGCCGACCGTCATCACCAGCGGGATGATGACCTGCATGGTGGTGACGCCGAAGTTGCCCAGCCCGGCATTGATCCCCTGCGCGGTGCCCTGTTGGCGCTTGGTGAAGAAGGTGCTGATGTTGGACATCGAGCTGGCGAAGTTGCCGCCGCCGACGCCGGACCACAACGCCATCAGCTGAAACACCCACAACGGCCATCCGGGATGCTGCAGGGCGATGCCGGTGCCGATGGCCGGCGCTAGCAGCATGGCGGTGGTGAGGAAGATGACGTTGCGCCCGCCCGCCAGCCGGATGAAGAAGGACGACGGGATACGCATCGTCGCCCCGGCCAGGCCGGAAATCGCGGTCAGCGTGAACAGCTCGTCCTTGCTGAAGGGAAAGCCCAGGTTGAGCATCTGCACGCTGATGATTCCCCACATCAGCCACACGGCGAAGCCGCATAGCAGGCTGGGAACCGAGATCCACAGATTGCGGTAGGCAATCTTCTTGCCGGTCGTTTCCCAGAACGTCGGGTCCTCCGGATTCCATTCCTTGATGTTGGTAGGCATGGTGTATTCCTCTTGTAAGTTGACCAACTGAGCCGTGCATTGCCCGGCCCATGTTTTGCTACTCCATCAGGTCTGCGGCTTTGGCCCGCTTCAGTTCCCGGGCTGCATCCATCGGGCGCACTTCCGTCCAGTACATCCACATCAACGACACCCACACCACGCCGAACATCAGCATGAACGCGGAGGAACGGATGCCGGTCAGGTCGACCAACGCACCGAACATGATCGGCATCAGGAACCCGCCCAAGCCGCCGGCAAGCCCAACCACGCCGGAAATCACGCCGATGTTGTCGGGGTAATCGTCAGAGATGTACTTGAAGACCGAGGCCTTGCCGATGGCGAATACAACGCCAAGGGTGAACATGATGATGGTGAACGTCGTCGCATTCAGGCCGAAATGGAAAGTCAGCGGGCCATTGACGGACTGGATGGTGATGTCGCTTTGCGGGTAGGACAGGAAAAACAGGCAGACCAGCGAAATCCACAACACCCACCACGTCATGGTGTGTGCCCCGAATTTATCGGAGAAATAGCCCCCGATAGCCCGCAACAACCCACCCGGGATACTGAAGGCGGCAGCCAGCAACGCGGCGGTCTTGAGGTCGAAGCCGTATTCGCTGATGTAATATTTGGTCATCCACAGGGCCAGTGCAACATAGCCGCCGAACACGATGGAGTAATACTGACTGTAACGCCATACCTTCGGGTCCTTGAAGGCGGCAAGCTGCTCGCGGATGGTGACGGACTTGCCCACCTTGTGCACGGGGTCGCTGTAAGTGAAGAACCAGAACACGATGGCGGTCACCAGCATCAGCACCGCATACACCTTCGGTACCATCGTCCAGCCGTACCCGACTACGATGATGGGCGCGAGCAGCTTGGTGACGGCAGCCCCGGTGTTCCCTGCGCCGAAAATGCCCATCGCCAGCCCCTGCCGTTCCCTGGGGAACCAGCGGGCGCAATAGGCAATACCGACGGTGAACGAGCCGCCTGCCATGCCGACGAACAGCCCGGTCAGCAGAAAATGCCAGAATTCCGTTGCCCACGAGATCATCCAGATCGGGATGACAGTGGAAAGCATCAGAATGAAGAACACGATGCGCCCACCGAATTTGTCCGTCCACATCCCCAGCGGGACACGGATCAGGGAACCGGTCAGCACCGGCGTGGCAATCAGAATGCCGAACTGGGTCTCGTTCAGGCCCAGCTGCTGCTTGATGGGAACGCCGATGACGGCGAACATCATCCAGATCATGAAGCAGACCGTGAACGCCAGTGTGCTCATGATGACAACCGACCATGCCTTGTATTGTTGCGTTGCCATAAACCACCTCTTGGCCTGGCTGAGGAGATAAAAAAGACTTCAGGGTGTTTTATATGCCAATGAACAAACTGTTTCCAGAGGGTGAGTGGGCGCGGAATGCAGGCTGTATACCTCTTTCGAGGTATGGGTGGTATTTGATACTGCGTTGTTTTTTATTATGTTTTTTGTCCTTTCCGGTCTGGTGAAAAGCCGGTTGCAAAGAAGAGGTATACCCTTTTATTCGCAATGTCGGATCTCGGGTGTATTACGCTTGGCGCGTGGGAATGACTGCTAATTGCATGGAGAAAACAACAAGTGAGCCGTATGGGGTGGAATAAACTGCAGAACTCTCTGCTGCTGCGGCTGGGCGGCATGTTTGCTGCCATCACCGTGCTGGCGGTGGCCAGCATGTCCACCTCATGGATGGTGGCGGAAACCACCCAGGGCAGTGGCAAGGCTATCAACCTGGCTGGCAGCCTGCGGATGCAAAGCTGGCGAATGGCTTCGATTTACCAGCGTCTCCAGCAGAACGGAAAACCCGAATACATAGAAAGCCTGGAACAGGCCATCAGCCGGTTTGAAAACGACTTGAAAGCAGGCCCCATCCTGGCAGTCCTGCCAGACGATGAAACCGCCCCGCTCAAGCAGGTTTACCGGCAGGTTGAAAGCAGCTGGCGCATCCAAATCAAACCTGGCCTGGTCAATCTGCCGGCCGCGTCCCCCTCGACGGTCGCAGACACGGCAGTGCTGGACAAAATCCCCGAATTCGTCGCCCGCATCAATGATCTGGTCAAACAGATCGAAGAGGCCGCCGAAGCGAAAATTCTGGTCATGCGCGTCATCCTCGGCGCAGCGATCATTGCCACCCTTCTCGTAGTGGCCCTTTCCATCTATCTGGTCTACAACATTCTTGTCCACCCCCTGCGCGGCCTGCTGGAACTGGCCGACCAGATCGGACAGGGCAATCTTGCCGTGCGCACCGACCTGGCCGGAGAAGACGAAATCGGGCGGCTGGGCCAGGCCTTCAACCTCATGGCGGAAGACCTCTCCAAGCTGTATCAGAACCTGGAAAAACGGGTGGAGGAAAAGACCGCCGAGCTCACCATTGCCAACCGCTCGCTGGAGCTGCTCTATCACTCAATCGCCCGGCTCTACAACGGGCCGGTGGCGCCGGACACCTATGCCATCCTGCTGAAAGACCTGGAAAACGTGCTGGGCGTGGGCCATGGGCTGGCCTGCCTGGTCGAGGCTGGCGAGACGCACGCGCGGGTGATCGCCAGCACCCTGCAGCCGCAGCATGGTGATGCCGACTTATGCGGCCTGATGAGTTGCGCCGAATGCCTGGCCCACCCGGCGCTGGCCGTGCATCCGCTCAAGGATGGACGGCGTGTGCTGTCGCTGCCGCTCAAGGATACCGAGCAGCACTACGGCGTGCTGCAGCTGGAAATGCCGCTGGGCAAGGAACTGGCGCAATGGCAGACACAGTTGCTGGACGCGCTGTCGCGCCACATCGGCATCGCCATCGGCACCGCGCGGCGCACCGAACAGAGCCGCCGGTTGTCGCTGCTGGAAGAGCGCGCCGCATTCGCACGCGACCTGCACGACTCGCTGGCGCAGTCGCTCGCCTACATGAAAATCCAGGTCAGCCGCCTGAAGCCGCTGGTCGAACGGTCAGGCGCAGGCAGCGAAGCCGGCGAGGTGCTGGCCGAGTTGCGCGAAGGCCTCAACAGCGCTTACCGCCAGTTGCGCGAGCTGCTCACCACCTTCCGTCTGCGCATCGAGGGGGAGGGGCTGGCGGCCGCCCTGCAAACCACGGTGACCGAATTCTCCAGCCGCGGTGGCATTCCGATCTCGCTGGACGCCCATCTGGCAGGCTGCACGCTCACCGCCAACGAGGAAATCCATGCCCTGCAAATCGTGCGCGAGGCCTTGTCCAACGTGCTCAACCATGCCCAGGCGCGACAGGCCGAAGTCAGGGTGATGTGCAACAGCGACGGCTCGGTGTCGGCCAGCGTCACCGACGACGGCAGCGGCATCCGCCAGGCCGCCGGTGCGCACCATTACGGCATGGCCATCATGGAAGAGCGGGCGAAAAACCTGGGTGGTCGGCTGACGGTCGAGAACCCGCCCGCGCTGGGCACCCGCGTTACCCTGCACTTCATGCCGAGTACCCGGCGCGACGCTACCATCCCCATACGTCCCATTAACGTCACCTTAAACCCATGAATCCGGCAGAACCCCAGCGTATCCTTATCGTCGACGACCATCCGCTGTTTCGCAAGGGCGTGATCCAGCTGATCCAGGCCGCCCCCGAATTCAAATTCGTCGGCGAGGCCCCCAGCGGCAAGGAAGGCATCCAGCTTGCGCATGCGCTGCAGCCCGACATGATCCTGCTCGACCTCAACATGAAGGACATGAACGGGGTTGAGGTCCTGAAAACGCTGAAAGATGCCGGTCTCGATTCGCGCATCATCATGCTGACCGTTTCGGACCAGACGGAAGATTTGATGGCCGCCCTGCAGGCCGGCGCCGATGGTTACCTGCTGAAGGACATGGAGCCGGAAGACCTGATGCAGCAACTGGCCGAGGCGGCGCGCGGCAAGATCACCATCAGCGAACGCCTGACACAATTGCTGGTGGCCTCGCTGCGCGAGAAGAGCCGCCCCACCAGCCTTGCCGAAGCGGGGTTGACCGAGCAGGAAAGCCGCATTCTCGACCACCTGATCGACGGCAAGAGCAACAAGCTGATCGCCCGGGACATGGGCATCACCGAGGGCACGGTGAAAGTCCACGTCAAGCACCTGCTGAAGAAGCTCAACCTGCGCTCGCGGGTGGAAGCGGCGGTGTGGGCCGACCGTTGCCGACGTCAGGCCAAGCCCTGAAGCCATCGCGACTGGCGACCCGGACAGCGGATTGATTCGCCCATTCCCGGCATTCCGGATTGATTTTTCGGAATTGACTATCTTGAAAGGGAGCGAGGCGAATCAATAAAGAGGCGTACACCGGAACATGGAAGACATCTTCAGCTTTGCTGACGCGCTTGGGCCCGCCAAGGTCATCCACGTCCATGAGCCGCGCCTCGGTCTGCGGGGGATTCTGGTAGTCGACAACGTCGCCACCGGTCCGTCGATTGGCGGCCTGCGCATCGCGCCGGATGTCAGCGCCGGAGAGTGCTTTCGCTTGGCGCGCGCCATGACCCTGAAAAACGCCGCCGCCGGTCTGCGCCACGGCGGCGGCAAATCGGTGCTGTACGGCGACCCGCGCATGCCCAGGGCACAGAAGGAGCAGCTGATCCGCGTCTTTGCCTGCGCCCTGAAAAACGAATCCGATTACATCTTCGGTCCCGACATGGGCAGCGATGAGGAATGCATGGCCTGGGTGAAGGACGAGATCGGCCGCTCGGTCGGCCTGCCGAAGGAACTCGGCGGCATTCCGCTGGACGAGATCGGCGCCACCGGCTGGGGACTCTCCCACGTTACCGACGTCGCCCTGCGCTACCGCGATTTCAAGCTCGATGGCGCGCGCGTGGTGATCCAGGGCTTCGGCGCGGTGGGCAAGCATGCTGCGCGCTTTCTGGTTGCCAAAGGGGCGGTGCTGGTGGCGGCGGCCGACACCCGCGGCACGCTATACAACCCGAAAGGGATCGACGTGGCGGCACTGGCCGCGCTGAAGGATTCGGGCAAAAGCGTGCTCGACTATGCGGACGGGCAGAAACTCGACCGCGACGCCGTGATCGACGTCGAATGTGATATCTGGATTCCCGCCGCGCGGCCGGACGTCGTGCACGAGGACAACGTGCACCGTCTTAACACCCGCCTGGTGATCGAGGGGGCGAACATTCCCTTCACCCGCGGCGCCGAGCAGGTTCTTCACGAGAAGGGCGTGCTGGTCGTGCCGGACTTCATCGCCAACGCCGGCGGCGTGATCTGCGCCGCCATGGAATACGCCGGCGCCAGCGAGTCGGCTGCCTTCGAGTGCATCGCCGAGAAGCTGCGGTGCAACACCGAGGAGGTGCTGGAGCAGGCAAGCAGGAAGGGCATGTTGCCACGCGATGCGGCAATGGAACTGGCGGTCACTCGGGTAAAGAAAGCCATGTCCGGTCGTCGCTGGTCCATCTTCTGATGCCTGCCAAAATGGAGTGAGCATGTATCGCATCCGCTTTCACGGCCGCGGAGGCCAGGGCACGAAGACGGCGAGCCGCATGCTGGGCACGGCCTTCTTTCTGGCCGGCTACCAGGTGCAGGACGCGCCGCGCTACGGTGCCGAGCGGCGGGGCGCGCCGATCTTCGCCTATGTACGCGCCGCGAAGGAAGCCATTCACGAGCGCGGCGTCATCCGCGAGCCGAACCTGGTGGTGGTGGCCGACGACAGCCTGGTGCCGGTGCCTGCCGCCGGCGTGCTGCAGGGGGCGACGGCGCGCAGCGTGATGCTGATCAGCAGCAGCGAGTCGGCCGCGACCTGGCGCGACCGGCTGAATTTTCCCGGAACCGTGCTGACCTTGCCCGCCGAAGCCAGCGAACAGGCCGAGCTGTGCTTTGTCGGCGCCGCCTGCACCGGCGCGGCGGCGCGGCTGCTCGGCGTGATCCCGCGCGCGATCCTCGAAGCGGCGGTGCGCGAGGAACTGTCGGCGCTCGGCGAAGACATCATCCGGCGCAACCTGGAGCAGGCGTTAGCTGCCTTCGACTGCATGGAGCCCCACGCCGGGAGCGTGAACGAGGGGGTTGCCTTCAGCGTGGCCGATGCGAAGGCCCCCGACTGGATCGACCTGCCCGTGGACGAATCGGACGCCGCCGCCGCGGCCATCCATGCCAGCGCCACCAGCGTCGAGGTGCGCACCGGACTGTGGCGTGTCCTGCGCCCGGTGATCGACTACGACCGTTGCAACCGCTGCTGGTGGGTGTGCAGCGAGTTCTGCCCGGACAGCGCGATCAAGGTCGACGCCGACGGCCGCCCCGAGATCGACTACGACCACTGCAAGGGCTGCATGATTTGCGTGGCGCAATGTCCGCCGCACGCGATCGCAGCGGTGCCGGAACAGGAATTTTCGGAGAAGACACCATGACCCGCGCGCTCATCACCGGCAATCAGGCCGCCGCCTGGGGCGCCCGCCTGGCGCGGGCCGATTACATGCCGGCGTTTCCGATCACGCCGCAGACCGAGATCATCGAGACGCTCGCCGGCTGGATCGACAGCGGCGAGATGGACTGCCGCATGGTGATGATGGAGTCCGAGCATTCCATGATCACCGCGGCCGGGGCTGCGGCGGCCACCGGCGTGCGTGTATTCACCGCCACCTCCAGCCAGGGGCTGATGTATGCGATGGAGATGATCTACGGCGTGCCCGGCATGCGCGCGCCCTTCGTGCTGGTGAATGTCTCGCGCGGCCTGCAGACGCCGGTGACGCTGGAGCCTGACCACACCGACGTGCTCGCCGCGCGCGACAGCGGCTTCCTGCAGATCCACTGCGCCACCTGCCAGGAGGTGCTCGACCAGACGCTGATCGCCTATCGGCTCGCCGAGCATCATCGGGTGCGCCTGCCAGTGATCGTCAACCTCGACGGCTTCTATCTTTCCTTCACCCGTGAACCGGTGGAGATTCCCGATCCCGCCGCGGTCGATCGCTTCCTGCCCGGCTTTGATCCGGAGACCACGCGCTTTCGCGCCGGCGAACCGCTGAGCCAGGGCGTGGTGGTGCTCGGCTCGACGCCGTATTCCTACTTTCGCTACGAGACCCATCTCGCTGCGCTGCAGGGCCTGCCGGCCTACGCCGAAATCGCCGCCGACTTCGCTGCGCAGTTCGGGCGCGAATACGGCGCACTCGAGACCTATCGCAGCGACGATGCGGAGTGGGTGCTGTTCATTATGGGTTCCTTCGCCACCAAAGCGAAGGACGCGGTGGACCGCATGCGCGAGGCCGGCTGGAAAGTGGGCCTGGTGCGACCGCGCCTGCTGCGGCCGTTCCCGGACGAGCCGCTGCGCCAGGTGCTGGCTGGCAAGCGCGGCGTGGCGGTGGTCGACCAGAACCTGTCCATGGGCAAGGGCGGGGTGCTGCACAGCGAGCTGGCATCGGTGCTTTACGGCCAGCTGGATGCGCCGCCTATCCTGGCGAGCTTCATCGGTGGCTTGGGTGGACGCGACATCGCGCCGGAAGAATTTTACGAGATGATCCAGGTGCTGCACCGCGCGGCGGAGGAAGGCAAGCCCCCGCCGCCACGCCTGCTGTTCACCGGCGACGAACTGCGCGAGGTGCGCAAGCTGCAGGCCATCGCCCACGCCGAGCGCACGGAGGGATTGAAATGAGCGAGCAGACCGTCACCATCTACAAGCGCATGAAGGATCTGCCGTCGACGCGCCTCCTCGGCGCCGGCACGCCGATGTGCGCGGGCTGCGGCGGGCTGCAGGCAGTGCACGAGATCTACGACATCCTAGGCGAGAAAACGGTGTTCGTGAATGCGGCCGGCTGCATGACGCTGCTGGCGGTATACCCGTTCACGCCGTTTCGCGGCTCCTGGCTGTATACCTCGATGGCGTCCGCGCCGGCCGGCGCCCAGGGCGTGCGCGACGCGCTGGACATCCTGCTGGCCAAACAACGCATCAAGCAGGAACAGGATCTCGACGTGGTGGTGCTGACCGGCGACGGCGCCGCCTACGGCATGGGCCTGTCGTCCACCTCCAGCGCCATCGAACGCGGCCTTGATTTCATCTATGTCTGCTACGACAACGAGGGCTACGGCAACACCGGCCAACAGACCTCGGCCGCCACGCCGCACGGAGCCCGGACCTCCACCAGCACCGACGCGCGCGGCTTCGGCGGCTTCAAGAAGGACCTGTTCGCGATCTGGGCCGCGCATCGACCCGCCTATGTCGCCACTGTCATCGGCAGCGAGCCGCTCGATCTCGCGCGCAAGATCGAGAAGGCGAAGGCGATGAAGGGGCCGCGCCTGATCATTGCGCTGTCGCCCTGTCCAACGGGTTGGGACTTCGACCCTATGGAGTCGGCCGAGATCGGCCACCTCGCGGTGAAGACCGGAGTCTGGCCGCTCAAGGAATACGAGAACGGCCAGGTGACGCACACCAAGGTACCCAGCGAATGGCTCCCTGTGGAGGAATACCTGAAGAAGCAGGGACGCTTCGCTCACCTGTTCAAGCCGCAGCGCAACAAGGCCCTGATTTCGGAAATCCAGACGCGGGTGGATGCGTACTGGGCAGAAGTAGAGCGCGCTTAATGCCCCAGCTCACGCAAAGCTACTGCCATCGCGGCGGCGACACCCCGCTGCTGGGCGCCACCATTCCCGAACATTTCGCCAGCATCGTCGCCGCACACGCAGACCGCGAGGCCGTGGTGTCGCTGCCGCAGCAGCGCCGCCTGAGCTATGCGCAACTTGCACAGGAAGTCGACCGCCTGGCGCGCGGTCTGCTGGGCTTGGGCTATGGCAAGGGCGACCGCATCGGCATCTGGTCCACCAACAACGTCGAGTGGCTGCAACTGCAGATGGCGACGGCGCGCATCGGCGCGGTGCTGGTCAACATCAATCCCGCCTACCGGGCGCACGAGCTGGAATACTCGCTGAAGCGCTCCGAGGTGCAGGGACTGTTCCTCATCCCGTCCTTCCGCAGCAGCGACTACGTGGCGATGCTGTGCGGCCTGATGCCCGAGCTGCTGAGCGGCGAGACGGAACTGCACAGCGACGCCCTGCCGATGCTGCGTCGTGTGGTGCTGTACGACCCGGCGCGGGCGGAGATGACCGTGCGGCTCCATCCCGGCTTCACCCTGTGGCAGGAGGTGCTCGCTGCCGGCGTGGACATTTCCCCGCAGCAGCTGGTTGACGCCACGGCTGCGCTCGACCGCGATGATCCGATCAACATCCAATACACCTCCGGCACCACCGGCTTTCCCAAGGCGGTGGTACTGAGCCACCACAACCTGCTCAACAACGCCTGGTTCTCCGCGCGCGCCATGCACTTCACCGAAGCGGACCGGCTGGTGGTGCCGGTGCCGTTCTATCACTGCTTCGGCATGGTGCTGGCGAATCTTCTCTGCCTGTCGGCCGGCGCCTGCGAGGTGATCGCCTGCGAGCATTTCGATGCCGGGGTGGTGCTGCAGGCGGTGCACCAGGAGCGCTGCACCGCGATCCACGGCGTGCCGACCATGTTCATCGCCGAACTGGAGCATCCGCGCTTCGGTGAATTCGACCTGACTTCGTTGCGCACCGGCATCATGGCTGGCGCACCCTGTCCGCCGGCGCTGATGAAGCGGGTGATGGGGGAAATGCACTGCGCGGAAATCCTCATCGGCTACGGCGAGACCGAGGCCTCGCCGCTGACGCATCTCACCTCGCGCGACGACGATTTCCAGCGCCGCATCGAGACCGTGGGCACCAACCTGCCACACCAGGAGGTGAAGATCATCGATATCCAGAGCGGACAGACCGTGCCGTGCGGCGCCGTGGGGGAAATCTGCTTTCGCGGTCACCACGTGATGCGCGGCTACTACGGTGACGCGGACGCCACCCGCAAGGCGATCGACGAAGCCGGCTGGCTGCATTCGGGCGATCTGGGCAGCATGGATGGCGACGGCTATGTGCGCATCACCGGGCGCTTGAAGGACATGATCATCCGCGGCGGCGAGAACATCTATCCGGCCGAGATCGAGGAATTCCTCTTCACCCACCCGAAGGTGGCACAGGTGGCGGTGTTCGGCGTGCCCGACCCGTTCTACGGCGAGGAGGTGATGGCCTGGGTTCAGCTGCGCGCCGGGCAGAGCACCAGCGAGGATGAGCTTAAGGCCTTTTGCCAGGGCCAGATCGCCCACTTCAAGATTCCCCGCTACATCCGGTTCATCGAGGAATTCCCGACCACCGTGACCGGCAAGTTGCAGAAATTCCGCATGCGCGAAATGGCGGCCGAACAACTTGGCGCGGCAGGCAAACCGGGCTAAGCCGTTGCCTGGGGACGGATGCGGGCAATCCGAGCTTGCTATTTTTCGGAGTCGACTATCTTGAATAGTAGGATCATTAAAAAAGGAGTACGAAATGGCAGTGGGCGAAATTTGTAACCATGAGGTGGTGATCGCGGAGAAGGCGCTTTCGGTGGTGGACGCGGCTCAGTTGATGCGCAAGCACCACGTCGGTGATCTGGTGGTGGTCGAAGAAAGAGGTGGCTGCAAGTATCCGGTCGGCATCGTTACCGACCGCGATATCGTGGTGGAAGTGGTGGCGGCTGGGGTGAGTCCGGAAGCGCTCAAGGTGGGCGACATCATGGGCCCGGAAGTGGCGACCGTGCGTGAAAGCGAAGGTCTGTTCGAAGCGTTGCGCTACATGCGTGACAAGGGCGTGCGGCGCATGCCGGTGGTCGACCGTGAAGGTGGTTTGGTTGGCATCCTTACGCTGGACGACTTGCTGAGCCTGCTGGCGGAGGAAATGACCGAACTGGCGAAGCTGGTGTCGCACGAGCGGCAGCGCGAAGCGAGTGCCCGTACATAAAGTGTAGAAATTCAGACTTGACCTGACGGACAGTGCAAGTTCGGGTTGCTCTGTCAAGCAAAAATCGGCCAAAAGCGGTAGTACAGGTCAAGTACGACCACCGTCTCTTACTCGGCTATTCTGTTGAAAAACTCCTACGAGATTGTAACTTCAACATCTGCGTGAGAAGACGACCGTTCAGAATCGACTACATTCAACGATCGTTAGTCAGCTGATGGTTTGAAGACCCCCAAAAATTCTGTAGGAAATCACCTTCAAAGAGTTTTTCAACAGAATACGGCCAAAGCCGCCACCGAACTGAGTCGTCAGGTTGGATGGAAAGTGAGGCAAAAAGCAAGGCCTGAACTGAGATTTCCCCACGAATATTCATTGCGGATCAATTAGTTAGAGAGTGGTTTTTCCGCAAAAATAGCGTATTCATGGCAGCGATTTAGTTTCCTTGAGGTGTCAATGCCATCAAGGAGTGAATCGTGCCATGCATACTCAAAACATCGTAACGCAAGTCATGCAATGTTGTTTGCCTGATGCACGCTGCGCGTTGGTGCGCCTTGCGCGATGTAGCGATCTCGGCAGTGAACGGCAAGGCCTTGAGCCTCGTCGCCCTGGCGCCCTGGCGCTCGGCACGCCCCGCACGCCCCGCACGCCCCGCACAACCCGCACAACCCGCATGCGTCATCGCGTCAAGTGCGTGGATCGGCTGCTAGGCAACAGCCATCTTGAAATACACCGCTTTGATCTCTACGCGGCACTGGCGCAGCAGTGGCTGACGGGCTTGCCGCAGCTCCTCGTAGTGCGGGTCAGCGCCGCGATCAATTGCGCCACGGCCGTATGATTCGTGGGGAAACCTCAGTGTCCGACTCCGTTACCCCCTTATATCCATGATCAATCTTTATATCGATATTTTAGATATATAAGACATAAAAATATCGTTTGTTAAATATTTCACAAATACCTACTCTGAGCGCCTCATGGTTTTTAGAAAGGGAACCCTCTCGATGCAAAAAGACGACACTCTAGTTCTTGAGCCAGCGGGGAATGCCCCGGCGCTGCAGGATCCACCCGCTGTAATCCGTGACCTCACAGCCAAAGCCGGAATTTCGATCAATGGCGACGCCCCATGGGATATCCAGGTATTTGACGAGGATGTCTATCGGCTCATCCTTGCGAAAGGTTCGCTCGGATTCGGCGAGGCCTATATGGACGGGATGTGGGAGTGCGAACGTCTGGACCAGCTCTTCCATCGCCTGCTGAGCACCAATGCTGAAGAAAAAATCGACAGCTGGGCGCGGCTTCGCTTGCTGGGTGAAATTTTGCGCCACAGCCTGTTCAATCTTCAATCCAACCAACGCGCCTTCCAGGTGGGGGAACAACATTACGACATCGGCAACGACGTGTTCGAAGCCATGCTCGATTCCACCATGAGTTACTCCTGCGCCTATTGGCACAACGCGGCCGGGCTGCAGGATGCGCAACAGAAGAAACTCGACATGATCTGCCGTAAGCTGGAGCTGCAGCGCGGCGAACGCCTGCTCGAAATTGGCTGCGGATGGGGAGGGCTGGCGCGTTTTGCTGCGGAGCACTACGGGGTTGAAGTGGTCGGTATCACCATCTCGAAAGAGCAGCAGAAACTTGCTCGGGAGCGTTGCGTAGGCCTGCCGGTGTCAATCGAGCTGATGGACTACCGGGACCTCACCGAACGGTTCGACAAAATCGTTTCTGTCGGCATGTTTGAACACGTCGGTCCGAAAAACTACGCTGTCTATTTCGATACGGTCCATCGCACACTCAAGGATGACGGCCTGTTCCTGTTGCATACCATCGGCAACTCCATCACTTCACCCAAGGCTGACGCATGGATCGACAAATACATCTTCCAAAACGGCAAGCTGCCGTCGGCCAAGGAGATTGCATCAGCCCTGGAGCGCCGCTTCCTGATCGAAGATTGGCATAACTTTGGTTCGGATTACGACCACACGCTGATGGCCTGGTGGGAGAACTTCGACAAAGCCTGGCCCAGCCTGGAAGGAAAATACGGCAAGCGCTTTTACCGCATGTGGAAATATTATTTGATGTGCTGTGCGGGCTTCTTCCGCTCCCGCCAGGGACAACTCTGGCAGGTGGTCCTTAGTAAGTCAGAAAGGGGGAGCGTATATCGTTCGGTGCGGTAAAGAGCAGAAAGAAAACAAATGGGTCAGCTCAGACACGATTATTGCCCTTCCGTGGCCACGAATACCGTGTCTACCCCCCATTTTTTGCAGAGTGAGTGCAACGCCACCAGAAAAATGAGGATCAGGTTTACCTCACATCGAACAGTTCCTGATGAAAGTCGTCGGGCGGCGGCCCTTTTGCGACAAAGTCCTGGCGCAGCGCCTGCCCGAAGCCCGCAGGCCCACAGAACCAGATACCACAGAACCAGACATACATTGGCGGACTTCCAATCGGCAGATCCGCTCAGTAGTGAGCCTGCCGTCCCTTGCCGCGACCAATACGTGCAATCGAACGTGTGCCTGTTCTGCTCGGGAGCTTAACCCTGCTGATGAATTCTTCGTCGGGAGCTCTGGTACTGTAAAAGAGGTCGATGCTCTTGCCGTCCGGCTTGCTCGCCAATGCCTGCATGCGGGCGACGAATGGCGTGATGCCAATACCCCCGGCCACCCAGATCTGGCGCGGTTTTCTGCCGCCAAAAGCGAAACGGCCGTAGGGACCCTCCACCTTGACGAGATCGCCCACTTTCAGGGTGGCCGGGAGGGTGCTCGTGTAATCGCCAATGCCCTTGATGAGAAAAAACAATTTGCCGTTGCCGTGCCACGCGGACGAAATCGTGAAGGGGTGCGGCCCTTCGCTTTGATCGAAGGTCACGAAGGCAAATTGGCCTGCCTCAAGTCCGGGCCAGCGATCCTTGAGAGTGATGGCGACCTTGAGCACCCGGTTGTCCGTGTGGTGGACGAGTTCATCAATCACCCCGACCGCCCGTCGGCGGTAGCCACCTACCACCTGAGCTGATGCAACCGGCCGGCAGTTCTAGCTGCTGGCGAGGGGTAGACACCCTATGCTGAGCGCCCACTAGTGGGCCTCGGTTAACGGCTAACGAATATCGTGTCTGACCCTACTT
>JAUXVT010000075.1 GCA_030680405.1 Thiobacillus sp. | reverse complement strand
CAGGCCGGCGGCGCCCATCACGGCGGTTGCGGCCAGCAGCAGTTCACGGCGCTTTTCGTCCGCCACCCGGTGCTCGTCTACGTTGTGAATGAATTCGACGATCCTGCTCATGGTGTGACCCTTCGTTATGCGGTGATCCTTGGTTCGATCAACTCTAGGCAGCGCGCGGCGGGCCGGGCAGTGCGAACCGGCACGGGATGGTCATGACTGCTCGGCGACCGCGCGGACGCCCAGCCGATGCGTGAGAGGATGAAAGGGTCGAAGGCCATGAAGGCGACACCCGACAAACATCGCTTCTCGCATGGTCGTGGGGGCCGTTGGCTGCGGTGGCGCTGGTCACCCTGTTGCAGTGACGATCGTCACAACACACTTGGAGTTTTGAAGTGAATCTGCGCAAGACGATGCGAGGTTGGCAAACACGGCACCGGCTCGAACCCGCGGTGCTCGTGGTGGTGTTGCTGCTCTCGCTGGCCACCGGCGCGTTTGTCTGGACGGCCGACGAGTTGCGCGAGGGCGAAACCCTGCTGCGCGACCGGCAGTGGCTGCTCGCGCTTCGCGATCCTGCAAACCCTGAACTGCTGCTGGGCGGGGCACCGTCGCTGCAACTGGCGCGAGAGGTCACCGCGTTGGGCAGCCCCTGGTTTTTGCTGTTGCTGGTGGGTGGGGTCGCCGCCGTCCTGGCGGCTGCGCGCCACTGGCGACTGGCGCTCTTCATCGTCGCCGCCACGAGCGCCGGCGCAGTCTTCAACACCGGCCTGAAGCATCTGTTTGCGCGGGTTCGACCCGATCTCGTGCCGCACGAAGTTGCCGTCACGAACGCCAGTTTTCCGAGCGGCCATGCCTTCGGCGCGGCGATGGTCTATCTCACCCTTGCTGCGCTCTTGTCGCAGCGCATCGAGCAGCAGGCCGCACGCGCGCTGTTGCTGGCGCTGGCCGCAGGCTTGGTGGCCGCGGTTGGCGTCAGTCGCGTCGCGCTCGGTGTGCATTGGCCCAGCGATGTCCTCGCCGGCTGGGCCGCGGGCGCAGCCTGGGCTTTCGCGAGCTGGCTGGTGGCCGAAGCGACCGGGTGGATCGCGCCCCGGCATGCGGCGCAATTGCCACGGACGCCACTGGCCCCACCTGAACCAGACAGCGGCGCACAGGACGAGCTGGCGCGATAGCGCAGTGTCAGTCTCGCGGGTTGGACCTGTCACTACCGACCGGAGCGCCCAAGCCGTACACCGACAAGGGTGCGAATCGGCGCGACACCAGC
>JAUXVT010000067.1 GCA_030680405.1 Thiobacillus sp. | reverse complement strand
GAAAGGCTCGCCCGCGCCCTCGGCAATGCCGCGCATCTCCTCGACATAGGCCGGGTCGAAATGATCAATCGTCGGCACCATCGCTTCGGCGCGGCGCTCCAGTTCCTTCCACTCGACGCCGCTTTTCAGGAGCGACTCGGCATACATCCTGGCGCCGCGCTTGATCCTGTCGGGGACAGCCTTGCCATGGGTGCGGCCGCGCTCGCGCGGGCTGCCTGCGAGGTCGATCAGCGGGAAGGGAGCGTAGTCGGTCATGTTCGCCTCTTAGGTCGGCTTGATGCCCAGCGCTTGGCGGAAGCGATCTTTTAGATGCGCACCGTCCTGCGGCGGCATGACGAATTCGAGTTTCTCGACCATCACCTTGACCAGACGGAAGACCGGACCCTTCCTGGTCCGTGCGTCCTTCACCAGCTGGGCCACCTCGCCCGCCTCGCGCACGGTGGCGGAGTCGGCGATGCCGCAGCCCTTGGCGATCATGGCGAGATCGGTGCCGGCGCCCGAATCGGTCGGGCCGTTGTTGCGCGGGCTGGTGTGCGTGGCCTGATTGCCGGTCTCGCCGAACTTCTCGTTGTCGAGGACGACGATGGCGAGGTTGTCCGGCTGCTGCGTCGCCACCGTGGCGAGCGCGCCCAGGCTCATCAGCATGTCGCCGTCGCCGGTGATGACCAGCACGCGCTTGGCCGGCTGCGCCATGGCGAGGCCGAGGCCCATGGCAACCGGCGCGCCCATGGCGCCCCACAGCGGCATGTTGAGCGGACGGTCGCCCGCCGCGGTGATGTCCCAGTTCGCGGAACCGAGGCCCGCGATCACCAGCAGATTGTCGTCGGCGCCGTCGAGGATCTTCTTCACCAAGGGGCGGCGCTGGAGCGTGGCTCGTTGCGCTTGCGTGCTCATGATCACTTCTTTCCGAAATTCTTGATGCCGATCAGCTTTTGCCGCAGCAGCACGGCAACGGCCTGGCCGCCGTTGAAGGCCGAGCGCGCCGCGGCATCAACGGTGGCTTTCACCTCGGCCGCGTTGTCGACCGAATAGAGCAGCACACCCATTGCCTCCAGCACCTTGGGCGTGCCCTGGCCCATGGGATACTGCCAGGAATTGAACTCGCCATAGTCGCCGCGCATCGTGATCAGGGTCAGGAACGGAAAGCGCAGCGTCTTGGTCATGCCCATCAGGTTGATGGTGTTGCCCACGCCCGAGCTCTGCATCAGCAGCACCGAGCGCTGGCCGCCCAGCCAGGCGCCTGCGGCGAGCGGAATGCCTTCCTCCTCGGTGGTGAGGGCCACGGTGCGGATGGAATTGGATTTCTGGCAGGCCTCGATCAGCTTGCCGTGCCCGGCGTCGGGCACGTGATAGACCTGCTTGACGTCATGATCTTTCAGGGTCTCGAAGATCTGGTCGTGCCAGTCGATTGTCGCCACGGCGTTCATGTTTCTCCACTCAAAACGGCTTCAGCAATAACCCCTGCCATTTTGATCCTCCACTAGGAATACAAAAGCTTTTTCGCGTTCAACACACAGAATGTGACTGCCATCACGAATGCGGCGGCGACCAATTGCGTCAACCCCATGAGTCCTGTTGTCCAAAAACCAATCACCACAGACGGAATTTCTCGTCCCCTGCTGATCGTTTGGGTCGAACCGGCTAGCAAGTAGAGTAGCCAAATGCCGCCAACGAGAAGGGTGCCAGTAAACACAACGTACGTGATGCCGAGGAGCAGGCTTGGTGGTTGCTTGATCTCGCCCTTCGCTGTTCGCCCATATGGAACTGCTCCTACACGAAGGCCATCTTCTCCTGCCTGCCAATTTCGGACTGTCATAGGGATCGCCCAGAAGGCAATGACAGAGGTTGCGAGCCATGAGAGTGGAATACCGATCATTCCGTATGCCATCAGCCTGCATTGAGGCGCGCAGGCCTCGATCTGGATTCGTTTGAGGTGTGCCCAGAACAGGTCATTCGATGCCCTGGCGATATCCAGCAGAAGAGCTTCCGGCATCAGCCACGCGAACAGCAGAATGAGTGGTGATAACGCAGCAAACCAGAAAAGTTTGAAGAGCCCTCTTCCACGAAGATATAAATCCCGTGGCAGACTCCCGCCTTGGCCAAAGCGAACATCGTCGTCCTTCATCTCTGCTTGACCACTCAAAACGGCTTCAGCACCACGAGGAATACGATAGCGATCAGCAGCAGCGTCGGCACCTCGTTCCACCAGCGATAATAGCTGGCAGGCCTCGTGTTTCGGTCTGCCTCGAAGGTCTTGCGCCAGCGGCCGTAGACGTGGTGCACGCCGGTCATCAGCAGGACCAGCACGATCTTGGCCTGGAACCAGCCATGCGACCACCAATCGCCCTGCCAGGCCAGCAGCAGCCCCAGGATCCAGACAGCGCCCTGGGCCGGCTCCATGATCGCGTAGACGAGGCGGCGCTCCATGACCTTGAAGGTCTCGCTCTGCTTCGAACCTTTTTCGGCGTCGGCGTGATAGACGAACAGCCGCGGCAGGTAGTGCAATCCCGCCATCCAGGCGATCACCGCCACGATGTGCAGCGCCTTCAGGACTTCGTAGAGCATCAAAGACCTCCGGCGATCGCCTTGGAGACCAGGGGGCAGCCAAGGTGT
>JAUXVT010000062.1 GCA_030680405.1 Thiobacillus sp. | reverse complement strand
AGCCCCCCGCTTTTGCACCCGAGGGCGATTTCATGGCGCCGGTGCCTAAGCTGCACAACAACCTCTGCACACGCCCACCACCCGACGACCGACTCCGGACACCTGGGTGGAGATGCTGGGTGTGCCGCAGAGGCGCGAGTCACGAATTCAACCCTGGAGATAGTTGCAATGAAAAAGATACCGTTTGTCCTTCTCGCCTCGCTGCTCGCCGCTGGCACGGCCGCTGCGCAGTCGTCGGTCACTTTGTTCGGCATCGTGGACGCTGCGGCGCGCCAGGTGAAGAACGGCAGTGCAGGGTCGCAGAAGCAATTGGCTTCGGGCGCGGGTGCGACCAGCCGCTTCGGTTTTCGAGGGGTGGAAGACTTGGGTGGTGGTCTGAGGGCGGGATTTCACCTGGAGTCGGGCATCAGCTTGGACACCGGCACCACCGACGCCAAGTTCTGGGGCCGGCGGGCTACGGTGAGTCTGCAGGGTGGCTTTGGTGAGGTCCGGCTGGGCCGGGACTACCTCCCGAGCTTCTGGAACACCGCGCCGGAGCCCTTCGGCCTGGTGGGTGTGGGTTCGATCGGGGGCGCGATCACCTACGGCACAGGCTCCAATCTCGGAAGCCCGGCAACGACCGTGCTGCGTGCAGACAACTTGATCAGCTACTTCCTGCCCGCTGGTCTCGGTGGCTTGTATGGCCAGGCGTCAGTCGCCGCCGGTGAAGGTGTGAACGGCAACAAGTACATGGGCGGGCGGCTCGGCTACAGCGCAGGGCCTGTCAACGTGGGCGTGGGCTACGGCAAGACGGACACCGGGACCACACCCGACTTCACGCAGTTCAACGTGATGATGGAACTCGGCCTCGGGTTCGCGAAGCTGTATGCCCTGTACGACGTACGGGAGTGGAAGCCTCGCGAAGAGAAGGTCGTCACCGTGGGTGCCACGGTACCGGTGGGATCGGGCGCTCTGAAGTTCGCCTATGCCAAAGCCGACCGTTCAGGCGGCGCCGCAGGCTCTGGGTTCGGCAACGCCGATGACGCCACGCTCATGGCTGCCGGCTACAGCTATGACCTGTCCAAACGCACCACGCTGTACACGACCCTCTCGCGCATCGCCAACAAGGGCTCGCGGACGACCACGGTCAGCAGTTCGGGCCCGCTCACTGGCATGCGTGGCGGTGAAACTTCTTCAGGTTTCGAAGCCGGCGTGACGCACCGGTTCTAAGTTGTGCGTCGGCTGCGTGCGGTACGTAGCCGGCCATCCACCTCCCATCCGGGCGCAGGTTCCGTGCGGGCCTGCGCTGCGGTCCGGCGTTCCAGGACGGGGCTGACGAAGAGGCCGGTCGATGACCAGGAAAACGCTTTGCATTGCCTTCTGCGCTTTGTGCGCTTCGTACACCACTGCTGTCGCTCAGTCGACTGTCTCCATCACCGGGCTGCTCGACGCATCCGTGGGAACCTTCCAGGCG
>JAUXVT010000058.1 GCA_030680405.1 Thiobacillus sp. | reverse complement strand
CGCGGTGCGCTGGCCCGACTCCGGGCGGTTCACGCCGCTTGCCGCCCACAACAGATTCGACAACACTTGCGGCGGCAGCGGTTTTCCGTCGAACTCCCGCGTCGAATGTCGCGCCTTCAGCGCCTGCATCAAGGGCTTGCCGCCCGCCATCTCGGGCGGCAACAGTCTGAGAGCTGCGGTTTCCTGCGCCAGTCCGGTTCCCATCACGCTCATCATCAATAGCCCCGCAGCCACCCACTTGCCCATGGTCAGTTTCTCCTTTGCGGAGGGAGAGCAACATTGCTCACTGTAGACCCGCATCGACGCGGAGCAAGCCCTCGGCTTCGGATGAGGGTGTCTGGCCGGCAAAGTCCCTCTGCCGACAAGCGGTTCCCGACCAGGCTGTGTAAAAACGCAGCGTCTAAATCCTGTCATGGGTCGCCGGCTCCTTCAAACACTCCCCATTCAGTTTGCTTAATGGGAATAGGGGTTGCCCGAAAGAGGAAAGCTCAAGTCTGATACAACCTGAACCGGCATGACGCCAACCCTGCCAGCGCTTCACGCAAGCTCCCAGGACAAAGGCCTTCTCATCGAGGTGGCTTTGTAATTGCATGGCTTTTCGGTAGGCTTCGCGCTAGCCTTACGAAAACCGACCCCATGCACTTCACCCCCGAATCCTTCCGCGCCTGGCCGACCAAGCGAATTACCCTGCTCGGCATGTCCGGCGTCGGCAAGACGCACATCTCGGGCATGCTGCGTGGCCACGACTGGTTCCACTTTTCCGGCGACTACCGCATCGGCACGCGCTACCTCGACGAGCCGATTCTGGATCTGATCAAGCAGCAGGCGATGCAGGTGCCTTTCCTGCGCGACCTGTTGCGGCGCGACTGGATCGACATCAAGAACAACATCAAGATTCACGACCTGGGGCCGGTGCTCACCTTCGTCGGCAAGCTCGGCGGGCCGGGGTGGGGCGGACTGCCGCTGGACGAGTTCTCGCGTCGCCAGGCCGCGTACCGCGACGCCGAGATCGCCGCCATGCGCGACGTGCCGGGCTTCATCCGCAAGGGCCAGGAAATCTACGGCTACCCGCACTTCGTCAACGACGTCGGCGGCAGCCTGTGCGAGCTGGACGAGCCCGGCGTGGTCGAACTGCTGGCCGAGCACACGCTGATTCTCTACATCCAGATCACCACGCGCGAAGAGGAAGACACGCTGATCAAGCGCGCGCAATCCGACCCCAAGCCGCTGTATTTCCGTCCGTCCTTCCTTGCCGAGCAACTGCCGGTTTATCTGAAGGAAAAAGGCATCGACTACGTCGCGCAGGTCGAGCCGGACGATTTCGCGCGCTGGGTGTTCCCGCGCCTGTTCCATTCGCGCATCCCGCGCTACGAGGCGATCGCCAAACCGCACGGCTACACCGTGACCTCGCAGGAAGTGGCGCAGGTGCGCGACGAGCGCGATTTCCTCGCGCTGCTGGAAATGGCCATTGCGCGGAAGGGGCAGGGCTGAACCATGCCGCTGGTCGCGCATAACACCCTGCCCACTTTCGACCGCCTGCGCCGCGACGGCATGGTCGTGCTGTCGACCGACCGTGCGGCGCAGCAGGAAATCCGCGAGTTGCACGTCGGCCTCTTGAACATGATGCCGGACGCGGCGCTGGAAGCGACCGAGCGGCAGTTCTACCGGCTGGTCGGCGAATCCAACCCGATCGCGCAGTTCTACATGCACCCCTTCACCCTGCCGACGCTGCCGCGCGGCGAGGCGGCGCAGGCGCACATCGCGCAGTACTACGAATCCTTCGAGGACATCCGAGCCGCCGGGCTCGACGCGCTCATCATCACTGGCGCCAACGTCAGTCACCCCAACCTCGCCGACGAAGCGTTCTGGCAGCCGCTGATCGAGGTAATCGACTGGGCGTGGGACCACGTCACCTCGACCCTGTGCTCGTGCCTCGCCACCCATGCGGTGATGCAGTTCCGCCACGGACAGACGCGGGCGAAGCAGCCGCACAAGATCTGGGGCGTGTTCGAGCACCGCGTGACCGACGGGCGCCACCCCCTGGTGGCCGACGTCAACACCCGCTTCGATGTGCCGCATTCGCGCTGGAACGACGTCTCGCGCGCGCAGTTCGAGGCGGCCGGGGTCAAGGTGCTGGCCGAAAGCGCGGAAGCCGGCGTGCATCTGGCGGTGAGCCACGACGGCCTGCGCACCGTGTTCTTCCAGGGCCATCCCGAATACGACACGGTTTCGCTGCTGAAGGAATACAAGCGCGACCTGCTGCTGGCCGCGGCCAGCAAGCTGCCTGCGTTCCCGCCCTTCCCGGCGCGCTATTTCAACCGCCAGGCGCAGGCCCTGCTGGCCGAATTCGGCAGCCGCGTGCAGGCGGGCGAGACGCTGGCCTTCCCCGAGGTGCACCTGCTGCCGCTGCTCGACAACACCTGGCACGACACCGCCGAAGCGGTGATCGGCAACTGGATTGGCTGCGTCTATCAGGTCACCCACCGCGAGCGCGGCCTGCCCTTTATGCCCGGCATTGACCCCAACAATCCACTGGGATTGGAATGACAGAAGCGCGCGCACACTTCGACGAAGCCCAGGGCGCGCTGATCGCCAGCGGCGTCTGGCATGCCGAAGCCGCGTCTGCGCTGCCGGACCTCGCCGGCAAGGCCGTGCGCATCCTCGACGGCGCCGGCGTCACCCAGCTCGACACCAATGGCGCGTGGCTGCTGCTGGCTGCGGCGCGCCCACAAGTCAGCGACCCGATGCCCGAATTGCGCGCCTTCCAGCCGCCGCATCTGGCCATGCTGGAGCTGGTGGCGCAGCATTGCGCGACCACCGCCGTACAACCGGAACCGCGCAGCGAAGGCGTGCTCGCACACACCGGGCGCGGCACGCTGGCGATGTGGGGCCATGTCGTCGGCCTGCTCGATTTCGTCGGCCGCCTGTTCATCGAACTGGCGGCGCTGATGGGCAGCCTGGGGCGCTGGCGCTGGCGCGAATTCGGCGCCCAGGTGAGCGCGGTGTTCGTCGGCGCGATTCCCATCGTGGTCGGTATGTTGTTCCTGCTCGGCGTGGTGTTCGCCTACCTACTGGGTTCGCAGGCGCAGCAATACGGCGCCAATATCTTTGTCGTCGACGGCCTTTTGATGGCGATCCTGCGCGAGATCTCGCCGGTCATCGTCGCGGTTCTGGTGGCCGGGCGCACTGGCGCCGCCATCACCGCGCAGATCGGCACCATGAAGGTTACCGAGGAAATCGATGCCATCACCACGCTCGGCCTGTCGCCGCTGGCGGTGCTGGTGATCCCGCGCATGCTGGCGCTGCTGCTCGCCCTGCCGCTGCTGGTGTTCATCGGTGACATCGCCGGGATCGTCGGCGGCATGCTGGTGGCGCAGCAGCAGCTGGACATCTCGTATTCCATGTTCATGGACCGGGTGGCCGACGTGATCCTGCTGAAAACCCTGCTGGTGGGGCTGGGCAAGGCGCCGGTGTTTGCCATATTCATCGCCCTCATCGCCTGCCGCATGGGGTTGTCGGTCACCCGCGACGCGCGCAGTGTCGGCGCGAACACCACTTCCACCGTGGTGCAGAGTCTGGTTGCCATCATCGTCATCAACGCGATTTTTGCCGTGATGTTCGTGCGGCTGGATATCTGATGGCCGAACCCGTGATCGATGTCCGCGACGTGTCTATCACGCTGGGCGGGCACAGCATTCATCGCGATTTGAATCTTTCCGTTGCGCGGGGCGAAGTGGTCGCGCTGATCGGCGGCAGCGGCTCCGGCAAGTCGGTGCTGCTGCGCGAAATCATCGGCCTGTTGAGACCGCAGGCGGGCCGCATCGAACTATTCGGGCAATCGGTGTGGGACAGCACGTCGGAACAGATGAACCTGTTGCGCCAGCGCTTTGGCGTGTTGTTCCAGGATGGCGCGCTGTTTTCCTCGCTGAATGTGGAGGACAACGTCGCCACCCCGCTGTTCGAGCACACCGACCTGCCACACGCCACCTGCCGCCAACTGGCGCGCCTCAAACTCGCGCTGGCCGGGCTGCCTGCGGACGCCGCCAAAAAGCGCCCGAGCGAGCTCTCCGGCGGCATGAGAAAGCGGGTGGCGCTGGCGCGTGCGCTGGCGCTCGATCCAGAACTGCTGTTTCTGGACGAGCCCACCTCCGGCCTCGACCCGATTTCCGCACGCGCTTTCGATGCGCTGATCCGCCTGCTGGCCGACAGTCTCGGCCTCACCGTATTCCTCGTCACCCATGACTTGGATACACTGTTTTCGATTATCGACCGCGTCATCGTGCTGTCGAATGGCCGCGTGCTCGGTAGCGGCACGGTGGCCGAACTGAAGCACATCGACGACCCGTGGCTGCACGATTACTTGACCGCGCGGGCACCGCAAAAGGAAACCACGCATGGAAACTGAAGGTCGCTATACCCTGGTGGGCACCCTGGTGCTGGCGGTGATTGCGCTGATGACGCTGGCCATCATGTGGCTGGCGGGCGCGGCCGACCACATCGCGTATCAGACCTACAGCCTCTACTTCAAACAGCAGTCGCTCGACGGGCTGGCGGTCGGCAGTCCGGTGAAAATGCGTGGCATCAAGGTCGGCGTGGTCGATGGCTATCGTTTCGCCAAAGGCGGCGACGAAGCCGTCAGCGTCACTGCGCGCATCGACGAGGGCGTGCCGGTGCACGTCGGCGCCGAGGCCTACATCAAGCGCAATCTGGTGACCGGGATCGCGTCGGTTGAAATCAACAACGGCCCGAGCGACAGCCCCCTGCTGATCAAGGCACCCCAGGGCGAACGCTATCCGGTCATCGCCGAGGGTAGCTCCGACATCGACAAGGTCGCCACCGCGGTGACCCGGCTGGCGGAAAATGGCGCGCAGGTTGTGGAGCGCATGAACACCCTGCTGTCCGATGAAAACCAGCGCGCCATCAGCCAGACGCTCGCCAACCTCAACGAGCTGTCCGGCCATCTGGCCGCCAACAAGCAGGGCCTCGAAGCCGCGGTGCAGGGCATCCGCGACGCCTCCGATGAATTCCGCTTTGCCGGCGCCAGCATCAGCCAGGCCGCCACCCGTGCCGAAGGCAGTATCGTCAGCATCGGCCAGAACGCCGACGCCGCGCTAAAGGAAGCCACCGTCGCGATGGGCAAGCTGCAAGGCGACGCCAGCCTGATTTCCGAGCGCATTCAGCAACTCACCGAGACCGGTACGCTGGAGCTGACCAACATCAGTCGCGACGTGCGCACCAGCGCCGATACCCTCACCACCGCCGGGCAGCGCTTGTCCAACCCGCGCGCCATCCTGTTCGGCCCTGGCCAGCAGCAGCTCGGCCCCGGAGAAAAACTGCCATGAAACCAGCCCGGATGTTTTATCTGTTGACACTCGCTTTGGCGCTAACCGGCTGCGTCAACTTTGGCGAAAAGCCCAACAGCCCCGCCGTGGTGTATTACGTGCTGAACGACCCCGCGCCCGCCACCGAGCCCAACCCGCTGCGCGGCGATGCGCCGACCTTGCTGGTGCTCGGCACCACCACCGGCAGCTTTTACGACACCGATCAGCTCATCTTCAGCCGCAGCGCCGGCACCCGCGGCCAATACCAGTTCGCGCGCTGGACCGAGCGCCCCGGCAAGCGCTTCGCCGACCTCATGCGCGCGCGGCTCGACCGCCAGGGTGCCTGGCATGTCAGTGCCGCCGGCGGCTATGTGCGCGGCGATATGCTGCTGGATACCGAACTGGTCGAGTTCTATCACGACGCCGCCAGCGCGCCGGGTCAGGTGCGTCTGGTGCTGCGCGCCGAACTGGTGGACCTGAAGCACAGCACCCTGCTGGGGCGCCGCGTATTCGAACAGCAGGTGCCGTTGACGACCTATGACGCGGCCGGCACCGCGCAGGCATCCAGTCTGGCGGTCAGTCGCGCGCTCGACGACCTGACCGCCTGGCTCGCCACGCTCCAATAAGCGCTTACAATTCAGACAGTCCACAATAAAAGGAGAGACATCATGAAGCGCCTGCTTGCCGCCCTGTGCCTGTGTTCCATCGCTGCCTTCGCCCATGCCGAAATCTCGCAAAAATTCGGCCCGCTCGAAATCCACTACAACGCCCTTACTACCGACGAACTGTTGCCCGAAGTGGCGCGCGCCTACAAGATCGAGCGCAGCAAGACGCGCGGTCTGGTCACGATGTCGGTGCTGAAGCAGAACAAGATCGGTGCCCCTTCGCCGGTGCCGGCCAAGCTCACCGTCTATGTCACCACCCTCAGCCAGCAGTTGGCCAATGTGGAGATGCGCGAAATCAGGGAAGGCACCGCCATTTACTACCTCGGCGAATTCCGCGTCACCCCGCCCGACACGCTGAAATTCACCGCCACCGTCGAAGTGGCCGGCGAACCCAAGCGCGAGATGGTTTTCAACCAGAAGTTCTACAAATAAATCGTTGCGGGCGACAGCGTTCCACGCTTGACACAGCCCGGTATGTACATAGACTGTACATATCAATCGTCAACCGGGAGCAAGATCGTGACCGCAGCCGTCGAGCGCATCGTGGTGCAGGCCACAGCACAGGACAAGCAAGCCATCACCGAGAAGGCCCGCAAGCTCGACATGCCGGTGTCGGAACTGATGCGGCGCGGCGCCTTCGCCTACCAGGCGGATGACCACCAGGCCGAACTGGCCATGCTGGCCGATGCGGCCAAGGCTGCTGCCGACCGCGCCGGCGCGGCGATTGACGATGCGCTCGCCTTCATCGAGGCGAGCAACCAGCGCATCGCCGCAATGGAATCGAAAGCGGCCAAAGCCACCGCGAAACGGGGCGGTTGATGGGCGTCACCGAACGGGTCTGGGGCGCGCTAACGGCGATGATCAAGCTGGAAGACAAGGTCGATCGCCAGGCCGAGGCGATGAAACTGCAACAGCAAAAGATCGAAGACCTCACCGGCCGCGTCATCCGGCTGGAGGCGCAGCTTGAATTACTGACCAGCGCCGCCATGATCAAAAAACTCAAGGGAAGCTGACGCGCAAGCCTGGTTTCAGAGGTTTTTGAACGTCGAATAAATCAGCGTCAGCAGGCCCCACACGCCGAAACCCGCCACCGTCAGCCCCGCCGCGCGGCGCACCCACAGCTGCTGCATGAAGGGCTGGATCTGCCGCGCGAACAGGGCCATTCCCAGCAGATTCGGCAGCGTGCCGAGGCCGAATGCCAGCATCAGCGCCGCGCCCGAGGTGGCGCTGCCCGCTGCCAGCGCCGACACCAGCACCGAATAAACCAGCCCACACGGCAGCCAGCCCCAGGCCATGCCCGCCAGCACCGCTTGCGGCACCGACTTCACCGGCAGCAGTTTCTGGAACAGCGGCTTCACTGCACGCCACAGCACCCCGCCGGCGCGTTCGAAGATCAGCACCCATTGCGACCAGCCCGCCAGATACAGGCCGAGCAGAATCATCACGACCTGCGCCAGCACGAACAGTAGCGTCTGCACCGGCATGAAGGCCGCCAGCTTGAGTGACGCGCCGAGCGCGCCCACCAGCGCGCCGAACACCACATAGGACGACACCCGCCCCAGGTTGTAGGCCAGATGCAGGCGGAACGGCGGTGTGCTGCCGTCGGCACGGAAGGAAAACGCCGCGACGATGCCGCCGCACATGCCGACGCAATGCACGCCACCGAGAAGGCCGGCGAGGAGGGCGGCGAGCAGGGAGAATTCGATCATGGTTGTTTACAAAGAGGACGGAGGAAAGGAAAAAACCTTAAACCCGCTTGTCCTGTTGTCCTCTTTGTACAAGTTGGTCTGCTTTTTTACCCACCAGCCACACCAGCAGCAGCACCGGCACGCCGATCAGCGCCGTGCCGGTAAAGAAGTTCGCCCAGCCATAAGCATCGACGAACTCGCCGGAAAAGCCTGCGATGAACTTGGGCAGCAGCAGCATCACCGAGGTGAACAGCGCGTACTGCGTGGCCGAATACGCCTGGTTCACCAAACTTGAGAGATACGCCACGAAGGCAGACGACGCGATGCCTGCGGAGAGGTTGTCCGCCGACACGGTGAACACCAGCGCACCCACGTCATGCCCGCGCCCGGCCAGCCACACGAACAAGAGATTGGTGGCGGCGGAGAGCACCGCCCCCAGAAACAGCGTGCGCATCACGCCCAGGCGCATCGTTAACAGGCCGCCGAGCCCCGCGCCGACGATGGTCATGATCACGCCGTACACCTTGGAGACGGTGGCAACCTCGTCCTTGGTGAAGCCCATTTCCTGATAGAAGGGATTGCTCATCACCCCCATCACCACGTCCGAGATGCGATAGACAGCAATCAGCGCCAGCATCAGTAGGGCCTGCCATTTGTAGCGCTGGATGAAGTCGATGAAGGGCGACAGCACCGCGCTGTAGAACCATGCGGTGGCGGTCAGCAGCCAGCCGGACAGACCCGCCGCGGCAAATCTTTCCCGTGTATGCGCCTCGCGCTCGGTGGTCGCGGGGTAAATCCTCTTTTCCGGCTCGCGAATGATCAGCGTGGTGAGAATGCCGACGACCATCAGCGCCGCCATCACCGTGTACGCCACCTGCCAGGGGTGGTAGTCGTAGGTGGCCTCGGACGGATCGAAGCTCGCTGCGATCCACAACGCACCCGCGCCCGCGGTGATCATCGCGATGCGATAGCCCGCCTGATAGGTCGCTGCCATCGCCCCTTGCTTTTCGATTTCCACTGCCTCGATGCGGTAGGCATCGAGCGCAATGTCCTGCGTCGCCGAGGCAAACGCCACCGCCAGCGCAAAGAACACCATATGCGTCAGGTTCAGCACCGGATCGGTGTTCGCCATTCCCAGCAACGCCAGCACGATGCAGACCTGCGAGAGCATCAGCCACGCCCGCCGCTTGCCCAGCCGCGCCGTCAGGAAGGGCAGTGGCAGCCGGTCCACCAGCGGCGACCACAGGAACTTGAAGCCATACGCCAGCCCCACCCAGCTCAAATGCCCGATCGTCGCGCGCGCAATGCCCGCCTCCGAGAGCCAAAACGACAGCGTGCCCAGCACCAGCAGCAGCGGCAGCCCGGCGGAAAAGCCGAGGAACAGCATGCCGACGACGCGCGGGTGGGTGTAGACCTTGAGGGCGTTGAGCCAGGGGTGGGGGTGGGGGGTCATGGGTGATAGTCCATTGTGAGGCGGGTGTCTTTTGCCTTAACTACGCAGGTTGTTTAGTTAATGAAAAGCCGTTTCCCTTAACCAACGAAAGCATGTTTAGTGGCAATTGTTAACACCCTGCTAATAGTGCTCGGCGCATAACGCCATGAAATATATTGAGAAAATTGTTTTCTTCTTGTGGAAATACATGCCGTGCACGTTTGTTAAACAGGCTGTTTACTCCGACTACGCACGAAGAAAATAACGCCGGCTTTGGGCATGGCCATCTGCAACGAGAAAAGACTCCGGCCCAGTCGACCATGTCCGCAAGTAGCAGCAAGCCGCTACTTTATCCGATTGGGATTGCCGAGACCGAGCTATTCCCAATACTTGTAAGCGCGAGATGGAGCCATGGTCGATTCAAAAGAGCCATTAGGATAAGATGTCGCCATGACCCAGCACGTAGAAAAGGCCGCCATTTTCGATAAGCCAGCTTACCCGGCAAGCGAAGCCGCATACATCCTCAATCTTCCCCCCGCCACAGTCAAAGCCTGGAGTTTTGGACAGACACGCCGGGACGATGGCAGTGTGAGATTCAAAGCGGTTATTCGAGCGGCCGATACGCGCAATAAATTGCTGTCGTTTGCTAATCTTTGCGAACTGCATGTTCTGGCTGCGATCCGGCGTGTGCAGCGGGTCAGCCTGCCTAAAGTGCGCGACAGCGTCGAATACCTGCGTAGCCAGTTGGGTGCGGACAGGCCGCTGATCGATCGACAGTTCAAAACCAACGGCATCGATCTTTTTGTCGAGCAGGCCAGCAAACTGCTGAACGTTTCGCGTCAGGGGCAAGAGGCGCTGCGCGGCGAGTTCGAACTCGCACTCGCGCGCATTGAACGCGATAATCAAGGCAACCCGATCAAACTGTTTCCCTACAGCCGCACTTCAGACCACATGGCGGAACAGCCGAAATCCGTGGTCATAGATCCGCGTCTGTCGTTCGGGCGTCCTGTCCTGACGCAATCCGCCGTGCCCACCGAAGTCATTTTCGATCGTTTCCAGGCTGGCGATTCGCTGGAAGACATGGCGCTCGACTACAACGTTGACGAAAAAGAAATCGAAGAAGCGCTCCGCTTCGAACAGCGCCGCGCCGCCTAATCCGATCACCCTGTTCGTTGATCGTTGCGCCTAGAGTCGTCCGCTGGGCGAGGCACTGGACAAGATCGGTGCCGACTATATAGCTCATCACCAGCGGTTTGCCCCCGATGCGCCAGACGAAGAATGGCTGGCGGTTGCAGGTCGGGAAGGCTGGATTGTGCTGACCCGTGACAAGCACATCCGCAGACGCCCCACCGAACTCGAAGCCTTCCGAGAGCACAGGGTTATCGTTTTCGTGCTTGCGGCCGGCAATGCCTCGGCGGCCGAAACCGCCGATCTCGTGACCCGCCTCTACGACAAAATCCAGCGGCTCGCCGCCCAGGCCAAACCACCTGTCATGTACAGCGTGACCCGGTCGGGCGTGAGCAAACCCATCAAGTTCAAGTAACGACGGTTTTATTCCGGCTGCGCTTCTCGGAGGCGACCGGCAGTAGCGAGGTCAGTTGCTGATAACGCTCGAACAGAAACGCCACCCGCTCAGCGTCGGATTTGAAGCCGGATTTGCCGTAGGCCTTGTCCACTGCAGCATCGAGTTTCTGGTGCGCCTTCAGCAGCGTGGGCGGCATGCTCAGTGGGTCGTAGAGGTCGGCGAGCGTTGCGCCGGGGAATTGCGCGCGGGCGTCAAGCACCGCTTGCGCGGCGGCTTCAATGGCTTGCCGGGTTTTGTCGGCAGGGGCGTCGGGCCAGGGGAAGTTGTTGTAGACGATGCCGGCGGAGTAGCGGTAATCACTTTTCAGGCGGCCGCACACCGAGCGTACCCAGGCCATGTGCATGGCTGAGGTCAGCACGCCGAAGTGATAAAGGGTGGCGTGGGGGACGATCTTCACCAGATTGCTGCATAAGGTGTCGGGGTGCATGAATCCGATAGGTATGTAATGCCGGCGTTCAGATGAGACCTCTGGAATCAGCAAGTAAGTCGAGTCTGGCATGTTCTCCACGTGGAAGCGCGTCGGGGTGTCGACGAGTTTCTGCGTCGGCGGCGATGTGCTCGCCAGCCGAAACTGCCTGACGGCTTCCACGCGTTTCATGGCTTCGGGCATCCTGCGTAATTCGCCAGGCGGGCAGTCGCCCAGCCACAGGCACCAGCGCTGGTAGCCGTTGATGAACTCGTCCGCGCCCAGCCAGCGGCGGAACCATTTTTCGGCTTGCGGTTCGCGGCGCAGGAATTCGGTCTTTTCGTCGTCGGTGAACAGGTAGTGTCCACCGTCGATGGGCTTGTTGCCGATGCCGATTTCGGGCACTGGGCAGATCGGCGCGCGGCGGTTGCTGAGCACCACGTCCGGCGCATCGACCAGATACGGATTGATGTTGGCAGCTGCTATGGCATGAGGCTCGCCCTTGATGTCGGCGTACTCGTAAATGGTTTTCCCGCTGCTGTCGCCGAGCCCGAATCCGACAATGACGCAATGCACGGCAGCCTTGCCACGCGCCTCGTTGCTCCACGAAAAGGTGCGGTGGGCGAAGTGGATTTTGATGCCCTGATTCAGCAACCAGCCCCACAGCGCACCGACCTGTTCGCCCTGACTGATGGAGTTGGTAGAGACGAAGGCGGCGCGGATGGCAGGCTTTTCACCCTCTCTCCAGCCCTCCCCCTCAAGGAGGAGGGCGCAAATTGCATGTACCGCGCCGTCTTCACATACCACGCAGCGACAAAATCCAGCAGGCCGGCATTGCCGATTCTATCGAATACGGCGCGGGTGTCGGCGCGCTGGTCGTCGTCCATGAATTTGGCGCCGACGAAAGGCGGGTTGCCCATGACGTAGCTGCACCGCTCCGCGGGTAGTACGTCGTTCCAGTCGAGCGTGAGCGCATTGCCGTGGATGATCTTGGGGCTGGTCTTGAGTGGGATGCGGGCGAAGTAGAGGCCGAATTCCTCGCTCACCTTCAGGTTCATCTGGTGGTCGGCCAGCCACAGCGCAACCTGGGCGGGGAATTCCTCGATTTCAATGCCGCAGAATTGATCGACGTCCAGCGCGATCATCTGGTGCACGTCGAGCGCGAGCTGGCCGGTCGTGTGGGCGGTGCGCAGGAGTTCCAGCTCCAGTTGCCGCAGCTCACGGTAGGCGATGACCAGGAAATTTCCGCAGCCGCAGGCGGGGTCGAAGAAGGTGAGGCCACGCAGTTTTTTATGAAACTCGAACAGCTTGTTCCTGTTGCCTTTGATCTTGCTAAATTCGGCCCACAGTGCATCCAGAAACAACGGCTTGATGAGCTTCTGGATGTTTTTCTCGCTGGTGTAGTGTGCGCCCAGATTGCGCCGTGCCTTTTCGTCCATGATCGACTGGAACAGCGCGCCAAAGATGCGCGGGTGATATCGCGCTCCAGTCGAGTGCGCAGCAATCGAGCAGGGCGTCGCGCAGGGCAGTGTCGAAAGCAGCGATGGGCAACGTCTCCTCAAACAGCCTGCCGTTCACATACGGAAAGGCGGCGGTCTGTTCGTCGAGATTTTTCGAACGCTTGTCTTCCGGTGTATTCAGCGTCTGAAAAAATTGTGTTAATTGCGCGCCGAGGTCGGAACCGTCCTGCGCGGTGCGCTCGTCGAGCCAGATCCGGAAACTGCCGGCCGGCTGGAAGATGCCGGTGTCCTCTGCGAACAGACAGAACAGCAGGCGCACCAGCAGGACTTCCAGCGAATGGCCTTCGTAGCCGCTGGCCTTGAGCCGGTCGTGCAGCTTGCCCATGCGCTCGGCGGCCTTGATGTTGACCGGGTTTTGCGGCGCGATGATCTGGGTGCGGTAGCCCGCGACGAAGGCAAAATGCTTGATGCGCTTGTGCAGATCGGCGAGCTTGAATTCGGTCTCGCTACCATCTTCCAGATCGTAGAGCCGAAAGCGCTCGAAGTCGGACACGAGGATATAGCGTGGCAGATCGCGCTCGGCGATGCCGTCGAAGTAATCCGCGGCCTGTGCGAAGGCGCGGCTGAGGTCGGCGCCGCGGCTTTTGTGCTCGATCAGCAGCATGCCTTTCCAGAAGGCGTCGATGCGGCCATGTTTGAGATTTTCGCCCGTCCGCGTCATGGCGATCTGCTTCTCGAATATGGCGACGCGCTTGCGTTCGATGCCGAACACGGCGAAAAAATCGTTCCAGAAGCTTTGCGCTTCGGCGCGTTCGGATTCTTCGTCAATCCACTTTTTCGAGAATTCGTAGGCGCGGCTGCGGATTTCGTTCCAGGAAAGCGGCATGGCTGTTATTCGATTTCCGGCTTGCGTGGGTCGCCGTTCTGCGCGATGAGGTAGCAGGCGAAGCGAGAGAGTTGATAGTCCTCTACTGCCCGCTGGCTTCCCGATCCAAGTTCGACCATTTTGCCGGCGCCGGCAAAATGATCGGCAGGATCATTGCCCGATTGCTCACACGATGTTTGGGCGCGCTTGATGGCGTCTTCGAACCGTCGCCACTGGCTGTAACCCAGCAGGGGCTGAAGGCCGCGTGCGCTCCAGTACTCGGCGTCGTGGTCGTTGACCTGCTTGAGCGCTTCGAAGGATTGTCCGCCGATGCTGGGCAGTTCCTTTTTTGCCATGTTGTGCCCCCTGCCCCCTGCCCCCTGTTAGAGGCTCATGGGACGTAATCGTAATCGACAATCAGCGGTGCATGGTCGGAAAAGCGCTGGTCCTTGTAGACGCTGGCCGAGGTGGCCCTGGCGGCGATGCCGGGCGTCGCGATCTGGTAGTCGATGCGCCAGCCGACGTTCTTGACATACGCCTGGCCGCGGTTGCTCCACCAGGTGTAGGCCTCGCCGGTGTGCTCGGGATAGAGGCTACGGTAGACGTCGACCCAGCCGAGCTCGTCGAACAGGCGCGTCATCCAGGCACGCTCTTCGGGCAGGAAGCCGGAATTCTTCTGGTTGGATTTCCAGTTCTTGAGGTCGATTTCGCGGTGCGCGATGTTCCAGTCGCCGCAGATGACGATCTCGCGGCCGGATTGGATCAGCGCTTCGAGGTGGGGGAAGAAGACGTCCATGAAGCGGAATTTGGCCTGCTGGCGTTCCTCGCCGCTGGAGCCGGAGGGCTGGTAGAGCGAGATGACGGCCAGTTTCCCGTAGTCGGCCTCGATGTAGCGGCCCTCGGCATCGAATTCGGGAACGCCGAGGCCTTCGATGATTTTCTGTGGCGCCTGGCGGGTGTAGACGCCGACGCCGCTGTAGCCTTTTTTCTCGGCGTAATGGAAGGCGCCGGTGAGACCGTCGCACTGGATGAATCCGGGCTTGAGATCGGCGGCCTGCGCCTTGAGCTCCTGCACGCAGACAACGTCGGCGCCCTGGGTGGGCAGCCAGTCGAAGAAACCCTTGGTGGCGGCGGAACGGATGCCGTTAAGGTTGGCCGATATAATTCGCATTGCGTTTTTATTCAAGAAAAGCCAGGAAATGTCCGATTACAAAGCCGAGTTTGTGGAATTCGCCATCGCGTCGCAGGTGCTGTGTTTTGGCGAGTTCAAGACCAAGGCGGGGCGCATGAGCCCCTACTTTTTTAATGCGGGGCTGTTCAACGACGGCGACAAGCTGAAACGGCTGGGCGAATTTTACGCGAAAGCCATTGTCGACTCGGGGATCGCGTTCGACGTGCTGTTCGGCCCGGCCTACAAGGGGATTCCGCTGGCGGCGAGCATTGCGATTGCGCTGGTGGGCATGGGCAGGAATGTGCCGTACGCATACAACCGCAAGGAAGCCAAGGATCACGGCGAAGGCGGCACGGTGGTCGGCGCGCGGCTGCAAGGCCGCGTGCTGATCGTCGACGACGTGATTTCGGCGGGCACTTCGGTGCGCGAGTCGGTGGACCTGATCCGCCATGCCGGTGCCGAACCGGCCGGGGTGGTGATTGCGCTGGACCGCATGGAGCGCGGCAGCGGCGACAAGTCGGCGGTGCAGGAAGTGCGCGAACAATATGACATTCCGGTGGTGGCGGTGGCCACGCTGGACAATCTGGTGGAGTTTTTGGAACGTGATGCGGACAGACAACAAGATTTGCAGGCTGTGGCTGGATACCGCGCCGCGTATGGCGTTTAGCGCGTTGCTGGCAGCCTTGCTGCTAAGCGCGGGCACGGCGCAGGCGACGATGTACCGCTGGGTGGACGGCAATGGTCGCGTGCATTACAGCGATACCCTGCCGATGACCTATCAGCAAAGCGGCGGCGCCGAGATGAGCAGGCAGGGCAACATCATCCGGCGCACGCAATCCCTGGCGGAACGCCGTGCCGAGGCCGAGCGCCAGGCCGAGCAAAAGCGCATTCAGCAGGAACAGCAAAAACAGGCGCAGCTCGATCGTGCGCTGACCCAGACCTATACGACTGAAGCAGAAATCGATCTGGCGCGCGACCGCGCGCTGGAGCATCACAAGCTGGCGATCAAGGGCGCTGAAATCCGCGGCAAGGCGGTGGAAGCCAACCTAGCCGAACTGAAGACACGCATCGCCAATATCGAAAAGGCGGGCCGCCCGGTTTCGCCCAACCTGCAGGAACAACTGGATCAGGCCACCAGGGAAAGCCTGGATCTGAAACGCACCATCCTCACCAATGAAGAGGCAATGGTTCAGGTGAGCGAGAAATACGCGGCCGGCAAGGCGCGGTTCCGGGAACTGTCGGGCAAGCAGTAAAAAAACAGGCAAGTCGTCTTTTGCCACAGCGCTGTGGCTGCGATCGAGATTCACCAATGGGGTTGAGAACTGGCCGGGCACCCTGGCCAATTCGCTCTTTTCAATTATGCAGCCTGGCTTTCAGCCGCTCGTTGACCTGCGCCGGGTTGGCGCGGCCCTTGCTGGCCTTCATCACCTGACCGACCAGGGCGTTGAAGGCCTTGTCCTTGCCGGAACGGAATTCCTCGACCGACTTCGGGTTGGCGGCGAGCACCGCGTCGATGATTTTTTCCAGTTCGCCGGAATCGGACATCTGCTTGAGCCCGCGCGCCTCGATGATGGCGTCGACTTCGCCGGCGCCTTCCCACAGGCCTTCGAAAACCTGCTTGGCGAGCTTGCCGGACAGCGTGCCGTCCTGGATACGGGTGATCAGTGCGCCGAGTTGGGCGGCCGAAACCGGGCTTTGCGCGATGTCGAGTTCGGCCTTGTTGAGCGCGGCCGAGAGTTCGCCCATCACCCAGTTGGCGGCGAGTTTGCCCTGGTCGCAGGCTTTCGCGGCGGTCTCGAAATAATCGGCGAGCGCGCGCGAACCCGTCAAAACAGCCGCGTCGTAGGCAGACACGCCATATTCGCTCTGGAAGCGCGCCTGCATCGCGACGGGCAGTTCGGTCAGCGTGGCGCGCACGGCTTCGATCCAGTCCTCGTCGAGCTTGATCGGCAGCAGGTCGGGGTCGGGGAAGTAGCGGTAGTCGTGCGCCTCTTCCTTGCTGCGCATCATGCGCGTCTCGACCTTGTCGGGGTCGAACAGCACCGTGGCCTGTTCGATGCGGCCGCCGTCTTCCAGCGTTTCGATCTGCCAGCGGACTTCGTAATCAATTGCCTGCTGCAGGAAGCGGAAGGAGTTGAGGTTCTTGATTTCGCGGCGGGTGCCGAATTCGGTCTGCCCGGCCGGGCGTACCGAGACGTTGGCGTCGACGCGGAAGCTGCCTTCCTGCATGTTGCCGTCGCAGATGCCGATCCAGGTCACCAGCGTGTGCAGCGCGCGAGCGTAGGCCACCGCCTCGGCGCTGGAGCGCATCTCCGGCTCGGAGACGATTTCCAGCAGCGGCGTGCCGGCGCGGTTGAGGTCGATGCCGGTCATGCCGTGGAAATCCTCGTGCAGCGACTTGCCGGCGTCCTCTTCCAGGTGGGCGCGGGTGAGGTGGATGATTCTTTCCGTTTCGCCCACCTGGATTTTCAGCGCGCCGCCCTCGACGATGGGCTTGGCCAGCTGGCTGATCTGGTAGCCCTTGGGGAGGTCGGGGTAGAAATAGCTTTTGCGGTCGAACACGTTGACGCGGTTGAGCGTCGCGCCGATCGCGAGACCGAACTTGATCGCATATTCCACCGCGCCGCGGTTCAATACCGGCAGCACGCCGGGCAGCGCGATGTCGACCGCGCTCGCCTGGGTGTTGGGCGCGGCGCCGAACGCGGTACTGCTGCCCGAGAAGATCTTGGAACGGGTAGCCAGCTGGGTGTGGACTTCCAGCCCGATCACGGTCTCCCACTTCATTCCAAGCCCTCCGGCGCGCGCGCATGCCAGTCGGTGGCGCGCTGGTATTGATGGGCGACGTTGAGCATTTTCGCCTCGCTGAAGTAATTGCCGACCAGCTGCAGGCCGATCGGCAGGCCTTTGGAATCGAAGCCGCACGGCAGCGACATGCCAGGCAGACCGGCGAGGTTGGCGGGGATGGTGTAGAGATCGTTGAGATACATTTCCACCGGATCGCCGGATTTTTCGCCGAGCTTGAACGCGGTGCCGGGCGCAGTGGGGCCGAGGATGACGTCGCAGGTCTTGAAGGCCTCGCCGAAGTCGTTGGCGATCAGGCGGCGGATTTTCTGCGCCTGCAGGTAATAGGCATCGTAATAGCCGTGGGAGAGCACATAGGCGCCGATCAGGATGCGGCGCTTCACCTCCGCGCCAAAGCCTTGCGCGCGGGTTTTGCAATACATGTCGTCGAGATTGGTGTACTCCGGCGCGCGGTAGCCGTAGCGCACGCCGTCGAAGCGCGACAGGTTGCTTGATGCTTCTGCCGGCGCCAGCACGTAGTACACGGGAATCGCGAGCTGGGAGTTGGCGAGCGAAATCTCGACGGTCGTCGCGCCGAGTTTTTGAAGGTCGGTGACCGCCGCTTCCACCGCGGCCGCGACTTCGTTGTTGAGGCCCTCGGCGAAGAATTCACGCGGCAGGCCGACGCGCAGGCCGCTCAAGGGCTTCTCCAGATCGCGCGTGTAATCCTCTTTCTCGCGTTCCAGGCTGGTCGAGTCGTTGGGGTCAAAGCCGGTCATCACGTTGAGAAGCAGCGTGCAGTCCTCGGCCGAGGGCGCCATCGGCCCGGCCTGATCGAGACTGGAGGCGAACGCGACCATGCCGAAGCGCGACACCAGGCCGTAGGTGGGTTTCAGTCCGGTGATGCCGCACAGCGCGGCGGGCTGGCGGATCGAGCCGCCGGTGTCGGTGCCGGTGGCGGCGGGCGCCATGCGCGCGGCGACGCAGGCGGCGGCGCCGCCGGACGAGCCGCCGGGCACGTAGGCGGTGTTCCAGGGGTTTTTCACCGCGCCGAAATAGCTGGTCTCATTGGACGAGCCCATGGCGAACTCGTCCATGTTGGTCTTGCCCAGGCTCGGCATGCCGGCGGCCTTGAAGCGCTGGATCACGTGGGCGTCGTAGGGCGCGACGAAGTTGTGCAGCATTTTCGAGCCGCAGGTGGTGAGCCAGCCATCGGTGCAGAAAATGTCCTTGTGCGCGATCGGCACGCCGGTGAGTGGACCCGCATTGCCGGCGGCGCGCAGGGCGTCCGCGGCTGCGGCTTCGGCCAGCGTCCTGTCGGCATCCACCGTGATGAAGGCGTTGATAGCGGGATTCAGCGCGGCAATGCGGTCGAGATAGTGCTGGGCGAGCTCGCGGCTGGAAATCTGTTTGGCGGCGAGCTGCGCGGCGAGCGCGGAAAGAGACGATTCGGACATGACTTATTCGATGACTTTGGGCACGAGGTAGAGGCCGTTTTCGACCGCCGGCGCCACGGCCTGGAAGGCTGCATGGCGGTCGGTTTCAGTCACGACGTCGTCGCGCAGGCGCTGATACACCTCCTGCGCGTGCGCCATCGGACTGACGTTATCGGTGTTGACCGCCTGCATGGTGGCGATGAGGTCGAAAATGGTATTGAGCTGGCCCTGCGTGGCCTGCGCCTGCGCATCGTCGATTTCTATGCGCGCAAGGCGGGCGATGCGCTTGACGTCGTCCTGGCTGAGGGACATGGAACCACCTGATGACTTACGGGATTGAAGCCCATTAGGGTATCATAGCCCCCTTGTTTTTTCTGCCCTTTCGCCCGCCTGGCGCGGGCGTTGCCGCCACCATGTTCAAGTTCTTCACCAGCTATTTTTCCACCGATCTCGCGATCGACCTCGGCACTGCCAACACGTTGATTTATGTGCGCGGCCGCGGCATCGTGCTGGACGAGCCCTCGGTGGTGTCGATCCGCACCGATGCCGTGGGGGGCAAGCGCACGGTGCAGGCGGTGGGTGCGGAAGCCAAGCAGATGCTGGGGCGCACCCCAGGCAACCTGCAGGCGATCCGGCCGATGAAGGACGGCGTGATCGCCGACTTCACCGTCACCGAGCAGATGCTCAAGTATTTCATCAAGAAGGTGCACGACACCCGCATGCTGCGTCCCAGCCCGCGCATCATCATCTGCGTGCCATGCGGCTCGACCCAGGTGGAGCGCCGTGCGATCCGTGAATCGGCGATCGGCGCCGGCGCGCGTCAGGTCTATCTGATTGAGGAACCGATGGCGGCGGCGATCGGCGCCGGCTTGCCGGTGGCCGAACCCTCCGGTTCGATGGTGGTCGACATCGGCGGCGGCACCACCGAGGTCGGCGTGATCTCGCTCGGCGGCGTGGTTTACGCCAACTCGGTGCGTGTCGGCGGCGACCGCATGGACGAAGCCATCATCAACTATATCCGCCGCAACTACGGCATGCTGATCGGCGAGGCGACCGCCGAGCAGGTCAAGAAGAAAATGGGGTCGGCCTTCCCCGGCGCCGAAGTGCTGGAAATGGAAGTCAAGGGACGCAGCCTGGCAGAAGGCGTGCCGCGCAGTTTCAACGTGTCGTCCAACGAAATCCTCGAAGCGCTGACTGAACCGCTGAACGCCATCGTCAGCGCGGTGAGGCAGGCGCTGGAACAGACGCCGCCCGAACTCGGCGCCGACATCGCCGAAAAGGGGATGGTGCTGACCGGCGGCGGTGCGCTGATGCGCGACCTCGACCGCCTGCTGATGGAGGAGACCGGCTTGCCGGTGATTGTCGCCGATGACCCGCTGACCTGCGTGGTGCGCGGTTGCGGGCGCGCCCTGGAAGAAATGGACAAACTGGCGTCGGTGTTCACCAACGAGTGAACGCGGCCACGCGCGTTACCGTGGACAGGGGCAGCTGATGGCGACGCCCGGTCAACTCATGTTCGCCCGCCGGCTGGGGCCGACGGCACGCCTGTTGATCTGGCTCCTGGTCGGCGTGTCCTGTGTGGTGGTCGATGCCCGTTATCGCGCGCTCGACGACTTGCGCAGCGGCTTCTCGCTGTTGCTGCAACCCGCGCGCGAGATCCTGCGCGTGCCTTCCGATATCGCCGCCGAACTCGGCGGATTCTTTGCCCGCCACCGTCTCCTGCAGAAAGAACGCGATGCCCTGCTGGCTGAACGTGCGCGGCTTCTGGTTAGCGTGAATGCCGCGAAAGAGCTGGTTCGCGAAAATGCCGAATTGCGCACCCTGCTGCAACTGCAAACCCGCCCCGGCCAGCAGGCAGTGCAGGCTGCCCTGTTGTATCAGGGGCACGACTGGTTTGCCCAGCGCATCACCCTGGACCTGGGTGGCGGAGGAGGGCTGCGCAGCGGCCTGCCGGTGGTCGATGCTACCGGATTGGTGGGGCAGGTGAGCCGGGTGTATCCGGGGTCGAGCGAAGTCGCGCTGGTGAGCAGCCCGGATCAGCTGACGCCGGTGTTCGTCGAGCGTACCGGCCAGCGCGGGCTGGCCGCCGGCAGCGGGCACGGCCAGATGGAACTGCGTTACATGCCGGCGCAGACCGATATCCGGGCGGGCGATCGTCTGCTGACATCGGGTATTGACCGGGTGTATCCGGCCGGCATTCCGGTGGCGCGCGTCAGCCGGGTTTCCCGTTCGCAATCCAGCCCTTATCTGCGTGTGGAATGCCTGCCGCTGGCGGGCCTCGACCGTTCCCGTGTCGTGCTGGTGCTGATCGCCGAGCCGCAGGTGACAACGCGATGAACATGCCCACCCAGGCGCTTGGCAGCTGGCGCCGTATCCTCGGCAGCTTGACCCTGGCGGTGTTGCTGGAGCAACTGCCGTGGTCGGGCTGGGCACTGGCCCTGCGGCCGGATTTCGTGCTGGTCGGCGTGCTCTTCTGGACCCTGCATCAGCCCGCGCGCATTGGTTTCGGCGCGGCGTTTTTCCTCGGACTGCTGGCCGATTTTCAGGATGGCGCGGTGTTCGGCCAGCACGCCATCGCCTATGTGACCGGCGTGTATCTGGTGCTGTTTCTGCGTATGCGACTGCTGCAGTTCGATCCGTTCCGCCAAGCCGCGCAGCTGTTCCCCATCCTGCTGACGGTGCAGCTGGCAGTGCTGCTGATTGGCTGGCTGGCGGTCAATCCGCCGGCCAGCCTGGCCATGCTGCTGCCGGTATTGAGCAGCACCGTGCTGTGGTGTCTGATTGCCCTGTTTGTGCGCCTGTGGCATGGCAAGGGGTTGCAGGATCGGGCATGAGCCTTGCCACCCCGCTGAAGAATCTGGACCGTGAACTGGCCCGCTTCCACGGCCGCCTGAAAGTGGGCGCGGCTTTCGTCGCGCTGCTGGCGATCGCGCTGCTGGCGCGCGCATATTATCTGCAGATCGTGCAGCACGAGTATTACATCCAGCGTGCCGAAAGCAACCGCATTTCGCGGGTGCCCACCGCACCCAACCGCGGGCTGATCCTTGACCGCAACGGCCGCATTCTGGCGGAAAACTATTCGGCCTATACGCTGGAGTTGACCCGCGCGCAGACTGAAAACCTGGAGGCCACGCTGGCCGACGTGGGCAAGTTGATCGAGATCACGCCAGGGCAGCTGCGGCGTTTTCGGCGCCTGCTTGCCGAATCGCATGAGTTCGAAACCGTGCCGCTTAAAAGCAGGCTGACCGACGAAGAAGTGGCGGTGCTCGCCGCCAACCGCTATCGCCTGCCGGGGGTGGAAGTGAAGGCGCGGCTGTTCCGTAACTATCAGGCCGGCCCCGGCATGGCGCATGTGCTGGGCTTTATCGGCCGCATCAACGATGGCGACCTGAAACGCCTGCGCGAGGACGGCCGCGAGCAGAACTACAAGGGCAGTGCCTACATCGGCAAGACCGGACTGGAACAGAGTTACGAAACCCTGCTGCATGGCCGCACCGGGTTTGATCAGATGGAGACCGACGCCAGCGGCCGCGCGGTGCGCATGCTGTCGCGGATTCCGCCGGTGCCGGGCAGGGACTTGCGCCTGCATCTCGATGTAGAGTTGCAGGCCGTGGCCGAACACGCGTTCGGCGATTATCTGGGCGGACTGGTGGCGCTCGACCCCAACACCGGCGGGGTGCTGGCGCTGGTCTCCAAGCCCGGATTCGATCCCAACCTGTTTGTCGACGGCATCGATCCGGAAACCTGGAAGTCGCTCAACGAATCGCCGGAGCGGCCGATGGTGAACCGCGTCCTGCGTGGTATCTATCCGCCGGGATCGACGATCAAGCCGTTCATGGCGCTGGCTGGCCTCGAACTGGGATTGCGCAAGCCTGCGGACAGCATCGTCGATCCCGGTTTTTACAGTCTGCCCAACAGCCGCCACCAGTTCCGCGACTGGAAACGCGGCGGGCATGGTGTTGTCGATCTGCGCCGATCCATTTCCCAGTCATGCGATGTCTACTATTACCGGCTGGCGGTGGACATGGGCATCGACCGAATGCACGACACTCTGGCGCAGTTCGGCCTGGGCGAAAAAACCGGCATCGATCTGGAAGGCGAGTCGTCCGGCCTGCTGCCCTCGCGCGAATGGAAGCAGCGCCGCTTCAAGCAGCCCTGGTATCCCGGCGAGACGGTGATTGCGGGCATCGGTCAGGGCTATCAGCTGACCACCCCGCTGCAACTGGCGACGGCGACCGCCATGCTCGCCAACGGCGGCAAGCGGATCGAGCCGCGTCTGGTGCAGGCGGTGCGCGACCCACTTGCCCATACCTGGCAGCCGCAGCCGGGCGGGGTGCGCGGCCAGATGGCGATCGCCCCGGCAAACCTCGCAGTGGTGCGCCAGGGTCTGGTGGACGTGATGCGTCCGGGCGGCACCGCGTCCAGAGCGGCGGCCGGCGCGCCCTACACGATCGCCGGCAAGACCGGCACCGCGCAGGTGGTCGGCATCAAGCAGGGCGCGCGCTATGAAGCCAGCCGGCTGTCCCGGCAGTTTCGCGATCATGCGCTGTTCATTGCCTATGCGCCGGCCGAGAACCCCACTATCGTGGTGGCGGTGATGGTCGAGAACGGCGGACATGGTGGCTCCACCGCCGCGCCGATCGCGCGCGCCGTATTCGATTATTACCTGACCGGGAAACGCCCAGGCGAAATGAAACTGGAGGTGGAAAGTGCCGCGGATTAGTCACTGGATCGTGCGCCGGCTGAGTCACCTGGACGGCATTCTGCTGACCCTGGTGCTCGTGTTGCTGGGCATCAGCCTGGCGGTGGTGGCGAGCGCTTCGGGGCAGAGCCCGGCGCGCATCAGTGGCCACCTGATCAACATCGGACTGGCGCTGGGGGTGATGGTGGTGATGGCCAACGTGCCGCCGCATCTGCTGTCCAGGGTGGGGCCGCCCTTGTTTGTTGCGGGCGTGGTGCTGCTGATCGGGGTGGCGCTGTTCGGCGAGGTCCGCAACGGCGCGCGGCGCTGGCTGAATCTTGGATTCGTGGCGTTCCAGCCATCGGAACTGCTGAAGCTGGCGCTGCCCTTGATGCTGGCCTGGTATTTCCAGCGCAACGAGGCGGTGCTGCGTGCCAGACACTTCCTGGTCGGCGGCGTGCTGCTGCTGGTGCCGTTTCTGCTGATCCTGCGCCAGCCTGATCTGGGCACCGCAATGATGCTCGGTGCCTCGGGTTTTTATCTACTGTTCTTTGCCGGCCTGCCGTGGAAGGTCATCCTCGGTGGCGCCACCCTGGGCGCGGCCAGTCTGCCGGTGGTGTGGGGCTTGATGCACGATTATCAGCAGCGCCGTGTGCTGACCCTGCTCGACCCCATGTCCGACCCGCTGGGCGCCGGCTATCACACCATTCAGTCGACCATCGCGATCGGCTCGGGCGGGCTGTTCGGCAAGGGCTGGACGCAGGGCACGCAAAGCCAGCTCGACTTCATTCCCGAGCGCACGACCGACTTCATTTTTGCCGTGTTCGGCGAGGAATTCGGCTACGTCGGCGCGATCCTGCTGGTCGTGCTGTATCTGGCCATTGTCGCGCGCGGCCTGGTCATCGCGGCGCGGGCGCCGACGCTGTTCGGGCGGCTGATGGCGGCCACGCTGAGCCTCAACCTGTTCACCTATGCGTTCGTCAACATGGGCATGGTGTCGGGCATATTGCCGGTGGTCGGGGTGCCGCTGCCGCTGATGAGTTATGGCGGGACGGCGCTCATCACGCTATTGCTGGGTGTGGGCATCATGATGAGCGTGGCAACACATCGCCAGTTGATGACGCGATAAACTAGGCGCATGAAAACAAATCTGATTTTAGGCTTGACCGCAATCGCCCTGGCGCTGGCTGGGTGTAGCAGCAGTCCGAGCGCCCCCGAAAAAACACCGGCGCCTGCCAAGTCAGCAAAAAGCGGCGGCTATTACCTCGACGACGGCCCCGAAGCCACGCCGCCTGCGAATCTGGATGCCATCCCCGACGCCGTGCCGCGCAATGAGCCGCTGAGCCGCTTTGCCAACCGCAGCTATAGCGCGCTGGGCAGCACCTATACCCCGCAGACCGAGCGCCGCCCCTACAGTGAGGAAGGCCTGGCGTCGTGGTATGGCCGCCGTTTCAACGGTAAAA